>NZ_DATFAF010000001.1:0-18312 GCF_035254865.1 Noviherbaspirillum sp.
CGCGCCGATGATAGTGCTGCAACCAGTGTGAAAGTAGGTAATCGTCAGGCTTGTTATACCCAGAAAGCCCCAGCCCAAAAGCTGGGGCTTTTTGCTTTCCGATCCCTCCCCCAAGCCGCACCGCATACCTTCACGCCAGCCAGGCCGCATTACTTTGATGAATCTGGTGACGGACGCAATGCCTGTAAGCGTCTGCCGGGAGCCGTATTGACGTTTAGAGTTTGATGTTCCGGAGGCGGAGTTCGATCATGTCGTGATCAATTGCTTTCGGATCGAACTCCTGGCCGACCCAGTCGCGCATCTGCTGGTGTTCCGGATGGACGGGATCGCTAATGGCTTCGAGGAAATCGGCATAACCGTATGGGCCGCCTACATCTTCCGGCGGGCAAGCGTTGGCGCCGCCAAGGTAAATCGGCGTCGCACAGGTATCCGGCGGCCCCACCTTCTCTACCTTGATCTTGTGCACCCAGTCGTCACCAAAGTCGTACACATAACGTAACGACGCCATTCCGCCCAGACTCTTTCCTAGCTTTGCGCGTGCTTCGGAGACGACCGGCGGGCCGAAGGGATCGTCCGGATCGGGAATGCCGTAATGCTCTCCCGCGATCTCGAACTCATGTAGGTGATAATCCTCCCATCCCATCACCGCCTGGATCACCTGGTGCAGCCTGGCCAGCGTGATCGTCTCCGGCACCACTACCCGGCGCCAGATCAGCGGCTTGATGCCGGCCAGTTCGATCTTCAACTGGAGCAAGGGACTTGCAGCTTTTTTGCGTGTCGCCATATCAAGCTGCCTCCTGCAGCATGGTTGGTAGGGTCATGTTCCAGGGTAGCAGTTCGTCGATCCGGTTGATCGGATGGTCAGCGATGCAGGCGAGTACCTGCCGCAAATACCCCTCCGGGTCCAGTCCATTAAGTTTGGCGGTCTCGATCAGGCTGTAGAGCGTAGCGGCGCGCTCGCCGCCGGAATCGGCGCCGACGAACAGGTAGTTCTTGCGGCCCAGCGCCACACCGCGCAATGCGCGCTCCGCTGCCGAATTATCGATTTCAATGGTGCCATCGTCGCAATAGCGGTCCAGCGCCTGCCAGCGGTTGAGCGCATACAGGATCGCCGCCGTCGTATCCGATTTGCGCGACAGCGCTTCCATTGTTGTGCGCAGCCATGCCTGCAATGCATCGAGCTGCGGTCGTGATTCGGCTTGCCGTATGCGGCGGCGATCATCCGGCGGCTTGCCGCGGATCTTCGCCTCAATTGCATACAACGCCCCAATGCGGCGCAACGCCTCGGCCGTGACCGTTGAGGGCCGCGCCTGGTGCAGCTCGTAGAACTTGCGCCGCGCGTGCGCCCAGCATGCCGCTTCGACGACCTGCCCGGTGCCGTAGATCGCCTGGTAACCGCCATAGGCATCGGCTTGCAGAATACCGCGGTAACGCGCCAGATGCCGCTGCGGATGTTCGCCCTTGCGGTTCTCGGTGTAGGCGAACCAGACAGCGGGCGCCGCCGTGCCTGCAGCCGGGCGGTCATCTCGCACGTACACCCAGAGGCGTCCCGTCTTGGTCTTGCCGCGGCCTGGTGCCAGCACCGGAACCGGCGTGTCGTCGGCATGCAGCTTCGATGCTGCCATGACATGCCGCCGGATGGCGTCGACCAGCGGTGAGAGCAGGCCGCTGGCGCCGCCAACCCACTCGGCCATGGTGGCCCGTTCCAGCGTCACGCCGTCGCGGGCATACATGACCGATTGCCGGTACAGCGGCAAGTGATCGCAGTATTTGGCTACGAGAATATGGGCCAGCAGGCCGGGGCCGGCCAGTCCGCGTGCGATCGGCCGCGTTGGTGCGGGCGCCTGCGCAATATGGTCACAGCACGAGCACGCATACTTCGGCCGGACATGACGGATGACCTTGAAACGCGCGGGGACGTATTCGAGTTGTTCGGACACGTCTTCGCCAAGCCGTTTCATGGTGGCGCCGCACTGGGAGCACGCCGTCGTGTCGGGCGGCAAATGGAATTGCACGTCGCGCGGCAGATGCGGCGGCAGTGGCGTGCGCCTGGCAGCTGAGCGACTGGTCTGCCGGGATGGCTGCTCGCTGTGCAGCGCCCCTTCGTCTGCCTGCAATTCCTCCAGGCGCAATTCCAGCTGCAGGATCTCGTGGTCGAGCTTCTCGGATTTGCGGCCGAACTGCATTCGCTTGAGCTTGGCAATGAGCAGCTTCAGGTGCGCGATCTCCTGCGCATGCGTCGACACCTGCTCGCGCAGTTCAACGACGACGGTTTCCTTCACCGCCAGCGCCGACTCCCGCTCCAGCACCATGGCCTTGAGCGCGGCAATATCGTCGGGAAGATCGGCGTGCGTAAGCATGCCGCAGAGTTTACGCAGCTATGGCGATGTTTACAAGGCGCAGAGCGGGCTTTGCGTGCGTTCCGGGCGGCGCCAGTCGATTCCTTCCAGCAGCATTGACAGCTGCGCAGGCGTCAGCGACACGCTGCCTTCGGTGGCCTGCGGCCAGATGAAACGACCGCGCTCCAGCCGCTTGGCCAGCAGGCACAATCCATCGCCGGTTCACCACAGGATCTTGATCAGGTCGCCACGCCGGCCACGGAAGACGAATACATGGCCGGAGAACGGATCTTCGGCCAGAGCGGTCTGCACCTTGGCGGCCAGGCCGTTGAAGCCGCTGCGCATGTCGGTTACGCCCGCAGCCATCCAGATGCGCGTGCCCGCCGGCAAACCGATCATTGGCGCAGCAGTGCCAGGACAGCTCGCAGCATCTTCATGTCTGCTGAACTGCCGATGCGCACCGTGCAATCGCTGAAGGCAATCTCGATGCCGGCACCCGGCGCAGCACTACAATCGGGTGGCAGCGGTTCTGCCGGGGGCCGTCCTGCTGGCTCCTGCATGATCGAGACCGGCAATAGAGCTGTCGGCGCCGCGGCTTCGTCAAACAAGCCGGCACGGTAATGACGACGCCACTTGAACAGCAGATTGGCATTGACGCCATGTTCTTGTGCCAGGCGCGATACTGACACGCCGGCTTCGCAGGCCTGCTGCGCCAGGCGGCGCTTGAATTCGATTGGATGATTCGGCCGCCCCTTGCGCGTCGACCGATTGGCTTCATTGGACAATTTGGTTCCCACCACTTATTTGGTGGGAACTACTTTGGCCTCTCTCCGCTCCGTCGTCCAGACGGTTCACGGATGACGCTTACCAATGCCTTGGCCCGATGTGCGGTAAACTTCCCGAGCCCATATTGATGCAAGATCATCGCAGTCGACCGGCTTGCCCGTGAAGGAGGGCGCTCCTTGTGCCGCTGGCGATCCGCTGTCTGCCTTTACGATTCGGAGAATTCAGCAATGAGCCCTTTCAATGCCTATCAAATCGAGCAGGACGAAAGCGGAAAGATTTTCAGTCACATGACCAGGCTCACGCCCGAGCAACTTGATGACGGTGAAGTGACGATCCGCATCCATTATTCCAGCGTGAACTATAAGGATGCACTTGCAGCGACAGGGAAGGGGAAAATCATTCGGCGCTTCCCTTGCGTCGGTGGCATCGACATGGCGGGTGAGGTGACGAGCAGCTCCGATCCACGCTTCCAATGTGGCGACAAAGTCATAGCGACGAGTTTCGACATCGGGGTTGCACACCATGGCGGTTACGCTGAATTTGCACGCGTCCCGGCGCGCTGGGTTGTTCCGCTGCCGAGTGGTCTCGATCTGTTCGAGGCAATGGCACTGGGAACTGCCGGATTCACTGCTGCGCTCGGTGTCGTCCGCATGGAGGATAACGGCCTCGCGCCGGAGAACGGGCCGGTCGTTGTCACCGGCGCGACTGGTGGTGTCGGCGGCTTGGCCATCGATATGCTTGCTCAGCTAGGCTATCACGTCGTCGCACTCACAGGCAAAGAGTCAGAGGCAGAGTATCTGCGCATGCTAGGCGCGGCCGAGGTGACAATTACCTCGACCATCGACTTCGGCAAGGTCCGGCCGCTTGAAGCAGGGCTGTGGGCAGGCGCGGTGGACAACGTCGGCGGCCCTATTCTTCAATGGGTCCTGGCACACATGAAACAGGCCGGAACAGTTGCGAGTATCGGCAATGCTGCGAGCCACAAGCTGGAGACCACGGTGTTTCCGTTCATCTTGCGCGGTGTCAGCTTGCTGGGCATTGATTCCGGTTACATGGGATTTCCCACCCGGCAACGCGTCTGGGACCGGCTTGCGTCCGATCTTAAACCGCGTCACCTGGCAGAGGTCACCCGTGTGATCAGCTTTAACGACCTGCCTGGATGCTTCGATGACTTTATCGAGGGGCGAGTAAAGGGACGGACGGTTGTCAAAATCGCGGCTTGAGCGATACAACAGCCCACTCGAGGGTTGATGTCGATAAATATGTACGCATCGGTGTCATGCGAGCATGACCTTGTTGTCAAAAACATCCAAGTAATAGACTCAAGAATGGGCCACTATCGTGAGCACTCGTCATCGCGAGCAACATAAGCTCGGAACCGTCGGCTGGTTGCGTGCAGCCGTCCTTGGCGCCAATGACGGCATCGTGTCAACCTCCAGCCTGATTCTCGGGGTGGCCGCATCGCATGCCACGCACCAAGGGATTCTTGTCGCTGGTATTGCCAGCCTCGTCGCAGGTGCCATGTCCATGGCCACAGGAGAATACATTTCCGTACAGTCGCAGGCCGATACGGAGCAGGCTGCGCTTGCAAAGGAACGCGACGAGCTCGGCGAAAACCCCAAAGGGGAACACCAGGAGCTGACGAACATCTATATTGCGCGCGGTTTGGACGCAGCACTTGCAAAGCAGGTGGCGAGTCAATTGATGACTCATGACGCGCTAAGTGCACATGCCCGCGACGAACTCGGCATTACCGAAGCATTCAGTGCGAAACCTCTGCAGGCCGCAATTGCTTCTGCCATGAGCTTTGCGGCCGGAGCCGTGCTTCCGCTATTGGTGGCAGCGTTCGCACCCTTGGAGCACTTGATTCTCTCTGTTGCGATCGCATCCCTGATCTTTCTCGCATTTCTTGGCGGACTGGCGGCGAGGACAGGCGGCGCCAGTGTCCTCAGAGGAATCTTGCGGGTGACGTTCTGGAGTGTCGTGGCTATGGCAGCTACAGCTGCGATAGGCGCATTGTTTGGAACGGTAGTGTAGCTTGACCGAACACCGTTGAGGGAGAGTATTGACCGTATGAGCAGCTTCGATTCAGGAAATGAGTGGCGTTATAGCCGGGCCGCGGTCGTGTTGCACTGGCTGCTGGCAGTCCTGATTGCCAGCATGGCAGCCCTCGGCTGGTACATGATGAGTATCGAGGATGAGCCGGCCGGCCCCTGGTATCTCAGTTTGCATAAAACGCTCGGTATCCTGGTTTTCGCACTGATCATTGTTCGTGTCGCCTGGCGCGCGAATCACAAACCCGCGGAATTGCCGGTGAGCTTGCCGAGGTGGGAAGTGACCACTGCCTCGATCACTCAGTGGCTGTTATACGCCTGCATGATTCTGGTACCGGTTTCGGGTCTTCTCGGCGCATCGTATAGCAAGAGTGGAGTGGTGTTCTTTGGGATCGTACTGCCGAGATGGAGGGCGCCTAACCATGACACGGCCGAATTATTATTCTCGATCCACGAAGCTCTCGTATGGATATTGGTTGTTCTGGTTGTTTTTCATGCCGCTGCGGCGCTGAAGCATTTGTTCGTCAACCGTGACCGGGTATTCCAGCGAATGTGGTTTTGAGGGTGCTTGGTCTTTGATCGCAGCAACACAGGCGGTTTTCGAATTCGCACCACGGCCCTGTGATTAAGCTGCTATATGTTTTGTAAATATCTCATATTTCTACAATAATGCGGACATATTTGATGCGCTGCGATAACATTCTTCCTGTCTCCTCCAACTCTCCTTGAATTGGATTAACCCGCAAGCGGAAACGCCTGCGGGTTTTTTTTCGCCATGAGCGAGAAACCGACTTGCTGCGATTGACCGATATCTCCAACCTGTGCGCGCGACATTCGCGGCTCCATTCACTGCAGCACTGAATATTCACTGCCGAAATTTGGGCTCATCGACGTGTTTTCGGTTGTTAATTGATCCATCCCTCAATACACTCTCGGGGGTAAAAATATTTCAATGATTTCTGGCAATGCGAGAGCATCGTTTTCGCGTCCGCCAGATCAACTGGAGAAGCCCATGGCAAACACATATTTCCCCCGCTGGCGCCTGCGCGAGAGCACGGACGATGGCCAACGCCAGGTTATCGGTACAGACGAGCGGCTGCCGTGGCCGCAAACCATCGCAATGGGGTTCCAGCATATTGTCGCCATGTTCGGCGCAACAGTGCTGGCGCCGCTGCTGATGGGTTTTGATCCGAACCTGGCGATTTTCATGTCGGGCGTTGGCACGCTGCTTTTTTTCGTGTTCGTCGGCGGTCGTGTGCCGAGTTATCTGGGTTCCAGTTTCGCATTCATTGGTTTGGTCATCCTTGTGTCGGGCTATAGCGGGCAGGGGCCGAACGCAAACATGGGGACCGCTCTCGGCGGCATCATCGCCTGCGGCGTGGTCTATGCGCTGATCGGGCTGCTGGTGATGGTGATCGGTACTGCCTGGATTGAAAAACTGATGCCGCCTGTGGTGACCGGCGCCGTGGTGGCGGTCATTGGACTGAACCTGGCGCCGATCGCCGTGAAAGGGGTGTCGGGGAATAATTTCGATGCCTGGATGGCGCTCGTTACGATCTCCTGCGTCGGCGCCGTCGCAGTTTTCACCCGTGGCATGGCGCAGCGCCTCCTCATCCTGATCGGTTTGCTGCTGTCCTATGCGATCTACTATTTTCTGGCCAACGTTGGCGGACTTGGCAAACCAATCGATTTCGGCGTCATCGCCAACGCAGCATGGTTTGGCGTGCCGCATTTCGTCACGCCGGTATTCAAAGCGGATGCCATGGCTTTGCTGGCGCCGGTGGCGATCATTCTGGTCGCCGAGAACCTGGGGCATATCAAGGCCGTCAGCGCCATGACTGGTCAAAACCTCGATCGCTACATGGGGCGGGCGTTTGTCGGCGATGGCGTGGCCACAATTCTGTCGGGCAGCGTCGGCGGCACCGGGGTCACCACCTACGCGGAAAACATCGGCGTCATGGCCGCGACCAAGATCTATTCCACGCTGATTTTCGTCGTCGCTGCGTTAATTGCGCTCGTGCTCGGGTTTTCGCCGAAGTTCGGCGCGGTCATCCAGACCATTCCGGGCGCGGTGCTCGGCGGCGTCTCTATCGTGGTCTTCGGGCTTATCACAGTCGCGGGCGCGCGCATATGGGTTGAAAACAAGGTCGACTTTTCGGACAACCGCAACCTGATTGTCGCCGCGGTCACGCTGATACTCGGCGCCGGCGATTTCACCTTGAAACTTGGGCAGTTCGCGCTTGGAGGAATCGGAACGGCGACGTTCGGCGCCATCATTCTTTATGCAGCGCTGTCGTTACGCGAAAGCCGCAAGAACTGATTGTGAAGAATTGCGGAGCACGAAAATGTGTCCGGCTGCTCAACCGTATGGAAGAATCGAGAGACAAAGTGAGGGCGTTCAGGAGCCGCCTCTAAACACATAGCCATAAATAAAAGGCCCGCTTCGGCGGGCCGTTTTTTTGAACATGTGTCAACTGGTGTATTCGCATCGAACACACACGTGGGGTCACAACAAAACTGTCACCACCACGGATTTTCTTCTGCCTCCGCCCTCAATTCTTTTGCTGTTTCCAACTTTCGTCTCTGCTCAATCCGCTTTTGAATTACTGCCGAATACTGCTCGGTTGTCATCGGCCGCGCCGTCATCAACGCTTTAAGTGATGCTCCGTTTTCGTAGTCTCTGTATTTCGAGTTAAATCCGCGCAAGGTCTTTCCTCCGTGGTTACGCAAAAACTTGCAATTGCTAGGCTAGCAGAACGCACTGACTGCAGACAAGAAATTCTCATGTGCGTTTGCACATCCGCAAATTACCTGTGCATGCATCATCGGCTCGGTAAGTCTCAAAGCCGCGACAACGTCAGAACACTTGCATTGAAGTATGGCAGGATGCGCAATTTCCTGCATGCCGCGGCCGTTCGCATCGTGAATCTCCTTGACCGTTCTTACCTATGTTCTACACTGAACTCGTCGGCAACTCATTTCAGGAGGGTATATACGATTCACTAGCTTATTGCCATCCATTTGCAGGAACCGTCCGCACGCATAGTGTGACTTAGTAAGATGCCATTTCTTACTTGCAGAACCTGTTTAAGAAGCGAAATTGTTGGCGCAATGCCAGCGTTTCCAGAGACTGGCCCCGTTGGGCCAGTTGTCATTTTGGCGTGTCGAATGGGGGCGGTGATGCACACTGGAAGCAATGTTCAGCAGTGGTTATGACGACAACAACGCCGATTCGTTCAGCGACTTCCCGGAACATGGCGCGATAAATTGAGGGCTTTGTCGCCTATCGGAAATGAATAATATTCAGCCAGATCAACTGCGCGACCAATCCGAGCTTGCAGACCTGATGAATCCCTCGATACTATTTTGCTGCGATTCGCCTTCGTATGAACAATTTTCGGATTTCACAGCATGGTAGGTACAGCAGTCATGAAAACAACGATCACCAGTTTGTTGCTGACGGGGGCAGTTTGGTCCGGCATCGGGTATGCCGCAGAGAACCTGCCGGCAATACGTGAGGGTGACGTTCAGCAGGGCCTGGAATCCATTGTCTCGAGTTGCGAAAAGAAACAACTTCCGGCGGAACAGGAAATCGAATGCATAGAGCAAGGTTATTTGCAGTTCATGGGAGAGGCTGCGCAGGGTGATTCATAGATTCCTGTTGCCGTTTGCACTTCGTCGTCGAACTGTCAATACCCGCGATAGTCGCGAAGGGTATGCATGCGAAAGGCATTGACCACGGCCGCGGTAGCGAGCACGCAGCCGCAAATCAGCACAGCGCGCTGCGCATCAAATGCATGCGTCAACGCGCCGGCAATCAGGCCTGAAGCAGCAGGGATCACCTGTGAAATGATCGTGTACATGCTTAACACGCGGCCGCGTACGCTTTGTTCGACGTTTTCCTGGATCCCGGTCACGATGAGGCTGATCGCGATACCGCCGAGCATGCCGACGCAAGCGAGAAGCCCGAATGCAATGACCGGTGAAGGCGCGAGCCCCATTGCCGCGAACAAGACACCGGACAGGCCGGACGCGGCGAATATGATCTTTCCATGCGAGAGGCGCCTTGCGACGACCAAGCAAAGCAATCCGCCGGCAATCAGAGCCGGAGCCAGCGTGCCAAGGAATGCGCCGCGTCCCAGCTCGGTCAATCCGAGCGAGGTTCGCGCCAGTCTCGGCAGAATTACCTGCATCGGACCCATCAGCATGTAGCCGAACATCGCAGTGACAAGAAGCTGCGCCAGGAGAGAATTGGACCGCGCGGCGCGCAATCCGATCATGATCTCCTTGCGAACCGGAAGATGCGACTTGTGCATTGCTTGCGTCCTGACCTTGAGCAGCAGGGCGGACCCAATGACGAAAAGCGCGGCTGCGAAGAGAAACACCCCTTGCCAGCCGGCGCGCGGACGGCAGACTGAAATTGCGATCGGCCCCAGGCCGAAACCAAGCATGACCAGCAAATTGAAAATCAGAGACGCGCGGCGCAAGGCTTCGGTTCCGACGATCTGGCCCAGCGCGGTCATGCGCGCAGGTGCGACAAAGGACCAGCCGATTCCGGCCAACAGGGCAGCCACAAGGATGAACGGTGTGCGCGCCGATACCTGGTTCATGAAGTGATCGGCGACTGCCATCGTCAGCGCGGCAAGGACGAACAGCCCTTGTGCGATATGGATGATGCGATCGGGGGCGTGACGGTCGCACAGCACCCCGGCATACCAGCCAAGCAGCAGTGGCGGCCCGAAGCAAAGACCAAAACCTACGCCGGCAAGCAGATCGGAACGCAAAACCTCCTGCGAGTAAATGATGACCGAATAATTGATGATGTGGCCGGCGGTGAACGCCAGCAGGCAGGACAGGAAAAAGTCCCAGTGACGGCGTATCATCAGATGTTCCCTTTATTGGTCGAGGAGATCATTTCTGTTCAATGCGCAAGAGAGTCGGCTGGCCGCCTTCGATATGCCAGCTCGGGAAATTGGAATTGGAGGTGTAGACGGTTCCATCCTCGGCAATCTCGATGTCCCGCGTAAATGTTGTTCGCCGCGGCAGCGGCACCGTACGCCAGGTCTGCGACTTGATGTGGAAGGCGAATAGTGCGTCGGACTGGTTTCCATTGACCCAGACGATGCCGCGCTTCTTGTCGACATTCAGTGAATAGGGTGTCTCGCTTCCCTTCGGCTCGACGGGGAGATCAAACAGCGAGAACTTGCCGTCAGCCGGCGAATAGCGGGCGATTTTCGATTCGGCGAAGGCAACGATCCACACATTGCCTTCTGCGTCGATGCGCAAGCGGCGCGGGCCGATGAATGGCGTCGGAATCATCGTGATTCGTCCCGTTGCAGGATCGATCTTCCCGATCTCCTGCGTGTGCAAGCGTGCAAACCACACCGTGCCGTCCGGTGCGACGTCAATCCCATAGGGAAGCGGCGTGCCTGTCGCAGCCCAGTCCACGGGCATCCAGTTCGACACCGGCAGTCCCCAGTTCATGAGTTGAAAAAGCTTGTCGATCGACGATACGGTCAGCCGTTCTTTCAGACCTCTGGCCGGCAAATCGAACAAGGTGAATTTCTGCGTGAAGCGATCGAATTTCGCAATCTGATTGGACAAGGCGAGTGTGAACCAGACATTGTCCTTTGCGTCGATACGAATCGTGTGCGGATAGAATCCGGCGCCGATTTCATGCAAGAGGAATGTCTCGCTTGCCGGGTCGAACTCGACCAGCCGGCGCTGCGCTGAAGGCGTAATGAAGATATGCCCGTCGCGCTTCGACTCGGCAAGTGAGTGCGCATTGGACGTGCTGTCATGGCTCGGAAAACCTTTCAGGCGACCGGCGATGAGACCACCGGGCTTGTCGCCCGGCTTGTGCGGAATCTTGTAGACCGTTACCGCATTCGTCATCGGATCGACTTTATAAAGCCGGTCCTGAATATTGTCCGCAACGTAGATCATCTTGTTCGCGGCAATCAGCATGTCATGGGTCTGGGACATCGCATTGCCAAGTGGCCATTCCGTGATAACCGTCTTGTCCAGTTCCGAATCCCATGCAACTCCACCCTTCACCAGGCCGGGATTCTCGCGCAGCTTGCGGTAACCGGCCGAAAGTTTGTCCGGCAAGGATTTCTGCAGATCTGTCGGCAGCCTCGATCCATATCGGATCATGCGGCTAATGACCTCATGCCAATCCTCCGGCGAGCGCTCGGCCCGTGTAAACGCATTCCCCTGCTGATGGCAAAAGCCGCATTGCATCTGGAAGTGCTTCTTCGTGTTGGCATCCCCGATATCGAGTGCGCCCAGCCACGCGTTGGCCGGCCTGGATTCTGCAATTTTGCCGGGATCGGTTTCCTTATCGACTGTGATCGGAACGCTCTTTTGATCCGGAGGAATGCGGATGGTCACGTCTTTGTAACCGGGTTTCCGTACCCGGTAATTCATCTCCACCGTCACGTCCGGCATCCGGACCGTGCCGGTCTGACTTGTGAAGGCCGTCGTTTCTATTTCCGTCATTCTGGGCTTGCCCGGCTGCTGATAGCCGTTGTCGGAAACATCTCTTGGGGCGGGATTGGCCACAGTTTGCGTCACCATGGCAGAATCAAGGGGTGCACCGGAGGAATCTGTGACGGAGATGACGACTGCCTGCGACGCTGTCGCCATGGAGCTGCAAACAGCCAGCGCAAACAAGCGATACGATCTGGAGCTCATAGGATGTGATTGATGGATTGTTGGGGTAAACGGTTCGAGGCGACGCGACGTTTCATCTGGCGCGCGAAAGTGGCCGGCGCAAGGCGGCTGATCCACCAGGCTGCATTGGCGAGCAAGCCGGGCAGGTGCAATCGCCGGCGTCGGCGCGCGGCGTGGTATATCCGATCGGCCATATCGGCAGCGCTCGTCTCGCCGCCGACGGCATTGCGGGGCAGGGTGGCGGGGCCGCCATCGCCGCCGAGTGCGGCGCGTTCGATGCCGGTTGCGATAAAGCTAGGGCAGATGATGGAGATATCGACTCCGTCGTCTTCCACTTCACTCCGCAAGCTGTCGAAGAAACCGTGCAGCGCGTGCTTGCTCGCGCTATAGCCGGTGCGCCCGAACAACGGCGAAAATCCGGCAATGCTTGAAATCACCACGATCTGTCCGCGCCGCGCGCAAATCGACGAGAGTGCCGCTTGCGTGCAATGCACGGCACCGAAGAAATTCACCTCCATTACTCGCCGAAGCACGGAGATGCTGGTGTCGCGCAGCAGGCTGCGGTGCGCAATGCCGGCGTTGTTGATCAAAACGTCGATACCGCCGAACGCGTCGATGACCGCCTGCATCGCGTGATTGCAGGCAGCCGGATCGGTGACGTCGCATTGTATGTCGATCACCTTCATCAATCCGGATGCGCGCAAGCGGTTGGCCGCGGCGCTCGCTGCCTCCCCATCCACATCGAGGAGTGCCACATTGGCGCCAGCCGCGGCAAATCTCTCGCACAGCGCATGCCCCAGCCCGCCGGCCGCGCCGGTGACGGCGACATTCTTCCCGGAGTAGTCGGTTGTTTCCATGTCACTCCTTGTGCATCTTGCGCGACTGCAGCCAGTAGTCAAATACGGCTGCCGAGGTTTTTTCTGGCGAATAGCCGAATTCCTCTTTGAGGCGGCGATTGTCAAGCACGGGGCGATAGCGCAGGAAATTGACCTGTTCGGGACCATACTGGGTCAGCCGGAAAGTCTTCAGAACGCGTAGTGCCGATGCAATCGCCCATGCCGGCAATGACATGAGGGGTTTCCCAAGGCGGGCGGCAAGCGCATGGATGGACAGGGCGCCGTCGCCGGCCAGGTTGAAGATGCCGCCTTTGCCGCTGTCGATCGCGTGCAGAATCGCGCCGACCACATCCTGATCCCAAATGAATACGAAGGGGCTGTCCGATCCGCGCACGCCGATCAAGCGCGGTTTTTCAAACAAGTCGGTGATCTGGTTCCGGACGGTATCGCCAAGAATGGTGCCGATGCGGAAGATGGTTTGCTTCAATTCGGGGTGATGCTGGCGATACTCACTGAGCATTTCTTCGACCAGGCGTTTGTGCCAGGAATAGGCAAATTCCCGGTTTCCCCGGATGGGATCGTCTTCGGACAGCCAGGCAGGATTGTCGGCGTGGTAACCGTAGGCGGCGCCGCTTGAAGAGATGACGATGTGGCCAACACGGGCGGCAATGCAGGCGCTCAGCACGTTTGCCGTTCCCTCGACGTCCACACTGTATTCAAAAGCGCGATCGCTTTTTTTCCCGGGCGTGACGATGGAAGCAAGATGGACCACCGTGTCTACCTGACGTTCGCGGACGATGGTCGCCAACTCCGGGTCACGGACATCAGCCTTCAGATAAACCACGCCCGGCCGTTGTTCCGTCCTTGGTGTGTCTCGAATGTCGGTTGCGACGATGGTGAGAGACTTCCCGACAATCCATCTTGCGGAAAGCGCGTCGATCAGTTGTCGGCCGATGTATCCGCCGGCGCCGGTCACCAGGATCGAATTGGCCGTCATGCGCGCACCTTTGCGGCTTGTACCGGTTTTTTCATCCAGTATGTCGACAAGGCCATGCCGGCAAAAATATGCCAGATGCCCCACCAGGCGGTGACGATGGCCATGCCGCCGAGGCCACCGAAAAAGTTGAAGATGAGGACCAGGCCGAGGCCGGAATTCTGTATGCCGGTTTCGAAGGCGACCGCGCGGCAATCGCGCTCGGCCAGGCCGAATAGCTTTCCGAACCCATAGCCGCTGCTCAGCGCGCAGGCGTTGTGAATGAACACGAGTCCCACCACCATGGGACCGTAGGTGAGGAAAAACTTCCAGTTGGCCAGCAGCGCTCCCGACACGAACACCGCGAACACGCCGAGGGAAAAGACGCGCATGGGTTTGAGCAGTCGTGCCGCAATTGTTGGAAAGCGATGCGAAATGATCAGTCCCAGCACGAGCGGGACACCCAGCAACAGGCCAACCTCAAGCAGCATCGACCAGGGGTCGAGGGAAAAATCGCGCAAGATGGCTCGCATGCCTGCATGCTGGTTAGCCCAGAACGCGACATTGATCGGCATCATGAACACGGCGCCCACTGTCGATAGGGTGCTGATCGATACCGACAAAGCGGCATTGCCTCCGGCTCGATACGTAAAGAAATTCGAAATATGACCAGCCGGGCAGGATGAAACAAGCAGCATGCCGAGCGCAATGGAGGGCAGCGGATCGAGCGCCAGTATCAGCAGATAGGTGGCGGCAGGGAACAGAATGTGATGCCCAAACAATCCGATTGCGAGCGCCTTCGGCGTGCGGAAGGCTTGCTTGAAATCCGACAGCTTCAGGTCCAGCGCCACGCCAAACATGACGAGCGCCAGAACGAGATTCAGTGCCAGCAATGACTGTGGATTGAAATTGAGATGCACTTGATCAATGTGCATCATCGCTGAGCGTCCTTATCAGCGCGCATGGTATGTCTCCTCGTTTTTATCGATTTGTGAAGCGATTTTGCTGCAAATCTGTCGAGGCTGACAGGTTGTTGGTGGCCAAAACCTGTGCGCGGCGGACATTCGTCATGAGCGGCCGCATGAGAAAACCGAGGGGTGTGCAAAACGGACACGCATGCTAGACTCGGCCTAAAACCGCGCAACCGTATTACCGGACGCAAATAGAAGAGGGAAGAGAGACAAATCGAAATGGAGCAGTCGTTCCCCGGCCGAGACGACCGGATTGAACCGCCGCACAAGATGGCCGTTCTGGTCGACATTCTGGGCGAGGAGGGCGTCAAGCCCGAAGACATCCTTGCGGGCAGCGGCATAGACCCGCTGCAGGTGCGTGCGCCCGAAACGCGCATTTCTGCGCGCCAGCTTCTGGCTGTTTGTCGCAATGCGCTCCGTCTCTCAAAGGATCCGGGCATCGCGATCAAGGCGGGGAAGAGGATTCACGTTACCCATTTCGGCCTGTACGGCTACGCTCTGCTGAGCAGCCCCACGCCGCGGGACGCCATCGACTTTGCGCTCAAGTACCGGCCTCTCGCCGCCTCGCTCGTCGGCTTGCGCTTTGCGGAAGACGCCGGCGCTGCCGTCTGGGAATTGTCGGATGCGCTTTCGCTCGGCACGGACAGTGCACTGTTTCGCTTCGTGCTTGAATTTCAGCTTGGCACTTTATTGTCCTTGCATAGCGATATTTTGGGACGGCCGGTGAACCCGGTCGAGATACGCACTGTCTACCCGGCGCCGCCGAATGCAGCAGAGTACGAAATCTTGTTAAGATGTCCGGTCCGATTCGCGCAGCCGCGCAACGAGCTGCGCTTCAGTCACGATTGGCTGGAGCAGAAGCTGGCCTTCGCCAATCCGATTACCGCCGCACTGGTACGCGAAACCTGTGATCAGCTGCTCACGGAACTGAAGGCCTCATCCGGCCTGGCCGGCACGGTGTTTAACATACTGATGGAACGTCCGGGGCATTTTCCGGATGTCGAGGCGGTCGCCGGGCAATTGCACATGACGTCTCGCACGCTGCGCAGAAAATTGCAGGCCCAGGATACTTCCTATCAGAGCATCCTCACCGATGTGCGCAAGCAGCTTGCGATCGATTACTTGCGCAAGACGCGAATGAGCACGGAGGATATCGCGATATCCCTCGGGTTCAGCGACGCTGCCAACTTCCGCCACGCGTTCAAGAAGTGGACCGGAAAGACACCCGGTGAATTTCGGGCGGGCATTCCCTGATCAGGCAGAAATTGCTCGAGGAAAATGCTGTTTTTGCCAACTGGAATCATTGCCGTAATGCAGGCGCAAAGAAAGGCAGGGCAGTCGAATTCCGCAAATCTTCGGCCATCCATGAGTGGTAAAGTTCGACCGGCTGGCCAAAGTGCCATGATTCAATATTCGGTAAATGATGATACGAGGAGTCGCATGAAGTTCAAACTGCTTTTCACAGCACTGCTTTTTGGCGTGGCGCTCAACGCCGCCGCCCTGCAGCCGGCCACCGCGCCGATGCTGGCGCCATCGCAGACACAAGTTCAGACGGCGCAGATCACCGCACAGCTTCTCAAGCGCTTTCCCTATCAACCCGCCCAGCTCGACGCGGCCATGTCGGAGCGAATTTTCCAGCATTATTTCAAGGCGCTGGACCCGGGAAAATACTTCTTTCTGCAAGCGGACATTGATCGGTTCGCCGATGTACGTCCCAAGCTTGGCGAAGAGGTCGAACGAGGCGACTTACGCGCAGCTTTTGACATTTTTAACCTGTACGAGCGACGCGTCACTGAACGTCTGGCGGATGCGCGTGACTTGCTGAAAAAAGGTTTCGATTTCACCAAGCACGAAAGCTACCAGTTCGATCGCGACAAGGCGCAGTTTCCGCAGAGCGATGAGGAAGCGCACGAACTGTGGCGCAAGCGCGTCAAGAACGACTGGCTGCAACTGAAGCTCACTGGCAAGAAGGACGCAACAATCCGTGCGACGCTCGACAAGCGCTACGGCAGTCTGGCGTCGCGCGTTTCCAAATACAAAAGCGAGGATGCATTCCAGGTATTCCTGGATGCGTTCGCCACGGCGGTCGATCCGCATACCGATTACTTCGGCGTCGCTGCGTCTTCCAACTTCGACATCGCCATGAAATTGTCGCTGTTGGGAATCGGCGCCGTGCTTCAGGAAAAGGACGAATACACAACGATCCGTGAATTGGTGCCTGGCGGACCCGCGGCACTGTCGGGCAAGCTGCAGGCCGGCGATCGTATTGTTGGCGTTGGACAGGACAAGAGTGGTGCAATCATCGACGTCGTCGGCACTCGTCTCGATGAAGTGGTGGACTTGATCCGCGGCCCCAAGGGCTCCACCGTGCGCCTGGATGTGCTTCCGGCAAGTGCCGGTCCCGACGGCAAACACAAACTGGTCACCCTGGTGCGCAACAAGATCAGCCTGGAACAACAGGCCGCCAAGAAATCCATTATTAAAGTGGACGAGGGCGGTATCACCCGCCAGGTCGGCGTCATATCGCTGCCAGCCTTCTACCAGGACTTCGAGGCCAGGCACAAAGGCGACAAGGACTTCAGAAGCACGACACGCGACGTCAAACGCCTGGTGGAAGAGCTCAAACAAGAACATGTCGATGCCCTGTTGATCGACCTGCGGAACAATGGCGGCGGCGCACTCGATGAAGCGGTGGCCTTGACCGGCGTATTTACCGGCGCGGGGCCGGTACTGCAGGAACGCAATGCGCAAGGCCAGGTGAAAGTCGACAATAGCGACGCGCCAAAGCCTGTCTGGGATGGTCCGCTTGGCGTATTGATCAACCGAGGCTCTGCGTCCGCATCCGAAATATTTGCTGCCGCGATCCAGGACTACGGTCGAGGCATCATCATCGGCGAACAAAGCTTCGGCAAAGGCACAGTCCAATCGATCGTCAGTCTTGATCAACTGGCCCAGCACCAGAAGCCGGAATTTGGCGAACTGAAAATGACCATCGCACAGTTTTTCAGGATTAATGGTGGAACGACACAATTGCGCGGCGTAACGCCGGACATCGATTTTCCGCCGATCTCCGATACGGAACACATCGGCGAGTCCAGTTACCACAATGCGCTGCCCTGGACACAAATCGAGCCTGTCGGCTACAAACCTTTGGGTGACGTCTCGAGCGTCCTTTCGCAACTGAAAAGCCGACATGCATCACGCATCGCCAAGGACAAGGAGTTCCAATACCTCCTGGAAGACATCAACGAACTCAAGGCGGCGCGCGCGAAGGCTTTGGTCTCTCTCAATGAGGCCGAGCGTGCAGAGGAACGCAGCAAACGCGCCGCCCAGCTCAAGCTACGCGAGGCGAATAGTGGAACCGGGCGCGACGGCGAAAAGGCGGACCTCAAAGGTGACGCTGCAACCGCAAAGCCGAGCAAACAGCTCGATACGAGAGCGCTGGACGATCCCGACGACGAATCTGTGGCTGGCGAATCGCAGAAGGACTCGAAGGACATCTGGTTGATCGAGGCGGCGCACATCGTCTCGGACACGGCACAACTGCAAAGCAGCGGGCAGGCTCGTGCAGTCGGTGCGAGCGCGATGGCTCGATAGCAAGGCGAGGCGGTGCGTTTACTCACGCAATCTCATTGGCACCAGATACTTAATTTCGCATAATTTGTATTATGTCAAATT
>NZ_DATFAF010000002.1:0-67125 GCF_035254865.1 Noviherbaspirillum sp.
ACGTTGTACGGCTTCATCGGGTCGCCATCGAATTGGCCAGGGTCGTACTCCATGCTCTCGAAGGCACTTCGATCCAGGACGAGGTTGCCGCGAATTTCGCGAATGCCCTTCGCGCGTATGCGGCGCAGGAACAACCAGAAGTTCTCCAGCACCAGCTTGGGATCCCCGCTACCCTTGATAATCAGGTCGCCGTGCAGCACGTCGCCGGCTTGCGTGCCGGTCGCATAAGCCTGGGTCTTCCAGGTAAAGGTCGGCCCCAGCATTTCGAGTGCGGCATCGCTGGTCACCAGCTTCATGGTCGATGCCGGGTTAAGCGGCGTCTTTTCATTCGATGCGAGCAAAACCGGACCTGCGCCGACCTCCTGAACATAGATTCCGGCTGCGGATTCGGGAATCTGCGCGCGCTGCAAGGCATCCGCGACGGGTATCGGCAATTGCTGCGCCATCACGCTGCCGGCAAACGCAAACAGGCTACACGCAACTTGGAGTCTTCTCGGAATTCGCATAGGATTAGAAAAATATGTCACGCGCAATGTAATTATCCCACGTCAGAGCTGCAAACCATGCCCAAATCCGCCACACCGCCCGAAGCACACAGCTTTGATCCTCTCGCATTGGATAACCAGTTCTGCTTCGCACTGTACTCTGCGTCCCTGGCCATGACAAAAACCTACAAGCCCTTTCTGGACAAGCTTGGGCTTACCTATCCGCAATACCTGGTGATGCTGGTTCTTTGGCAACAGGACGACGTATTGGTCAAATCCATAGGCGAAAAGCTGTTTCTGGATTCCGGCACGCTCACGCCCCTGTTGAAACGCCTGGAAGCATCTTCGCTGATCGAACGCACTCGCGACGAATCTGACGAACGTCAGGTCAGGATCACGCTCACCAAGGAAGGCCGCGCGCTCAAGAAGAAGGCACAGTGCATTCCCCAGCAAGTGTTGTGCGCCAGCGGACAATCCCCGGAAGCGCTCGCACGTCTTCGCAATCAGCTTTCCATCTTGCGTAACGACCTGGTCAAGTCAGACTCGTAGCAAAGCACAAGCCTTTCGCCTCCCGTCTCGCATGCACTTTTAAATTGCACACAATTTAATTGCGTGCTATCTTAATACTGCGTTCCGATCGATTACGTTGTCCCAACACCTTTATTTGAAGAAGGAGCATCTCATGCAGATTCTGTACAAGGCACAAGCCACCGCAACCGGCGGCCGCGATGGCCGCGCCGTCTCCAGCGACAAGAAACTCGACGCTCGACTGAGCACTCCGAAAGAACTCGGCGGGCCGGGCGGCGAAGGCACCAACCCGGAGCAATTGTTCGCTGCCGGCTATTCGGCGTGCTTCCTCTCTGCGATGAAATTCGTCGCCATGCACGCCAAGATTCCCTTGCCGGCCGACGCCGCAGTGACTGCCGAAGTCGGTATCGGCCCGAACGGCAGCGGCGGCTTCGGCTTGGCCGCGGATCTGCGTGTCGTCTTGCCAGGCATGGAGCAGGAAACTGCCCAGACGCTGGTCAACAAGGCGCATGAAGTCTGCCCCTACTCCAACGCAACGCGCGGGAACATCGATGTCAGGGTCGCGCTGGCCTGAATAATCAGCCGCTCGTTTTGACGAGAAACCCCGTCGGTTCGCCGGTGGGGTTTCTTTTTTTGGACCGAGGCGTTCTGTGGAAACCGGCGGGCAGGCAAATTAGGCAAAAAACAATCCTTCGTCGGGACGGTCTTGAAAAAAGGATTACCCGCCCATATACTTAGCACTCGTTAGGGGAGAGTGCTAACAACAACTCCGCCTGGCTTCAGATTTTCCCGTGCGGTCTCGCTGCACAGTGAAATAAATGCAAGTTGCAGCAAATCTGCCGCAAATAACCATAACTTATTGATAATTAAGGAGTTTGTATGAACCTTCGTCCATTGCACGATCGCGTCATCGTCAAGCGCCTCGACCAGGAAACCAAGACTGCGTCCGGCATCGTTCTTCCGGAAGCAGCTGCGGAAAAGCCGGATCAGGGCAAAGTGCTCGCAGTTGGTAACGGCAAGATTCTGGAAGATGGCAAAGTCCGCGCGCTGGACGTCAAAGTCGGCGACGTCGTGCTCTTCGGCAAATACTCCGGCCAGACCGTGAAGGTCGAAGGCGAAGAGGTGCTGGTGATGCGCGAAGAAGACATCATGGCAATCGTCCAGAAGTAATACAGAACCTATTCAATATAAGGAGTTACAAACATGGCAGCAAAAGAAGTAGTCTTCGGCGATGCCGCCCGTGCCAAGATGGTTGAAGGCGTCAACATCCTTGCCAACGCTGTTAAAGTTACCCTGGGCCCGAAAGGCCGCAATGTTGTGCTGGAGCGCTCGTTCGGCGCCCCGACCGTCACCAAGGACGGTGTTTCGGTCGCTAAAGAGATCGAATTGAAAGACAAGCTCATGAACATGGGCGCACAGATGGTCAAGGAAGTTGCTTCCAAGACTTCTGACAACGCAGGCGACGGTACCACCACCGCTACTGTCCTGGCGCAAGCGATCGTCCGCGAAGGCATGAAGTATGTTGCCGCCGGCATGAACCCGATGGACCTGAAGCGCGGCATCGACAAGGCTGTTACCGCTACAGTCGAAGAGCTGAAGAAGATCGCCAAGCCCTGCACCACTTCCAAGGAAATCGCCCAGGTCGGCGCAATCTCCGCCAACTCCGACGCATCCATCGGCGACCGCATCGCCGAAGCAATGGAAAAAGTCGGCAAGGAAGGCGTGATCACGGTTGAAGACGGCAAGTCCCTGAACGACGAACTCGACATCGTCGAAGGCATGCAGTTCGACCGCGGCTACCTGTCCCCGTACTTCATCAACAACCCGGAAAAGCAAGTCGCGGTTCTGGAAAACCCGTTCGTCCTGCTGTTCGACAAGAAGATCTCGAACATCCGTGACCTGCTGCCGGTACTGGAGCAAGTCGCCAAGGCTGGCCGTCCGCTCTTGATCATCGCCGAAGATATCGAAGGCGAAGCACTGGCAACCCTGGTTGTGAACAACATCCGCGGCATCCTGAAGACCTGCGCAGTCAAGGCGCCTGGCTTTGGCGACCGTCGCAAGGCCATGCTGGAAGACATTGCTATCCTGACCGGCGGTCAAGTGATCGCTGAAGAAGTCGGCCTGACCCTGGAGAAGGCCACGCTGAACGACCTCGGCCAAGCCAAGCGCATCGAAATCGGCAAGGAAAACACCACCCTCATCGACGGTGCTGGCCAGGCTGCCGCGATCGAAGCACGCGTCAAGCAAATCCGCGTTCAGATCGAAGAAGCGACTTCCGACTACGACCGCGAGAAGCTGCAGGAACGCGTTGCCAAGCTGGCAGGCGGCGTTGCAGTGATCAAGGTTGGCGCTGCGACCGAAGTCGAAATGAAAGAAAAGAAGGCACGTGTCGAAGACGCGCTGCACGCAACCCGTGCCGCCGTTGAAGAAGGCATCGTTCCTGGCGGCGGTGTGGCACTGCTGCGCGCTCGCGCAAACCTGACGATCAAGGGCGACAACCCGGATCAGGAAGCCGGCATCAAGATCGTTCTGCGCGCAATGGAAGAGCCGCTGCGCATGATCGTGACCAACGCCGGTGACGAAGCATCCGTGGTCGTCAACAAGGTCATGGAAGGCAAGGGTAACTTCGGTTACAACGCCGCTAACGGCACCTATGGCGACATGGTCGAAATGGGCGTGCTGGATCCGGCCAAGGTCACCCGTTCGGCTCTGCAAAACGCAGCGTCGATCGCCGGCCTGATGCTGACCACCGATTGCACCGTTGCCGAGCTGGTTGAAGAGAAACCGGCTGCTGGTGGCATGGGCGGTATGGGTGGCATGGGCGGTATGGGTGGCATGGAAGGCATGATGTAATTCGCCTTTCGACATTCCCTGTCGCAGAAAAGCCCGCTTCGGCGGGCTTTTTGTTTTTCTTGCTTCGCTGGCAAGAGCGCCCGGAAGTGTGATGTGCCAGCAACCTTGAAACATTCAGAACCTGTCGTCCCCGGATTCATTTCTTGCTGCATGGAAATAAAACCGCTAGAGTCGTGAATGCGCCCAAAGACCCGAGCGTCCTCATGGTTAACTGGCGCAGGTCAACAGATCAATTTTGTCGGAGATGGTAATGAAGAGTATTTTGAGGTTTTTCATCGGCGCAAGCCTGAGCATCGGGCTTGTCGCAGCAGCAAACGCGGGGGATAAAGGCACCAAGGAAGAAGCGGTAGCGCTTGCGCACAAGGCAATCGCATTCTACAAAGCCAATGGCAAGGAAAAAGCCTTTGCCGAGGTGAGCAACAAGACCGGACAATTCGTCGACCGCGACATATATGTGTACATACTCGACGCAAACGGCATCATGATGGCGCATGGCGCGAATGAGAAGTTGATCGGTAAAGATCTGACGAACCTGAAGGATGCCGACGGAAAGTTTTTCGCGCAGGAGCTGATCGCGCACACGAAGTCGAAAAAAATCGGCTGGGTCGACTACAAATGGCCCAACCCGGTGACGAAACAAATTGAGTCGAAGACCACGTATATCGAACCGTTCGATGGCTACGGCTTCGCTGTGGGCGTGTACAAATAATTGATACCGTCCGGTCGCTCGCACGGCCACATGAAAAAATCCCCTTGGCCGCATTGATGCAACCAAGGGGATTTTTTACAAGACCCGCTTATTTCTTCCAGCCAGGTGCACGCTTCTCGATGAACGCCTGCACGCCTTCCAGCGCCGCCTCGTCCATCATGTTGCATGCCATCGTTTGCCCGGCGAGCTGATAAGCCGCACCAATCCCCAGCTCCAGCTGTTTGTAGAAAAGCTGCTTGCCCATCGCCACCGCAACGGCTGGTTTGGCCAGAATGCTGGCGGTCAGTTTTCCGACCTCGGCATCGAGCCGTTCGGCAGACACCACGCGATTGACCAGACCATACTCGCGCGCTGTTTCCGCATCGATGAATTCACCGGTCAGAAGCATTTCCATGGCGTGCTTGCGTGAGACATTGCGTGACAGGCCGACCGATGGCGTCGAACAGAACAAACCGTAATTCACTCCCGATACGGCGAATTTCGCATCGCTGGACGCGACCGCCAGATCGCACATCGAGACCAGCTGGCATCCCGCGGCCGTCGCGATTCCCTGCACTCTTGCAATCACCGGCTGCGGCATCTGTTGAATCGTCAGCATGACCTTGCTGCACTGGTTGAACAGCTTTTTGTAATACGGCTCGGAAGGCTGAGCACGCATCTGCTTGAGATCGTGTCCAGCGCAAAATGCCTTGCCTGCCGCAGCAAGAACAAGGACGCGAATGCCGTCATCGCTCTTGATCGCATCGAGTTCCGCCTGCAATGCGTCCAGCATTTCTTCCGAAAGCGGATTGAACTTCTCGCCGCGATTGAGCGTGAGCGTCGCCACGCCATCGTGCACGGATCGGATCACATAAGGTGTCTCACTGCTCATCGTCGCCCTCCTCGCCCTCGTTGTCTTGTTGTTCGCCGAGCGATGGCTCAGGCTTGTAACTTGCCAGCAGAGCAGCGCGACTCTGCGGCGTCTCCAGGCTGATGCGGCCGAGCGCGCCGCTGCGATAGTCCTGCAACAGGGTATGCGCGGCCTTTTCCAGATCCAGGTCACCGCCCTTGACGCGAAAGGCACGCCGCTTCGCCACGCCTTCCAGCACGGCGACACCGTCCATACCATCGATCGAAAATCCATAACGCGCCGTCAGGAGCTGCGGATAATGCGCCAGCAACTGGTCGGCAAGAAAGGTCGCCACCTCCTCCTCGATCACGGCGTTGACGCCAACCGCGTGACTCGCCGCGAGCATCAGGCCGTCTGTTGGATGTTCTATCTTCGGCCACAACATACCGGGCGTGTCGATCAGAACCATGTTATTGCCCAGATACAGGCGCTGCTGCGTCTTGGTAACGGCGGGTTCGTCACCCACGGCCGCCACGCGCTTCTTGAGCAAGGCATTCATCAAGGTCGACTTGCCCACATTCGGAATGCCCATGATCATCATGCGCAGCGGCTTGAGTGCGGTGCCACGATGCGGCGCCAGTTCCAGCGCAAAGCCCGGCACCTTTGCCACATCGGCCGGTTTCTTGCAGCTCAGCGCAACCGCGCTCACGTCTTTCTGGGCGTTGTAGTACTCAAGCCAGGCCTTGGTGGCAACGGGATCAGCAAGGTCGGCCTTGTTGAGGATCTTCAGGCAGGGGCGCTGGCGCTGCTTGCGCAGCTGTTCGATCATGGGATTGCAACTGGCTTGCGGCAGGCGCGCGTCCAGCACCTCGATAACGAGGTCGGTCTTCTCCATGGACTCCGCCGCCTTCTTGCGGGCGGCGTTCATGTGACCGGGGAACCATTGTATGGACATGCGTGATTTTGTTGGAACGAGGCAAAGCGCTATTCTACCCGGTGCCTGCCTTGTTCACGCGTCAATACGACGCTGGCAAGTCAGTCAAGTTCGGCAAGCACCTTGATGTGCGCGACAACACTGCGCGCGAGAGCGGACAGGTTGTAGCCGCCTTCCAGGCAGCTGACGATGCGCCCCTGCGCATGCTGCTTCGCCACGCCCAGAATCTGTTGCGTGATCCAGGCATAGTCGTCCTCCACCAGCCCCATCTGCCCGATGTCGTCTTCGCGATGCGCATCGAAGCCCGCGGAAATGAAGATCATCTCGGGCCGGTGGGCATGCAGGGCGGGCAGCCATTTTTCAGTCACCAATTGGCGTACCACGTCGCCCTTGGAATACGCCGGGACGGGCACGTTGACCATGTGCGGCGTGTCCTGTCGAAGCTCGGAATAAGGATAGAAAGGATGCTGGAAAAAGCTGACCATCATCACGCGCGGATCGTCCAGGAACGCTTCTTCCGTCCCGTTGCCGTGATGGACATCGAAGTCGACGATCGCCACGCGCTGCAAACCTCGCACATCAAGTGCATGTTTGGCGGCAATCGCAACATTGTCGAACAGGCAAAAACCCATCGCCTCGCTCGGTCTCGCATGATGCCCTGGCGGACGAATCGCGCAGAAGGCATTGTCCAGTTCCCCTGCGATCACCGCATCGGTTGCCGCCACCGCCGCGCCGGCCGCGCGCAAGGCGGCATTCCAGCTGTGCTCGTTCAGCATGGTATCGGCATCGAGCGGGTAATACCCGCCGCCCGAGTCAGCCAATGCCGCCACGTTTTGCTGTACGCGGGCAACCGCATCGGCGGTGTGTACGCGGCGGATTTCGGCAACATCGACTTTCGGCGCATCCCGATGTTCGAGCAAACTGCTGATGCGGCTTGCGATAAGCTGGTCTTCGATCGCCTGCAGGCGCGCCGGACATTCCGGATGCCATTGCCCCATTTCATGGCGTTTGCAATCGGGATGGGAATAGATGGCAGTGGTCATTTCGGTAAAGCGTGAAGCTGAATGTGCGGTCGGGTTCTCGAATAGAATCTACGCGGCGTCGATATTTGTGCAAATATCGATGACATCGATTCTGATAGTGTAACGAAGAAAACGATGTATTACAGGTCTTTTGTTGTCAGTCTGGCTTTGCGATTGCTCAACAGGTCCTCACCATAGCGCGTTTCCCTTTCACACAGATTACAGAAGATCCATGTTCGCAAAAATCCACGCCGTCGCCAGACAAGTCAGCCAGATCGTCGTCGGAAAAGACCTGCAAATCCGGCAATCGCTGGTCTGCCTGCTGGCCGGCGGCCATTTGCTGATCGAGGACGTGCCGGGCGTGGGCAAGACCACACTGGCACATGCGCTGGCGATTTCGCTCGGCCTGAAATTCAGCCGATTGCAGTTCACCAGCGACCTGCTGCCGGCGGATGTCATCGGCATTTCGATCTACGACCGCGAAAAGAATGGCTTCGTGTTTCATCCCGGTCCGGTCTTCACGCAAGTGTTGCTGGCCGACGAAATCAACCGCGCCACACCCAAAACCCAGTCTGCCCTCCTTGAAGCCATGGAAGAACGGCAAGTCACGGCGGACGGCACCACGCGCGACTTGCCGCAGCCGTATTTCGTGATCGCGACGCAAAACCCGACACATCAGATCGGTACCTTCCAACTGCCGGAATCGCAACTGGACCGCTTTCTGATGTGTTTGTCTCTCGGGTACCCGGATGCGGCGGCAGAGCGTGCCCTGTTGATGGGCGAAGACCGCAGAACACTGTTGAAATCCCTGCCGACGGCCATGCAGCCTGAAGAATTGTTGATCGCACAAGCCGCGCTAAAGGAAATCCATGTTGCATCGGCATTGATCGATTATGTGCAAGCGATTGCCCAGGTTTCGCGACAGAGCGGCCTGTTTGCGGAAGGCATGAGTCCGCGTGCAACGATTGCATTGCTGCAGGCATCGCGTGCTTGGGCTGCAATGGAGGGCCGCAATCATGTCATTCCAGAAGACGTGCAGGCGGTCCTGGTGCCGGTTGTCGCGCATCGCCTGCGCCCGTTGAAATCGGCAGGCAGTTCCGCACTCGGCAGTCGCGACCTTGTACTGCAATTGATGAAGACCGTTCCGGTGTGAAGAAGAAACTCTCCCCGTACGGCAGGCTGGAGCACGGTATCCGCAGGCGCGCCAGCAAGTGGCTGTTTCGCCTCAACGGCCCGGAGCATGGCGAGGTTTTCCTCAACCAGCGACGCGTGTTCATCGTCCCCACGCACCCGGGCCTGCTGTTTTGCGTGATGCTGGTCGTCCTCTTCATCGGGTCGGCAAACTACAACCTGAGTCTCGGCTTCGCGCTCACGTTCTTGCTCGGCGGTTGCGGCCTGATCGACATGCATCTGACCTTCCGCAATCTGGCGCATCTTCATCTGGCGGCCGGCCATGCAAGTGCCGTGTTTGCGGGCGAAGCAGCGCAATTCGAACTGCATCTGATCAACCGCCGCAAGTATGACCGTTACGCAATCTGGCTCGATTTCATTGCGGATGATCGGCCCGATCTCGCGCAGGCGGCCGATGTCGCCGGCAATGCAAGCACGCGCGTGACCCTGTCGACGATCTCGCAGCAAAGGGGCTGGCTGCAGGCGCCACGCGTGCGTTTGCAGACACGCTTTCCGCTCGGTTTGCTGCGTACATGGAGTTACTGGCAACCGGATGCAAGAGCGCTGGTCTATCCCTGTCCCGAAGACGATGGCCCTCCGTTGCCCTTGGCCGCCATCGAACAAAACGATGGCCAGGGTCAGGCCGGGGAGGACGATTTCGCGGGCATCCGTGGATATCAGGCCGGCGATTCAATGAAACGTCTTGCATGGCGGCAGATTGCTCGGGTCGACGCCGATGCAAGCGGAACGCTGATCTCCAAGCACTTCGAAGGCGGTGCTGCAAGCGAGATTGCGATCGATTTTGCGCACCTGCCTCAGCACATGGATACCGAAGCAAAATTGTCGCGCATGACACGCTGGGTGCTCGAAGCGGATGCGCGCGGCCTGGCCTACGCATTTCGCCTCGGCGAGATCAACTTTCCGGCAGCGCTGGGACCAGCACATCGGGAAAGCTGTCTGCGCGCGCTGGCCTTGTTTGAGAAAACGCCATGAAGGCTCCCATATCGCTCAAGCGTCCCGTCATGCGGCCCTTGTCGCGCGACAAGGCGGATACCTTGCTCCTGCTGGCCACCTGCACACTCGTACTGCTGCCCCATGCAAGCCACCTTCCGGGCTGGGTGTTTCCGAGTTGCCTGACGATCCTGATCTGGCGTGGCTGGATCACGTTCCGCGGTAACCGCATGCCGTCGAACTGGTTGCTTGTCTCGATTGCCCTGCTCGCAATGGGCGGCGTCTACCTCACGTTCAAATCCTTCTTCGGACGCGAGCCCGGCGTAGCCATGCTGACATTGCTGCTCACATTGAAGCTGCTGGAAATGCATGCCAAGCGCGATTTGTTTGTCGCACTCTTCCTCAGCTTCTTTCTGGTCCTGGCAAGTTTCTTCAATTCGCAATCCATCGGCACGGCGCTCATGACCATCCTCGCCGTGATCGCGCTGCTCACCACGCAGTTGTCGTTTCAATACACGGGTGTCGTTCCGTCGCTGAAAAAGCGCTTTCAATTCGGCGCCTTGATTCTGGCGCTGGCCGGGCCGCTCACCCTGGTGTTATTCCTGCTGTTTCCTCGCATTCAGGGTCCGTTGTGGGGCTTGCCCAGCGACGCGCAGGCCGGACGCACCGGATTGTCGGAAACCATGGCGCCTGGGAATATCGCGAAGCTCGCGCTGTCCGACGAGATCGCGTTTCGCGTCAAATTCAAGGATGCGGTGCCCGCCAACTCAAAACTCTACTGGCGCGGCGTCGTCCTTGGACGATATGACGGACGCACCTGGACCCCGCTGCAGGCCGCCGGCGCGAATCGCCGTGTCAATATCAGGCTGCGCGGAGCTCCGGTTGGCTATCAGGTGACGCTCGAGCCGCATGGTCATCGCTGGCTGTTCGCACTCGAAGTGCCACAGGCGCTGCCGATCATCGACGACAATCCCGCAGGCGTCACGCCCGAACTGCAAATCCTGACCACAAATCCAATCAACAGTCGCGTGCGGTACAACCTCGTCTCGCATACCGATTTTGATTTGCAACCGAATGAATCCGCGGCTGTCTTACGGCAATGGCTGCAGTTGCCGGACGGTTTCAACCCGCGCACCTTGGAATATGCAGCACGCTTGCGTAGCCAATCCAGCAATCCTGTGGAGATGATCGACGCGGTGTTGCGTTTTTTCCGGGAGCAGAACTTCAGGTACACATTGGAACCGCCGGTACTTGGTACACACTCCGTCGATGAATTCCTGTTTGCCACGCGGGCCGGTTTCTGCGAGCATTATTCGGGCGCCTTCGTCGTGCTCATGCGGGCACTCGGCATCCCGGCGCGCGTCGTCACCGGCTACCAGGGTGGCGAGATGAATCCGGCTGACGGATTCCTGACCGTACGCCAATCGGATGCGCATGCATGGGCAGAAGTATGGCTGGAGAAAAGCGGCTGGGTGCGCATCGATCCCACTGCTGCAGTCGCGCCTGAACGTGTCGAACACAATCTTGCAAGCGTGATCCCGCGTCGCGTGTTGGCCGGGCTGATTACGATCGATGGCACCAACAACCAATTGCTTGCACCGCTGCTGAAATTCCGCCAGAACTGGGATGCCGTAACCAATGCATGGAATCAATGGGTATTGAACTACACACCCGAAAAGCAAAAGAGCTTCATCCGTTCGCTCGGATTTGGCGATGTTGCCTGGCCCGTCGTCATCGCCGTCATGGTTGTGCTCGGCATTGCAGCAGTTGCCATTGCGATCTTGCCCATGATGCTGCATCAGCAAAAACGCGATCCGGTCGACGCGCTATACCAGAAATTCTGCGGCAGGCTCGCACAGCAAGGTTTGCCGCGCCACCCATACGAAGGGCCGCGCGCCTATCGTGCGCGCCTGACCGCCCCAGACTCTCCGCTGCCCCCCGAAAAAAAGGCGGCGCTGGCCCGTTTTCTGGAACACTATGAGACAGTGCGGTATGGAGTGCAGCGCCAGCTAAGTTCATCCGCACTCTCCGAACTCAAATCCTTGTTAGCTGAATGTCGATGATTGTCAAACCCACCAAACGCTCGGCCCTTCTCGCAGGCTTGTTGCTCGCATTGACCGCCCATGCAAACGCCTCCTCGAAACACACGACAAAGCGAACAGTAAAGAAAACAACGCATGCCGGGATCCACAAGGTTGCGCTCAAGTCGGACGACGGCCTTGGCGAATTTGCCAACTTCACACAATGGAAAGATGTGGCCGAATTCATCGACCTGATGGTGGACCGGCACGGCTTTGATCGCGCTGAATTGGAGTCGCTGTTCAAGAAAGCACGCTATGTCGAAACCACGATTCAACTGATCAAGCCCGCGCCGCCGGGCAAGCCGAAAAACTGGCGTGCCTATCGCGCACGCTTCGTCGAACCGCTACGTATCAATGCCGGCGTTGCCTTCTGGGACGCACACGCCGATGCGCTGGCCCGCGCCGAAGAGCAATATGGCGTGCCGGCCGAGATCATCGTCGGCATCATCGGCGTGGAAACCATTTACGGTCGCAATACCGGAAGCTTCCGGGTTCTCGATGCGCTGACCACGCTCGCCTTCGACTACCCGGCCACATCAAACCGCACTTCACGGATGCAGTTTTTCCGAAGTGAGCTGGAACAGACTCTGCTGTTTGCGCGCGACTCGCATATCGATCCGTTGTCGCTGCTCGGGTCCTATGCCGGCGCCGTCGGATTGCCGCAGTTCATGCCTGGCAGCATACGCAAATTTGCAGTCGACTTCGATGGCGACGGCATGGTGGATCTGCGCAACTCGCCCGTGGATGCGATTGGCAGTGTCGCCCATTTCCTGGTGGAGCATGGTTGGCAGCGCGGCGAGCCGATCGCCTTCCCGGCCATCGTCTCCCAAACCGAACCCGGACGCGCATGGGATATGTTTATCGGACAGCCGCTGGAAGCGAAATTCACGCTTGACGAGTTGAAAGGAGCCGGCGTCACGCCGGGCAAGGAACCTCCGGCTGATCTGCAGTTCGGCCTGGTGGATCTGCAGAACGGCGAAGAACCCACCGAGTACTGGTTGGGGACGACAAATTTCTTTGCGATCACCAAATACAATCGCAGCTTCTTCTATGCGATGTCCGTCGTCGAACTCGGCCGTGCAGTGCGCACGGCACGCGGCGGCTGATCGGACTACGAGGCGCCGGCCAGCAGCTTGAGCGTGTTCAGCTCAAGCTGCACCGTGTCCTCGCCGCCGCTCATCCAGATTTGCCCTTCCTGAATCGTGCATTGAAGTTGCATGGTTCGCTGCGCGAGCTTGGCCAAGGCGAGACTGGATTCGGCCGGCACATTGAGCACGGAGAGATTTTTCGCTCGATCGACCTTGTTCGCGATCTGGTTCCACCAGATGTTGCTGGTACTGCTGTAGCTGTAGACCAGCACCCGCGACGAGCGCCCGCAGGCCTTGAGGATGCGTTTCTCGTCCGGCTGACCGACTTCTATCCACAAGTCGATCGCACCGGTCAGATCCTTTTGCCACAAGTCCGGCTCATCGTCAGTGCTCAGACCCTTGCCGAAAATGAGCGCGTCATGTGCATTGAGTGCGAACGCAAGCAGGCGAATCATCATGCGCTCGTCGGTTTCGGACGGATGGCGCGCAATAGTCAGCGCATGGGCGGCGTAATACTGCCGATCCATGTCCGAGATCTGAAGGTCTACCTTGAAAATGGTTGCTTTGAGTGCCATGTCGATTTCCGGATGAATCGTGCGGGGTCATTCGCGGACCATCCGCCTTCGATTACGTGGGTTGCGTGGACCGGCAAATGTACAGTAAAGCGGGGACAGACGCCAACTTCGGCAAGAAGCAAACACCCCGTGCAAACGAGAACGAACGACGCTATTGATCCGCTTGCGCGTTCAAGCTAGTCTAAAGACCATGACAATCCATACTGATGAAACCGCCCGATACGTCACCGAGGCGACAAGGCAATGGCTCGAAAAGGCCGTGATCGGGCTGAACCTGTGCCCGTTCGCGAAGAGTGTTCACATCAAGAAGCAGATCCGCTACGCAGTCAGTCGGGCGACAAACGAAGGGGAACTTCACCTGGATCTGATTGCAGAATTGCAGGCCTTGCAGGACGCGGATCCCGACAGCATCGATACCTCCCTGCTTATTCATCCCTGGGCACTGACCGATTTTCTGAGCTACAACAATTTTCTCGACCTTGCCGATGCGACGGTCGCGGGCCTGGGTCTCGCCGGAAAGATTCAAATCGCAAGCTTTCATCCACAGTACCAGTTTGCCGATGCCGAGCCGGACGACATCGGCAATTTCACAAACCGCTCCCCTTACCCGATGCTTCATCTTTTGCGGGAAGAAAGCATCGATCGCGCGGTCGCTGCATTCCCGGATGCAGAAGAAATATTCGGCAGGAACATTGAAACCATACGACGGCTTGGATACGAAGGCTGGAAGCAATTGAATATCGCAACAGGATCGTTGCCGACAGTCCAAGAATCGGGCGAAAAGAGAAAGAACTAATACTTTGCGTGCGGTTCCAATGCCGGCAGAGCCAGACATCGGGGCATAAATTTCCCAGCGTCCCGACGAAATTCAGCGATAGAAAAGTGCAATTGCGGAGCATCAAAATGCAGCCGGAGTGCTTGGTTAGAATGCAATTGAATTTACGCAATCCGCCATCATATGACGATCAGAGGAAGTGAAATTCCTCGTTCGCACCCCCATCGTTGCCACACTGCCGATGAGCAAACGATAGACAGCACTCGGTTTTAGCTGTTTTTTAACATTGCTTTTTTGAAATCTTTTTATTAGATTGCATACAGACAATAAGTATTCTTGACATGTCAAGTTGCAAAGATGCACATGTTGCAGCTTTTTTAACGAAAATCTGTCCAAACTTGATGCTTTGTCTAAACACTTGTTGTTTTTTTCTGTACAATAATCTTGCAGTGTGGAATTATTGAGACTATGACTACTCAATTAGGCAATGCTATGAACAGTACAAGACTAGCCGACCAGGTCAATTACGATCCCAACAATCTATTGGATGCGCTGATTGAAAAGCTCAACCTCAAGAATGATGCCGCGCTTTCGCGAGCACTTGAAGTTGCGCCGCCAGTAATCAGCAAGATCCGCCATCGCCGCCTTCCGGTTGGCGCTTCGCTGCTGATTCGCATGCACGAAGTCAGCGATTTGAGCATCAAGGAGTTGCGGATTCTCATGGGTGATCGTCGCGATAAATTCCGTATCAGCGACAAGCAGTTCAAACCCAAGGAACCGCTCGCCGCTGCGACGCCGGGCGAGCAACGCGAATAAGAAACCGGCCTGCCCCGCTTCCAGCCTGTCAAGCAGGGAAGACGCCGGTTGAGAGATAACGATCGCCGCGGTCGCAGACAATGAATACGATTGTCGCGTTTTCCACTGTGCCCGAGATGCGGCACGCGACCTCGCAGGCGCCTGCGGCTGAAATACCGCAGAAGATTCCCTCTTCAACTGCCATCCGGTGCGCCATGCGTTCTGCCGCCGCCTGGCTGACATATTCGATCTGATCCACGCGCGACTTATCGTAGATCTTTGGCATGTAGGCCTCGGGCCATTTTCTGATGCCCGGGATCTGTGAGCCTTCTTCAGGCTGCGCACCGATAATTCGAACATCCGGATTTTTTTCTTTCAGGAAGTGCGACACACCCATGATGGTGCCGGTCGTGCCCATTGCGCTGACGAAATGCGTAATGCGCCCGCCCGTGTCGCGCCAGATTTCCGGTCCCGTTCCCTCGTAGTGCGCGCGCGGATTGTCGGGATTGCCAAACTGGTCCAGAATGATTCCCTTGCCTTCCTTTTGCATTTGTTCCGCAAGGTCGCGCGCATATTCCATACCGCCCGTCTTTGGCGTCAGGATAATGTGTGCGCCATATGCGGCCATGCTTTGACGACGCTCTTCGCTCAGATTTTCGGGCATCAGCAACACCATTTTGTAGCCGCGCAGTGCCGCGGCCATCGCCAGTGCAATCCCGGTATTGCCGCTGGTAGCCTCGATCAAGGTGTCGCCCGGCTTGATTTCACCGCGCTCCTCCGCGTGCTTGATCATCGATAACGCTGGACGGTCCTTGACCGATCCCGCCGGATTATTACCCTCCAGCTTGCCGAGGATGACATTGTTGCGGCGCGCCGCCTCATCGCCGGGAATGCGCTTGAGCTGTACCAGGGGAGTATTACCGATTGTGTCTTCGATCGTCAGATAAGGCATGGTGTGTGGGATTGGCTGCTTCAGTAAAGATGTCATTTTAATCGCAGACGCTGATCGACGTTTGGCACTACCAGAAGTCACTTCCGGGCTGGTGCAGCCGGGGCCGCCGCGCATCTGCACTTGCCTGGGTGCGGGCAGGTCGGGTTCACATAAAAAAACCCCGCCTGTCGCAGTGCGGGGTTTCAGTTCAGATGACGGCGGTTACTTCTTTGGCTCGTCTTTCTTCGAATCCTTCTTTGTATCCTTTTTCCCTCTCGCCTTCGTGTTGCCGGAATCCTTGCCGGCCCCGGCTGTATTCTTGCCTAGCGATTGGCCGTTCACGGTCAAACCGGCGTCTGACAGTTTGACTGCGTTCTTTTCGCCGACGCCTTTTACCCTCTCCTCAAAATCAGCCCAGTCCTTGAAATCCCCCCCTTTTTTGCGCTCATCGAGAATGTTCTTGGACATTTTCGGGCCAATGCCCTTGACGCTGTCGAGCGCCGCCTGATCGGCCTTGTTGACGTCAACCTGGGCGAATGCAAAGCCCGTCGTGACAATCAGAGTAGCGATGGCGAGAAGCAGTTTTTTCAGCATTTGAGTATTTCTCCTGTGTCGAAATGGTTAAAGAATGAAGCAAGAGCTTGCCTCAAAAACAATAACGATTTGACAATAGATAAGGTTGACAAAGAAACATCAATTTTGTCGATTACACCGGATTCAGCCGAAAAGCTCTTCTCTTGTGACCGTTGCCGTCCCAAGCTTGCCAACCACGATACCGCCGGCCCGATTGGCAATTTCGACCGCTTCGGCAATGGACATGCCGGCGCCAAGCATGGTCGCGAGGGCCGCGATCACCGTATCGCCCGCACCCGAAACGTCATACACTTCGCGTGCAACGGTTGGAATGTGGATGGCTTGTCCCTCGGTGTAGAGAGTCATGCCCTCTTCAGAACGCGTCAGCAGCAGCGCCTCGAGATCAAGCGACTCGCGCAGGTGCTGCGCTTTTGTCGTCAGTTCGTCTTCGTTTTTCCAGGAGCCGACGATCTGGCGCAGTTCCGATTTATTCGGCGTCAGGATGGACGCGCCCTTGTAGCGTGCGAAGTCATCTCCCTTGGGATCGACCAGGATGCGCTTGCCCAAGCGCTTGGCCGCGGCAATCATTTCAACGACGTTGACCAGACTGCCCTTGGCATAATCCGATAGTACGATGACGTCGTATTGCGGCAGCAGTGCGTTGTATTGCGTTAGCTTGTTGCGCAATACCGTGTCCGTGGGGGGATGCTCGAAATCGATCCGCAGCAGTTGTTGCTGACGACCGATCACTCGCAGCTTGATGATGGTTGAAATGGCCGGGTCGCGATTGAGGAAGCTGTCGATATGGAGATCCGTCAGCAGCTTCTGTACCACGTCCCCGGCTTCATCCTGCCCGACCACACCCAGCAGCGCCGTTTGCGCACCAAGCGCGACCGCGTTGCGCGCCACGTTGGCAGCGCCTCCCAGGCGCTCCTCGCGTCGCTCCACGCGCACTACCGGCACCGGCGCTTCCGGGGAGATTCGGCTGACTTCACCAAACCAGTAACGATCCAGCATCACGTCGCCCACGACCAGCAGACGGGGCGTCTTCAATGAAATAGTCATCTTGCTTGCAATCCGTTGCGCACGGAACGGCCAATCCCGTAATACTCGATTCCGGCGTCGGTCATTACTTGCGGGTCGAACAAATTGCGCCCGTCGAAAATGACCGGCGCTTTCAAAAGAGACTTCACCTGGGCGAAATCCGGGCTGCGAAATGCTTTCCACTCCGTGACGATGGCCAATGCGTCGGCATCTTTCAAGGCATCCATCGGACTATCGCTGAACCGGATGCGCGCCAACAGTTCCGACGTCTCCGCAAAATCGGCCGCCAGAACGCGTTGCGCCTCCGTCATGGCAATCGGATCATGGACCGCCACCGTTGCACCACGGGTGACAAGTTGTCGCAGCAGGACCCTGGACGGTGCTTCGCGCATGTCATTGGTATTGGGTTTGAATGCCAGGCCCCAGAGCGCGAAATGCCTGCCGTTCAGATTCTCGCCAAAGCGATGCATGATCTTCTGGCCCAGCACCTGCTTTTGCTGATTGTTCACCGCTTCAACAGCGCGCAGGATCAGAAGGTCCTGGCCGTGTTCGCGCGCGGTGCGTTCCAACGCCTGCACGTCCTTGGGAAAACACGAACCGCCGTAACCGCATCCCGCATACAGGAAGCTGTATCCAATGCGCGGGTCTGAACCAATCCCATGGCGAACCGCTTCAATATCCACGCCGACCATATCGGCCAGATCGGCCATTTCATTCATGAATGAAATACGCGTGGCCAGCATCGCATTGGCAGCATATTTCGTGAATTCCGCCGAGCGTACATCCATCCAGAAAGTGCGCTCGTGATTCCGGTTGAACGGCATGTAAAGGGTCTTCATCAGCAGGCGCGCGCGATCGCCTTCCGGCGTGTTATCGCAACCGATCACGATACGGTCGGGACGCATGAAGTCTTCGACAGCCGCACCTTCCTTCAGGAACTCGGGATTCGATACCACCGAAAACCCAGCATTACTGTTCCGCGCCCGCAATTGATCCTGAATGACTGTACGGACGCGATCGGCCGTCCCGACCGGCACGGTCGATTTATCGACCACCACCTTGAAGCCGTTCATGTACCTGCCAATATCACTTGCGACGGACAGCACGTACTTCAGATCTGCCGATCCATCTTCATCCGGCGGCGTGCCGACGGCAATGAAGAGAATTTCACCGTGTTCCACACCGGCAGCGACATCGCATGAAAATCTCAGCCGGCGTGCGGCACGGTTGCGTGCGACGATGTCACTCAATCCCGGTTCGTGTATGGGTATCCCGCCGCTGTTGAGGAAATCTATCTTTGCCTGATCGACGTCCAGACAGAAGACATCGTTGCCGACCTCTGCCAGGCATGCTCCGGTGACCAGGCCGACGTAGCCTGTGCCGATTATCGTAATTTTCATGATGGCGGATTAAGTGGGTAGGCTTTGGTTAGTTCATCACGTTGAGCTCTTCAGTCCGCCGTGGAGGATAGGATTCCCATTGGCTGCAACCGGGGCATTGCCAATAAAACTGGCGTGCCTTGAACCCGCAATGACTGCATTGGTAGCGCGCCAGTTTCTGCGTATATCCATGCACCAGGTTCTTGACCAGCGAGAGTTCCGGGCGAACTTCAGGCGGCGCTTCCATCAGGCGCGCCTCTAGCAATTTGTCCAGGCCGAGCAAGGTCGGCGTACGCCGCAATTCGTCGCTGACGAGCTGATTGGCCGCATCGACTCCATCGAGCTCCAGCACGGCCTTGAATACGACCTCAAGCAAATCGATGGAAGGTGCTTCCGCGAGATAATTCTTCAGCAGATTGAGCCCTTCCTGTGATCGGCCAACCGCACGATAGCCGTCCATCAGACGCTGCGCGACCAGTGCCACATGCGGCACGCTCTGCTGCTCGACCCTGCGCCACGCCAGCAGGGCCGCTTCGGTGTCTCCCTTGGCGAGATGCACGTCTCCGATCAGAATGGCCGCACGGACGTTGTTCCGATCCGCCGCGAGCGCCTTATCCAGCATTGCCAGAGCCGCGTCAGGATGTGTATGGACCAGTTCATCCTGCGCCATTTCGCAATAGAATTGGGCGATCTCCTTCTGCCGTGCACCGGCACCGGATTCCTGCAAGGCGCGGGCGGCGTCGATGGCGCGCATCCACTCCTTTTCCCGCTGATAGATTTCCAGCAGTGCGCGGCGCGCCTGGGCGCCATATTGCGTATCCACTAATCCGTTGAAGGTTTCTTCGGCACGGTCCAGCAAGCCGGCCTTCAGGTAGTCCTGTCCGAGTTCGTACTGGGAATGCACTTGATGTTCCTGCGGGAGATCCGGACGCGCCAGCAGATTCTGGTGAACGCGGATGGCGCGTTCAATTTCGCCGCGGCGGCGGAACAGATTGCCGAGAGCGAAATGCAGGTCGATGGTTTCAGGATCGAGCTTGACGATCTCGATGAAGGCATCAATCGCCTTGTCCGGTTGCTCGTTCAGGAGAAAATTCAGTCCTTTGAAATAGCCGCGCGGCAGGCTGCGCGATTCAGAGACGAGCTGATTGATGTCGACGCGCGCCGCGATCCAGCCAAGGCCAAAAAAGATTGGGATGCCGAGCAGCCACCAGGTTTCGAATTCCATGCCGTTTTTAATTGTTGTCGTGTTTCGGGTTTATTTGCTGACGCTATCCGGTTGCGGCGGCTGCACCCGCGCAAGGCGTTGCGCTTCCCGCTCCTGCTCCATGGCAGAAATCGTTTTCTTGTGTTTGGACAGGTCACGACGGTGGCGAAACAGCGTCGGAATCATCGCGAGAATGCCAAGCGCGGCACCGCCCGCGAAAAACGAGAGCAGCAACAGCACCAGAGGACCACGGATCTCGTAATCGAAGAAGAAGCGCAGCGCGACTTCCTGAGTATTCTTGAGCGCGAATCCGAAGAAAACAATAAAGAGAATGGCAGCAACGATTCTGAAAAGAATTTTCATACTGCGACGTCCTTATTGATGATTGTTTTCAGGCACCGGGGCCAATATGTTGAATGGCAAAACAATTGAAATTGTACGTGAAAAAAAACGGCATCCGAGGATGCCGTTTTGATTTCTTGCAAATAACCAATACAACTCAAATCTGGCTGTTCCCTTCTGCAGGGGTTTGACGACGGACAGTTCAACGTACTACCGCTTCACAGCCCGCCTATCTTGCCGCGATTTGTGCCGCCTTGGCGACTCAGTCTTCCTTGATCGGTTGCCCGACCATGGCATCCACCCGTTCCCGCAATTCCTTGCCGGGTTTGAAGTGGGGCACCCGCTTTTCGGGCACCATCACTTTGTCACCCGACTTCGGGTTGCGACCGATACGCGGCGGCCTGCTGTTCAACGCAAAGCTGCCGAAACCACGGATCTCGATGCGCTGCCCATTCGACAACGCATCGGCCATTGCATCGAGAATGGTTTTCACCGCGTAATCCGCATCCTTTGCAACCAGTTGCGGATAACGCTCAGCCAGACGGGCAATCAGCTCCGACTTTGTCATTTATCGACTCGACCTTATTGCTTGTTGTCGAGTTTTGCCTTCAGCAGAGCGCCCAGGCTGGTCGTGCCGGAGGCTGCGCTCGAGTCAGCCGACATCTTCTGCATGGCTTCCTGCGTGTCCGCATTGTCCTTGGCCTTGATCGACAGCTGAATGCTGCGTGCCTTGCGATCGATGTTAATGATCATGGCTTCGACCTTGTCGCCGACCTTCAGGTGAGTACCGGCATCTTCCACGCGATCGCGGGAGATTTCGGATGCACGCAAATAGCCTTCGACATCATCGGACAACTGGATCACGGCACCCTTCGGCTCGACCGATTTGACGGTACCGGAGACGATTGCGCCCTTGTCGTTCATGGCAGCGAAGTTGTTGAACGGATCGCCTTCCAGCTGCTTGACGCCCAGGGAAACACGCTCGCGCTCGACGTCGATGGCCAGCACGACAGCTTCCAGTTCGTCGCCCTTCTTGAACTTGCGGACAGCTTCTTCGCCAGCTTCGGTCCAGGACAGGTCGGACAGGTGAACCAGGCCGTCGATATTGCCCGGCAGGCCGATGAACACGCCGAAGTCGGTGATCGACTTGATCGCGCCCTTCACCTTGTCGCCCTTCTTGTGGTTCATCGCGAACTCTTCCCACGGATTCGGCTTGCACTGCTTCATGCCGAGGGAGATGCGGCGACGCTCTTCGTCGATTTCCAGAACCATGACTTCGACTTCGTCGCCCAGCTGGACAACCTTGTTCGGAGCAACGTTCTTGTTGGTCCAGTCCATTTCGGACACGTGGACCAGGCCTTCGATGCCTTGCTCGACTTCCACGAATGCACCGTAGTCGGTCAGGTTGGTGACCTTGCCGAACAGACGGGTGCCCTGCGGATAACGACGGGACAGACCAGTCCACGGATCGTCGCCCAGCTGCTTGACGCCCAGCGAAACGCGGTTCTTCTCTTGATCGTACTTGAGGACCTTGGCGGTGATTTCCTGGCCGACGGACAGCACTTCCGACGGATGACGCACGCGACGCCATGCCAGATCGGTGATGTGCAGCAGGCCGTCGATGCCGCCGAGGTCAACGAACGCACCGTAGTCGGTGATGTTCTTGACGATACCGGTGACGACAGTACCTTCCTTCAGGGTTTCCATCAGCTTGGCGCGCTCTTCGCCCATCGATGCTTCGATGACGGCGCGGCGGGACAGCACAACGTTGTTGCGCTTGCGGTCCAGCTTGATGACCTTGAATTCCATGGTCTTGCCTTCGTACGGCGTGGTGTCCTTCACCGGACGGGTATCAACCAGCGAACCCGGGAGGAATGCACGAATGCCGTTGGTCAGAACGGTCAGACCGCCCTTGACCTTGCCGTTGACGGTGCCGGTCACGATTTCGCCGGACTCCATCGCTTTTTCGAGCGAGAGCCACGAGGCGAGACGCTTGGCCTTGTCGCGCGACAGGATGGTGTCGCCAAAACCGTTTTCCAGCGACTCGATCGCAACGGTGATGAAGTCGCCAACATTGACTTCGAGTTCGCCGTTGTCGTTCTTGAATTCTTCGATAGGAATGAATGCTTCCGATTTCAGGCCGGCGTTGACGACGACAAAGTTGTAGTCGACACGAACGACTTCAGCCGAAATCACTTCACCGGAACGCATGTCCTGGCGGGACAAGGACTCCTCGAACAGGGCTGCAAAGCTTTCGGAACCGGTAGGTTGTTGTTGCGCAGTAGACATAAATAAGAAAAGTTTTCCAGCGGGAATCGTGTCTTGTTTGACCAGATTGACCAAATGCTGGGTTAGGTTTATCAACACCCGACATGGCCTTGCGCCAAGCCGGGCACCAATCGCACTGCAAATCGCGTAGTTACTGCTTACGCATGTTTTTTTACTGCCGCATACCACCTCAGAACCTGCTCGACAGCCTCATCGGCGGTCATACGCGACGTATCCAAGATGTGTGCGCCTTCTGCTGGTTTCAATGGTGCGATTGTGCGATTCGAATCGCGCGCGTCGCGCTCCCTCAAATCCTTGAGAAGGTCTTGCATGTTAGCAGAAAAACCCTTGTCAATCAATTGCTTATATCGTCTTTCTGCACGCGCCTCAACACTTGCGGTGAGGAATACCTTGAGCGTTGCGTGAGGAAAAATAACGGTACCCATATCCCGGCCATCGGCAACCAGCCCTGGCGGCATCCGGAACCCGAGCTGCAGCCCGACCAGGGCATGCCGGACTGTCGGCAAAGCGGCGATTTTCGATGCTGTATTGCCAACTTCCTCGGCGCGGATCGCGGAAGTCACGTTTTCGTTTGCCAGCCAGACCTGGTCGCCGGAAAACCTGCACGGCAGCTTTTCGGCCAGCTTGGCAAGCGCGTGCTCATCCGTCAGCAATACCTGATGACGAATCGCAGACAGGGCAGTCAGCCGATAAAGTGCGCCGGAATCGAGGTAATGGAAACCCAGTTGCAAAGCCACACGGTGTGCGACCGTGCCTTTACCTGAGGCCGTGGGGCCGTCTATCGTAATGACCGGAATGGAAGGTATCTGCATCGTCCAGAAGTAGAAAACGTCATTATGTTCAGCGGAAGAAAGAACGTGCCGAATGCGGCCCTTATTTGTCTTTCCAGTTCCACCATTTCAATTTGTCAGGGTCGGGCCGTGCTGTTTGCGCGAAATAGACGGCGCAACGTGCAACATACAACCAGCAACGGTCGACATGGCGGCCTTCGAGCTCGCATTGCCGCTCATACAGCGCCTGCGGATCGCGTCCTCTCAATTCATTGACACGACGAAAGCCCTGGACAAAAAAGTCCTGCGCCACGCGCGGGCCCACGCCGGGAATCCGCTGCAATTCCTTCAGTGCTGCAAGGTGTTCAGAACAAGTTGTTCTGTGCGATTTTTGCGAAGGCATCGAAGTAATCCGGGAAGGTCTTAGCGACACATTTTGGATCGTTGATGCGAATCCGGTTTCCGCGACGCGCGGCGCCATCCAGTGATGCAAGCGAGAAACACATCGCCATGCGATGGTCGTCGTAGGTATCGATGGCCGCGGACTGAATGACGGTCGGCGGTGTAACGCGTAGATAGTCGGCACCCTCTTCAACGGTCGCGCCAAGCTTGCGCAATTCGGTCGCCATCGCGGCGATCCGGTCGGTTTCTTTCACGCGCCAGCTGCCGATGTTGCGCAGCGTGCTCGGACCGTCGGCATACAAGGCTGCCACCGCAATCGTCATCGCCGCATCCGGGATGTGATTGAAATCGGCATCGATGGCTTTCAATACTCCATTCGATTTCGCTTCGATCCAGTTATCGCCCATGGTAATGGACGCGCCCATTTGCTCCAGTGCCTCGACAAAGCGCACGTCGCCCTGGATACTGTCGCGGCCGACGCCTTCGACTCGCACTGGGCCGCCGGCAATGGCGCCAGCCGCGAGAAAATAGGAAGCGGACGAGGCATCGCCTTCAACGTGGATCACGCCCGGGCTGACGTATTTTTGCCCGGCCTGAATCGTAAAGGACTGCCAGCCATTGCGCTCGACGGCGACGCCAAATCGCCGCATCAGATTCAGCGTGATTTCGATGTAGGGCTTGGAAATCAGTTCGCCAATGACATCGACCGTTACAGCCTGATCGATCGCCATCAAAGGCGCAGCCATCAGCAAGGCCGTCAGAAACTGGCTGGAAACATTGCCCTTCACCCGCATGCGCTGCGTATGAATATGTCCGCGCCGGATATGCAAGGGCGGAAAACCGGCTTGCCCGGCATATTCGATCTGCGTGCCGGCTGCATTGAGAGCATCGACCAGGTCGCCGATCGGACGCTCGTGCATGCGCGATACACCATGCAAGCTGTAGTCACCCCCGATAACCGCCAAAGCGGCCGTCAAGGGCCGGATGGCCGTGCCGGCATTCCCCATGAACAAATCCGCCTGGTGCACAGGGAACACACCACCAACGCCATGCACAACATATTGTCGTGTATCGCCGACCTGCTCCCATTGGACGCCCAGCTTTTGCAGGGCCATCAACATCACATGGGTATCGTCGGAGGCGAGCAGGTCGAAAATCTGCGTGGTTCCTTGCGCCAGTGCGGCAAGCAGCAGGGTGCGATTGGAAATACTTTTCGATCCCGGCAGGCGCACAGTCCCTTGCGCATGCATCGCCGGTTGCAATTCAAGATAGTGAGGATAATGCTTCATTAATCGCCGCCTTGCTTACTCTGTTGTTCGGCAGCCTCGATCGTGCGAATCCAGTTCTGCCGCGCATGCTGTGCATTTGCATACACTGCTTCAATGCCCTTGCTATTACGCTCGGCCAGCAAGCCGCGCAATTCATTCAAGCGCTCCATGTAGGCGTCCAGTTCGCCGAGCAAGGCCGTGTGATTTGCCAGGGAAATATCGCGCCACATTTCCGGGGATGAACCGGCAATGCGTGTGAAGTCGCGAAATCCGCTTGCTGCATATTGGAACAGCAAGTCCGCATGCGGTTTCTTTGCGATGTCGTCGACCAAGGCATATGCGAGCAGATGCGGCAAGTGACTGACTGCCGCGAACACGCGATCGTGCTCCTGCGGCGTCAAGCGGTGGATGATCGATCCGCAGCGCTGCCAGGCTTCGGCGACCCGAGCAATATCGCTCTCCGTATTCTCCGGCAATGCCGTGATTACCGTCTTCTTGCCGACATACAAATCGACAATCGCCGCATCCGGCCCGTTTTGCTCACGCCCGGCAATCGGATGCCCAGGAACGAACTGTGCAATTTTTTTTCCGAGTGCCTTGCGCGCCGCCGCGACAACGTCGGTCTTGGTGCTGCCCGCATCGGTCACGACCGTGCCCGGTTCCAGACAAGGCGCAATGGACGCAAGAATTGCTTCCGTCTGCGCCACCGGCGCGGCCACCAGGATCAGATCGGCGGCGGCGACCGCCTCCTCGACCGAAGAACAAGCCGTGTCGATGATGCCCAGTTCCTTGGCGCGCATCAGCGGCGCCAGGCTGCGCCCGACGCCGGCCACGTGCTGCACCGCGCCTACTTTTCTGAGCGCCAATGCAAAGGACCCGCCAATCAGGCCGACGCCGAAAATTGCAATTTTTTTCATCTGGGATTGTGGCTCATTCAACACGAGTCAGGGCAGCACCTTCTTCAACGCATCGATAAATGCGGCATTCTCGTCCGGCAAGCCGATCGAAATACGCAACCATTGCGGCAGACCGTAATTGCCGACTGGACGGACGATGATTCCGCGTTTGAGCAATGCGAGATTGATCCGCGCACCTGCGCTGTCGTCATTGCCCACCCGGACAAGGACAAAATTGCCAAAGGAAGGCACGTACTCAAGGCCCAGCGCGTCAAATGCCTCGGTCAGCTGACGATAACCCTCCGCGTTCAGCCTGGCGCTTTTCTTGAGGAAATCACTGTCATTCAATGCGGCCACTGCCGCGGCTTGCGCCATCGAATTGACATTGAACGGCTGGCGAATGCGATTCAGCAAATCGGTGACTGCCGGCTGCGCTATGCCGAAGCCCACGCGCAAGCCTGCCAGTCCGTATGCCTTCGACAAGGTGCGCGACACCAGCAGGTTCGAATACTGCTTGACCCATGCCGTCGATTCATACTGCAGCTCCGGCGCAAGGTACTCGTTATACGCTTCGTCCAGCACAACAACCACATTCTTCGGCACAGACTTCAGGAAGGCTTCGATGTCAGCCGCCGGAAGAAAAGTGCCGGTCGGATTGTTGGGGTTGGCGATGAATACCAGCCTGGTATCTTCGGTAATCGCCTCGGCCATGGCCTTCAGGTCATGGCCGTAGTCTTTCGCTGCCACGACGATTGCACGGCCGCCGACGCCCTGCGTCGCCAGTGCGTAAACCGCGAAGGAATACTGTGCGTAGACCACGGACTGCCCCGGCTGTACGAACGCATGCGCGGCGAGTTCAAGAATATCGTTGCTGCCGTTGCCCAGCGTGATCCAGTCTTGCGGGACACCATAACGGGTGCTGATCACCTGTTTCAATTCAAAGCCATTCGAGTCCGGATAGCGGCCGATATCCGACACCGCCTCAAGCATCGCCTGTTTTGCCGATTCCGGCATGCCCAGGGGATTTTCATTGGAGGCAAGCTTGATGATCTTGGCTTCGTCGAGGCCGAATTCGCGCGCGACCTCGGAGATCGGTTTGCCGCCCTGATACGGAGCGATCGCACGGACATATTCTGGACCGAATTGGATAGACATTTTTGATTCCCAAAAAACAGGATCGGCGTCCGGCTCGCTGGCAATTCCGCGAGCTGGCTTGCCTCTCGATTACAAACTGAAAGGATATGAACCCAGCCACTTGAAGAAGGCTGCGTTCTGTTTGACTTCCGCCAGTGCCTTGGCAACCTTCTCTTCCTGTACGTGTCCTTCGACGTCGACGTAGAAGTAGTATTCCCAGGTGCCGACGCGTGCCGGGCGCGATTCAAAGCGGGTCATCGATACGCCATGCTTGGCGAGCGGTGCCAGCATGTTGTAGACGGCACCAGCCTTGTTGGGCACGGCAAAAACGAGCGATGTCTGATCCTTGCCACTGGGGGCAGGCTGCAGACGGCCAATGATGGCAAAACGGGTGCGGTTATGCGGGTCGTCCTGGACGTGCGCCTGGACGATGCCGAGGTTGTAGCGCTGACCTGCGACTTCACCGGCGATGGCGGCTGCGGTCGGATCTTCGCTTGCAATACGAGCGGCTTCACCATTGGACGCAACGGCCTGGCGTTGAATGTTCGGGTAGTGTTGATTGAGCCATGCCTGGCACTGCGCCAACGCCTGCGAGTGCGCGCAAATGCGCGTGATGCCGTCCATCGAACCGCTCTTGGTCATCAGGCTGTGATGGACCGGTATCGAAAGTTCGCCGCTGATCGACAGGGTCGATTGCAGCAGCAGATCGAGCGTGCGGTTGATTGCGCCTTCCGATGAATTTTCAATCGGAACCACACCAAAGTCGGCAGTCCCGGCTTCGGCGGCGCGGAATATCTCGTCAATCGAAACGCAGGAGATGCCCTCGATGGCATGGCCGAATTGCTGGTACACCGCTTGTTCGGTGAAGGTTCCGGCCGGGCCGAGATAGGCGACGGTGACGCGCCTTTCCAGCGCCCTGCACGACGACATGATCTCGCGAAAGATCTTCTGCACGTCGCCGCTGTCGAGCGGACCGGGGTTGCGCTCCCCGACCTTGCGCAGGACTTGCGCTTCGCGTTCCGGGCGAAAGACCGGGGCATTGGTTTCAGCCTTGACATGACCGACCTGCTGGGCCACGCGCGCACGCTGGTTCAGCAGGTCGAGGATCTGTGCGTCGATCGCGTCGATCTGCTGACGAAGGGGTTTAAGTTTATCGTCCGTATTCATTTGTCCGTAGTCGTTTCGCCTTCCCTGTGGAGGGAGGGTTTCGAAGAGCGACGGCTTGCAGCCGGGTCGATCGGCTAGCCATGCTTCTTTTCGAATTCTTTCAGGTAATCGACCAGTGCCTGCACGCCTTCGATCGGCATCGCATTGTAGATGGATGCCCGCATGCCGCCTACGGACTTGTGGCCCTTGAGCTGAAGCAGTTTGCGCTCTTTCGCGCCCGCGAGGAAAGCCTCGTTCAAGGATTCGTCCTTCAGGAAGAAAGGAACGTTCATGCGCGAACGACAATCCTTCGCAACCTTGTTCATGTAGAAATCGGTTGAATCCAGATAGTCATACAGGAGCGCCGCCTTCGCAATATTGCGCTGCTCCATCGCCGCAACACCACCCTGCTTCTTGAGCCACTGGAACACCAGTCCGGCGATGTAGATCGCATAGGTCGGCGGCGTGTTGTACATGGAATGGTTTTCAGCGACCAGCTTCCAGTCGAAAGCCGACGGGCAAATCGTCAATGCATGACCGATCAGATCTTCGCGCACGATTACCAGGGTCAGGCCCGCGGGCCCGATGTTCTTTTGCGCACCGCCGAAAATCACGCCGTATCTCGACACATCGACGACGCGCGACAAGATGTGCGACGACATGTCCGCGACCAGCGGCACATCGCCCACATCCGGCGTGTACTGGAACTCGACGCCATCGATTGTTTCATTGGTGCAGATGTGAACGTACGCCGCGTCCTTCGTCAGCTTCCAGCTGTCGCGCGGCGGAATGGCAGTAAATTTCTGGCTCTCGGAGGAAGCGGCAACATTGACCGTGCAATATTTTTTCGCTTCCTTGATCGACTTGCCCGTCCACGAACCGGTATGAATGAAATCCACGGTCGCCGGTTGCGGTTTCGTGCCGAGCAGGTTCATCGGCACGATGGCATTTTCGCCAATGCCGCCGCCCTGCAGGAACAGAATCTTGTAATTCGCAGGGACTGCCAGCAGTTCGCGCACATCACGCTCCGCGGCTTCATAGATCGAAATGAACTCCTTGCCACGGTGGCTCATTTCCATGACGGACATGCCGCTGCCGTGCCAGTCGAGCATTTCATCAGCCGCTATCTGAAGCACTTCCTGCGGAAGGACGGCGGGACCGGCGGAAAAGTTATAGACGCGTGTCATTGCTCCTCCGTTGCGCCATTGTCGGCACCGTTCGCAATGCCGTTTTCTTCCTCGACATCGGTTTCCACGATGCGCTGCAGGCCGGACAGCTTGGTGCCATCTTCCACGGCAATGAGCGTCACGCCCTGCGTCGCTCGCCCCATCTCGCGAATTTCCGCGACGCGGGTGCGAATCAGAACGCCGCCGGTGGTAATCAGCATGATTTCGTCGCTGGGTTCAACCAGGGTCGCCGCAACAACCTTGCCGTTGCGCTCGCTTGTCTGGATCGCGATCATGCCCTTGGTGCCGCGACCGTGACGTGTGTACTCGGTGATCGGCGTACGCTTGCCGAAACCGTTTTCGGTTGCCGTCAGCACGGATTGCTGCTCGTTTTCCGCCACCAGCAATGCAATGACTTGCTGGCCTTCCTCGAGGCTCATGCCGCGCACGCCGCGCGCGGTGCGCCCCATCGGGCGAACGTCGTTCTCATCGAAACGCACTGCCTTGCCGGAATCGGAGAACAACATCACGTCGTGCTTGCCGTCCGTTAGCGCGGCGCCAATCAGGAAATCGCCTTCATCCAGATCGACCGCGATGATGCCTGCCTTGCGCGGATTGCTGAACTCGGTCAGCGGCGTCTTCTTGACTGTGCCAAGACTCGTGGACATGAAGACATAGTGGTCTTCCGGGAAGCTGCGGTTCTCGCCCGACAGCGGCAGCACGACGGTGATCTTCTCGCCGTCCTGTAGCGGGAACATGTTGACGATTGGCTTGCCGCGCGAATTGCGCGAGCCTTGCGGCACTTCCCACACCTTCAGCCAGTACAGGCGGCCACGGTTGGAGAAGCACAGGATGTAGTCGTGCGTATTGGCGATGAACAGCTGATCGATCCAGTCGTCTTCCTTGGTCGCCATTGCCTGCTTGCCGCGACCGCCGCGTTTTTGCGCGCGATATTCGGACACCGGCTGCGATTTCATGTAGCCGGAATGCGACAAGGTCACGACCATGTCCTGCGGCGCGATCAGGTCTTCCGTTTCGAGATCGGTTGCATTCAGCTCGATTTGCGAACGACGCACGTCCTTCGCGCCTTCGCCGTATTCGTTCTTGGCAGCGGTCAGCTCGTCGGAAATGATGGCCGTCACGCGCTCGGGCTTGGCAAGAATATCCAGCAAGTCGGCGATCTGCGCCATGACTTCCTTGTATTCATTGACGATCTTGTCCTGTTCCAGGCCGGTAAGGCGCTGCAGGCGCATCTGCAGGATTTCCTGCGCTTGTTCGTCGGACAGCTTGTACAGTCCGTCCGGCTGGATACCGTAATGCTTGGGCAGGTTCTCGGGGCGGAAGGCATCGATGCCGCCAGCATTCTCCGCACCGGTACGCGCCAGCATTTCACGCACCAACGAAGAATCCCATGCACGCGCCATCAATTCCGATTTTGCAATCGGCGGCGTCGGTGCGGCTTTGATGATGGCGATGAAGTCGTCGATGTTTGCCAGCGCAACCGCCAGACCTTCCAAAACGTGACCTCGTTCACGCGCCTTGCGCAGTTCGAACACGGTCCGGCGCGTCACCACTTCGCGGCGATGCGACAGGAAGCATTCGAGCATCTGCTTGAGATTCAGCAGCTTCGGCTGGCCGTCGACCAGCGCGACCATGTTCATGCCGAAGGTGTCTTGCAACTGAGTTTGCTTGTACAGATTGTTCAGCACCACTTCGGGGACTTCGCCGCGCTTGAGTTCGATCACGACGCGCATGCCCGACTTGTCGGATTCGTCACGGATGTCGGAAATGCCTTCAAGCTTCTTGTCGCGCACCAGTTCGGCGATACGTTCCAGGAGGGATTTCTTGTTGACTTGGTACGGCAATTCATCAACGATGATTGCAGTGCGGTTTTCCTTACCGAATTCCTCGAAATGCGTCTTCGCGCGCATCACCACACGGCCACGCCCCGTGCGGTAACCGTCGCGCACGCCGGACACGCCGTAGATGATGCCGGCCGTCGGGAAGTCAGGCGCGGGAATGATCTCGATCAGCTCGTCCACCGTGCATTCCGCATTGCGCAGCACGTGCAACGCACCGTCGATTACTTCCGAGATATTGTGCGGCGGGATATTGGTCGCCATGCCGACGGCGATGCCGGACGACCCATTGATCAGCAGATTGGGAATGCGGGTCGGCAGTACGGACGGCTCTTTCTCCTTGCCGTCGTAGTTCGGAACGAAATCGACCGTTTCCTTTTCGATGTCAGCCAGAATTTCACTGGAGATCTTGTCGAGGCGGCACTCGGTGTAACGCATCGCCGCAGCATTGTCGCCATCGACCGATCCGAAGTTTCCCTGCCCGTCCACCAAGGTATAGCGCAGCGAGAAATCCTGCGCCATGCGCACCAGAGTGTCATAGATCGCCTGGTCGCCGTGCGGGTGGTACTTACCCATGACCTCACCAACCACGCGCGCGCATTTCACATAGGGACGGTTCCATACGTTGTTCGTTTCATGCATTGCGTAGAGAACGCGTCGGTGCACCGGCTTCAAGCCATCGCGCACGTCCGGCAGCGCACGGCCGACGATCACGCTCATCGCGTAATCGAGATAGCTCTTGCGCATCTCTTCTTCGAGGGAAATCGGGATTGTCTCTTTAGCGAATTGATCCATTGGGGAGTCGGCTTATCTCTGCAGAAGTTGGCTGAATATCTTGGCAACGGTATCGCGTATACACGCAGCATGCCAAACATTGGATTTTAGCACGGCGACCGAGACCTCCCCCGCAGCGAGCGGCTTATAGAGTACGCATGGAAATGCTGAGGGGCGGAATTCTGAAAAATGTGATTAAATTGACTGTTGCAAGCGGCAAAAAAATATCATTCCTACAAATAACCGTTAGTGAAAAAACATGCTCAATAAAATCACGCTTGGCCTCGCTCTCGGCATCAGCGCACTCGCCGCCCATGCCCAAACCGCTTCAGACATCAAAGCAAATCCGGAGAAAAGTGCATATCTGCAGGACAGCCGCGGCGTCATCGCCCGCAGCCCGTTCGGCCTGTGCTGGCGAATCGGCGACTGGACACCTGCCGACGCCGTAGCCGGCTGCGACGGCGAACTCGCTCCTCCCGTGGCCAAGCCAACCGCACCTGCCGTTGTGGCACCGGTTGCGCAAGCACCTGCCGCGCCCGCCGCTCCCAAGCGCTGCGATTTTGCCGTCACGCTGAGCAGCGATGAAACCTTCGAGTTCAATAAGGCGACGCTCAGCAGCGCGGCAAAAACACGCATCGACAACGACGTGCTTGCCAAACTGTCGAATTGCGCCTCGGTCGAAATCGTGCTGGTGACCGGTCATACGGACCGTCTCGGATCGCATCCTTACAATCAGCGCCTTTCAGAGAAGCGCGCGAATGCCGTGGCGGCTTACCTGAAGAGCAAAGGCGTGACCGCCAACATTGATACCTTGGGCGCGGGAAAGACGCAGTCGATCAAGGCCTGCGACGACAAACTCCCCCGCAAACAATTGATTGCGTGCCTGGCACCTAACCGCCGGGTGGTCATCGAAGCACGCGGCATTGCGAAATAACAGAATCGCTTGAAAAAAATCCTTGCACGGTCCGCAAGGATTTTTTAAAACGCCAGTGTTTTTACACTTTCCGTTGCGAAAATACAACGCGCGGTCAAAAACGCCGTATCGTTGACTTAGCAATAATCGTTGTGTATCGCGCCTATGGCAAAATGTAGTTAGCTAAAGAGCATTGCAAGTGAACAACCTTGCGAAAAGATGATTTAATAGCATGTGGTAGTATAAGTTCTAGAATGTTATTAGTTGCGCAGTGAATCTGCGGATATCTCAACCAAGAGGAAAAATATGAATAAATTAGCAAAACTCATCTTTGCTGCGTCCGCAGTTGTTTCGTTCTCTGCATCGGCTCAGCAAGATATCCAGGCAAAGACTCCGAGCAGCGCCTATCTGCAAGACAGCCGCGGCGTCGTCACCCGTAGCGGGTTTGGCCAGTGCTGGCATACCGGCTACTGGACTCCCGGCGATGCAGTCGGCGGCTGCGACGGAGAAATCGCAAAAGCAGCGCCTGCTCCGGCACCCGCCGCTCCGGCTCCTGCTCCGGCACCGGCCCCGGCTCCCGCTCCCGCACCGGTTTCCGAAAAGGTCACGTTTGCTGCTGATACCTTCTTCGACTTCGACAAGGCTGTGCTGAAACCCGATGGCAAGGCAAAACTCGACGACCTGACCTCCAAACTCCAAGGCATGAATCTGGAAGTCGTCATCGCCGTTGGCCATACCGACTCGATCGGTACCGACAGCTACAACCAGAAACTGTCCGTGCGTCGTGCCGAAGCTGTGAAGGCATACCTGGTATCCAAGGGCATTGAAGCCAATCGCGTCTATACCGAAGGCAAAGGCGAGAAACAACCGGTTGCAAGCAATAAGACCGCCGCTGGCCGCGCCAAGAACCGTCGTGTTGAAATCGAAGTCGTCGGTACTCGTACCCGATAATCGATTCGCTTCACGAGAAACCCCGCCTCGGCGGGGTTTTTTTTATGGTCGCATGGTCGATTCGCTTACGACGACACGACAGGCAGCATTATTCCAGCTATCATTTGCACTATGAATGCCGATCCTTTAGAACTGCAAAAATTCAGCGATCTCGCCCATCGTTGGTGGGACCCCACATCCGAATTCCGCCCGTTGCACGAAATCAATCCACTCCGTCTTGAGTGGATCAATGCCCGCGCTCCGCTTGCCGGCAAAATGGTGGCCGATATCGGCTGCGGCGGAGGCATTCTGGCAGAATCAATGGCAAAAAAAGGTGCCAAGGTCACCGGCATCGACCTGTCTGAAAAAGCCCTCAAGGTTGCGGATCTGCATAGCCTCGAGTCGGGCGTGCAAGTCCGTTATGAAATGATTTCCGCCGAACAATTGGCAGCCCGTGAACCGGGAAGCTTCGACGTTGTCACTTGCATGGAAATGCTTGAGCACGTCCCTGACCCTGCCGCAGTCGTTCAAGCCTGTGCCACTCTTGTCAAGCCAGGCGGCCATGTGTTCTTTTCGACCATCAACCGCAATCCGAAAGCTTATCTGTTTGCAGTCATCGGCGCCGAGTACTTGCTGCGATTGCTTCCGAAGGGAACGCATGACTATGCCAAGTTCATCACGCCGGCCGAATTGGCGCAATTCACTCGGCAGGCGGGTTTGACGCTGGAAAGCTTGAAGGGCATGGGTTATAACCCGCTGACACAGGTGTATTCCCTGAATCAGAATACCGACGTCAATTATCTGGTTGCCTGCTCCAAGCCGGCGTAAACGCTTTACCCTGGCAGTCGTCGGCTCTGCAATAGTGCGGTGCGCGGAATCTGCCCTCTTCATATCGGCATCATGTCATTAACTTCTCCTCGCGCCATCCTGTTTGATCTGGATGGCACGCTCGCCGACACAGCGCCCGACCTTGCTGCTGCAATGAATCGCGTACGTGCGGCACGCGGACTTGCGCCCACTCCTTACGAGCTGCTGCGCCCGGTTGCCTCGGCCGGCGCGCGCGGCCTGATCGGCGCGTCTTTCGCGATGAAACCGGAGGATGAGGGTTACAACGAATTGCGCGATGCCTTTCTCGACACCTACGAAGCATTCATCGCGGTGGAAAGCCGTTTGTTCGAAGGAATTGATGCCTTGCTGGCAAACCTGCAAGAGTACAAACTTGCGTGGGGTATCGTTACCAACAAGGCCTCGCGCTTTACCGACCGGCTCGTGCCTCGGATCGGTTTGCATCAGTCGGCATGCGTGATTTCCGGCGACACCACGGCGCACGCCAAACCTCATCCGGAACCGCTGCTGGAAGCCGCTCGTCGGCTGGACGTCGCGCCGCAAGAATGCTGGTACGTTGGGGACGACTTGCGTGATATCCAGGCTGGCCGAGCGGCAGGCATGGTTACTATCGCGGCAGCCTGGGGCTATTGCGGACATGTCGAGCCGGCTACCTGGAATGCGGATGCGCTGGTGGAGTCGCCTTTGCATCTGCTGAATTTAATTCGTGCTCAGGTCTTGAATTCAAGCGGCTCGATCACATCTAGTGCAGTACAATAGACTTGTTGCTGTTTTGGGGGCGACCTGGTTTCGACAGGGGTTGCGAAGCAGTACAGGGCATGCCGAGGGCTGGTCACCTCGTAAATCCAACCGGAAATGCTTAAATGCAAACGATGAATCTTACGCTCTCGCAGCGTAAACCACTAGGAACTTAATAACTTCTTAGCTCTACACCGTCTTGTCCCTGGGGCGGGCTGGCAACAGCAGTAGAGTCATTCACAGGGAATCGCGTTGCGTCGGGTTACTTGGCGTAACGTTAAAAATAGGTGACTCGTCTTGGTGAAGCGCGTGCGTCCGCGTCATCAGGATTAAAACCAATAGGCTGCACTACGCATGTAGAACTGGCTGTAGAGGATCTTTGGACGCGGGTTCGATTCCCGCCGCCTCCACCATCATTCGGAATGGTCTGGATATTGCAGACCATATCCACCCCAAGACTTGAAGACTTTCCCTTGCCTGGGGCATGCCACTTCGTGTCCGTGCCGCCTCAACGCTCCTTCCTTCTTAAAAAATGATTCGGCGTCGAATGCACTTCGCTCGATTCGTGTCGCGCGAAGCATTGACGCCACGTCTCCGCCGCCGTTTTCCTGAGGCATACTATCGTTTTTTCGATTGGCGGACAGGCGTGTACACGCCTGCCGCAATACGCGAATCATCGAATTGCCTGAAACATATTGCCGCCTGAACCGGCAGCCAACTCCTTAACGCAAAACATGCGCATTCTCCTGGTCGAAGACGACGCCATGATCGGCGATGCCGTCCGCACTTCGCTGCGGCAGGACGGCTATGCGGTGGAGTGGGTCCGCGACGGACGCGCTGCGGAAGCCGCGCTGTCGGCCGAGCATTTCGACCTGGTCTTGCTTGATCTCGGACTTCCGGACAAGGATGGCATCGCCGTGCTTCAGAGCCTTCGGCAACGCAAGCAGACGATTCCCGTGATCGTGATTACCGCACGCGACGGCGTCGGGGAGCGCATCAAGGGCCTGGACGCGGGAGCCGACGATTACGTGGTCAAGCCGTTCGACATGGATGAGCTTGGTGCGCGCATCCGTTCCGCTTTGCGGCGCAGTTCCGGGCACGCGGAGCCGGAAATCGAAGTGATGGGCGTGCGCCTGAACCCTGCGACCCGCGAAGTGACGCGTGACGGCCGGCCGGTGATGTTGTCGGCGCGCGAATACGCGGTGGTCGAGGCGCTGATGCTGCGCCCCGGTGCGATCCTCTCGCGGGCGCAGCTGGAAGAGCGCATGTACGCGTGGGGCGAGGAAGTGGAAAGCAATACCGTCGAGGTCCACATCCATGGCGCGCGGCGCAAGCTGGGCAGCGATTTCATTCAGAATGTGCGCGGGGTCGGATACTTCGTCCCGAAACCGGGGGCAAAAACATGAAGTCGATCCGCATCCGAATGTCGGTGTTGCTTCTGCTGGCAGCCATTCTCACGGCATTGGTCATCGGCGTGGTGACCTATCGGCAAGCACTGAGGCAAAACGAGGATTTGTTCGATTACCAATTGCGGCAGATTGCGCTGTCGCTGCGTGATCAGGGCGTCGTGCCATCGCCAAGTTTCGGATTCGATGAAGATCTGCCGGACGTGGTGATTCAGATATGGACAGCCAACGGCACCATGCTGTACTTGTCGCATCCCGGCAATCCCCTGTTCACCCGCGCGATGCTCGGCTATACCGACGTCGCCGCAGGCAACCGCCTCTGGCGCGTGTACAGTCTGGCGGCGCGCGACCGCATCATTCAGGTCGCGCAACCGGTCGATCTGCGGCGCGACCTGGCGGCATCGGCTGCACTGCGCAGCCTGGCGCCACTGCTGGCCTTCGCGCCCTTGATGGCCCTGCTGATATGGTGGCTGGTCGGCAGCTCGCTACTGCCCTTGCGCCGGCTTGCGCGCGAAGTCGGACAGCGCGATGCGCACAGCCTGGAACAAGTGAGCGAGACCGGTCTGCCGGACGAAATCGCGCCCATGGTCAAGGCGCTGAACTCCCTGTTGCAACGGCTGCAGCGCGCCTTCGCGAGCCAGCATGCTTTCGTGGCGGATGCCGCGCACGAATTGCGCTCGCCGCTGACCGCGGTCAGACTGCAATTGCAGCTCCTTGAACGCGCTTCCGACGACATCGAGAAAAAGGCGGCACTCGCCAAACTGCACGAAGGCGTGGATCGGGCGACGCACCTGATCGAGCAATTGCTGACTGCCGCGCAGACCGATCCCAATGACCGCGCCGCTTCGCCGCAACCGATTGATCTTGCCGAACTGATGCGCCAGGCCTTGGCGGACGTGTTCATGTTCGCGCAGGCACGCGGGATTCGGATTGAGCAAGACGCGCCCGAGAAGGTGATCCTGCGCGCGGATGCAGCCGGCCTGCGCATACTGGCCCGCAATCTGCTCGACAATGCGGTGCGTTACACGCCGGAAGGCGGATGGGTGCGCGTGGGTATTGCGGAAGAATCGGGACGCGTCGTGCTGATGGTCGAGGACTCCGGGCCCGGCATTCCCGAAGCGGTTCGCAAGCGGGTATTCGATCGCTTCTATCGTGGCGATACTGCAGGCCAGACAGGAAGCGGGCTTGGCTTGTCGATCGTCAAGAACATTGCCGATCAGCATGGCGCGATGATCGATCTGGGCAGCTCTTCGGCGGGCGGCTTGAAAGTTCGCATCGCCTTTCCCAACCAAGCTTAATGCTCGCTTAATTTTCGTTTTCTACTCTTTGTCCCGTGGATGTTTCCCGAGACTTGGAAAAGGAATCGAAGATGAAGATCAAATCCCTGACACTCAGCATGATGGCCGCCGGCGTGATTGCGGCCGGAACCGCGAATGCGCTGAACTGGAATCCGTCGAACTGGCTGCACAAGAACACGCCTGAACAAGTCAGTCCCGCCGTCGCAACGCAAGCCGTTCCTGACGGCCCGATCGGACCGATCACGGCGCCGAATTATCGCGCCATCGTCGAGCGCTTCGGCCCGGCGGTGGTCGGCATCAATACCGAAGGCGTCGCCAAGGCCGGCATGAAAGGCATGGACGACGATGGCCTTCCGGACGATCCGTTCTTCCAGTTTTTCCGTGGCATGCCAGGGTTCGGCGGGCGGGCTCCGCGCGGCGACGTGCCGGTGCGCGGACAAGGCTCGGGATTCATTATCGGCAAGGACGGCCTGATCCTGACCAATGCACACGTGGTGCGCGACGCCGACGAAGTCATCGTGAAGCTGAACGACCGCCGCGAGTACAAGGCGAAGGTGCTGGGCAGCGATCCGGCCACCGACGTCGCCGTCCTGAAGATCGATGCGCGTGATTTGCCGGTAGTGAAGCTCGGCGATCCCGAGCGGCTCGGTGTCGGCGATTACGTACTCGCGATCGGATCGCCGTTCGGCTTCGAGCAAAGCGCCACGGCCGGCATTGTCAGCGCCAAGGGCCGCGCGCTGCCGGGCGATACCTACGTTCCCTTCATCCAGACGGACGTCGCGGTGAATCCCGGCAATTCCGGAGGGCCGCTGTTCGATGCCAACGGTAATGTGGTGGGCATCAATTCACAAATTTACAGCCGCACCGGCGGCTATGAAGGTGTTTCCTTCGCCATCCCCATCAATGTCGCGCTGCATGTGAAAGACCAGATCGTCAAGAACGGCAAGGTGTCGCATGCACGTCTCGGTGTGACGATCCAGGAACTGAACCAAACGTTGGCCGATTCGTTCAAACTGCAGCAACCGCAAGGCGCGCTGGTGTCGAGCGTGGCGCCCGGCAGTGCGGCCGCGAAGGCGGGAATCAAGGCGGGCGATGTGATCATGAAGTACAACGGGCATGCCATTACGCGTTCGGGCGACCTGCCCGCGCTCGTCGGCATGGGCAAGCCCGGCGATGCGGCCAAGCTTGAGGTCTGGCGCGCGGGCAAGACCGTGGAATTGTCGTCAACCTTAACGGAAGCGAGCGATTCGCTGGCATCGGACGACCACAGCAGCGCCAGGCCGCAAGGCAAGCTGGGCCTGGCCGTTCGCCCGCTGTCGCCGGAAGAGAAGCATGAAGCCAATCTGGCATCGGGCGTGATGATCGAGCGCGTAACAGGGGCCGCGGCGCGGGCCGGTGTGGCAAGCGGCGATGTGATCATTGCGGTCAACGGCACGCCGGTCAAATCGGTGGAGCAGCTGCAGGACTTGCTGTCGAAGGAAGGCAAGCATGTGGCCCTGCTGATTCAACGCGGGGATACCAAGATCTTTGTTCCGGTTCCGCTCGGGTGATACGTTGATGATCACCGTCGCGGGATGACGGTCGTCGGCGGCGCGATTGCCGTCGGCCTGCGTTGCACCGCGATCAGTGACTGTGCTCGTCGTCCAGGACACGGCCGACTGCTGCCGGCGGATTCTCGTCGGTATACGCTTCGACCATTTCGAAGAAGCGATCGTAAAAACTGCGCGCCTGGATTGTTTCGCTGCCGACCTTGACCAGCGAGTCGTCGGTGGTGCCGAACGGGAGTGACAGGGACCCGACGGCACCTACGCCGATGCTGGCCGAGTTGCTGCTTTTCTTGACCGTGTAGGTGTCGCGGACCGCATTGGCGAAGACCGTCGCGCTATTGCTGCCGTCGGCATTCGGTTCGCACACGACATGGAATTCAACCTGCACATGGCGGTCGGCGGTGGGCTGGAATTTCTTGAGCGCGTTGATCTGGGATGCGTTCATGTCGCGCATCACGTAACCCTGACTGAGAAGCGCGCGCCGGGCGGCCTCGCATGCCGAGACATTCGTGCCCGGCAGCGCCCGCGAATACATGTCCGTGGAAACGAACTCGCCGCTTTCGATATTGGCGCGCGGCGGCGGCGCCGAGCAACCGGCGAGGAACAGCGCGGACAGTGAAGCGGCGAAAAATCGTGGGAAATTGCTCATGCATGCGGGGACGGTGAAAACAACCGTTGAATTTTACCTTACAGCAGCCGTACGCCGAATCCGGTCTTGATCAAACCGCGCGAAATCATGATGGATCTGCCGATCGAGCAGATCAGCATTGTGAAGGCAATCGCCACCAGTGCGGTAACCGGTTTCAATGATTCGGTTTTTCGTGGAAGCTCTGCGAGGTACTGCAAGGAACAGCTCATCTTTTGAGCGCATGGTCAGCGTCCGTGCCAGCCACCCGGGCCCTGTCCTTGCGGGGGATGCCGGCTCGGTTCCTGCCCCTGTCTTGCCCCCGGCGGACGATGATCGCCCTGCCGTCGTCCCTGCGAGGGATGCGGTCTGGCATCCGGCCGGAATCCCGGATGCGGTCGCGACGGATGATCACCGGGGCCGTAGTAAGGATGAGGCCGGTCGATCCAGCGATGACGCTGCGGATACCACGGGCGGCCACGGTAGTGCTCACCCCAGTAGGAACCCAGACTGAATGTAATGATGCCGATGCCGATCACCGGGCCGTAGGTAAGAACGGGAACGTTCGTGCCTTGATAGGGATAGACGATATTGCCCGCATAGACCCATCCGCGATTGGGGCCCGCCATGACGTCACACCATCTGTAATCGCCCAGACAGCCCTGCACGGATATCGTGAGGCCCGCCGGGAGTATGGCGACAACAGGATACTCCCTGGACGGCCCTGCTCTCAGGTGAACGTCGACCGAGGTAAATGCCATCTGCTGCGCCTGCGAAGCGGCAGGCACGGCACAAATCGCGGCCAACAGAAGGCCCAGAGCGTTGGCATGTTTCATTTCATGCTCCACATGGTGCTATATCGTGCTATTTCGTACGAAATGCAATTCCTGACTCCCCTGCCCTCAGGAGAGGGCGAAGCGCGTACGTTGCACTTCTGTGGTTTGTCGCAGCGTGACACGCATGCGTCGTTCCGCCGGCAGGCGATATGCATTCAGACTATGCCTGTCGAGTACCCCCTGCTTGTGCCAGATCAAGCACGAAGGGTACTGACAGGTACAAATCGGAAATGTTTGACGCAGGACACGGAACGCCCCTGCGTCAAAGCGTCGACAAGATGACGGGAAGGCGATAACAGCGCCTGGATTGCGCAATGCGGGCGTGCCTGCTGCATCGCCATTCCCTCGCAAATGCTGCCATGGCGGCGCCGGCGTTTGGAGCGCCGCCACGGGATTCGGCGAATGCGCGCCTTACGTACCGGAAACTCCTGACGCCTGTGTCGACGAAATTGCATCCGCGACTGCCAGTGCCGTCATGTTGACGATGCGGCGCGTCGTCGCAGCGGGGTTGAGTATGTGCACCGGCTTGGCCGAACCGAGCAGAATCGGCCCCACCGTCACCCCGTAACCGCCCGTGATCTTGAGCAGATTGAAGGCAATGTTGGCCGCATCCAGGGTCGGCATGACGAGCAGGTTGGCGCTGCCTGTCAGCGTGGAGCTCGGCAGGAAGTGACGCCGCACATCCTCCGACAGTGCCGCATCGCCCTGCAGTTCGCCCTCCACCTCCAGATCGGGTGCGACACGTGCCAGAATTTCGCGCGCGGCGCGCATCTTCCGCGCGGATGGACGCGAGGACGAGCCGAACATCGAGTGCGACAGAAGCGCAACTTTCGGCTGCAAACCGAAGCGTACGATCTCGCGCGCCGCCAGTTGCGTGATGGCCGCAAGCTCCTCCGCATTGGGGTCGTCATTGACGTAGGTGTCGGTGATGAACAGCGTGTACTTTTCCAGCGTCAAGGCATTCATCGTCGCAAACACGCCGGCGCCCGGCGCCAGGCCGATGACATCGCGAACGTGTTCGAGGTGAGCGTCGAAACGTCCCACGGTTCCGCACAGCATCGCATCGGCATCGCCCATATGCACCAGCATCGTGCCGATCAGCGTGTTGGATCGACGCAGCGCGGTTTTGGCCATGTCGGGCGTGATGCCGTCGCGTCCGCGCAGGGCCTGGTAGGCTTCATGGTAGGTGCGGTAGCGCGGATCTTCCTCGGGATTGACGATTTCGAAATCGACACCGGCCTTCAGGCGCAGGCCTGCTTTCCGGATGCGCATGTCGATCACATGCGGGCGGCCGATCAGAATCGGCTTGGCCAGTCCTTCGTCGACCACCGTCTGCACTGCGCGCAGCACGCGCTCTTCCTCACCTTCGGCATAGGCGACGCGCTTGGGCGACATCTTCGCGGTGTTGAACACCGGACGCATGATGAGCCCGGTGTGATAGACGCGCTGGCTCAACTGCTGGCGGTAAGCATCCAGATTGGCGATCGGCCGCGTGGCCACACCGGACTCGGCCGCCGCCTTGGCAACCGCGGGTGCGATGCGTTCGATGAGACGTTGATCGAAGGGCTTGGGGATCACATATTCGGGGCCGAAGGTCAGGTCCTGGCCTGCATAGGCGGCGGCCACGGCGTCATTGCTTTCGGCTTCGGCCAGTTCGGCGATGGCCTTCACGCAGGCGAGCTTCATTTCACCCGTGATCTTGGTGGCGCCGCAGTCGAGCGCGCCGCGGAAGATGTAGGGGAAGCACAGCACATTGTTGACCTGATTCGGGTAATCCGAACGGCCGGTGGCGATGATGCAATCCGGGCGCGCCGCCTTGGCAACTTCCGGGCGAATCTCGGGTTCCGGATTGGCCAGTGCCAGAATGATCGGGCGGTCCGCCATGGTGGCGACCATCTCGCCGGTCAATACCCCGCTGGTGGAGCAGCCGAGAAACACGTCGGCACCCTTGACGATATCCGCCAGGGTGCGCGCTGTTGTGTCCTGCGCATAGCGCGCCTTGTTGGCTTCCATGCTGGCATCGCGGCCGGTGTGGATCACGCCGCGCGAATCAACCACATAGACATTTTCGCGGCGCACGCCAAGGCTCACCATGGTGTCGAGGCACGCAATCGCCGCGGCACCCGCGCCGGAGACCGCCAACTTGACCTTGCCGATGTCCTTGCCCACCACCTTGAGTGCATTCAGCAAGGCCGCGGTCGAGATGATTGCGGTGCCGTGCTGGTCGTCATGGAAGACAGGAATGTTCATGCGCTCGCGCAGCTTCTTCTCGATATAGAAGCATTCCGGCGCCTTGATGTCTTCGAGGTTGATGCCGCCCACGGTCGGCTCGAGCATCGCGATGGCATCGACCAGCTTGTCCGGATCAAGTTCGTCGAGTTCGATATCGAATACATCGACGCCGGCGAATTTCTTGAACAGGCAGCCCTTTCCCTCCATGACCGGTTTGCCGGCAAGCGGACCGATGTGGCCGAGCCCGAGCACGGCGGTACCGTTGGTCACGACTGCCACCAGGTTGCCGCGCGAGGTGTACTCGGCGGCCTTGGACGGATCTTTCTCGATCTCTTCGCAGGCAAAGGCAACACCGGGCGAATAGGCCAGCGACAGGTCGCGCTGATTGGACAAGGCCTTGGTGGAGACCACCTGTATCTTGCCGTGCGTGGGGTTGCGGTGATAGTCAAGTGCAGCTTCGCGCAGCTGCTCGTCTTTTGAAGTCTTTTCGTCGTTCATCATCGCCTCTCGATTAAAGAATTGTCTGGTCGATATCTGTCGCATGCGCAGTGGCGGCGGCACCGAAAAAGGTCTTTCGATGGCGGGAGAACTTCCGGTTCAAGGCGGGTCGAATACACCATTCAGCCCATGCCGGAGTACAGAAGGCGTCTGTCATGCTCATGCGATAAATCCCCTTCATCGCCTCGGCCCGGACGGATCAACGCATGGTGATCTCGAGAAGAGGCGCGTCCCTTGTGGCACGCCCGCGAACAATCGCTTCGGGGCGATTTTCAAGCGCGCCGGACAGGAACATGGTACTCCTCCGCGGCGCTACTGGGCATCGGCATTTCTGCCCTTCAATTGATCCATGAGATTGTGCAATCGACGGGAAAGTAGTACGTGGCAATAACCGCGTATTGACGCTCGATGTTGTCGGGTGTCGATCCAAACGCATTTCGCCGTCCGTCGACAGGGTCAATTTCCACTCCATACAGAAGTGCATGGAGTGACGACGAAAATCACCATACAGTACTGTATTGACACCCATTATTGCCGCGGATAAACTGCATCGGATGAAATATTCTGCATGGGCTTTGATGCGAGAGGGCTGGCGCGGCAACGCCGACTGGACTCCCGCATGGCTGGACGCCGAGCCAAAGCCGCAGTACGACGCAATCATCGTCGGCGGCGGTGGTCATGGACTCGCGACCGCTTACTACCTGGCGAAAAACCATGGCATGACCAGGGTCGCCGTTCTGGAAAAAGGCTGGATCGGCGGCGGCAACACCGGGCGCAATACCACGGTGGTCCGTTCCAACTATCTTTATCCCGAAAGCGCGCGGCTGTACGAATTCTCGGTGCGGCTCTATGAAGCCATGTCGCGCGACCTGAATTTCAACATCATGTTCAGCCAGCGCGGCATGGTAACGCTCGCGCACACACGCCACGATCTGGATTCGATGGCGCGCTGGGCGAATGCCATGCGGCTCAACGGCATTGACTCCGACCTGCTTTCCCGCGATGAAGTGATGGAACTGTGCCCGCGCCTCGCCGATGGCGGCCCGCAGGCGCGCTTTCCGATTCTCGGCGGGTTCATCCAGCGTCGCGCCGGCACCGCGCGCCATGACGCCGTGGCGTGGAGCTATGCGCGCGCCGCGTCGGCGCTTGGCGTGGACATCATCCAGAATTGCACGGTCACCGGTTTCGAGATGTCAGGCGGGAAGATAAGCGGCGTCAAGACCAACCGTGGCACGATGCGCACCGAGCGGGTCGGCGTCGCCGTCGCAGGCAGCAGCACCCTGCTCGCCGACATGGCCGGTTTCCGCCTGCCGGTGACCAGCTACGCACTGCAGGCGATGGTAAGCGAGCCGGTCAAGCCGGTACTGGATACGGTCGTCATGTCGCCCGCCGTGGGCGCCTACTGGAGCCAGTCCGACAAGGGCGAACTGGTCATCGGCGGTGGCATCGATCACTTCATTTCCTATGCACAGCGCGGCAGTTACGCAGTCACCCAGCAGGTGCTGGCCGCAACCCTGGAGATGTTCCCTTCGTTCAGCCGGTTGCGCCTGATGCGCCAGTGGGCCGGCATTGTCGACGTGGTGCAGGACTCCAGCCCGATCATCGGGCCGACGCCGGTGCGCGGCCTCTACATCAACTGTGGGTGGGGCACCGGCGGCTTCAAGGCGATCCCGGTCGGCGGCTGGACGCTCGCCCATGTGCTGGCGACCGGGCGCAGCCACGAGCTGGCCGAGCCGTTCCAGCTTGAGCGCTTTTACACCGGCAGGCTGATCGACGAAGCGGCAGCGTCAGGCATTGCGCATTAGGACTCCGACATGATGCAACTCACATGCCCCTGCTGCGGCGGGCGGCCAGAAAACGAATTTCACTGCGGCGGCCAGACAGCCATCGCACGTCCCGGCCCTGCCTCCGCTGTCAGCGACGAGGCCTGGGGAGAGTATCTGTTCTTTCGGGACAATCCGCGCGGCGCCCATGCCGAACGCTGGCGCCACACTTTCGGCTGCGGACAATGGTTCAACGTATTGCGCGACACGATCACGCACGAGGTGCATGCGGTGTATGACATTACCGGAAAGCGCCCGGATCTGCCGGCGAATGGAGATGCAGAATGAGCGGCTACCGCCTGAAGGCTGATCGGCACAGCCTGATCGACACCACGCGTCCCATCGATTTTCAGTTTGCGGGACGCAGGCTGCAGGGTTACGAAGGCGATACGCTGGCATCGGCATTGATCGCATCCGGCGTGCGCACTGTCGCACGCAGCTACAAGCTGCATCGGCCGCGCGGCGTCTTCACCTGCGGCCCGGAAGAACCGAGCGCCATCATTGACATCGGCCTTGGCGCCGATCGCACGCCCGTTACACGCGCTACCGATATCGAGCTGTTCGACGGATTGATCGCCGACTGCGGCAACGCGTGGCCAAGTGTCGATCTCGACTTCTCGGCCGCAACCGCGAAATTCGCTCGCTTCATGCCGCCAGGCTTCTATTACAAGACCTTCATGTGGCCGAACTGGCATCTGTTCGAACCGAAGGTGCGCAACATGGCAGGCCTTGGGGTTGCGCCACAGGGACGCGACCGTGATCGTTACGATGAAGTCAGCATCGATACCGATGTGCTGGTGATCGGCGGTGGCGCCAGCGGCGTGGCAGCCGCGCGCGCGGCCGCTGCCGCCGGTGCGGGCACCGTGCTGCTGGAATCGGACAAGGCGCTGGGCGGCTGGCAGCGCTGGGCGACGCAGCAGGATACCGATTCATGGCGCGAAGACCTCGCGCGCGCCGGCGTGCAGGTGCTTGTTCGCACCACGGCATTCGGCGTTTACGACCACCATTTTGTGACAGCACTGGAGGCGCTGTCGAACGGCAGCGACGTACGCGAACGGGTCTGGAAGATACGCGCGTCGCATATCGTGCTCGCAACCGGCGCCTTTGAGCGGCCGATGCTGTTTCCCGATAACGATCGGCCGGGCGTCATGCTCGCGGGCGCCGTACAACGCTATGCATCCGACTATGCGGCGGCCTGCGGGAAACGGGTTCTGCTGGCAGTCAACGCCGATAGCGGCTATGCGACGGCGGCTGCCTTGCAGCGTGCGGGTATCGCGGTCGCGGGAATCGCCGACGCACGGCCCGCAGGAAGCCGTGGTGCACACGTCGCCGTTCCAGCAGGCGTGCCGCACTGGCACGATGCCTTGGTGGTCGGTATCGAAGGCAAATCGTCGGTACGATCCGCACAGTTGTTGGCCGGTGGGCAGGTGCGCAGCATCGACGCCGACACGATCGCCTGTGCAGGCGGTTTCACGCCGAACGTGAACCTGTTTTCGCAAGCGGGCGGCAAGCTGCGCTGGGTGGACGAATCCGCCATGTTCGTGCCGCACGGCACGCCTGCCGGCATCGCGGCGGTCGGCGCATGCGCCGGCGTGTTTGACGAAGCAGCGGCAAGCATGCACGCGGAAGAGTCGGTGCGCGCACTGCTGGCCGGAGCCAGCATCCCGGCCGCGCCGGTGGGCGGCGTTGGAACGTGTCTGGCAGACACCCATCCCGCGCCGGCAGCCCTGGAAAAAGGCGCGCGCAAAGGCAAGATCTTCGTGGATTTGCAAAGCGACGTCAGCAGCGATGACATACGAATCGCCGCGAGCGAGAACTATCGATCGGTCGAGCATCTCAAGCGCTACACGGCGACCGGCATGGGCACCGATCAGGGCAAGACGAGCAACATCAATGCGCTGGTGCGACTAGGTGCGCATACCGCGCGCGAACCGGCGCAAGTGGGCACGACCAAATTCCGTCCGCCCTTCAAACCGATCACCATGGGCGCCATCGTCGGCGGCCGCAGCGGCGAGCGCTACCGGCCGCGACGCCGGTTGCAAGCACATACCTGGCATGAGCAGCGCGGCGCGTTGTTCGAGGAATTCGGCGGCTGGATGCGTCCGGCGGCCTATCCGCGTGAAGGAGAAAATCTCGAGCAGGCGGCCTTGCGCGAAGCACTCGCGGTACGGCGCGGCGCAGGCTTGTTCGACGGCTCTCCTCTTGGGAAGATCGAGGTGGCGGGACCGGATGCGGCCGCTTTCCTTGACCTCATGTATGTCGGCACCATGTCCACGCTCAAGCCCGGCCATGGACGCTACGGCTTGCTGCTGAACGAGAACGGTGTGATCGTCGACGACGGCATCGTGGTGCGCTTGTCGGAACAGCATTTCTGGGTCAACACCACCAGCGGCGGCGTGGAGCGCACCGCTGCGGCATTCGATGAATGGCTGCAATGCGAATTCGTCGACATGCGCGTGGCCGTCATTCCGGTCACCGGGCAATGGGCCAACATCACCGTCGCCGGGCCGCTTGCATGGAAGCTGCTGCAGGAGCTTGGCTTTCCCGCGGAATTCGCGCCGTCACACATGAAGCACATGACGATGCAAGGCACTGAAATCGATGGTGTGCCGCTGCGCGTTCTGCGCGCGAGTTTTTGCGGCGAGCTGAGTTACGAGATCAACCTGCCGCCATCGTACGCGCAGGAATTGCTCGACCGATTGTGGGAGGTCGGAAAACAGTTCGATGTCACTGCTTACGGCGTCGAAGCGCTGCAGATCCTGCGCACCGAAAAGGCTTATCTGCATGTCGGCGCGGACACTGATGGCACCACGCAGCCCGCCGATGTCGGCTTCGACCGCGGCATCGAGAAAAAGGCCGCCAACTTCGTCGGGCGCCGCTCATTGCTGCGCCCCGCCTCACGCGATGCCAACCGCATGCAACTGGTGGGCATGCGCCCGGTGGACCGGCGCACGCGGCTGCCGGTGGGTGCGCAAGTGGCGCCCGCTCCCCTGCCCTGCGAGACCGAAGGCTGGGTGACGTCGAGTTACTTCAGTCCGATCCTCGGCGAACCGGTTGCGCTAGGGATGTTGCGGCGCGGCCGCAGCCGTACGGGAGAACGCATCCGGCTGCATCACATGGGGGCCTGGCTGGAAGCGGAGGTGGTCGAGACACCGTTTTACGATCCGGCCGGTGAACGATTGAATGGAGCTTGATGCAATGCGCCCGAGCATGACACGATTGAGCGGATGGGGTGTGGCCACGATACGCGTATTCAAGGATGACGAGCCGGCCGTTGCCGCGCCTGCCGCCGCTGCGTTGCACGCTGCCTGGCCGCAGCAGCATGGCGCCTGGAGCGGCACGGATCCATGGCTGACCTGGCGCAGCAGGACGGAGCGAATCGCGCTGGCATCCTCGCCCGATCGTCTGAAGAAGTTGCTGACGGAACTGCAACCGGGCAATAGCGAAGCGGGCTGCGCCATCGACCTGAGCGAGGCCGTCGGCGTATGGCGACTGGAAGGAGCCGCCCTGCCCGGCGTGCTCGCGCGCCTGGCCGATGTGTCGGCATTGCCGGCGCCGGGCAACGCCACGCGCCTGCGCTGGGCGGACGTGGCCGCGGTGCTCTTCCGTATTTCGGAGTTCGATGCCTTGCTGCTGGCTGACGCCACCCTGGAACCCTATCTCGCCGACTGGTGGGCGTATGCCTGCGATGCCTTGTAGATCGATATGAAACATCCCAACGAACATTACATACTCACTGTCCGCTGCGCCGACCAGTCGGGCATTGTCGCCGCCGTCGCCACGGCTTTGTCCAGCCAGAAGGTCTTCATCACCGAGTCCTCGCACTACGGCGATCCGGACACCGGCCTGTTCTTCATGCGCACGGTGTTCCGTGCCGAGGACGAAGGCTTCGCCGGCATGGATGCGGTCAACGCGGCGCTGCACGCGGTGGCGGGACGCTTCGGCATGACGATCCAGATCACGCCGGAATCGCACGCGATGCGCACCATCATCGCCGTATCAAAGCACGGCCACTGCCTCAATAACCTGCTGCATCAATGGCATTCGGGCGAGCTTCCGATCAATGTCGTCGCGGTGGTGTCCAACCACGAGGAAATGCGCCGGCTGGTGGAATGGTATGGAATTCCCTATGTGCATTTGCCGCTCGAAGGCGGCGACAAGCGCGCGCAGGAAACGCGCATGCTCGACGCCATTCGCGAGTACAAGGCCGAGCTGACGGTGCTGGCGCGCTACATGCAAATCCTTTCCGACGATCTGTGCCGCGCGCTTGAAGGGCGCTGCATCAACATCCACCACTCCTTCCTTCCGAGCTTCAAGGGGGCCCGGCCCTATCACCAGGCGCACGCCCGCGGCGTGAAGGTGATCGGCGCCACGGCACATTATGTGACGCCCGATCTCGACGAAGGCCCGATCATCGAGCAGGAAACCGTACGCGTGGACCACGGTCTGACGCCCGATGAGTTCGTGCGCATCGGCAAGGATATTGAAAACGTCGTGCTGTCGCGTGCAGTTCGCTGGCATGCGCAACGGCGTGTATTGTTGAACGGAGAACGCACTGTCGTTTTCCGGCAAGCCGGCTGAGCGGGTTCCCCGCGACGCATTGTTTTTTATCACACTGGGAGACCCTCTAATGAAACATGAAATTTTCTCGCGCCCGCGCCGCTTCACGCTGCTCGCTGCGCTATGCACCTGCGCCTTTGCATTCAGCCAGCCGGCTGCGGCCGAAAAAGTCGTCAAGATCGGCGTGTCCGGTCCGTACAGCGGCGGCGTGGCTCACCTTGGCAAGGACTTTGAAAACGCGGTCAAGCTCGCAATCGACGAGGCGAACGCCGCAGGCATCAAACTGGGTGGCGAGGAAGTGCGTTTTGTGATGCTCTCCGAGGACGACCAGGCCGACCCGAAGCAGGCTGTCGCAATTGCCAATCGCTTCGTCGATGCGGGCGTCGCCGGCGTTGTCGGTCATCTGAATTCGGGCCCCACCGTAGTCGCTTCCAAGGTCTATAACGCCGCCGGTATTCCGCAGGTTGCACCGGCAGCCACCAATCCGACACTGACCCGCCAGCACTTCAAGACGGTATTCCGCGTGATCGGCGACGACCAGCAGGTGGGCGCAGCCATCGCCCAGTACATGGTAGAAAAGCTCGGCGCGAAGTCGGTTGCGGTAGTCGACGATCGTACCGCGTTCGGACAGGGACTGGCAGACGTGGTGGCAAAAACGGTGACCAAGCTCGGTGGCAAGGTGGCCGCACGCGAATATACCAATGACAAGGCATCCGATTTCCGCCCGATCCTCACGAAGATCAAGAGCAAGGACGTGCAAGCAGTGTTCTACGGCGGCGTCGATGCGCAGGCGGGTCCATTCAAGAAGCAGATGGTGGAGATGGGCATGAAGATCCCGCTGTTCGGCTCCTCGATTTCCAGCGACGCATTCGCGAACCTGGCCGGCAAGGATGCGGCGGAAGGCACCTATTCCGGCGATTCCGGCCAGGCCATCGAGAAAATGCCCGGCGGCCCGGACTTCACGAAGAAGTTCAATGCCAGGTTCGGCAAGGTTGTCATGTACGCACCTTATGGCTATGATGCGACCAACGTATTGATCAACGCCATGAAGGCGGCGGACTCGGCTGATCCGAAGAAGTATCTGCCCCAGATTTACAAGCTCAACTTCAAGGGCGTGACTGGCCAGATCGCATTTGACAGCAAGGGTGACCTGCGCTCGGCGGCAGTTACCATTTCGCAGGTCAAGAACGGCAAGTTCGAACCACTGGAAACCATCTCCAACAAGTGAGGACGACCCATGACGAAAGCGCGCAGCAAAACGGCCGACAACCTGTCGGCTGAAGACTGGATTCTGGCTGCGTGCGCGGCGCTGGTACGTCACGGCGTGGCCGACGTCAAGGTGGATCGTCTGGCGCGTGACCTGAACGTCACGCGCGGCAGTTTCTACTGGCATTTCGCGGACCGCCAGGCCTTGCTCGATGCGCTGCTCAAGCACTGGCGTTCGCAAAACACCGAGCCTTTCCTGCGCGTGATCGGCAAGGACAAGGAGCCGGCACTGCAGCAGCTCGCTCGCTTTACCCGCATCTGGCTCGAGGAGAAGGAATTCGATCCCGATTTCGACAGCGCGGTGCGCGACTGGGCACGCAATGCTCCCGAAGTGGCGCGCGCGGTGCGCTCGGCCGATACGGCGCGCCTGAAGGTGCTCACACGGATTTTTTCGGCGCTGGGCTTCTCGGAAAAGGAAGCGATGATCCGCGCACGCATCACCTATTACCACCAGGTCGGCTACTACACCATGCGGATCACCGAATCCCATGCACGCCGGCGCGAACTGTTTCCCGCCTACTTCGCGGTGCTCGCCGGCCAGGCGCTGCCTGCATAAGACTAATTTTCTGCAGGCACACGTTTCCGTTTACGGAATTTCGTGCATCGCAGGTCCGTTCGTCACGAGCGCCAGCGATTTCTCCCACTGGCAGCTACCTCCGCCAATGCTGCAACGCCGGTCGGGCAGGCGACAGGTCTCGAAGTTTCCGCCACCCGCATTTCGCCAGCCGATGGCCTTCTTGCGGCACACGTCGCGGCACAGCGTCATCGCGTTCTGGTCGCCAACGCCATAGAAAACCTGGGTGCCCTCCTTGCGTCGTACGAGGACCCCGGACTGATGCAGGAGCTTGAGCTTGTGCGAGACGTTGGATTGTTTCGCGTTGATATGTGCCGCGATTTCATTGACCGTGCGCTCCCCATTGCGTAGCGTACTGAGGATTCTCAGGCGCATCGGTTCTGCAAACAGCGCGAAGTAATGCGAAGCCGTTTCCAGCTGTTCGTATTCCGGGATGGGGGTAAATTGAAATGGCATGTCGAGAACCTGTCCTGGGGTGGTCTCCATTCAAGGCAGCGTACCCCGCCGCCCATCGGAAAAAAATGATTTGCATCAAGTTCCGCAGGCGGTGCATCCGTGTCGCTCAGCTGAGAATGCGACGGTTCATGCGCCGCGCCAGCGAGAATACGCCGCCGCCGTTCACCACCTGCCGGTAACCCAGACTGATCAGTTGCTGCCTTGCCGCAGCCGAGCGCGCCCCGCTCTGACAATAGACAATGATCGGTGCCTCCTTGTCTTGTGCGATTTTGTCGATTCCCTGCGCCATGGATGGCAGCGGCAGCGGAATGGCGCCATCGATATGCCCCGCAGCGAATTCCGCCGGCGACCGTACGTCGATCAGCGTCGCCTGCTCCGGCAATTGTTCCGATGCACCGCCGGAAACCATTGAAAACAGCTTGCCCAAAATTCCCATCATGTTCCTTTGCCAAAGATTCAAGGTTCAAGCCGCTCGATACCGAGCGACTTGAGGATGTATTTTTCGTAAATCGGTTCGGAGGTTCCGTTCTTCATCTTGTACATGAAGTACTTTTCGTAGGCGACCTTCGCCACATGCACCCATTTGCCCTTCTTCATCCACGCGACGTTGCGCGGCGGGATCTGCGGCAGTGCAACGAAGGCGACGCCGGTTTCTCCCATGTCGGCAAGACAGATCGCGTTCCAGCTTCCTTTCGCGGTGGCCGGCTGGCCGGCAAGGTCCGCGGCGATGTTGTGCACGATGGCCGTCACCATGGTTTCAATCATGTAGCCGGTCTTGGGCGCGCCGGTCGGCACGGGCGTTGCCTCGACAGGTGGAATGGCGATGCACACGCCGGCGGCGAAAATATTCCGGTACTTCTTGCTGCGCTGGTACTCATCCACCAGCACGAAACCGCGCGGATTGCATAATCCCTCGACGTCCGCGACGGCATCGACGCCACGGAAGGCCGGCAGCATCATGCTGAACTTGAAAGGCAGCTCGTGCTCCTTTTTGACGCCGCCATGTTCATCCAGTTCGGTGACGAACATTTTTCCCGGCTCGACGCGCGTCACCTTCGCATTCGTGATCCATTTGATATCGTTCTGCCGCAATTCGCTTTCAAGCATCGATTTCGAGTCGCCCACGCCGCCCAGGCCAAGATGCCCGATATACGGTTCGCTGGTGACAAAGGTCATCGGCACCTTGCTGCGCAGTTTCCGGCGGCGCAGGTCGGCATTGAAGATGAATGAGAATTCGTAGGCCGGACCGAAACAGGATGCGCCAGGCATCGCCCCGATGATCGCGGGTCCGGGTTCCTTCAGGAATTGCTGGTAGTCGGCGAAAGCCTGCTCGGCATGATCCAGGGCGCAGATCGAATGGGTATTGGCCGCCGGCCCCGCACCCGGCACCTCGTCGAATGCCAGCTTGGGTCCCGTCGTGATGACCAGGTAGTCGTAATCAAGCCGGCTGCCATCGGCCAGCACCAATGCGTTGTTGGCCGCATCAATGATCGTGACCGGCTGCGCAATGAAGGCAATGTCGCGCTTTTCGAGATAGGGCCGGATCGGAAAACTGATCGTCTTGCGGTCCCGCCAGCCAACACTCAGCCAGGGATTCGATGGCACAAACTGAAAGTAATCGACGGCATTGACCACCGTGATACGGTGGCTGCGGTCCAGCATGTTGCGAAGCTCGTGGGCGGCGGGCATGCCGCCGATTCCCGCACCAAGAATTACGATATGAGCCATGGTTCTCTCCGAGTGTCATGTCTTGTGTCGAAATCGCCCAAGCGGAAATCTCTGTCAGGCCGCTTTGATGTATTATGTGACTACTTAAGTAAATACGCAATCATGCATTTTAACAAGATCTGCCTTGCGCCACGCGCGCAGTGATGAAGGATGTACGATGAAAGGATTACCGAGAGAAACCACGAGGCAGGTCGCCGCGTACTTTCAGGTGCTGTCGGTGCCGGCCCGGCTGTGCATCCTCAACCTGCTCCGTCAAGGCGAACGCAATGTCGGAGAACTCGCGGAGTTATGCGATTACACCTCTTCCAATATCTCCCAGCACCTGGCAATTTTGAGCAAGCACGGGCTGGTCGCGCGCCGGGGCCACGGTACGATCGCGTACTACCGGATCGCCGACGAATCCGTCTATGCATTGTGCGACCTCGTCCGCCGGCGCTTCGCGGGCTGATACTGCGCGGCTGCCTGATCGATCAAGGAGAATGATGACTAGCCTGGTTCTGGGCCTGATTGTCGGGGTGATCCTGGCCTTGACCGGCGCAGGAGGCGGCATTCTTGCCGTGCCGCTACTGATGTTCGGTGCCCATCTCGGCGTCGCCGATGCGGGACCGATCGGGCTTCTCGCCGTCGGACTGGCTGCCGCCCTGGGAGCGGCGCTTGGACTCAAGACGGGAACCGTTCGTTATAGGGCAGCGCTCCTGATGGCTGGATTCGGCATTGTGTTTTCCCCGCCTGGCCTCTGGCTGGCGCGCCATATCGACAATCGCTGGCTTGCTGTCCTGTTTGCCATCGTCATGCTGCTCGTTGCAGTCCGCACCTTCCGGCAGGCCGGCGCATCGCCATCCTCGCAACAGCGGAACCCGGAACTTGTGCCCCCATGCGTGCGACATCAAGCCAGCGGGCGCTTCATATGGACCTCTCACTGCGCGAGATCGCTCGCGCTTTCCGGCGCCCTTGCCGGTCTCCTATCGGGATTGCTTGGAGTGGGCGGCGGCTTCGTCATGGTCCCCGCGCTGCAACGCTACACCGACCTCGACATGAAATCCGTCGTAACGACTTCGCTGGCTGTCATCGCGCTCGTATCGGCCATGGGGGTGATCTCGAGCGCGATCGCAGGTCATGTGAACTGGAACGTGGCGCTCCCCTTCTCTGTCGGTGGCCTTGCCGGCATGTTCGCCGGCAGGCTGGCTGCAAATCGGCTGGCGGGATCGCAGATGCAGAAAGCCTTTGCCTTCGTATCCGCGATCGTTGCACTTGGCATGATCGCCAAAGCCGTCTTCTGATATCAGACCGGCGCGGCGTCCTCCCTCTTGGCCGGACTGGCATGCCTGCGTTGCATCAGGCGCAGCGCGCGATGCGCGGCGCGTCTTACCGCGCAATCGATTGCGTAATACATGTCTTCCTGCACTTCACGAATCACGACTTCCGGTTGGCCTGCCATGGTGACGTTGAGCTGACATACCTTGTCACGTCCCCCGCCGGGGCCGTTGAGATCGCCCAGGCGCACGACGATGCGCACAACATGGCTGCGCGCACGGGCAAAGGCCGCATGCAAGCTTTGTTGCAAGTGTTCATACAGCGACGGGGTCAGAGAATATTCCGGGCCCAGCATTTGCACATTCATGTGCGTCTCCTTTGATCATTCTCGCAACTTGTAGTGTTGCGTATTATTGTTGGTTGAAAAACCTGGTAAAAGCTGAACAGTATTCCGGGTAAACCGAAGCAAATCATTCAAGCGATGCTCTTGCTTCAGCTTTGTGTGGTCGCCGCGGCTGGGTGGTTCCATCCGCATGGTTCGGTTCGAAGGACACGATTCTCGTTTCCTCGGTAAAGGGAGTCAAGATAATGAATCGCATGAAAGGCATCACCATCATTCAGTTAATGATTTTGCTGTTCATCGTCGGAATTGTTGGCGCAGTGGTCGTCAGGCTTCTGATCGACAAACGTTGCGAAGCCAGTGGCCCGGAAAAGCTTTGCATGGATAGAAACGCGGCCCGGAAGAAGTAAGCATTCTTGCATTGCATTTCTCGTGAATCGTCCCCGCCGGCAAATAGCGCATAGCTCATCGTCCGGCTTTCCGCTCCCCGATCTCGATCGCACGCAAGGTAGCCTGCGCCGCTTCCCGCCACGGCCCACCTAATGCAGCGGCTCTTTCCGCCGCTGCGCGTGCTTCCTTGTACTCGTGAAGTTCGGCCAGCACAGATGCCAGATTATTGAAGGCCGGCGCGCTATCCGGATGTTCTTGTGCGGCAGCCCTGAATGCCGCGGCTGCGGCTTGACGATCGCCTATGGCGTACGCGGTGTTGCCGTACCCCATTTGCAGAGCGAGATTGTGCGGCCAGCGCTTCAATGCGGCGCTATAAGCCTTGCGAGCCAATACAGCGTCACCGTTCTTTTCGAATGCCACGGTCGCTGCAACGACGGCCTGCTCGTCCGCAGTCGCCGGCAATCGGCCGGGCGGCAGCACCACCATGCCCCAATAGCCGCTGCGCGCCCAGGTATGCTCGAAGGTGGACAAGGGCATGATCTCGCGCTCGGTCGTGCCTGATCGCAAGACGATATCAGCACTGTTCAGGTCATATCCGATCGCTACCGCGTAATGCCAGAGCGGGAACCAGGGCAGGCTCAGGTTCTGCAAGACGATGACCGGATTGCCGGCAGCAAGCTCCGTGAGCAAGGCTTCGACGGTGGGAGGCACGGTCACGCTGAGCGCGCCATTGCGTCTTGCCGCCGCCAGCATTTCGGGCTGCAGGCTGCCTTCGCGCTGCGGCACATACACCTGAGGCACCAGCGCGTCCGGTGTCGCCGAAATCCCCGCCGCATTGAGCGACATCGCCAAAGCGGCCGGCCCGCACTGGTAGCGTTCCTGCGGGAAGAAAGGTGTGGAGACCAGCTCGACTTTCGGCGGCAGCCGGGTGGTTGACGCGGATTGCAGAAGCGATCGCGTCTGCGTCGCACAACCACTCAGCAACACAAGCACCATCAGCATTCCCGGCACAAGCTCGCGCCAGGAACGCTTCATGTGAACCGGCATTTACCGCCTGGAGCGGGTGAACGGGAATACCTTGGTCAGGCCGAGAATATCCGTGACGAGCAGCACGACGAAGATCAGGACCAGCGCACCGACCACATCACCGCCGGCGGGCAGCGTGTCGATCTGGTTCGCCAGCGTGGCTGCTTCCGCATCGGTCAGCGCGGCGACACGGGCCTGCGCGTCACTCTTGTTGACGCCCATTTTTTCAAGTTGTGCCATCACTTCGGGACGATCGAGCGCTGCAGCGATGCGCTCCTTGTTCTGCTGGGCCGCATTCGCAGCGAGCACTTGGTCGGTGCCGATCATCGCCGCTTGCACGGTCTGGGTAAACCCGACAAACGTGAATGCGCTCAGCAGCATCCAGACAAACGCGCGCTTCAATTTCTGGATCATGATTTCCTCTTTTTCGTATAGCGACTAATGCCGATGGAATAAACAACACCAACCAAAGGTTGGACCCCTTTGAAACGCCGGAAGTGTAGCACCTTGCTTTTTATGTTAACCATGAAGAAACATCTGTTAACAAATTCGATATCTCCGGAAATATCAATATTGAAATACAGCAAAAGCTTGCTGGTTTGTAATCAACATAACAAGACGCATGACTCGGCCATCAGGGCCAAGGCATCGGGTTCATGTCGATATACTGAGTGGCCGCCCTGTTGCCGGCAGATCCGTCGTCCAAACTTCCGTCGCCCAGCTTGGGCCCGGCCAACCGTCCAATTTCCCGCCGCGACTCATTGAAGTCCGACGAGAGCAAAGGAGATTCCGGATTGGGCCAGTGCGCGATCGCCCATCGGGTGAAGTCCTCGAATCGCTGAATCAGTTCCGCTGCATATTTGTCGCACTCTTGCTTGCTTGCCATGTTTCGTCCTTCCTCATTGACTGTGCAGGGCAATCAATTATTTGTCCTTGAGCTTGGCGGGGTCGGGCCTGATTTCCTCAAGCTTCGGCAATTCGTCCGGCGAAATGCCGGATGGCAAACCGATGTCGTCGATGCCGATAGGATTGTCCTTGGTGCGCGCAACTTGCGGATCCGGCTTCCCAAGCTCGTCTGGCTCGCGTTGCGAATTGCCCATATGGCCTCCAAATAAAAATTAGACGAAAAGCCAACAGGATGGTTCGTCGCCGGCGCTCCGCGACGCGCCCGGCAATTGCGCAAAGAACTATCTCCGTGCGCCATCATCATATGCTTACGCTGACGACAATGAGGAGAATCGCATGGCATCAGAACCCAGGCACTTCATGGATGAGCAGGATATCGGCAGCGGTGAGAAGTCGCCCGCGCAGACGGAACTGGAGCGCGAGCAGCGCTCGATCAATCCTGATGCGGAAAGCCATCCGAATGGTGGAAAGAAGGGGCATGAACCGAACGGAACGAGTGTCGAAGGGCATCCGGGCGATCCGCAAGCCGCAGCGACCGATACGCCTGCGACTGGGCGGGTGCTGCAAAGCGGAGAACATCTTGCACGCATTCTTGCGCTACCGCTACCCGACGGCAACTATGAGGCACAAGTGTATGTCCGCCTGACGCGCGAACCGGAGATCGCCGAGACCTATATTCCGGCAGGAACATTTCCCACGGAAGCGCAGGCGTGGACTGCCGCCGAGGAGAGAGCAAAGCGTGCGTTCAACGAGCATGAATTCTAGAAACAATCTTTCCTCGCATCCATTTCGATCCTGACGATCGCCACGGCGAAGACGTCTCTGCGTGGCGTGCTGCTGATCCTCTACAATAGAAGCCCGTCAACAGTCCACGCCGCGCCCGCAATGATCGCTTTCAACCATGCTCGATTTGTCTGCAATATCGCTCTTGTCCTCGCGCTGATCGGCGCGCTATCGGCCTGCCAATCCAATAAAGGCGTACACGAGGAAGCGGTGAAAACTGCCCTCCTGTCCGACGCCGGCGTCACCGTCTACGCCGCCGGCGACATTGCCGATTGCCGCAACCGCAAACCTGAGGATAGCGGCGCCGCCAAGACCGCAGCGCTCATCATTCCCGGATTGGCGCGCGATGAACACGCGGCTGTACTCGCCCTGGGCGACAATACCTATCCGGTCGGGCTGCTCAGCGAATTCACCAATTGCTACGAACCGACATGGGGACAGTTCAAGCAACGCACTTTTCCCGCTCCGGGCAACCATGAGTACTACACACCGAACGCCGTGGGCTATTACAGCTATTTCGGCACAGCGGCCGGTCCGACACGCAATGGTTATTACAGCACCGACATCGGCAGCTGGCATGTCATCTCGCTCAACAGTTATCTGAAGCCGGAGCAGCACAAGGCGCAGATGGAATGGCTGAAATCCGACCTGGAAAAGAACAAGGCGCGTTGCACGCTGGCCTACTGGCATCACCCGCTGTTCAGCTCGGGAGGCCACGGAAACAATGTCCAGATGACAGAAGCCTGGCGCATGCTCCAAGCCGCCGGTGCGGATCTGGTGCTGTCCGCGCATGATCATGACTATGAACGCTTCGCTCCCCAGAATGCCGACGGGCAGCAGGACGACAAGCGCGGAATGCGCGAGTTTGTCGTCGGCACTGGTGGTGCCAAGCTCACGCCCTTGCGCTTTCGCAGGTTCCACAGCGAAGTCAGCAATAACTCCTCGCATGGCGTGCTCAAGCTGGTACTGAAGAATCAGGGTTATGAATGGGAATTCCTGCCGGTTGACAAAGATGGCTTCACCGATCGCGGCGCTGCCTTATGTCATTAAGCTGTGGCCGTTAAGAGACGAACGCCTTGGCGAATTGCCTGTCATACAAGTCAACTCTTCGTGAATGCGGTGACAACGAATTTCTGATCCCGAAGTTCATAGGGAAGTCGACATGACGATGAATGCCAAGCCAACGGAATCGCTGCGCCTGTTCTTCGCGCTCTGGCCCGACGACGCCACGCGCACCGCGCTCATGCAATTGCAGACATCGCTGCGCGGGCGCCTGATTCCCTATCCCAATATTCACCTGACGCTGGCATTTCTGGGGCAACAGCCCATGACGATTCTTCCGGCGGCGAAGAAGATCATCACGCATCTGCGCGCTCCGTCGTCAACGCTGATCCTCGACCGGGTCGGCTATTTTCCGCGCAATCGCATTGCCTGGATCGGCACGCATACGACGCCGGAAGCCCTGATCTCACTCTCGCAGGAATTGGCACTCGCGCTGAACGAGCATGACATTTCGTGCGACATGCGCCAGTCGTTCAAGCCGCACATTACGCTCGCGCGCGACGCATCGCCGCCGCCCGATTTTGCGTTTACGCCAATCGAGTGGCATGCAGGTCAGATCGCATTAGTGCAGTCGGTAACAAGGCCGGAGGGTTCGGTGTACGAGGTGCTTGCATCGCGCTCGCTGGACGAGGCATGCTGGGTGCCCGATGAAAGTGGCGACGAGATGAGCAGGCAGCCGGCTTCGTAACAAGCCCCGTCGCTTAGGGAGCGTACGGAGGCGCGACATCCTCCGCCAGCCGACGCAAGACCTGCGCCGCAGCGGTCAGGCCGAAGCTCGCTGTCACCACCATGGCCGAGCCGAATCCCGCGCAATTCAATCCGGTCACTCCCGCCTTGTCGTCTTCGTCGACAGCGCATGCTTCGCCGGTCTCCGGAAAACGCAAAGGCTCGGTCGAAAATACCGCATCGATTCCGAACTTGTTTTTTGCGCCGCGCGGGAAGCCGTGCTGCGCACGCAGACGCTTGCGCACCTTGGCCAGCAAAGGTTCCTGCTCGGTGCGAGAGAGATCGCGGATTTCAATTCTGGTCGGATCGATCTGCCCGCCCGCGCCCCCGATCGTGATCAGACGGATTTCCTTGGCACGGCAGTAGGCGATCAATGCGGTCTTCGCCTTGACGCTGTCGATGGCGTCGATGACATAGTCATAAGCATGCGAGCCGATCATCTGATCGAGATTATCCGGAGTAATGAAATCCTCGATCTCGGTCACTTCGCAATACGGATTGATTTGCGCGATACGTTCGGCCAGTGCGGTGACCTTGGCCTTGCCCAGCGTATCGCTCAATGCGTGGATCTGACGATTGACATTCGACTCGGCGACATTATCGAGGTCGATCATCGTGATGTGCCCGATTGCGCTGCGCGCCAGCGCCTCGACGATCCAGGAACCGACACCGCCGACGCCTACGACACAGACATGTGCGTCGCGAAAACGCGACAGTGCTGCCTCGCCATACAAACGTGCAATGCCTCCGAAACGACGTTCGAAATCGATGTCGCCCCGAGAGGAATCAAGAGGTGGATTAAGCGAAATAATTGCGTTCATTTCGCCATTTTAACGGACGGCAACGCACTATATTTTCCTCTAGAATGTTTTTTGTGGATTTGTGGCCTCCAGGCCTGTATCGTTGATCTGTGTTTCCCTCCGCGCCACTGCTGCAACTTATTCTTGTGTCATTGACCGCGCATGCCGCGCTGGCCGGTGCCCGCATCACGACCTCTCTGTATGCGCTGTCCTTGCACGCCTCGGAATTCACCGTAGGCATTTTGATCGCACTGTTCTCGCTCTTCCCGATGTTGTTCGCGGTGCAGGTGGGCCGCCTGATCGACCGTGTCGGCATCATCAAGCCGATGCTCGCCGGATGCATTGCCATCGGCATCGGTTGCGCGCTGCCAAGCGTGATCAGCGGCTTGCCGATCCTGTATCTTGCAACAGTGCTCATCGGCACCGGATTTATGGCGGTGCAAGTCGCATCCCAGCACACCGTCGGTGAAATCAGCACGGCGGAAGAACGTGCATCCAACTTCAGCTGGCTCGCGCTGGGTTTTTCGATTTCCGGATTCTGCGGTCCGGTACTTGCCGGACTGATCATCGATCACGCCCGCTACAGCACCGCCTACACGGCATTCTGCGGCGTTGCGCTGGGTGCGCTGGCCCTGATCGCCCTTGGGCGGCTGCGGCAACTTCCGTTCCATTCACACAAGGAAGATCTTCCGTCGGGCAGCGCGCTGGATTTGCTGCGCAATACCGAAATGCGCCACATCTACCTGGTAGGCACGCTGCTTTCTTCGGCATGGGATCTGTTCACCTTCGTGCTGCCTATCCAGGGTGCGCGCTCCGGCTTCAGCGCATCGACCATCGGCCTGATCCTCGGCTGCTTTTCCGCCGCCACCTTCATGGTGCGCCTTGCGATGCCGTGGATTTCGCGTCGGCTGTCGGAATGGCAGATACTGGCTTCGGCCTTGATGCTGGCCGCGCTCTGCTACGCCTTGTTCCCGCTGATGCGCCAACCTCTCGCGCTGATGGCGGTGGCCGCGGTTCTCGGCATGGCGGTGGGTTCCAGCCAGCCGAACATGCTGGCCTTGTTGCACCATACCGCGCCCGCCGGTCGCGCCGCGGAAGCCGTCGGCGTGCGGGTGACGATCGGCAATGCCAGCCAGGTTTTCCTGCCGCTGATGTTCGGTGGCGCCGGGCTGGCGATCGGATTACCGGCGGTATTCTGGAGCATGGGCGCCATGATCGGCGCCGGCGTTCCGCTCGCATGGCGCAAGAGCGCCGCCCGCCCGCAGTCCGTTTATCGCGAATAAGCGGTCTGTCAGCCCTGTTTTCCTTTCCAATTCGATAAAATTGATGCAAGACAAGGCATATTGCCGGGGATAGGCTATGTTGGAGAGAATGGCGTAATTGTGCGTGTCGTGTCGACCTGCCCCCAGTCACATGCCGCCCGATTCCACTCCGGACATGGCCATTGGTGTTGAACACAGCAAACAGGAAAGAAGATGTCGATAGCAGATCTACGAAAAGACTACAGCCGCGCCAGCCTGTCGGAAGCGGAAGCCCTCCCCAACCCCATCGAGCAATTCTCGAAATGGTTCAATGAGGCGATTGCCGCCCAGGTGCCGGAAGCCAACGCGATGTGCGTCTCGACCGTCGGAAAAAACGGCAGACCGTCCTCGCGCATTCTTCTGATCAAGGAATTCGACCAGCGCGGTTTCACGTTTTTCACGAATTACGGCAGTCGCAAGGGACATGAGTTAACGCAAAACCAATATGGCGCATTGCTGTTTTACTGGATCGAACTGGAGCGGCAGGTTCGCATCGAGGGCCGCGTCGAGCGTATATCCGATGAGGAAAACGATGCGTACTTTCACAGCCGTCCATTGAAAAGCCGCCTGGGTGCCATTGCGTCCGCGCAGAGCAACCCGATCGACAGCCGCGAAGCGCTGGAAGAAAAAGTCACCCAGGTCGAACAACAGTATGGAGATCATCCGTCCCGGCCCGCGCATTGGGGCGGATTCAGGCTGGTACCGGATTACATCGAGTTCTGGCAGGGCCGCCCGTCGCGCCTGCATGATCGGATCGCGTATACCCTGCAGGAAGACGGAAGCTGGCAAAGGCAAAGGCTGCAGCCGTAGTATTTTAAATCGCAGCGCCCCGGACTCGCACCACTCGATCAATCCGTCATCACGGAGGGCACATCGTGTTTTGGGAAAAGAAACTGGGAAGCTGGGTAGACAGTATCCGCAGCGAATCCGCTTTGCCGTTGCGGCTGGTGCTATGGAACGGGCAGCAGCTCGACTTCGGCGCACAATCCCCCTCCATGGTGACGGTCAAGGTGCCGCATATTTCGGCACTGAGCTATCTGCTGACGCCGTCGCTGTTCAACCTCGGCAAAGCCTATGTCGAAGGCAAGATCGAGGTGGAAGGCCGCGCCAAGGAAATCATTTCGGTCGGCAGCGCGCTCGCCGCGCGCGCTCTGAAACCCCAAGGCAAGTTCGCCCGCGTGGTGCGGTCCTTGCACCACACCAAGAAGAAAGACGAAGACGCGATCCGTTATCACTATGACGTTTCCAACGACTTCTATACCAAGTGGCTGGACGATAATCTGGTCTATTCCTGCGCCTACTTCGAAAACGGCGACGAAGACCTGACAACCGCGCAGCTGAAGAAGATCGATCACATCCTGACCAAGATCCAGGTGCGTCCCGGCCATGCACTGCTCGACATCGGTTGCGGCTGGGGTGCGCTCGTGATCCGCGCGGCGCAGAAATTCGGTGCGAAATGCGTCGGCATCACCTTGTCGCGGAACCAGTGCGACCTCGCGCGCGAAAGAGTCAAGCGTGCGGGGCTTTCCGACCGTGTGGAAATTCGCATTCAGGACTATCGCGATGTGAGCGGAATATACGACCGCATCACCAGCGTCGGCATGTTCGAGCATGTCGGCGCCAAGCATTTGCCGGAGTACTTCGACAAGATTTGTTCATTGCTGGCAGACGGTGGCATCGTGATGAATCACGGGATCACCACGACCGATCCGAAGAACGGGGCAACGGCATACGGCGGCGGCGACTTCATCGAACAGTATGTTTTCCCCTATGGGGAGCTGGAACACATCGGCACCGTGCTGACGACGATGCAGGAAGGCGGGCTGGAAATCTATGACGTGGAAAACCTGCGCCGCCACTACGCCCGGACCTGCGGCATCTGGGCCGACAATTACGAGACGCATGCGGAAGACATCAAGCCCCTGGTGGACGACAAGCGCTTTCGCATCTGGCGCGTCTATCTGGCCGGATGCGCGTACGCCTTTGCACAGGATTGGGTGTCGCTCTATCAGGTGGTCTGCACCAAGGCGGGCCGCGAACCCTCCTTGCTTCCATGGTCGCGCCGGTACATGTACCTCCACTGACGCGTGATCACCGGGCGTCCGTTGTGCCCTGGTCGAGCTGGATTTTCGCCGCGTACTCGCGCAGCTTGTCGATCCCGGGTTCCTTGCGCGGCCAGGTCAGATCCACGCCGTCATCCTGAAATCGTGGCAGCACGTGCAAATGCAGATGTGGCACCGTTTGCCAGCCGGCCGGTCGGTTGGCCTGCAGGATCGTGACACCATCCGGTTGAAAAGCCTGCTGCACCGCCTTCGCAATTCTGCATGCGGCGCGCATCATGGCCGCAGCTGATTCCTCATCCGCATCCATCAGGGTTTCATAGGGCTTCTTCGTCGCCACCAGCACATGCCCGGGATTCACCTGGCCCGCATCCATGAATGCGTATACTAACTCGTCCTCGTACACCTTCACGCTCGGGATCTCGCCGCGGATGATTTTCGAAAATACGGTGGTCACTTCCCTTCCCTCTCGTTCGCATGGTCGGTCGCATTGATCTTGTCGGCAAAAATCTTTCTGAACTTGGCGACTTTGGGCGCCACGATAAATGCGCAGTAGCCTTGCAAGGGATGCTGACGGAAATAATTCTGGTGATAATCCTCCGCCTTGTAATATTCCTGTGCAGGACTGAGTTCGGTCACGATTGGCGCATCCCACACGCTTGCCATGCAGGCGATCACCTGCTTCGCGGTTTCCTGCTGTTCGGGCGTGTGGTAGAAGATGACGGAGCGATATTGCGTGCCGATGTCATTGCCTTGCCGGTTCGGCGTCGTGGGATCGTGGATGGTGAAGAAAATCTCAAGGATCTCGCGATAGCTGACGACCGCCGGATCGAATTCCACGCGGATGACTTCGGCATGGCCGGTTGAGCCGTCACACACTTGCTCATACGTCGGGTTGGGCACCCTGCCGCCCGCATAACCCGACTCCACATGCTGCACGCCCTTCAGTTCCTGATAGACGGCTTCGAGACACCAGAAGCATCCCCCACCGAGTGTTGCGATTTCAGTAGCCATCGTTGTTCCCGTTCGTTATGACATGACTTTAGCGCAAACCGCGGGCGATGCATAACCGATTCGAACAAAGCATGGCGTCTTCTCATTGCGTGCATCGCCATGTATTTCAAGTTACACCCTTTGAGAGCCGTGTATCGCGCTGGTGTATCATTTTTGCTACTTTGTTATCAAGCCGATAAAACCTCCTGTTGCAGGCACACTCTCTTGTCGACACGCTCAAGCCGGCATCAGGAGGATGCGAAATCGCCTTTAGAAGAAAATATCCGATCAGCTTTCATGCTCGCTGTGCGCGCGGCACCGCACATAGCCGAGAATGGCTTGCCCGCCATAAAAACTTCTTTTTCGGCATAATGAGCAAAATTTCCTGGATTTTCAGATGTCTAATCAGTCTTCAAGCGCGGGCCCACCGGAATTCGAAACCCTCCAGTTTCGGGAAGCCCTGTCTCAATTTGCTACAGGCGTAACAATCATTACCACCTGTCTGCCCGATGGTAGCTTCCTCGGATTAACCGCCAGCTCCTTCAACTCGGTTTCACTCGATCCGCCGCTCGTACTCTGGAGTTTGTCGCAAGGCGCAAGCAGCCTGCCGGTATTCACGGGAAATTCCCATTACGTCATCAATGTGCTTGCAGGCGATCAGGCAAGCCTCGCGGAGCGTTTTGCCATGCGCATCGACAATCGTTTCGAAGGTGTCGAGTTCGACTTGTCGCGCACCGGCTTGCCGATCCTGAAAGGGGTTGCAGCCTGGTTCGAATGCCACAACCGCAGCCGCTACCCGGAAGGCGATCACGTCATTTTCGTCGGCGAGGTCGAACGCTGCGATGTGTCGCCCAAGCCCGCGCTGGTTTTCCATGACGGGAAATTCGTAGCAACCAAACCGATCACAGCATAAGGAGCCGGAGGCATCTGCCACCGGGATTTCTCTTTACATCAGGACTCTACAATGACCTCAAAAGCGACCAAAGCCGCGTTCCACTGGGACGACCCGCTGCTGCTGGACCAGCAACTGACGAATGAAGAGCGCATGGTGCGCGACGCGGCAAATGCCTACTGTCAGCAACGCCTGCAGCCCCGCGTGCTGGAAGCCTTCCGCAATGAAAAAACCGATCCCGCCATCTTCCGCGAAATGGGCGCGCTCGGCCTGCTCGGCCCGACCATCCCGGAACAATACGGCGGCCCCGGCCTGAACTACGTCAGCTACGGCCTGATCGCGCG
>NZ_DATFAF010000003.1:0-77299 GCF_035254865.1 Noviherbaspirillum sp.
CCGCCCAAGTTTTTTGACAATGTTATCCGATTAACTTCCTTCGAGGAAGCTCTTCAGCTTGTCAGAGCGTGACGGATGGCGCAGCTTGCGCAGCGCTTTTGCCTCTATTTGACGGATGCGCTCGCGAGTGACGTCGAACTGCTTGCCGACTTCTTCCAGCGTGTGGTCGGTCGACATCTCGATGCCGAAGCGCATGCGCAGCACCTTGGCTTCGCGCGGCGTCAGCGAGTCGAGCACGTCCTTGACCACGCCGCGCATCGATGCATGCAGGGCCGCGTCGGCCGGCGCCAGCGTGTTGTTGTCTTCGATGAAATCGCCAAGATGGGAATCGTCGTCGTCGCCGATCGGCGTTTCCATGGAGATCGGTTCCTTCGCGATCTTCATGATCTTGCGGATCTTGTCTTCCGGCATTTCCATCTTGATCGCCAGCGTTGCGGGATCCGGCTCGGCGCCGGTTTCCTGCAGGATCTGACGCGAGATGCGGTTCATCTTGTTGATCGTTTCGATCATGTGCACCGGAATACGGATGGTGCGCGCCTGGTCGGCGATCGAGCGCGTGATGGCCTGACGGATCCACCATGTCGCATAGGTCGAGAACTTGTAGCCGCGGCGATATTCGAACTTGTCGACCGCCTTCATCAGGCCGATGTTGCCTTCCTGGATCAGGTCGAGGAATTGCAGGCCGCGGTTGGTGTATTTCTTCGCGATCGAGATCACGAGACGCAGGTTGGCCTCGGTCATTTCGCGCTTCGCCTTGCGGGCCTTCATCTCGCCGGCCGCCATCTTCTTGTTGATGTTGCGCAGGTCGGGCAGCGGCAGAACGACGCGCGCTTGCAGGTCGATCAGTTTCTGCTGCAGTTCCTTGATGGCCGGCGCATTACGACCGAGCACGGCGCTGTAGGGCACGCTGGCGGCGATTTCGGCGTCTACCCAGTCGAGATTGGTTTCATTGCCCGGGAAGACACGGATGAAGTGGGTGCGCGGCATGCCGCACTTGTTGACGGCGACTTCGAGGATCTGCTTCTCGATGTGGCGCACTTCATCGACCTGGCCGCGCAAGGTGTCGCACAGCTTCTCGACGAATTTCGCGGTGAAGCGAATGCCGAGCAGCTCGTTCGAAATGGTTTCCTGTGCCTTGACGTAGGGCTTGGAGTTGTAGCCTTCCTTCTCGTAGGCCTTGCGCATCTTGTCGAACTGCGAGGAGATTTCCTCGAATTTCGCCAGCGAATCGCGCTTCAACTGTTCCAGCTGCTCCGCGGAGAAGCCGGCAGCGGCGCCGCCGCTGTTGTCCTCTTCCTCTTCTTCCTCTTCTTCCTCTTCCTCGTCGTCGACTTCTTCGTCGTCGGCAGCAGAGGCGGAAGCGGCCGCGACATCCTCGCCCGCGTTCGGGTCAACCAGGCCGTCGACGATTTCGTCGATCTTCACTTCTTCCTTGGACACGCGGTCGGCCGCGGCGAGAATTTCGGCGATCGTGGTCGGGCAGGCGGAGATGGCCTGGATCATGTCCTTCAGGCCTTCTTCGATGCGCTTGGCAATTTCGATTTCGCCTTCGCGCGTCAGCAGTTCGACCGAGCCCATTTCACGCATGTACATGCGGACCGGGTCGGTGGTGCGGCCGAAATCGGAATCGACGGTCGACAGCGCGGCTTCCGCCGCCGCTTCGGCGTCGTCGTCGGTGGCGACGGTGGCCACGTTATCGGACAGCAGCAGCGTCTCGGCGTCCGGCGCCTGTTCGTAGACGGCGATGCCCATGTCGTTGAACGTGCCGATGATGCCTTCGATGGCTTCCGGATCGACGATGTTTTCGGGCAGGTGGTCGTTGATTTCAGAATACGTGAGGAAGCCGCGATCCTTGCCGAGCTTGATCAGTGTCTTGAGTTTCTGGCGGCGCTGCTCGAGCTCTTCCTCGCTCGCTTCCGTATCGGAAGAGAATGCATCCTTCAGCAAAGCCTTTTCCTTGGCCTTGCGATCCTTTGCCTTTGCCTTGTCGGCGGCCTTGAGTTCCGCGCGCTCGACGGCGTTCAGTGCGGCGACCTCGTCATTCTCCGGCTGGAATTCCTTGGGCTTGCGGCCACGGCGGCCCGGTACTTTCACTGCCGGCAACACGTAGCTGGACGTGTCAATCGCCGCCAATGCTGCCGCATCGGTAGTCTGGTTGACCGCCATTACTTTGCTTTCGGACTTGGGCTCGGCTTTTGCCGCCACCTTCGTGGCCTTGCTCGCGGTCTTCGGTTCGGGTTTCTTGGTCGTCACGGGTGCTTTCAATTTCTCGGGAGCGGCCGGTTTGGCGGCAACTCGGGATGAAGATTTCGCCTTCGGCGAGCTTGCTTTTGCAGCGGTTTTCGGTGCTGCTTTGGCAACGGTTTTCGTCGCGGCCTTGATCGAGGTTTTTGCCTTGCTTGCAGGCTTGGCAACAGCGGTCTTCTTCACGGCAGGCTTTGCCATCGACTTGGTCGAGGCCGGTTTAGTTGCAGCCGATTTCGCTTTTTTTGCGGTAACAGTCGTTTTCGCGGGTTTTTTCATTGCGTTTGCCATGGAATCAATACCAACTGGTTTGCTCTCGTGCGCCGAGTGAATTGCGCTTGGTGGAGCCGATGAATCTGTACTGGCTTCGGCATTCGCCCGCGCGACATCCCTGGTAATTCGTTCTGTGACTTATGAACCCGGTCAGGCAAACGATCTTACCTAAGGTCTTGAATCAAAAGCTTTAAATTATACCACAGAGAGCAACGTTTCTCCATCACAAAGGCATGGGGGCAATTTACCGCGGTATGCTTTCGACCGCAGCTTGCTGCCGGAGTTGCTCTTGTTGTTGCATCAGTTCGCGATATCGTGTACGGGCCTCCTCCGTCGCCAACCCGCTTGCCGCTAGGCGGCCCATCTCCGCCGTGATTACTTGCATTTTAGTCTGCCGCACCGCGCCGACAAGCTCAAGGCGCGCAGCTTCGGCATCCGACTCGCTTTCTGCAGCAATTTCGGCGATCAAAGGGTCAAAATCGTTGTTTATTGCGCGAAGCTGTTCCGCCAGCGCCGCGAAATTGGCCTGCGGACCGAGCGCAAGGCAGGCGTCGACCAGCTGCCGCAGCATCTCGGCATTGTCCGGAGCAAGCTGAGCGGTGGCATCCATTGCCGATGGATCAATCCCGGAAGCCAGCGACGGATGAGCGACCAGCAGGCGGATCATTTGCCGCTCCAGCCCCATCGGCGGCGTGCGCTTGGTGCGCGGGGGGGCGATCTTGGTGCGCGCGACCGGCTGCGCCAGCTCGAACAGCGCCTCGATTTCGGCCGGGGTCGTCTGCGTTACCTGCGCCAGCCGGCGCACGATCTGCAGCCGCAGCGCCGAGGGCGGCATGGCCTGCAGCAGCGGCTTGGCATCGAACTGGGCCCGCGCCCGTCCTTCGGAGGTATTCAAGTCGACATCCTGGGTCACTTCGTTGAGCAGGAATTGCGACAAGGGCATGGCGTTGCGCACCTGCTGCTCGAAGGCTTCCGTGCCGAGCTCGCGGATATAGCTGTCCGGGTCGTGCTCGGTGGGCAGGAAGAGGAATTTCAGGGTCTTGTTGTCCGTGGCATGCTGCAGGCAGGCATCGAGTGCGCGCCGCGCGGCGCGGCGGCCGGCCGCGTCGCCGTCGAAGCTGAAGACGACGTGATCGGTCTGGCGCAGCAGCTTCTGCACGTGGGTCGCGGTACAGGCGGTTCCGAGCGTCGCCACGGCTTGCGGAAACCCGAGTTGCGCGAGTGCAACCACGTCCATGTAGCCCTCGGTCACCAGCACGTAGCCGGCATCGCGTATCGCCTGGCGCGCTTCGAACAGGCCGTACAGCTCATGCCCTTTTTGAAACAGCGGAGTTTCCGGGGAGTTCAGGTATTTCGGCTCGCCACTGTCCAGCACGCGTCCGCCGAAACCGATCACCTGCCCCTTGGTGTTGCGAATGGGGAACATGATGCGGTCGCGGAAGCGGTCATAACGCTTGCGTCCATGCCCCTCTTCCTCGCTCTTGTCGATCACGAGGCCGGCTTCGACCAGGGCGGGGGAATCATAGTCGGGGAAAACGCCGCGCAGGCCGTCCCAGCCGTCGGGCGCATAGCCGAGTGCGAATTTCGCCGCGATTTCGCCGGTCAGGCCACGATTCTTGAGATAGGCGATGGCCGGCTGCGCGCCGCGCAGTTGATGACGGTAGAAGTCGCAAGCCTTGCTCATCACGTCGGACAGGGCAAGGCTCTTCGCCTGCACTTCGGCGCGCTGCGCGGGCGGCAGGCGGTCCTCGTCGGGCACGGTCATGCCGACGCCCTGCGCGAGGTCCTTCACCGCCTCGACGAAGCCGACGCCGGAATACTCGATCAGGAAGCCGATCGCGGTACCGTGCGCGCCGCATCCGAAGCAGTGATAGAACTGCTTGGTCGGGCTGACCGTAAAGCTGGGGGATTTTTCGTTATGGAATGGGCACAAGCCCATGAAGTTGGCGCCGCCCTTCTTCAGTTGCACATAGCGGCCGACCACATCGACAATGTCGACCCGGTTGAGCAAATCCTGAATGAAAGTCTGTGGAATCACGGCGAAATACGGATTGTCCCGGGTAGCTGTCGAGGAGTCGATTCGATCATTGTCGCACCCGATCGCCGGGTGCGGACATGAACCGAAAATGGGGACGAAGTGGGCTTTTTAAACCGCCCCGCCCGGAATACCTCAGGCTTTGGACAAGGCTGCCTTGACCAGGCCGGAGACTGTGGTCATATCGGCACGACCGGCCAGTTTCGGCTTGAGCACGCCCATCACCTTGCCCATGTCCTGCGGACCGGCAGCGCCGCTTGCCGCGACGGCCGCGGCCACTTCTGCCTGGATTTCCGCCTCCGACATCGCGGCCGGCATGTAAGCAGACAGCACCGCGACTTCAGCCTTTTCGGCATCGGCCAGATCCTGGCGGCCGCCGGCTTCGAACTGGGTAATGGAGTCCTTGCGCTGCTTGATCATCTTTTCGATGATCGCCAGAACCTGCGCGTCGTTCAGCTCGATACGCTCATCGACTTCCTTCTGCTTCATCGCGGCGGTCAGCATGCGGATCGTCCCGAGCCGCGCACTGTCCTTGGCGCGCATCGCGGCCTTCATGTCTTCGGTAATCTGCTCTTTGAGGCTCATGTTTTTCTCTCCAATGCGAGTTCCGCCAATGGGACATGCGGCAAAGAAAGTGTAGCGAGCGGGTTGAGTTTCGTTCGAGGAGCGCAGCCGTACTGGCGTACGGCGAGCACCACAGAGCGAAAATCAGCCCGCGCAGTAGCTTTATTTGCCACATGAAACGCCAAAACCCGCTGCGGGAACTCTTCCGGAGCGGGTTTGCACGCCATACCGCACACAACGTGCGGCAGCAAAAATCAGTACAGTTTCTTCGGCAATTGCTGGCTGCGGATGCGCTTGTAGTGGCGCTTCACGGCAGCGGCGAGCTTGCGCTTGCGCTCGGCAGTCGGCTTCTCGTAGAACTCGCGCGCACGCAACTCGGTCAGCAGACCGGTTTTCTCGATGGTGCGCTTGAAGCGACGCATGGCGACTTCGAAAGGCTCGTTTTCTTTAAGGCGAATTGTGGTCATGTAAACTCAAACCGAGGGTTTTTAGGGAAAGACTCAAAGTATAACACGCTCAACAAGGCATTGCAAAGCCTGTCAATCGACGCGTCGCTTATGTGCAAACATATCAAATCGACAAACCTGCCGCCGTGCCGGATGCCCATGCCCACTGGAAGTTGTATCCGCCCAGCCAGCCGGTCACGTCCACCGCTTCACCGATGAAGTGCAGGCCCGGCACCTTGTTGGCCATCATGCTTTGCTGCGACAGTTCGCGGGTGTCCACGCCGCCGCGCGTGACTTCGGCTTTCTTGTAGCCTTCGGAGCCGTTCGGGATGATGACCCAGCGATTGAGCGATTCGCCCAGCTTGCGCAGGGCCTTGTCCTGCATGTCGGCCAGCCGCGCGTCCGGCTTGAATCCGTTTGCCAGCAGCCAGCCTTCCGCGAGACGCGCGGGCATCCACTGCGCCAGCAGGTTGCCGAGATTCTTCTTGAACGTGCCCTTGCCTTCGATCAGGGTGTGCGCGACATCGGTTTCCGGCAGCAGGTTCAGCATCAGCGGCGCGCCCGGTTCCCAGAAGCTCGATATTTGCAGCACCGCCGGGCCGGACAGGCCGCGATGGGTAAACAGCAAGTCCTCGCGAAAATGCGCGCGCGACTTTTTCTCGCCGGTCTCGATATCGACCTCGAGCGCGATACCGGCCAGCGGGACAAAAGGCTCCCAGGCGGCATGGTCGAAGGTCAGCGGCACCAGGGCGGGACGCGGTTCGATCAGCTTGAGGCCGAATTGCTTTGCGATGCGGAAGGCGAAATCGGTGGCGCCGATCTTGGGAATCGACAAGCCGCCGGTGGCGATCACGACATTATCGGCCAGCAGCACACCGGCGTCGGTATCGAGCCGAAAAGCCTCGCCCTGCCTGCCGATGGCTTCGATCCTGCAGGGCATGCGCCACGCCACATGGCCCAGATCGCATTCGGCCTTGAGCATGTCGATGATCTGTTCCGAGGAATGGTCGCAGAACAACTGTCCCTTGTGCTTCTCGTGATAGGCAATGCGGTAACGCTTGACCAGCGCGAGGAAATCCTGCGGCGTGTAGCGCGCCAGGGCGCTGCGGCAGAAGTGCGGGTTATTCGAGATGAAATTCTGCGGGCCGGCATGCAGGTTGGTGAAATTGCAGCGGCCGCCGCCGGAAATGCGGATCTTCTCCGCAAGCCGGCTGGCGTGGTCGATCAGCACGACCTTCTTGCCGCGCTGACCGGCGACGGCGGCGCACATCATGCCCGCCGCGCCGGCGCCGATTACTGCTACATCAAACTGGTTTGCCATGGCTTGTATCAATCGGAACAAGCCGTGATTGTAACTAATGGAAGCACGGCGACGACGAATGCTTCATCCATAACTCCGATGAAAGACGCATCACGTCATTGAGCGAACCGCGTTGCTTGTAGGTGTCGCGCAACCAAGTCGCGTCGTTGAGGCGTTCGTAGGCCATGTGGCGCAGCTTCTTGAGCGCCTGCAGGTCGGCGTCGTTCTGCGCATAGCGTTTCAGATCCTGCAGGCGGTTCAGGATGCTGACGTAGATCGATTGCTTGGCCGAGGTCTTGTCGGAAGATTGCTGTGCGATCTCGCCGTCGAGTCCGTAGCGGCTGGCTTCGAAGCGGTTGTACTGATACAGCAGATAGAAATCCTCGTCGATGGTGATCGGCCTCTCGGTCAGCAGCCAGCGCGCCAGCAGTTGCGCGTAGCAGCCGAGCAGCGCCGCATGCTCCAGCGTCAGCGGCGTGTCGCATACGCGGATCTCGACCGTGCCGTATTCGGGTTTGGGGCGGATGTCCCAGTAAAAATCCTTCATGCTGCCGATGATCCCAAGCTGCATCAATTCATCGTAATAGCGCTCGAATTCGCTCCACTTGGTGAGCACTGGCACGGTGCCGGCCAGCGGGAAAGCGCGCACCACGTTGCTGCGCGAGGAGTCGAAGGCGGTGTCGACGCCCTGGTAGAACGGCGACGCGGCCGACAGCGCGATGAAGTGCGGCACGAAGCGCGAGAATCCGTGCGTCAGGTACAAGGCGTCGTCACCATTGGCAACGCCGATATGAATATGCTGGCCGAACACGGTGAATGTCTTGGCAAGATAGCCATACCGGCGATGAATGTGATGGAAACGTTCGCTCGGCGTGATGCGCTGCTCGCTCCAGCTCTGAAAGGGATGCGCGCCGCCGCCCGCGACGTCGATGTTGAGACGCTGCGCGCCTCGCAGCAAGGCCGAGCGCAGGTCTTTCAACTCGGCGAGCAAGTCGTCGACGCGGGTATGGATGCCGGAATTCAGCTCGATCATGCCTTGCGTGATTTCCAGCTTGATCTGGTCCTGCAGCTTGCGCGGCTCTATCCATGCCAGCAGATCGAGCGCGTCGGTCGCGAGGTTGTAATTGCGGCGGTTCACGAGTTGCAGTTCAAGCTCGATGCCCATCGTGAAGGGTGTCGAGGATGTGAAAGGCAGGATGCCCATGTGTCTCTCCTTGGTTCTCTTTATTTAGTCGCTTGTTCGCGTCCGCTCTCGCCGGACTTGATCAGTGCAAATTGCGTCGCGATCGGGCCGAACAGTTCCAGCACGATCAGGCTGCCGGCGAGCAGCGGCGCCACTGCTGCCGCGGTGTGCGGATAGACGGCGGAAATCTGTCCCAGGACCAGGCTTGCTTCTGCCATCGGCAGCGCGCCGAGGGTGAGCAAGCCCGCCTGCCGCCATTTCAGTTTCGCCGGGCGTGCGAACGCAAAGATGCTGCATGCCATGGCGGCAAAGCGCGCACCGATCAGTACCGCGACCGAGCCGCCGATGGCGACCAGTTCGGAGACGTGGATGGATGCGCCGACCGTCATGAACAGCATGACGATGAACAGCTCGCTGGCAACGCCGAATTCGAGTTCCATCAAGTCGTACTGCAGGTCCAGGTTCTTGGACAGGATGGCGAAGATCAGCATGGTCAGCAGCACCGGCAGGCGCAACGCATGCGCCGCGCCGATCGTGAGCGTGATGATGGCGATCACCAGCACGAACTGGCGGCTGCGCTCGCGGCCGAGCAGGCGCGCCAGCGGCATCATCAGGCGATAGGTCAGGTAGGCAAGCAAGGCCGAACCGAACACCGAATACAAGGTGCTCGCCAACAAGGTCTGCAAGGGAATGTCGGCATCGGTGGCGACCAGCGGCAAGACGATATAGGCAGACAGAAGCGCCACCAGATTGTTCAAGGCGGTCATCGCGGAAAGGCGCCGCGTGATGTGCCCTTCTGCGCAGAGGTCGCGCACGACGACCATCACGACTGCGGGTGCAGTGCCGATGGCGAACACGCCGGCCAGCATGGCGAGCGGACGCGCAACACCGAGCGCTTCCAGCGCGCCCCAGACGAACAGGAAACACAGGGCGGAGCCGGTGACGACCGTGGCGACCAGCCATTTTTCATGACGCAGCCAGCCGATATCGACGTAGCGGCCGAGTTGATAGGCGACCAGCGCGAGCGCGATGTCGGCGAAGACATTCGACAGTTTCAGCAGATCGCCCGACAGCCAGTCCAGGCCGCCGGTGCCGAGAATCATCCCGACCAGCAGATAACCGGTGATACGCGGTATCCAGGAATTTTTTGCGACCAGATGGCCGCCGATCATACCCAGCAATAACAGGCTGCCGAACAACAACAGCGCGTTCCACTGCAGCGGCTGCGCCAGGTCGAATGGCGGTAGCGTCCACGACATGGATTCTCCCAGATTGAAATGTTTTTAATACAGGAGTGGGATCAGAAATCCGCTTGAAATCGATGACGAATGCAGGAATGGAAAATTGCAAGCGAATCTTGAAACGCAAAACGCGTGCTGCACGCCCGGCACCATGGCATCGAAAAATCAAACGGCGACTCTGAACTCCTCTTGCTAATAATGATGTCGCGGCCGAGACATTAGAGACTGCAAAGCTTTTGTCAGCAGGCAAGTAATAAAGTTCCTATTAAAAATTCCGCATTGCACTTTTTTGTGGAATCGGTTGTCAGCCAGGTAATGAGTGGCGAGTGAGCAGGAAAATGCGTCAAACGCCGAGGTGTTGGCGAGAGCGGGATGCGACAAGACGGCCTGCTCCGCTCGGAGAGACCGTCCCATGCAGGAAGCGCGGATCAGGCGGTGCGCTGATCCAGGTCGGCGATCATGTCGTGCGACGCGCAACGCACGACATCGCCGATCACGATGATGCTCGGGCTGCCGAGCGAAGAGGCGGCCAGCGCCTGCGGCAATGCGCCGAGAGTGGTAATCAATTGCGCCTGCGCGCTCGACGTGGCCGATTGAATCACGGCGATCGGCGTGGCAGCCGGCTTGCCGCCGGCGAGCAGGGCTGTCTGGATTTCACGGCAACGCGCGACACCCATGTAAATGACGAGCGTCATGTCGAGCCTCGCCAGCGTTGCCCAGTCGGGATCGGCGTCCGGCGTCTTGCCGTGGCCGGTCACGAAAATCGCGCCCTGACTCCAGTCGCGATGCGTCAGCGGCACACCGATCGAGGCCGGCGCGGCCAGGCCGCTGCTGATGCCGTTGACAACTTCGACATCGATGCCTGCTGCCTGCAGATGCGCAGACTCTTCGCCGCCACGCCCGAAGATGAAGGGATCGCCGCCCTTCAGGCGCACGACCACCTGTCCGGCGCGGGCTTCGGCGATCATGAGCCGTCCGATGAATTCCTGCGGCGTGGACTGGCAGCCGCCGCGCTTGCCGACGTGGATGATGCGGGCGTCTTGTCGGGCGAACGCGAGGATGTCCGGGTTGACAAGGTCGTCGACCAACAGCACGTCGGCCTTGCCGATCGTTTTCACTGCCTTGAGGGTGAGCAGCTCCGGATCGCCGGGACCGGCGCCGACGAGAAAGACTTTAGCGGGGCTCGTCATGGAACACCTTGTTTGCATGTAGACGTCTTGTTACATGCAAACAGTGTTCCACCTGATCGGCGATGGGTTGCGGAACCGGTTGATCGCCCTTGAGCGCATCGCTGATCCATTTTGCCGTCGTTTCTGCATCACTTGAGGGCGGCAATGGAGGCAGCTCGTCCACGGGACCTTCTTTTTGCACCAGGATCGTGCGTTCATGCTCGTGGAACCATTCGATCTGCTGCGCGCGCTTGGCATTGGCGACTGTTTCGCCCTCGGTGCCGCGCATCAGGAACACGTCGCCGCGCGCGACCGGTGCGGCGCTGGAAAAATAGGCGCTCAGCATCTCGAGGTATTCCGGATGCGTGTAGGACGTCAGGCGCAGCGCCGGGCCGGCAAATGGCTGGAGAATCTTGACCAGCGTGTGGGTCGAACTGCGCACACCCAGCACGCGACGCAGCGCGAGCAAGCGCGCCATGCGCGGCGCGAGCGCTTCGATCGGCATGAAGACCGGCTCCCGTCGCGCGAAACCTTGTTGCGCTTCCTGCACCGTTTGAGCGAAGGAATAACCGAGCGCCTGGAGAATCTCGGCGGTCGTCACCCGGCCCGGATCGGTCGTCACACCATGCACCAGCACCGGCACGCCGCGTTGTGCAAGCAGCAAGGCCAGCAGCGGTGTCAGATTCGCCATGTGGCGCGAACCGTTATAGCTGGGGATCACGACGGGCGCGTGCTCGCCTTCGGGCGCGGCGAGCTTGGTGAACGAGGTTTCGGCGGCATCGAGAAAACCGGCGATCTCGTCGACCGACTCGCCCTTGATGCGCATCGCCATCACGATGGCACCGAGTTCCAGATCGGAAACGCGGCCGTCGAGCATGGCGGCATACAGTTGAGAAGCGTCGTCGCGCGACATGCTGCGCGCGCCTTTCTTGCCGCGGCCGATTTCCTTGATGAAGCGGGCGGCGGGAAAGGATTCGGGGGAGTGTGCGTGTTTCATGACGAGAGGGTACACCGAACCGGGACCGGAATGAAAGCCGGCCCTGCCCTTCAGCGCCGCTCCGCCGCGACCGGCACCTCGATCACGAATTCCGCGCCGCCGCCAACCGCATTGCGCGCATACATCTTGCCGCCGTGCTGTTCGATAATGCCGTAGCTGATCGACAAGCCGAGCCCGGTGCCCTTGCCCACCGGCTTGGTGGTGAAGAAGGGATCGAAGATCTGCGACATGTGTTCGGGGGGAATGCCCGGGCCGTTATCGCGCAGCATCAGCGTCACATGCTGCGCGTCCTTGTGCGCGGAGATCCAGAGTTGCGGTTGCGTCACGTGCGCTGCCGCCGCGGCGTCATAGGCGTTCTGAATCAGGTTCATCAGCACTTGCAGCAGCTGGCCGGCGTTGCCGATGACGTTCAGGGCTTCGCCTTCCTCCCAGTGCACCGTGAATTCCGGTGCGGTGCCCTTCCGCACCCAGTGAATGGCGCGCTCGACCACGGCGGCGAGGTCCACCGTCGTCTTCTCTTCGCGGTCCACCACCGAGAAGCGCTTGAGCCCGTTGACGATATCGGCGGTGCGCTGCGCGCCTTCGATGGTTCCTTCGATCAGCGAGGGCAAGTCCGCCACGATGCGGTCGATGCGCAAGTGCCGGCGCAATTCGGCCATCTCATGCGACGTGCCCTGCTCGTGCAAGGCGTTCACATAGGTCGCGAGACGTTCGCTGTAGCGCTTCAGCGCATGCACATTGCCCAGCACGAAACTGATCGGGTTGTTGAGCTCATGCGCGACACCGGCGACGAGACGGCCGAGCGATGCCATTTTTTCCGAATGCAGGAGCTGCCGCTGCGTGCGCTTGAGCGCTTCGTGCGTCTCGCGCAGTTCGTGATAGGCGCGCTTGAGTTCGCCCACGGGACGCCCGACGAAGACGTAGCCGACATGCCTGCCGCTGCTGTCTATGCGTGGCGTGCAATTGACGTCGACGGGCACGGCGCCGTGCGCGGCATTGCTCAGATTGAGTTCGGTCACTTCGCACACGCGCCGTGGTTCGGCCTGCTCGATTACCTTGCGCACGCACTCGACGCTTTCGCTGTCGGCCAGCAGCCGGTAGATCGGCATGCCGTGCAAATCGGCTTCGCTGATGCCGACCAAAGCGCGCAAGGCCGCATTGGTTTCCTCGATCTCGCCGAGATGGTTGCAGGCAATCAGCACATCCGACATGGCCGACAGCAGGCTGAAGATGAACTGCTGCGAACGCTCCAGCGCCTCGTTCTTTTCTTCGAGGGCGATCTCGTCGCGCACCAGTTGCGAATACACCTCGTCCATCTTGTGGATCACGTCGACCCAGGTGGCTTCATCGACGCCTTCGATGGGCGGCTGGTTGGGCAGTGCGCCGATCTGAGGGAGCGGTGGTGATTTGGTTTTCGATCTGCTCTGGGGCATGGTTGTTGGTCCGGAAAAGCTGGGTGTCCACGGAAATCACGGAAAACACGAAAAAAATCTTTTCACATGGTTGGCGTCTGTTCGGACAGATGTAATGAACACTGGCTATTGGTTACGTACTTCTACAAGATCTTCATTTCTTTCCGCGCCTTCCGTGTTTTCCGTGAACAAAAAAAATTCAATGCACGGTGCATACCATGCATGGATCACACTTGGTTTTCGATCTGTTCTGGAGCATGGTTGTTGGTCCGGAAAAGCGCGTGTCCACGAAAATCACGGAAAACACGGAAAAAATCTTTTCACATGGTTGGCGTCTGTTCGAACGGACGTAACGAACACTGGCTATTGGTTACGTACTTCCACAAGATCTTCATTTCTTTCCGTGCCTTCCGTGTTTTCCGTGAACAAAAAAATTCAATGCACAGTACATACCATGCATGGATCAAACGAGCGAACGATGTGCTGGACCGCGACCGGCGTGTCTTCGCCCTCGCGCACCGGCGCGCCCACCAGCGCTGCTTCCAGCGCGCCGGGAACGCCTTGGGCATCGCGCGGCGAGAAATTCCAGGAGGTCGGCGCGACGATCTGGTAATTCAGGATCTTGCCGTCGCGGATCGCGATCCAGTGGCCGAGGCTGCCGCGCGCCGCTTCGGTCAGGCCGGTGCCTTCCGCATGGTCGGGTAAAGGCGATTCCGTGAAATAGGGGTCGCCGATGCGCACCGCGCCCAGCCATTTCTCCATCGCCGGCACGATCAGCGCGAGTTCCAGCAGGCGCGCCAGCACGCGGGTATAGACCGTGCCGCCGCAGCGCGCGGCCGCATCGCGTACCAGGGGGTGCCCGTTGACGAGCTGGCGGGCCAGCGCTCCGGTTTCCAGTACACGGCCGCCGAGGCGCGGCGCCTTGTTCCAGGTATAGGCATCGGGTTTGTCCGGGGTCGGCAAGGTCAGGCCTTCGCGCGGATGACGCGGGCCGCCCTGGTCGGAAAGCCAGGCGCGCGTTGCGTCTTCTTCTATCGCGGCGGTATCGAGTGGAGTGGTCGCCTTCTGCGCGGCATCCCAGACACCGGGGGCGAAGCGCATTGTTGCATCGTGTTGCGGATAGGCGCCGTAGGACAGGTAGAGTCCCGGGCCTTGCCCGAGGCGGTCGAGGCCGGCATCCTGCGCGATCGTGAGAAACAGGCGGAAATCGCCATGGTCGGATGGCGCACTTGCATGCCACGCGCGCAAGGCTTCTTCGCTATCGAGAGCGGCGATCTGCTCCAGCGGCGCGGCAAACAGGGTGCGTTCCAGGAATGCGCGGAATTCGCGGATGCGCGCGAGCATGCGCACGCGCTCGGAGGCGTCGATGGCGCGTGCCGAGCCGCCGGGGTGGATGGACTGCGTATGCGGCCACTTACCACCGAGCGTGCCCAGCAGCGTGAACCAGCGCTGGCGGGCGGCGATGGCCTGCCGCGCGTGTTCGCCCTGCTGCGCCGCGAAACGTTGCCGCACCTGCGCATGCCAGGGTAATCCGGCATAGACGGGCCGCGCGAAGTCGGGCATGAAGAACAGGTAGAAATGACTGAGGTGATCGGCCAGGTTTTCCGCGGCGAGCATCAGGTTGGTGACGATCAGCCCGTTTGGCGGCGGCGCAATCTGCATGGCGTCGGCCAGTGCGCGCGCGGCGGCGACCGATTGCGAAACGGAACAGATGCCGCAGATGCGCGGCACGTACACCATTGCATCGAAGGGATGTTTCTGCTGCAGGATCTGCTCGAAGCCGCGATACATGGGCGCGTTCACCTGCGCCGAACGCACGCTGCCGTCGACGACATCGAGCTGCACTTCGAGGTCGCCCTCGACGCGGTTGAAAGGGCCGACGATCAGGCGTGACATGGTGCTCTCATTTCAGCCGCGTCTTGCGAATGGCGGGATTGACCACCTGATGGTCGACGCGCGCATTGTCGCGCACGCGTTTGGGCGTGGCCGATTTCGACAAGGACGAGAGTGCGACGAACCAGGCTTTCGGCATGTCGGACGGCAGGCCGATCGGAATGCCGGCGATTTTCGGCGTCACGTGGAAGGGGTGGCCCGGCTCCTCGAAGCCGGGTTCGGTGCAACTGATGCAGGCGTAGCCGCCGCGCAGGCAGGAGCCCTCGCCGTTCCATGGACGCGCGCCGCAATCGGCGTGTGCCTGCGTGCCCTTGCAGCCCATGTTTTCCATGAGACAGCCGAGGTCGGACGGCTTGGCGGCGCTGGCCTTGAATTCATAGAACTCGTTACGGGTGCAGCCGTGGTGCACCAGGCGGTCGGCATAGAAGCGTGGACGGCCGAGCGCATCGATCTGGCTGGCGTCGAACTGGTCGGCCGCGAGCGCCATCAGGGTTTCGATCACCCACTGCGGATGGGTCGGGCACCCCGCCACGTTGATGACCGGCAGGCCGGAGCGTGCGCGATAGTGCGCGCCGAGCAGGCCGCCGATCTGGTCGCCGTCATACTGCAGGCCGCAGGCGTCGGTCGGATTGCTGCCGCCGGCGGTGATGCCGCCATAGGCCGCGCAACTGCCGACCGCGATCGCATGATCGGCCACGGCGGCAAGCTCGCGCACCCACGCGATCATCGGTTTTCCGGTGCCGGACAACATATGGAATCGCCCGCTGCCGCCGGGGCCGCGCAGCAGCGCGCCTTCGACGCACAAGGCATTCAAGGGAATTTCGCGCTCGCAGCAGGCGCGCAGGATGTTCAGGGCATCGCTGCCGCTTTCGAGCGACAGCGAGGGATGCCACAGCATGTTGATGCCGGCATCGGTGAGCGATCCGAAAAAATCTGCCGTGTCCGCGCACAGCAGCGACATGGTGCAGCCGCCGCAGCCGCCGGACTGCAGCCACAAGACATTGAAGCCGGGGCGTCGCTCGGGCAAGGAATCGCGCAGCATCATTTTTCCTCCAGTCCGAAGCGCACCAGCTTGCTGCGCAGACCGACGCGCGACAGGCCAAGTTCCTTCGATGCATGCGTCTTGTTCCAGCGGTAGCGCAGCAGCGTTTCCTTCAGAATCACGGCCTCGATCGCATCAAGCCGTTCCTGCAGCGTGCCGGACTGCGGCATGCCGGGATAGCCTGGTGCGCCGGTGCCGTGCAATGCCGCGGTGCCGGGCTGCCCTTGCAGCACCTTGCTGGAAAAGGCGCGCGCGCCCACTTCGCTGCCTTCGGTGAGCGCGACCGCGCGGTAGATCTCGTTGCGCAATTCGCGGATATTGCCGGGCCATGGATACGACATCATGCTGGCGACGGCGTCGGGATGAAATCGCTCGATGGGTTTGGCCAACTCGCGCATGGCCTGCTGCAGCAGCGATTCGGCGATCGGCGGAATGTCGCCGGGCCGCTCGCGCAGCGGCGGTATCGCCATCGTCATGCCGGCAAGGCGGTAATACAGGTCCTGGCGGAATCGCCCAGCGTGCACGTCGTCTTCCAGGTTGCGGTGGGTGGCGGCGATCACGCGCACGTTGACGGGAATCGCGCGCGTCGCGCCGACCGGGCGCACTTCTCCCTCCTGCAGGACGCGCAGCAGCTTGACCTGGAAGCCGGGCGAAGTGTCGCCGATTTCATCGAGAAAAACCGTGCCGCCATCGGCGCGCTGGAACAGGCCGACATGATCTTCATACGCGCCGGTGAAAGAGCCGCGCTTGTGGCCGAACAGTTCCGACTCCAGCAGCGTCTCCGACATCGCTGCGCAGTTCTCCATCACGAAGGCGCGCGATGCGCGCGGGCTGGCGTAGTGCATTGCGCGTGCGAGCAGTTCCTTGCCGCTGCCCGATTCGCCGAGAACCAGCACGGACAGGTCGTAGCGTGCGATGCGCGCGGCGATCTCGCAGACCTGATCCATCGGGCTGCCCTGCGCGCGCACGATGCGGCCGAAGTCAAAGGCGTCGCGCACGCTGGCCTGCTTTTCGGCGGCACGTGCGCGCAAGACCGGCGTGCTGGTGCGCAATTCGATGTTGAGACGATGCATGTCGGACTGCAGTCCCTGCGCCTCCACCGCGCGCCGGACTGTTTCCAGCAAGTGGTCGGGCAGCCAGGGCTTGAGCAGGTATTGATAGATGCCTGCCTCGTTGATGCCTTCGATAATGTCTTCCGAATCGGTGTAGCCGGAAATGATGATGCGCACCACGTCCGGCCAGCGCTCGCGCACTTCCTTGAGAAACTGCACGCCGGTGGTGCCGGGCATGCGCTGGTCGCACAGGATGACGGAGACGGGATGCCGCTCCATCAGCTCGCGCCCGGCGTCGGCCGCGCCGGCCGTGATCACGTTGAAGTCCTCTTCGAGGGTGCGCCGGATCGCGTCTTGCGATCGCGGTTCGTCGTCGATCACAAGAACGGTCGGCAGGCTGGTCGGAAGGGCGGCATTCATGAGATGTGTTCAGCGGTGGATGGCGAGGTGGCGCGGTGTCCACGCATGCGGCATTTTATGCACAAAATGGTAGCGCGCGACATGGTAACTGGGATCGAATCCATAAAAATTGCGGCGCATTCTTGCCAATTCCTCATCGCGGTAGGCTTGCAGCGGCTTGGCTGCTTCATCGCGGCTGCGTCGCTCGCGCTTGACCGCCAGCCGCTCGCCATAGTCGTCCACTTGCGCAAATGCCGTGGCGCGGCGCCTCACTTCCTGCAGAAACTCTCCGGCATCACGCCCGAACGCGGCATCGATCAGGCCCTGCCGCGCCGCCTGCGTGGCCGAGATCGGCAGGCGGTTCTGCGTGATGGCACGCGCCTGGTCCTCGCCGACGCGCCGCGGCAGCAGGTAGGTCCAGTACTCGGAGCCGTACAGGTTGCCCATGTTCTTGTAATGCGGGTTGAGCAGCACGCCTTCATGCGCCCAGACCATGTCGGCCGCCAGTGCCAGGAAGGCACCGCCGGCGCCGGCGTTGCCGCGCATGGCGGCGATCGTCAGCTGCTCATTGGCGGTCAGGATTTCGAGCGCGAGGTCGTCCATCGCGTTGATGTTGTGCCAGGACTCGTCGGCTGCGCTCTCGTCGGGCCGGTGGGCGGCGGCTTCGATGCAATTCAGGTGAATGCCGTTGCTGAAGAAATCCTCGCCGCCCAGCAGCACCAGCACGCGCGTCGGCCGTTGCCTGGCTTCCAGTACCGCGTCGCGCAGGCGCCGGCATTGCGCGGTCGACATTGCGCCATTGTAGAAATCGAAGGACAGATAGCCGACTTCGCCCTCCTCGCGGTAACGCAGTTCGCCCCATTCCTCGTCGGCGCGTTGCAGCGGGACTGCCAGCTCGGGCAATTCTGCCGTCTCGGCGGGAAATGCCACCGCAACAGGGAGTTTCAACTGCTTGTCGAGATCCTCGGCGCCCGGCGCGCGGCGCGCATGGCCTATCCACACGCCGCCATCGCGCGTGCGACGCAACACGGCTTCGTCGCGGCGTGCGACGATATCACCCGCACTGCCCTGCACTGCCGCCAAGGCCGCGCTCGTGGCGGGGTGCGCGTCGTACAGATAGCAAGGTGCGCCGAACAAGCTGTCGACTACGCCCGGAAATCCGTCCGCGCCATGGATCTTCGCCAGCACCGTCGCGCTGTCATCGTTGTGCCAGTCGATGCGGCGCTGCTCCTGCCGCAGCAGCGGACGCAATTGCCCCTGCGTGTCGCCCGCCTCGGCCAGGGGCAGCGGGCGTTCTCCGCGTTCGAACTTGGCTATCGCCTCCAGCACCGCGGCAACGGCGGCATTGGTCACTTCGTTGCGGTACAAGCTGCTCTTCATTGCAGTCCGCATCGGGAAGCCGGCAGTCGCCCAGATGTCGCCCGCGTCCATCTCGGCATTGGCTTGCAGCACCGTCACGCCCCAGCGCGGCTCGCGGTTCAGGATGGCCCAGTCGAGCGCCGACGGTCCGCGGTCGCCGACGATACCGGGATGGACGATCAGGCACACGTGTTTCTGCCAGATCGAGGCAGGCACCGCGCGTTTCAGAAAGGGCGCGACGATCAGGTCGGGTTGGTACGTGGTCACCGCTTCTTCGCTCACGGAATCGGCGATGTCCAGTTCTATCGATACCTCATGGCCGCGCGCACGCAGTTCGACGAACAACCGCTGCGTGAGGCTGTTGAAGCTGTGGGAAATGAAAAGAATGCGCATGACGGTCTCAGCAGATGCGCGGCAATTGCTCGCCTGACAGCCAGTCGACCACGCGTCGTCCGCCGAAGCGGGTTTTCATCTGCACGAAGCCGTGCGTGTCCTCGATCACGCTGCCGATACGCGCCGCGCCCTTGCCGAGCGGATGGGCGCGCATGGCGGCAAGCAATGCGCCCGCATCCTGCTCCGCGCAGATGGCGATCAGTTTTCCTTCGTTGGCGACATAGAGCGGGTCGAGGCCGAGAAATTCGCAGGCCGCCTCCACTTGCGGCAGCACGGGGATCGTTGCCTCGTTCAGCAGCATGCCGACACCGGACTGTTTGGCGATTTCATTGAGCGTGGTGGCGAGGCCGCCGCGCGTGGGATCACGCAACACATGCACACGCGGCATCGCGGCCAGCATGTCGGCGACCAGTCCGTGCAGCGCTGCCGTGTCGGACAGGATCTCGGTCTCGAAGGCCAGCGACTCACGCTTGGACATGATGGCGACGCCATGGCTGCCGATATGCCCGGAGACGAGAATCGCATCGCCCGGCTTGGCGTAGGCGCCGTCGATGTCAATACCGGGCGGTATTACGCCCACGCCGGTGGTGCTGATGAACACGCCGTCGCCCTTGCCACGCTCGACCACCTTGGTGTCGCCGGTCACGACGGGTACGCCGGCGTCGCGCGAAGCCTGTGCCATGGATTCGACAATGCGCTTGAGTTCCGACAGTGCAAAACCTTCCTCCAGGATGAAGCTGGCCGACAGGTAGAGCGGCGTCGCGCCGTTCATCGCGACGTCGTTGACGGTGCCGTGCACCGAGAGGCAGCCGATATCGCCGCCGGGGAAGAACAGCGGCGAGACCACGTGCGCATCGGTGGCCATCACCATGCGCCCTGCCGGCAGTGTCATGCGTGCGCCGTCATTGCCCTGGCGCAGCCATTCATTGTCGAAGGCGGTGACGAACAATTCCTCGATCAGTTGCGCCGATGCGCGACCTCCCGCGCCGTGTCCCATGTCGATGCGTCCATTCTTGAAATCGAGCGGACGGATGTAATTTTTCTTCACTGTTCCATTCATGCAGTCACCACTGGAATATCCTTGAATCGTCCATACGAGTAATGCGCGGCGCAGGCGCCCTCGCTCGACACCATGCACGAACCCATCGGGTTTTCCGGCGTGCAGACGGTGCCGAACAGCTTGCAATCGGTCGGGCCTTTCACGCCGCGCAGGATGGCGCCGCATTCGCAAGCCTTGTTGTCGGCTACCGGCCGATAGGTGAGGCCGAACTTCTTCTCCGCGTCGTAAGCCGCGTAGGCGGGGCGGATGCGCAAGGCGCTGTACGGCACTTCGCCCAGGCCGCGCCATTCGAAGGTGGTGCGCAGCTCGAACACGTCGGACACCAGCGTCTGGGCGGTGAGATTGCCTTCGGTGGTGACGGCGCGCATGAATTCATTCTCGACTTCGCTGCGCCCTTCATTGACCTGGCGCACCAGCATCAGGATCGCCTGGATCACGTCCAATGGTTCGAAGCCGGCGACCACCACCGGTTTGCGGTATTCCTCGGCAAAGTGTTCATACGGGCCGGAGCCGATCACGATACTCACATGCGCCGGGCCGATGAAACCGTCGATCGGCACCGTGCCGTAGTCGCGCACTTCCGGCGATTCGAGGATGTGCGTGATCGCGGACGGCGTCAGCACGTGGCAGCACAGCACGCTGAAGTTCTTCACCTTGCGCGCGGCGGCATCGCGCAGCACCAGCGCGGTCGGTGGCGTGGTGGTTTCGAAACCGATGGCGAAGAAGACGACTTCGCGCTCGGGATTGTCGATCGCCGTTCTCAAGGCATCCGCCGCCGAGTACACCATGCGGATATCCGCGCCGCGCGCCTTGGCCTTGATCAGCGACAGGCCGTCCGACGCCGGCACGCGCATGGTGTCGCCGTAGGTGCAGACGATCGCATTGCGCTCCAGTGCGAGCTGGATGGCGTGGTCGATGCGCCCGATCGGCAGCACGCAGACCGGGCAGCCGGGGCCGTGGATCATGCGCACATTCGGTGGCAGCAGCTCGCTCACGCCATAGCGCGAAATCGCGTGCGTATGGCCGCCGCAGAATTCCATGAAGCTGTAGCGCCGCTCCGGCCTGGCTTCGTCACGGATGCGCGCGGCGATCTTTTGCGCCAGTTCGCCGTCCCGGTATTCAGCGATGTATTTCATTTTTAAAAACCTTGTTGTCCACGGAAAGCACGAAAGACACGGAAAACTTCCTTGAACACTTTCGTGTTTTCCGTGGACAGATTGTTTTCAACGTCATTTGGCCGGCTCCGTCGTCAATGGCAGCGATGAAGCTTGCGCCTTTTCCAATTCATTGAACATGTCCAGCGTGCGCTGCGCCTCTTCCGGATCGACCTTGCCGATCGCATAACCGACGTGCACGATCACGTAGTCGTCGACGGCCACGGCATCGACCAGCGCGGTCGAGATTTCCTTGCGCACGCCGGCCAGATCGATCACTGCGAGCTGGCCCGGTCGCACTTCCACCACGCGTGCGGGTATCGCTAAACACATGCATCCGCTCCTGTTTCAATGAGTTGTTGCGCCGCGACCCAGGCCTGGCCAAGCGCCAACCCTGCATCGCCACAGGACACCTTCTGCGGCAGAAAGACATGCAGTCCGCGACGGTCGAGGTCGGCGCTCAGGCGCGACGTCAGCACGCGATTGAGAAAGCATCCGCCGCCGAGTGCCACGGCGCGCACGTCGTACTGCTTCGCCGCCCGCTCGGCCCACTCGGCGAGCGCGCCGGCGAGCGTGGTGTGAAACAGCGCGGCGCCGTGTGCGATGCTCTTCGCATCGCCGTTATCGGCCAGTGCGAACAGTTGGGTGAACAGAGGCCGCAGATCGAGTACACCCGCGTCATCGATCAAATAGTCGCCTGTGCGTCCCGGCTCGCCGTGTTCGGCAAGATAGGCGGCTGCCAGTTTTTCCAGCGTCAGGCAGGCCTCCGCTTCAAAGGCCTGCCTGACGCTGACATTGAGCGCACCGGCAGCGGCGTCAAACCAGCGTCCGGCACCGGTTGCCAGCGGACAGTTCAGCCCGCGCGTCAGCATGGCTTGCACAGTCTGCGCCGCCGGCATGCCGACCTTTCCGGCGTAACGCGTCGTCACTTCCGCATTGCGCCCCGTCGCATGCAAGACCGATGCCGCCATGCGCCAGGGTTCGCGGGCAGCGACGTCGCCGCCGGGCAAGGCGAGCGCAAGCAGATGCCCCGGCCGCCGCCACTGCGCGCCATCCATCCAGATCAGTTCGCCACCCCAGGCCACGCCGTCGGTGCCGAGGCCGACGCCATCGAGCGCAAGACCGATCATCGGTTCCCGCACGCCGTATTCGGCGGCCACGGCAGCGATGTGCGCGTGATGATGCTGTACGCCGATGGCCGGCACGCCCAGTTCGCCGGCGATGCGCACGGCCAGTTGCGTGCTGAAAAAATCGGGATGAAGGTCGTGCGCGAGCGCATCGACGCGGCCGTCCGCTTGTGCGAGCAAGGTTTCAAGCGACTGTTCCAGCGCGATGCAATTGGCCGGGTCGCCGAGGTCACCGTGCACCGGGGGCCATTGCACGTGCTGTCGATGCAGCAGGCAGGCGGCGTTCTTGAGCCAAGCGCCGCAGGCGAGAATTTTTGTGTCCGATGCCGCTGCTGGCAGATCGAGAGAGACGGTAGTCATAGGGACTCCGCCAATACCCGGCGCTCTTGCGCGATCCAGTCGAGCCAGGCGTCCATGCCCTGGCCGTTGGTGGCCGAGACTTGCAGCACTTCGATGGCCGGGTTGACGCGCCGTGCGTACGCGATGCACTGCTCGAGGTCGAAACGCAAATACGGCAGCAGATCGACCTTGTTCAGGATCATCAATCGCGCGGCGGCGAACATGTCGGGATACTTGAGCGGCTTGTCTTCGCCTTCGGTCACGGACAGGATCGCGACCTTGGCTGCCTCGCCAAGATCCCACATCGCGGGACACACAAGGTTGCCGACGTTTTCGATAAACAGGATGCCGCCCTGCCCTTCATGTCCGCCGTGTCCGTCATGCGCATGCAGCGGCAATCGCGCAAACGCGTTGCCGACCATCTGCGCGTCGAGATGGCAGCCCTTGCCGGTATTGATCTGGATAGCCGGGGCGCCGGTGGCGCGAATGCGGTCGGCGTCGTTGCTGGTCTGCTGGTCGCCTTCGATGACCGCGACCGGCGGGAATTCGCCGCGCTGCCTGATCGCTTCGATGGTCGCGCACAGCAGCGTCGTCTTGCCGGAGCCGGGACTGGAGACGAGATTGAGCGCCAGGATACCGTGATGCGCGAAGTGCTCGCGATTCTGCGCGGCGAAGCGGTTGTTCTTGCCAAGCACATCCTGTTCAAGCTTGATGGTGCGCGACTGGCTGACGCCGGGGATCGATACGCAGGCCGGTCCGTGTCCGAAATGCAGGTCGCCGGTGGCAGCGTCGACTGCAACATGATCATGTTCGTGCGCGTGGTCATGCTCGTGATCATGATGGTGTCCGTGATGATGGCCATGCGGGTGATGATGCAGGCTGCCCGCCGGCTTTTGCACTTGCCGATATGGCAATCCGGTTTCCACCGATGGATCCTGCGCGTTGCCGGTCCCCTTGTTTCCACATCCGCATACGACACACATTGTCTGTCTCCTCGCCGACTCTGCGTCGACTTGTCTTCGTTGAGTTTAATGAGCTTCCACTACCGTGTCCAACCTGGAAAGCAAACTTCCGCTTCGTGTTCCACGCCGAACGGCGAATTGCGCCGATCCACTGGAAACCCGCTTTGCGCCTGCCCTCCAAAACGGCACCTGCGATTGCAGCTGCAGTCATCGTCCGACGTCCGCCGCGCTCTGCTCTCGCGCATCGCCACTGCTCGCTCAGCAAGGCCCAGCCTCGATTTGCCGCGCCCGTGATGAAAAAAATGCGTCGTGGCACAAAAGTTGCGCATCACCATCAGTCCCGTCAGGTGTTCCGTACTTGCAATATTCGTGACAGCCCGTGACGGCGACAGCAGACGACTCGGCAGGGATGCATTGTTGCGCATCGCACCTGTCGTCATTTGTCTTACATATTCCAGTCGATGCGTTTCGAACATCAACGGAGAGGGGAGCGGGATGAACAAGAACAAGCACGGCCGCAAGGAAGATCACGTTGCGGCGGTCGAGAAACGGCTCGGCATTTCGCGCCGCAGTTTTCTGCAGTTATGCACGGCGATGGCATCGACCATGGGCCTGCCCACAGGCGCGGATGCGGCCATCGTACAGGCAGTGGCCAACAAGAAGCGGCCTTCAGTAATCTGGCTGCACTTCCAGGAATGCACCGGCTGCACCGAGTCAATGTTGCGCGCGGAACATCCCACGCTCGAGAAGCTGATCCTCGACGTCATTTCGCTCGATTATCACGAGACACTGTTCGCGGCGGCGGGCCATCAAGCGGAAGCAGCACGGCGCGCGGCGATGAAGGCCAACAAGGGCAAATATCTTCTCGTGGTGGAAGGCGCGATCCCGACCAAGGACAACGGCGTCTATTGCAAGATCGGCGGCCAGACCGCGATCGACATGCTGAAGGAATGCGCGGCCGATGCGGCGGCGGTGATCGCCATCGGCAGTTGCGCTGCCTGGGGCGGCATGCCCTCCACCGGGCCCAATCCAACAGGTGCGTCGAGCGCGGCGCAAGTGCTCGGCAAGCCGGTGGCGAACATTCCGGGCTGCCCGCCGAACCCGTATAACTTCCTGTCGACGGTGGTGCACTTCCTGACCTTCGGCAAATTGCCGGAACTCGATGCCAAGAGCCGTCCGAAGTTCGCCTACTCGCGCCTGGTGCACGACAACTGCGAACGGCGCGCGCACTTCGACGCCGGTCGCTTCGCGATGGAATTCGGCGACGAGGGCCATCGCAAGGGATGGTGCCTGTACAAGCTCGGTTGCAAGGGACCGGAAACGTATGCGAACTGTCCGTCCATCCTGTTCGGCGACGTGGGCAATGCGAGCTGGCCGGTCGGCACCGGCCATCCCTGCATCGGCTGCACCGAGCAAGGCGTGGGCTTCGCGAAACCGATCCATGCGCTGGCCGAGCTCAAGACCAATGTGCCGCCGGTCAGTTATCCGCGCGTCGAGGAAGAAAAGGGCCATGGCGCGACCATGGGCGCTGTCGCGGTCGTTGCGGGTGTTGCCGGCGCGGTCGTCGGCGGCACCGTCGTGATGGCGAAGAATCTCGGCAAGTGCCAGACGGAATGTCCGAGCAAGTCCGCCGGCAAGCCGTCCGCTGACACCGAGAGGACGGAATCATGACCATCGACCGGCGCGATTTCCTGAAGGGCGCGCTGGGTGGCGGAGCATTGCTCGCCACGGCCACTTCGGTGGAGGCCCGCGACAACAAGCCGATGCCGCCGGAAGCGGTCGGCCTGTTGTTCGACAGCACGCTGTGCATCGGTTGTAAGGCCTGCGTCGCGGCATGCAAGGAAGCCAACGGCATGCCTCCGGAATTTTCCACTGAAGACCAGCTCTGGGATACGCCGCTCGACCTGTCCGGCAACACGCTCAACGTGATCAAGCTGTACAAGAACGGCACCGGCGAGAAGAAGGACAGCGTGACCGACGGTTTCGCCTTCAACAAGGCGTCCTGCCTGCACTGCGCGGATCCGTCCTGCGTGTCGGCCTGTCCGGTGAAGGCGATGACGAAAGATCCGGTGACGGGCATCGTCAGTTACAACAAGGATGCCTGCATCGGCTGCCGCTACTGCGTTGCCGCCTGCCCGTTCGGCGTGCCGCGCTTTGAGTACGACAAGGCGATCCCGAAAATCTCCAAGTGCCAGTTGTGCAAGCACCGCATGGCGGAAGGCAAGTATGCCGCCTGCGCGGAAGTGTGCCCGACCGGTGCGGCGCTGTTCGGCAAGGTGCAGGATCTCAAGGCGGAGGCCAAACGCCGGATGGAACTCAAGCCGGGCGTCGAAACCGCTTTCCCCCGAGGCAACCTCAACACGCGCGACCAGTCGCCGCATGTGGCGAAGATCCCGAACTATGTGCAGCATGTCTACGGCGACAAGGAAGTCGGCGGCACGCAGGTGATCCGCCTGTCCGCCGTGCCCTTCGAGAAGCTCGGCATGCCCACGCTTCCCGAACGTTCCTTCGCGGCCAATTCGGAAACCATACAGCACGGCCTGTACAGCGGCATGGTGCTGCCGCTCGCCTTCCTCGGTGTGCTCGGCTTCATTGCGAAGCGCAACGTAAAGGACGACGACAGCCACGACGTCAAGCCGACGGACAAGACACAAGGAGGTTCCGATGTCTGATGCACATCACGCCGCCCCCGCTCCGCTCGGCGGACCGATGGTGACGCCGACCACCGTCACGCTCGCCATCCTGGCGGCGATCGCGGTCGTCATCCTCGGCGTTCGCTTCCTGCACGGCATGGGCGCGGTCAGCAATATCAGCGACGGACAGACCTGGGGCATCTGGGTCGTGTACGACGTCATGATCGGCTCCGCCTTCGCCTGCGGCGGCTACGTCATGGCGATCCTGGTCTATATCTTCAACAAGGGCGAGTACCACCCGATGGTACGGCCGGCGCTGCTGGGCAGCCTGTTCGGCTACACGCTGGCCGGCCTCTCGGCGGCCATCGACCTTGGCCGCTACTGGAATTTCTGGCATGTGTTCTGGCCGGGCTACGCGCAGCTCAATTCGGTGATGCTGGAAGTGGCCTTGTGCGTGTCGGCCTACATCCTCGTGATGTGGATCGAGTTCGCGCCGGCGCTGCTGGAGAAATTTGGCCTCAAGGGAGCGAAGAAAAAGCTGAGCAAGCTGCTGTTCTTCTTCATCGCGCTCGGCGTGGTGTTGCCGACCATGCACCAGTCCTCGCTCGGCGCCATGCTCACGGTGTTCGGCTATCACGTGCATCCGCTGTGGCAAAGCCCGGTCATCTCGCTGCTGTTCCTGATGACCGCCGTGACGACCGGCTTCGCAGTGGTGATCTTCGAATCCTGCCTGTCCTCGTCCGGATTCCGGCGCGCACTGGAAATGGATCTGCTGACCAAACTGTCGCGCCTGATGGTATGGACGGTGGCGGCGTACATCATCATCCGCCTGGCCGATCTGGCGATGCGCGGCGCGTTCGGCTTCATGTTCGAACCCGGACTCAAGGCCTTGATGTTCTGGATCGAGATGATCGCCTTCATCGTGCCAGTGTTCCTGCTGCGCGACGAGAAGCGCCGCCATCAGCCGGCCAAGCTGTTCGTCGCCGCCGTGCTGCTGATGACGGGCGCCTTCCTGCTGCGCATCAACGCCTATATCGTCGGTTACAGCACCGGGCTGGGCTGGAGCTACTTCCCCTCGGTGCCGGAACTCATGGTGAGCATCGGCATCATCGCAATCGAAATCCTGGGCTACATCGTGCTGGTTCGGTATTTGCCGGTCCTGCCTAAAGAATAAGGAGACAAGCATGACAAAGAGAATCACGATCGATCCGATCACCCGGATTGAGGGCCATCTCCGGATCGACTGCGAGGTTGACGGCGGCAAGGTCAAGAAGGCATGGGCGTCCGGCCAGATGTGGCGCGGCGTCGAGCAGATCCTGGTAGGACGCGATCCGCGCGACGCATGGTCGATCACGCAGCGCATTTGCGGCGTCTGCACCACCGTGCATGCGATCACCTCGGTGCGCGCGATCGAGAATGCGCTGAAGATGGAAATCCCGCTCAACGCGCAATATATCCGCAACCTGATCATCACGGCGCACGCGATCCACGACCATATCGTGCACTTCTACCATCTGTCCGCGCTGGACTGGGTGGATGTGACCTCGGCGCTCAAGGGCGATCCGGCGAAGACCGCGCAACTGGCGGAAAGCCTGTCGACCTGGAGCGGCAACAGCAAGCATGAATTCACGAAGGTGAAGGAGCGCCTGTCCGGCTTCGTCGGCACCGGGCAGCTCGGCATCTTCACCAACGGCTACTGGGGCCACCCGGCGATGAAGCTGACGCCGGAAGTGAACCTGCTGGCGACCACGCACTATCTGCAGGCGCTGGATATCCAGCGCAAGGCGAACAAGATCGTGTCCATTCTCGGCGCGAAGACACCGCACATCCAGAACATCGCCGTGGGCGGTGTGTCCAACCCGATCGATTTCGATTCGCAATCCTCGCTGACCATGGAACGCCTGATGGCGGTCAAGGGCTGGATCGACGAGCTGGCCGATTTCGTGAAGAACGTGTATCTGGTCGACGTCGCCGCCATTGGCGCCTTCTATGCCGACTGGACCGGCATCGGCGCCGGCGTCATGGAGTACCTCGCAGTGCCGGACATTCCGCTCGACACCAAGGGCACGCAGTTCGCCATGCCCGGCGGCTACATCCAGGGTGGCGACCTCGCTTCCTTCAGGCAGATCAAGAGCTTCAGCGACCAGTATTTCCGCGACGGCGTCGAGGAGAGCGTCAAGCACGCCTGGTACAAGGGCGGCAAGGGCGCGCTGCATCCGTTCAAGGGCGAGACCGAGCCGCAATACACCGACTTCCAGGACGACGGCAAATACTCCTGGGTCAAGTCGCCGACCTTCTATGGCAAGCCGGCGCAAGTCGGCCCCTTGTCGCGCGTGTTGACCATGGTCGCGGCCAAGCACGAGCCGACCATCAAGTATGTGAACCAGACGCTCGACACGGTCAGCGCACTGGCGAAGACCAAGGTGCCGGTCGCCGCCCTGCACTCCACCATCGGCCGCCACGCGGCGCGCGCGGTGTCGTGCGCGGTGCAGGTCGATATCCTTGCGCAGCAGTGGCAACTGCTGGTCGAGAACATTGCCAAGGGCGACCAGAAGACCTTCAACAAGCCGACCTTCCCGAAAGGCGAAGTCACCGGTGTCGGCTTCCACGAAGCGCCGCGCGGCGCGCTGTCGCACTGGGTCGTTCTGAATGACGGCAAGATCACCAATTATCAATGCGTCGTGCCGACCACCTGGAATGCGGCGCCGCGCAACGAGCACGACGCCATCGGGCCATATGAGGCATCGCTGTTGAACACGCCGGTTGCCGATCCGGAGCGTCCGCTGGAAGTGCTGCGCACGGTGCATTCCTTCGACCCCTGCCTCGCCTGCGCGGTGCATGTGCTCGATGCCGATCAACAGGAAGTGGTGAAAGTACAGGTACTGTAATGCGCATCGTCATCCTCGGCGTCGGCAACATCCTTCTCTCCGACGAAGGTGTCGGCGTGCGCACGGTCGAACGCTTCCAGCGCGAGTACCGCGTGCCGCCCGGTGTTGAGGTGATCGACGGCGGAACCGCCGGCATGGAATTGCTGGAAGACCTCGCCAATGCCACGCACCTGATCATCGTCGATGCGGTGCGCAGCAGGAAAGCGCCGGGCACCATGGTGCGCATCGCCGGCGCCGATGTACCGGTGTTTTTCAAGACCAAGCTGTCGCCGCATCAGGTCGGCCTGTCCGATGTGCTGGCGACGCTGGCGTTCAATGATGAACAACCCGGCGGCGTGACGGTGTTCGGCGTCGAACCGGTGTCGCTCGACACCGGCATGGCGCTCACGCCGCAAGTGGAAGCGCTGTTGCCGGCGCTGACCTCGCATCTGGTCGCCGAGCTGGCCCTGTTCGGCATCGCGGTCGAGTCGATCGCACAAGAGGCCGCCTGATGTGCATGGCCATCCCTTCGCGCATCGTTGCCATCGACGGCGACATGGCAACCGTCGAAGCCTTCGGCCGGCAACGTCATGTGAGCCTGCTCCTGATGCAGCATCCGGTGCGGCTCGGCGACTATCTGCTGATCCAGGCCGGGGGCTTTGCCTACGAATGCGTGGCGCCGGATCGCGCGCTGGAAACACTGGCTATTTTGGACGGGATCGTCGATCATGCGGAAAATTGATCGCGACCTCTGACTGAATTGCCTATTGCACCGTGAGCCTGGAAGGGAAAATCCGCATCAAGCTGGACTGGGACGGCAGGCACGTCACAGCCGCCGCGCTGCAGCCGCGCCCGCTCGTTCCCGTCCAGACACTTCTGCACGGCAAGCGCCCCGAGCACGCATTGCAAATCATCCCCATGCTCTTCAGCCTGTGCGGCAAGGCGCAATCCGCTGCCGCGGCGACGGCATTGCAGGCTGCACGCGATGCGACGTCGCGCGTTCCGGCGTGGCGCGAACGCGCGGTTGCTGCTGAAGCCCTGCAGGAATTGCTGTGGCGCTTGCTGATCGACCTGCCGCGCCTGATGGATTTGCCCACCGATACACCGTCGCTGGCACGTTTCCGGCAGCGTCTGACAGCGTGCTGTGATGCCGATGATGACGAGCGGACATCGCAAGCCGATCTGGCGCAGCTCGAAGCCGATGTCCGCCGGACGCTTCTCGGCCATGTCACCTTGGGCAATGTCCGAACCGTGAGGGAGTTGCTGCAATGCCTGCGAGAGGCCAACACCACCACGGCGTCGATCTTGCTGCAATGCCGGCGACTGGAAACCGGTCGCCCCGCCGATGACGTCCCGCTGATGCCGCATGCAGAACGGAATGGCGTGCTGGAGGAGCTGATGCCGGTCATGACGGAGGCGGATTATTCGACCTGCCCGCACTGGAGCGGCCGGGCAATGGAAACCGGCTCCCTGGCGCGTATGCAGCATCACCCTCTGCTGGCAGCGCTGCTGCAAGACGAGGGGCGATCCCTGTTTGCCCGTCTGCTGGCGCGACTGTGCGAGATCGATGCGCTGTTCGCGCATCTGCACGCGCCGGACGACTCAGGCAGCGCATGGGTTCAGGGCGCAGCGCCGGCGGAAGGAATCGGCCTGGCCTGGGTGCAGAATGCGCGCGGTCTCTTGCTACATCGTGCCGTGCTCGACCCGGCAGGACACATTCACGACTACCGTATCGTCGCCCCCACCGAATGGAATTTCCATCCGCAAGGCGTCTGTACCTGCACCCTGACCGGCATGGCCGCGCCCAGCGAGAGCGCGCTGCGTCGCCAGGTCGAATTACTGGTCCAGTCGCTGGACCCCTGCGTATCCCATGAAGTCGAGGTTCACCATGCATGAAATGTCGCTCGCGGAAGGCGTACTTCAGGTCATCGAAGACAGCGCCCGCGTCAATGGCTTCACCCGCGTGAAGACGGTGTGGCTGGAAATCGGCGCACTGGCCGGCGTGGAAGTGGAAGCAATGCGCTTTTGCTTCGATACCGTGATCAAGGACACGCTGGCCGACGGCACGCAGCTGGAGATCATCGAAACCGAAGGACAGGGATGGTGCATGTCGTGCAACAAGACCGTTCCGATCAGCCAGCGCTACGACCCCTGCCCCGATTGCGGCGGCTACCAGGTGCAGGCGACCGGCGGCATGGAATTGAAGGTCAGGGAACTGGAAGTCGAATAGGAGATTGCTCCGCCGTCTGGCTGATGCGCCGTGCCAGCGCATAAGCGGCAAGGATGAGCGCCAGCACCAAGGCGCCGAAGAGCAGCTCCTTGCCATCGGCCCAGGCTTCAAACACATCGGAAGCCAGTTTCGACACGCCGAGCCCGGCCACCAGCAGCGCGCTGGCGGCGACCAGCAGAGAGAACAGGCGGCTGGCGTTCTGCACGAAGCGTTCGCTGCGCCGGATCAGGCTCGCGACCACCCATCCGTTGAGCGTGTCGGTCAGAATCATGCCGCCCACGAAGCACAGCGCGAGCACCAGCGTCGCGCTCATTCCGTCATGGCGGCTTCCGGCGAGGCCGAACCATGCAGCCAGCGACATTGCATCAAAGGACACGGCAAACAAGGCGCCGACCAGGATGCTGCCGAAGAAACCTTGCGGCAAGGGCAAGCGCGCAATCAGGCGTGCCAGCGGCGACGCAACCGGCATGCTGCGTTCCGCGCGCATGACATTGCACAGGTTGACGATGCCGATCGAGCCGAGGAAGACGATGGAGATCCACGCACCGAGCGGCTCCAGCCACTGCGGCATCTGGCCGACGCCGGCCCGCACGCATATCCATGCCGCGCCCAGCACCGTCATTCCGTGCCCGAGCGAGAACAGCAATCCCGCGCTGCGTGCCAGACGCGTGTGTCCGCGCCGCGACTGCAGCCGCGCCAGGCCGTCGATGCTGGCGAGATGATCCGCATCGAAGCCGTGTTTCAGCCCGAATAGCAAGGCGAAGGCCATCAGGCTGCTGAACGCGAGTGAAGCTTCCGGCATGCGTGTCTCCGTGTATGCGTGAGATTTTTTTGGTTCCCATACAAGAAACGTGCCACTAAACTTCATCTCGGCTCAGCTTGCAGCGCACGGCGGTGAGGCACGTAATTCGCGGCAAATAGGGGCATGAACGAGTTACATGCTCCGGGCCGGGCCGGGTGAGACGGACAGCGGGCTTGCATCTGGCATCCAGGCTGCAAACCTCGCTTCCAGCGGCCCTGTTTCACACTCCTGTCAGGCAGCCGCTTTGGCGGAAGGCGTCCGCTCCAGAATGATCTTCTTCAGCTCCGGCACGCAGGACCCGCAATTCATCCCGCACTTCAGCTTTTGCTGCACGCTGGCCAGCACCGCATTCGGCGTGCCGGCATTGATCCAGTCCTGCTTTGCCAGCGCATCCCCGATCTCGCTTTCGGCAACGTTGAAGCAATTGCAAACGATCTTGCCGCGCGCCTTGAAGCCCTGCGGCGCCTTGGTGGACGGCATCAGCAGCAGGCGTCCAAGCGCGGCGACCGGCTGCTCGCTCTCCAGGTATTCCTTCAGCCAGCGCTCGGCCGAGATATCGCCGGACAAGGACACCGCCGCCAGCTTGCCATCGCGCACGAGCATATGCCGCGCATTGCCGCGCTTGACATCGTCGTAGCGCAGCACATCGGCGCCCGCGATGCCGAAGCCCGCCTCAATGTCCCTGACCAGTTGCGGCGCGGCCGGATAATCATCGGCGGCGCGAAACAGCACGCCCACCTTGTCGCGTCCGAACAGGGTGCAGGAGGCATAGGCAAACTGCCGCATGGCCGGCCGCAGCACGGATTGCAGCGATGCGACCTGCGAGGGCGCTATCCATCCGAATGCCAGGAAGCGCCACGGCAGTTCGGCTTTCAGGATCTTCACCGCCGCATGCTTGAGTTCCGGCTGCCTGGAACTCGGGCAAAGCGCCGGCAAGGTCAAGGCATTCACGCCGTAGGTGCCGTCGCCGTCGCGGCCGCGTCCGGACACGAATTCCTCGCCCCAGTGCATGCCGATGAACGCCTGCCCCGGCCGCATGTCGTCGCTGGCGGCAGCCGGCAGAATCTGCGAGCCGCGCTTGCTGGTGACATGCACCAGGTCGCCGCTGGCGATCATGCGCCTGTCCATGTCTGCCTGCGCCATCAGCACCGCCGGTTCGGGCGCGTGCGCAAAGAGTTGCGCCACCGTGCCGGTGCGGCTCATGCCGTGCCACTGGTCGCGCAGGCGGCCGGTGTTCAGGCGGAACGGGAAACGCGCATCGACCGCCTCGGCCACCGGCCGGTACACGGTGTCGACGAACTTCGCGCGGCCGCTGGCCCTCGGAAAGATGCCGTCTTCATAGAGACGCTTCCTGCCTGTCGATGCACCTTCGGGAAAGGGCCATTGCTGCGGCCCCTGCTCTTCCAGAATCTGGTACGACAGGCCGGTGATGTCGAGATCGCGCCCGCGCGTCGATTCGCGATGTTCGTTCCAGATCTCTTCGACTGTGGTATAGGGGAAGAGGGTCTTGTCCTTGCCCATCAGTTTTTCGAGGCGATGCGCGAAATCGATGACGATCTCCCAGTCGTGGCGCGTCTGCGCCGGCTTGGGCAACACCGGCTTGAAACGCGTAATGCGGCGCTCCGAGTTGGTGACCGTGCCTTCCTTTTCGCTCCAGGTGGTCGCCGGCAGCAACACGTCGGCGTAATCCACCGTGGCGGTCGTCTTATACGCCTCCTGCACGATCACCAGTTCGGCATGCTTCAGTGCCTCGCGCACCAGCTTCTGCTCGGGCAGCGATTGGGCCGGGTTGGTGCAGGCGATCCAGACGATCCTGATCTCGCGCGAACGCAGCGCCTCAAACATTTCAACGGCGGTCTTTCCCGGCGTGGCGGGCACCTCGTCCACGCCCCACAATGTGGCCACTTGCGCGCGATGCTCGGGATTACCCAGGTCACGATGCGCGGAAAGCAGGTTGGCCATTCCGCCGACTTCGCGCCCGCCCATCGCATTCGGCTGCCCCGTCAGCGAAAACGGGCCGGCACCAGGCTTGCCGATCTGGTGCGTCGCCAGGTGCAGGTTGATCAGGGCCACGTTCTTCGCGGTGCCGTGCGAGGACTGGTTCAGCCCCTGGCAGTACAGCGAAAGCGCAGCCTTCGATGCGCCGAACCAGCGCGCCGCCGTGATCAGATCTTCCTCGCTGATGCCGCAGGTCTCCGCCACGAATTTCGGCGTGTAGTCGCGGACCGTGCGTTTCAGTTCGGCGAAACCTTCGGTACGCGCTTCGATGTACGCGTTGTCGATCAGGTCTTCCCACAAGCAGATATGCAGCATGCCGTTGAACAGCGCGACGTCGGTGCCGGGCAGAATCGGAAGAAACAGATCGGCATCGCGCGCGGTGTCGGTGCGACGCGGATCGGCGACGATCATCTTCATGCGCGGATTCTTCCTGCGCGCGTCTTCGATGCGGCGATAAAGAATCGGATGCGCGTAAGCGGTATTGGAGCCGACGATGAAGATCAGCTCCGCATGATCGATATCCTCGTAGCACGCCGGCGGCGCATCGGCGCCGAGCGCCTGCTTGTAGCCGGCGACGGCGCTCGACATGCACAGGCGCGAATTGGTGTCGATATTGTTGGTGCCGATCAGCCCCTTCGACAGTTTGTTGAAGACGTAATAGTCTTCGGTCAGCAATTGGCCGGAGATATAGAAGCCGACACTGTCGGGCCCGTGCTCGCGAATCGTGGCGGCGAATTTCTTCGCAATGAAATCCAGCGTGGCATTCCATGAGGCGCGTTCACGCGGCGCTTCCCGCGTGACGCGCATCTCCGGATGCAGCGCCCGCGCCTGCATCTGCACCAGCGGGTCGGCGCTCAGGTGCAGCGTGCCGCCCTTGGTGCACAGCCGCCCGAAGTTGGCCGGATGGTCCGGGTCGCCCCGCACGCCGACCACCTTCTCGCCGTCGCTCTGGACGATGACGCCGCAGCCCACCCCGCAATAGCAGCAAGTCGCTTTCGATTCGCGCAATACAGTCATGCGGCCTTGGCCTCGATCGCCAGCGTGTTCAATTCGTCGAGGTCGAGAAAGACCTTGCCGCCCTCGACCTTGACGCTGAATTTCTGCGTGCATCCTTCGTCCGGCGCGGTCGCGCAACCCGATTCCAGCTGGATGTTCCAGTTGTGCAACGGGCAGGCGACGCGCTCGCCGAAGACGATGCCTTGCGACAGCGGGCCGCCCTTGTGCGGGCAGCGGTCGAGCAGCGCGAAGATCTTGTCTTCGCTGCTGCGGAAGATCGCGACGTCCGGTTTCGCACTGCGCGTGACGACGCGCGCACCGAGCACCGGCACATCGTTGACATTGCAGACGGCTTTCCATTGTTTCGACATGGTGTTCCCTTGATGAAGTTGATCTGTGTGGACGGATGCTTACATGTTGATCGGCTCGAACTGCCTCTCGTCGACCTGTGCCTTGTGCTTCTCGTGCCACGGATCAGGTTCACCGTCGAGCGAGAACAGCAGGCGCTCGTACAAGGCCTTGCGATTTTCCGCATCCTCCAGAATCTTCTTCTTCACATGATCGAGTCCCACCCGCGCGATGTAATGCACGGTGCGTTCGAGATACCAGCCCTCTTCGCGATACAGTTGCAGGAATGCGCCGGAGTACTCCAGGACTTCCTCGTGGGTTTTCAGCTTGACGAAGAACTGCGCCACCTCGGTCTTGATGCCGCCATTGCCGCCGACATAGATTTCCCAGCCGGAGTCGACACCGATCACGCCGACATCCTTGATGCCGGATTCGGCGCAGTTGCGCGGGCAGCCGGAGACCGCGATCTTGACCTTGTGCGGCGCGTACATGCGCCACAGTGCGCGCTCCAGTTCCTGCCCCATGCGCGTCGAATCCTGCGTGCCGAAACGGCACCATTCGGAACCGACGCAGGTCTTCACCGTGCGCAGCGCCTTCGCGTACGCGTGGCCGGACGGCATGCCGAGGTCTTGCCACACCGCCGGCAAGTCTTCCTTCTTCACGCCCAGCAAGTCGATGCGCTGGCCGCCGGTCACTTTCACCGTGGGGATGTGGTACTTGTCGACCACATCGGCAATGCGGCGCAGCTCGGATGCATTGGTCTCGCCGCCCCACATGCGCGGGATCACCGAGTAGGTGCCGTCCTTCTGGATGTTGGCATGCGCGCGTTCGTTGATGAAGCGCGATTGCGGATCGTCCTTCGCTTCATGCGGCCAGGTGGAGATCAGGTAGTAGTTGAGCGCCGGGCGGCAAGTCGCACAGCCGTTCGGCGTGCGCCATTCCATGAACTGCATGGTGTCGGCGATGGTCAGCAGCTTGTTGACCTTGATCGCATCGCGCACTTCCTGATGCGTGCGATCGGTGCAGGCACACAAGGGCTTGACCTTGTTGGCGGAAGAATAATCGCCACCGACGGTTGCCATGATGATCTGCTCGACCAGTCCGATGCAGGAGCCGCAGGACGCGGATGCCTTGGTGTGCTTGCGCACGTCTTCCAGCGTGAACAAGCCCTTTTCCTTGATGGCCTTGACGATGCTTCCCTTGCACACGCCGTTGCATCCGCAGACTTCCGCGTCGTCGGGCATGGATGCAGCCGCCGTGAACCCTGCGTGCCCGCCATCGCCCGGACGTCCGGTGTTGGATTCGCCGAACATCAGGGTGTCGCGAATGTCGCTGATGTTCTTGCCTTCGCGCAGCAGCTTGAAATACCAGCTGCCGTCGACTGTGTCGCCGTACAGGCAGGCGCCCACCAGCTTGTCTTCCTTGATCACCAGCTTCTTGTACACGCCGCCGATCGGATCGGCCAGCACGATTTCTTCCGTGCCTTCGCCGCCCATGAATTCGCCGGCGGAGAAAAGGTCGATGCCGGTCACCTTCAGCTTGGTCGAGGTGACCGAACCCTGATAGCGGCCGATGCCGAAGTTCGCCAGATGGTTGGCGCACACCTTGGCCATTTCAAACAGCGGCGCGACGAGGCCGTATGCGGTGCCGCGATGGTTGACGCATTCGCCGACTGCGTAGATGCGCGGATCGTAGGTTTGCATGGTGTCGTTGACGACGATGCCTCGGTTGCAGTACAGGCCGGCGGATTCGGCCAGCGTGGTATTGGGACGAATGCCGACCGCCATCACGACCAGCTCCGCCGGGACTTCGAGGCCGTCGGTGAAACGGATCGACTTGACCTGTCCGTTTTCATCGCCGACGATTTCCCTGGTGTTCTTGTCGAGCAGGAATTTCAGGCCGCGGTCTTCCAGTGACTTCTGCAGCATCTTGCCCGCAGTCGGATCGAGCTGCCGCTCCATCAGCCAGGTGGGAAGATGCACAACGCTCACGTCCATGCCGCGCTGCTTCAGGCCATTGGCCGCTTCCAGGCCGAGCAGGCCGCCGCCGATCACGATCGCGTGCTTGCGCGTCTTCGCGGCTTCGATCATGGCGTTGGTGTCGTGGATGTCGCGATAGGAGATCACACCTTTCAGATCCTTGCCCGGCACCGGCAGCATGAAGGGCGTGGAGCCGGTCGCCAGAAGCAGCCGGTCATATTCCGCGACGTTGCCGTCTTCCGCGATCACCTGGCGCTTGACGCGATCGATGCGCACGATCTTCTTGCCGAGATGAAGGGTGATGTTGTTCTGCGCATACCAGTCGACATCGTTGAGCATGATGTCCTTGATGGTCTGCTCGCCGGCCAGCACCGGGGACAGCAGGATGCGATTGTAGTTCGCGTACGGCTCGGCGCCGAACACCGTGATGTCATAGATGTCGGGTGCGATCTTGAGCAACTCTTCGAGCGTGCGCACACCCGCCATGCCATTGCCGACCATGACCAACTTCAGCTTCTTCATTAAAGCTCCTTCCTTAACTTCCCTAATCGGCTTCGTCATCAAAGCCATGAAAACAGTCCTGTCGCCATATAAGCAAGAGAGGTGCCAAACCCTGCAGCGCCAAAACGCACCGGGATGAAGACGAAATTGCACCGCCGCAGTGCAGCAGGCCGGTTCGAGTGGTGCATTGCTTCATGCACGCTAATAAAAACCATGGCACACCGCTTGCATCGGGACACGCAATTCCAACCCAAGGCACAAAGGAACATCGTGAAAAAAAAATCTTCGTTCTGGAAGGCGGGTCACACGCCGACCCTGCTCGCTTCCTTCTTCTATTTCGACCTGAGCTTCATGGTGTGGGTGTTGCTCGGCCCGCTCGCAGTGCAGATATCGAAAGACCTCGGATTGACTCCGGCCCAGAAAGGATTGATGGTCGCGACACCGCTGCTGGCAGGCGCGCTGCTGCGCATCGTGATCGGCGTGCTGGTCGATCACCTGAAGCCGAAGAAGGCCGGTGCGATCGGCCAGCTGATCGTGATCGCCGGCCTGATGTGGGCCTGGCTCGGCAGCCTGAAGACTTATGACTCGATGCTCACCCTCGGCATCCTGCTCGGCGTGGCGGGCGCGGCCTTCGCAGTCGCATTGCCGCTGGCGTCGCGCTGGTATCCGCCCGAACACCAGGGCACGGCGCTCGGCATCGCCGGCGCAGGCAATTCGGGCACGGCCTTCGCCGCGCTGTTCGCGCCGTCGCTGGCGATCGCATTCGGCTGGCAGAACGTGTTCGGCCTGTGCCTGATTCCGCTCGGCGTCGCATTCCTGGTGTACATGATCTTTGCCAAGGATTCCCCGGCCGCGCCGCCGCCGAAGGCGATGATCGAATACCTGCATGTGCTGAAGGACAAGGACGCCTGGTGGTTCATGTTCTTCTACAGCGTCACCTTCGGCGGCTTCTCCGGGCTGGCGTCTTCGCTGACGATCTACTTCAACACGCAATACGGCCTGTCGCCGGTGACCGCCGGCTATTTCACCGCCGCCTGCGTGTTTGCCGGCTCGCTGGTGCGCCCGATGGGCGGCATCATCGCCGACCGCATCGGCGGGATCAAGACCCTGTCCTTCATGTATATCGTCGCCGCGCTGTTCCTGTTCATCGCCAGCCTCGGCGTACGTTCGCCCATCCTCGCCCTGCCGGTGTTCATGGTGGCGATGCTGGCGCTGGGCACCGGCAATGGCGCGGTGTTCCAGCTGGTGCCGCAGCGCTTTCGCAAGGAGATCGGCGTGATGACCGGACTGGTCGGCATGGCAGGCGGCATCGGCGGATTTTATCTGGCATCTAGTCTCGGCTATTCGAAGCAGATCACCGGAAGCTACCAGTTCGGCCTCACCGTTTTTGCCTCCCTGGCCATCGCCGCCCTGCTCGGCTTGAGCGCGGTCAAGGAACGCTGGCGTACTACCTGGGGCAGCGCCGCAATGACGACCGCCAGGATCTAAATCTGTTTAAAATCAGCTACGGCGGCTGCAACGAAAATTCGTTGCAGCCGCCGTAGTCATATCCATCCCACATATCGGGTGACATCCGCCATGCCCCTGTCCATCAGCATCGGTCATGCGACGCGCGCCGGCCCGCGCGAGCGCAACGAGGATTTCGTCGGCATGGTCACGCCCAATGAACCGGAGCTGTCGACCAAGGGATTCATCGCGGCGATTGCCGATGGCGTGTCGGGCAACGACGGCGGACGCGAAGCCTCGGAATACACGGTGCGCGGCCTGCTCGCCGACTACTATGCGACACCCGATACCTGGCCGGTAACGCAATCGCTCGATCGCGTCATCAAGGCCATCAACAGCTGGGTGCAGAAGCAGGGGTCAGCGCGCGCGGAATTGTCCGGCATGGCAACCACGCTCACGGCAGTGGTGCTGCGCGGCGGCTTCTACTATTTTTCGCATATCGGCGACACGCGGCTGTACCTGCTGCGCGGCGGTGCCCTGACCCGCCTGACCACCGATCATGTGTGGGATCGCGCGGAAATGCGTCACGTCCTGACGCGCGCCATCGGCCTCGATTCCCATGTCGCCCTCGACCACGGCATGGGCGAGCTGCAGGAACGCGACGTGTTCCTGCTGGCGTCGGACGGTGTATGGGCATGGACGACCGAATACGACATGACGCATCATCTGTCGCAGCTCGCACTGGGACAGCTCGATGCCGGCGACACGGCAGACGTGCTCGTCGATAATGCCCTGGCCGCTGGCTCGGTCGACAACTGCAGCGCCCTGGTCCTGCGAATCGACGCCTTGCCCGAAGCAAACCTGCGCGATGCCTTGTCGGCGTCGCAGCAACTGCCGGTCCCGCCGAAGCTGAAGCCGGGGCAGAGCATCGACGGCCTGGAGGTGGAAGCGCTTGTTCACTCCTCGCAGGCGACCGTGCTGTACCGCGTGTTCGACCCGAAATCGCAGCGCCAGCTGGTGCTGAAGACCTTGCAGGCCGACCGTGCCAACGACCCGCACGAGCGATCCGCGTTCGCGCAGGAGGAATGGCTGGCCAAGCGCGTGGTCGCACGCTTTTTTCCGCAGGTGATCACACCGGAACACAAGAACTACCTGTATTACCTGACCACCTGGCACGACGGCCAAACGCTGCAGCAGGCCTTGGACAAGGGCGCGCACTTCACCGCACCGGAAGCCGTGGCAATCGGCGAAAAACTGGCGCGCGCGGTCGGCGCCCTGCACCGGCGCAACATCATTCATCGCGACATCAAGCCGGCCAATGTGCATCTCGGCACGGACGGCGAGCTGCGGCTGCTCGATCTGGGCGCCGCACTCTCTGGCGCCGAAGAAGACCATCCCATCGAAGCCCCGCAGGCGGGCACTCCGTCCTTCCTCGCGCCCGAACAGTTCGACGGCGCGCCGCCTTCGCCCCAGACCGATATCTACGCGACCGGCGTGACGCTGTATCGCATGCTGACCCGCCATTACCCCTATGGCGAGATCGAGCCCTTCCAGCGGCCGCGATTCGGCGAACCGACACCCCCGGGGCGTTATCGCCCGGACGTCCCGATCTGGCTGGAAAACGTCCTGCTGAAAGCGATGGCGCGCGATCCCGCCGACCGCTTCGAAACGGCCGAGGAATTGCTGCTTGCGCTCGGGCGCGGCGCCAGCAATCCGTCCGTGGCACGCATCGCTGCGCCGCTCGCCAAGCGCGACCCGGCCGCGCTATGGCGCGCGGTGGCGGTGATTTCGATCGTGATCAATCTCTTGTTGATTTATCTGATCGCCGCGCACTAGTGTCCTGAGTTAGAAATTCGCAGACAAAAGCGTTCGATGCTGGCCAAGATGTCGTCGGCGGATTTGGTCCAGACAAACGGCTTGGGATCGGCGTTATTGAGTTTCAGGTAATGCCGAATGGCGTCCTCCAATTGACAGGTCGAACAATGGGTTCCCCGCCTGCTAGTCTTGGTTCGCTTGGTCCAAACTGTGCCGCAGTTCCCCGCACAACGAAGCAGTGTTACGGGCGGCCCGCGCTTTCCTTTAAAATGGAGCTTTGCAAAAAGCTTGCCACCATGATTGTTCTCGGCGTCGAATCCTCCTGCGATGAAACCGGCCTGGCCTTGTATGACACACAACACGGTCTGCTGGCGCATGCGCTCCACTCCCAGGTCGCGATGCACGAGCAATACGGCGGCGTGGTGCCGGAGCTCGCCTCGCGCGACCATATCCGGCGCGCGATTCCCTTGCTGGAACAGGTGTTGCACCAGGCCGGCTTGCCGCGTTCGGCCGTCGACGCCATCGCCTACACGCAGGGGCCGGGGCTGGCCGGCGCGCTGCTGGTCGGCGCATCGATTGCCTGCGGGCTCGGACTGTCGCTCGACAAGCCGGTGCTGGGCGTGCATCACCTTGAAGGACATCTGTTGTCGCCTCTGCTGTCGCGCGACCCGCCGGTTTTTCCGTTTGTCGCCCTGCTCATCTCCGGCGGCCACACGCAACTGATGCGCGTGGACGGCGTCGGCCAGTACACCCTGCTGGGCGAAACCATGGACGATGCGGCCGGTGAAGCATTCGACAAGTCGGCCAAGCTGCTCGGCCTCGGCTATCCGGGCGGCCCGGCGATTTCCCGGCTGGCGGATTTCGGCGATCCCGGCGTCTATGAATTGCCGCGTCCGATGCTGCATTCCAAGGACTTGAACTTCAGCTTTTCCGGTCTGAAGACGGCGGTACTGACGCTGGTGAAGAATCGCATTGCCAACATTTGCGAACAGGACAAGGCGAACGTCGCGCGTGCCTTCGTCGATGCGATTGTCGATGTGCTGGTGGCGAAATGCCTCTCCGCGCTCAAGCAGACCGGCATGAAGCGACTGGTGATCGCGGGCGGCGTCGGCGCCAACCGGCAGTTGCGCGACGCGCTCAATGCGGCGGCGCAGAAGCGGCGCTTTCGCGTGTACTACCCGGAACTGGAATTCTGCACCGACAACGGCGCAATGATCGCGTTCGCCGGTGCGATGCGCCTGCAAATCAATCCCGATGCAGCAAAGCGCGACTACGCGTTCAATGTGCGGCCGCGCTGGCCGCTGGATGAAATCAAGACGATCTGACGCAAACGCGTTGAGCGCGTCGCGGGAACCTTGGAGCAGGTTGCCGTACTAAAGAAGCGAGCGGAAGCTTGAATGAAAGCAATTTCATCTACAAGCCCGCGCCCTTTCCTTGAGCGCCCGACAACATGCATTGCAAACCTCCGCTCATCAGATTGCTTTTCACCCGATCGCTGCTGGCGCTGGCCGTCGCGTGCGGACTGTCGCCTGTCCTGTGCCACGCCGGTGACGCTGACAATGACGAAGATGACATCGCGCAGAATCTGCCGGAGCTACCCGGCGACCATGCGGCGCCCGGTTATTTCGATCTGGCCAGGGACAGCGCTGCTGTCGGATATGAAACGCGCTTCGAAACACTGAATGCGACGCTCGACCAGTACTTCGGCCTTGCGCCGTCCGTCACGCTCGACTACGGCCTGCGGCTCGCCGACAAGCTCGGCGCGGGCGGCATCTACCGCCGCGACAGCACGCAGTCGGAGCTGGTTCTCAACGGAATCTATGCGCCCAAGCGCAATCTCCGCTTCCGGCTCACCGGCGCGCAATTGCGCAGCGTCGGCCAGTCCTTCGACGGCGAATCGGCAACGGTCTTTCAAACCAGTTACCTGGTCGGCGCAAAAAAATACTGGAACAGCTACCGCTACCTTTCCGACATCGGCATCGCGACCTACGTCGTCAGGGCGAACGGCGCGCCGGAGCCGATGAGGGCCGATACGGAGTCGATCGATGGCAGCGACATGCCGGCCGGCCCTCTCCCGCTCGGTGATTTGCGTGGCTACCGGCTGGATCTCGGCATGCAGCCCGGCCCGCAGTCGCGCATCGAATGGCGGCGCGAAATCGGACGCCTGACTTACTTTTCCGACGGCGACCGGATCGATGCAGCGCTCGTCTCCAATCGTGTCCGGTATTCGCACCGTCTCGGCGACTGCACGAAACTGCAAGGCGCGTACAACACGAATTCCGCTGCGGATCACATGGATCTGAAGCTCGCCAGGAATAGCTGGTCGCTGGGCGTTTCGCAGGAAATGGAAGGTGCGCGCGCTACCGCGATCAGCTTCAGCTACGCGATACCGCTCGGCACGCCGGCGCATCATCAGGACAATTGCGACGACGCCGTCGAAGGTCCGCCACGCTTCGCTCCCCTGCTGGATGCGGCGACACAGCGGCCGCCGCAATTGCCGGAAGAACCCCTGACGACCATCGTCACGCCTTGATGCCGGGAATTTAGTCGAGGCCCGGCTGCGACAACATGAACGACAAGGGTTGCATGCCGGAGGCATCGTCGCCTTGCTCGATCACATCGAGCAAGGCCTGCAAACCCTTGTCCAATTCCGACAATCCGCCATGGTCGAGCTTGCCCAAGGCTTCGGCCAGCAGGCCGCGCGCCGGCTTCGGCGCTTTCTTGAGCAGCTCGCTGCCCTTCTTGGCCAGCATCAGCTTGACCACCCGTTGATCCTGGGGATCGCGTGTCTTTTGCACGTAGCCGTTCTTCACGAGTGCATCCAGCAGGTTGCTGGCAGTGGTTTGGTGAATCGCGAGCTTGCTTGCAATTTCACCAACGCGCAATCCCGGGAAATCATGCAGTTCCTGCAACATCCAGAGCTGCGCGCCGCTGAGACCGCATTGCTTTTCAATCCATGCCGAATGCCTCTGCGCGGCACGAATGACTATGCGCAGCTTTTTCAAAACTTGCATATGCGTCATCTCCGCGTTTTCGGAAGGTGTGGCGCAAGTTTTACTCTTTGTATTTCTTGTTGCCATTCGGACTGCTCCAGATGTATATTTCCCTGGGTATATATTTGGGGAAATATATTAACTGGATCGATTGTAATGTTTTTATGGAATGTCGACTTGGTGACCAGGCAGCTGGTTCCTGACGACGGCACCTCCACCCTCAAGGCAAGTGCTCCCATTTCATTTATTTCGCTTGCCGCATTGCGGCAGGCTCGATTCATTTTCAACCATTTCAACAATCCGATAAGGAGATTTGCATGCATCACATTAAATTGAAAGCTTTGATTGCATTTGGCACCATCGCATTGGCAGCCTGCTCGTCGACTCCGGTCAATACGCCTGCAGACAGCAGCGCAGCAAAGCCAGCAGCCGCCGCACAAGCCGATACTCGCCAGGTGGCGACCGTTGATGCTACCAAGGACCCTTTGAACGATCCGAATGGCCCCCTGGCAAAGCGCAGCGTGTATTTCGACTATGACAGCTACCTGCTGAAAGACAACGCCAAGCCGGTCGTCGAAACGCACGCAAAGTATTTGAGCTCGAACAAGGCACGCAAGGTTGTCATCCAGGGCAATACGGATGAACGCGGTGGCGCCGAGTACAATCTGGCCCTGGGCCAGAAGCGTGCGGAAGCCGTTCGCAAGTCCCTCGGCGTGCTGGGCGTGCCGGATTCGCAGATGGAAGCCGTTTCCTTCGGCAAGGAAAAGCCCAAGGCAGCTGGCCACGATGAAGCTTCGTGGGCCGAAAATCGCCGCGCAGACATCGTCTACCGTTAATTGCGGCATCGCCGACGCCGGCCGGCGTCGGCAAGTGTCGTGACCGTCCGGATTGCTGCACGCGTTACATCGTCAATGAGGTAAGCATGGGAAGCAGTCTTCACGCCGCCGCGTTTGCGCGGCATGTCGCGCGAGGGTCACGACACTGTTGCACGGCAGTCGCACTGGTATTGCTCACTGCCTGCGCCACGCGCCAACCCATCCCGAGGACTGCACCAAAGCCGGTCAGTCCGCCAGTCGCGGCGCCGACGCCATCCGTTCCCGCAGCACCACCGATCGCACCTGTTGCGCCTGTTGTACCTGTTGCACCTGCGACGCCGCCCGTATCGCCATCACCCCAGCCCGCATTGCCTCCTGCCGCAGCACCGACGCCGCCCGACAAGGCTGCCGCATTGCAAGCCTGGGTCGATCAGCAAGAGCGTCTCTATCGCGTCGCCGGACCCTTGCTGATCAACAATACCGAGCTGTGTCCGCGTCATGTCCGCAATCTGCTCGGCTTTACCGCGAAAAACCAGTATTCCTACACCGATGATCTGACTGCTGTCGCGCATTCCGCGCTCGGCCTTGATGCTCGCCTGCGCGTAATGAGCGTGCTGCCCGGCAGCGCTGCCGAACAGGCCGGCCTGCGCAAGGGCGATGTCCTGCTTGCCAGCGGCGTCGACCCCTTGCCGCAAGGACCGAACGCGGAACATGAAGCAGCCTCGCTTATCCGCGCGGAAATGCAGGGCCGTTCCAGCGTCGACCTGAGCATCCTGCGCGACGGCGAGCGGGTGGCGCTCGAAGTGCCGCTGACTTCCGCCTGCGCCATGTCGATCGATACCGGCAATTCCGGTCAGGTCAACAGTTATGCGGACGGCAATCGCGTGCTGGTCACGCAAGGCATGCTGCAGTTCGTGCAATCCGATGAAGAGCTGGCGTATGTGCTGGCAAAGGAAATCGCGCACAACATCCTGGCTCCCTCGGAACGGGCCGATATGGCGGCGGTCATCGACCGGCTGAAGATACCGGCATTCGACGGCGCAAGCACGACGTTGGTGGATGAAGTCAGGCCCTATCCGGCGACGTCCGATGCCGATGCCGACCGGCTGGCGCTTTATCTGCTCGCGCGCGCGGGCATCGATATCGAGCACGCGCCGGCATTCTGGAAGCGGCTCGCGGACGCGTATCCGGAAACCGTTTCGGGCAGCTACACCGCGCTGCATCCCGCAACGGCCGAGCGCCTGTCGGTCATGACGGAAACCATCCGGACCATCAAGGACAAGCAGGCGCAGAACCTGCCCTTGCTGCCGGCAGGCGCGGAATCCGGCGTTACATCCGGGGTTACGCAGCGTTGAGGGCCACCAAAGTGGCCGATGAGATTTATTTCTTCTTGCTGCCGATGCGGCTTTCCTTGCCGGCCATCAGATTCGCGATGTTCTGGCGGTGGCGGAAAATCAGCAGGCCGCTCATCACCAGGATCGCCAGCAGAATGGCGTCGAAGCCGAACAGCAAGCCGTAATAGAACGGCGCGAAGATGCTGGCAATCAGTGCGGCCAGCGACGAATAGCGGAAGGCATAGGCAATCACCAGCCAGGTGATCATGCTTGCCAGACCCAGCCAGCCGTTGATGCCGAGGAGTACGCCGAGCATGGTCGCCACGCCCTTGCCGCCGACGAACCTGAAGAACACCGGCCACAGGTGACCGAGAAACGCCGCCACCGCGACAAACGCGATGCCGGTATCGTCCACGCCGAATTGCGGTCCGTAGTGCTGCGCGATCCACACGGCGAACCAGCCTTTCGCGCCATCGCCCAGCAGCGTCAATGCCGCAGCCGCCTTCTTGCCGCTGCGCAGGACGTTGGTGGCACCCGGATTCTTGGATCCATAAGTGCGCGGGTCGGACAGGCCGAACAACTTGCTGACCAAGACAGCAAAGGAAATCGACCCGATCAGGTAGGCACCGATCACAAACAACACTGTATTCATTCTCTCCCTCTCACAATTTGCGCGGCTCCACCCACGAATCAGTCTGCCAGGGCGCAATTGACCGGCTTGGCGGGCAACACCCTGGGCAGGATCGCCGGGTCTATGCCGACCAGGAATCCGCGCCGGCCGCCGTTGATATAGATTTTGTCGAGCGCAAGGATACTCTCTTCGACATACACCGGCATCGTCTTGCGGGTCCCGAAAGGCGAGGTGCCGCCGACCAGATAGCCGGAATGCCGGTTCGCCACTTCCGGTTTGCAGGGCTCGACCGACTTGCAGCCGATCTGCCGCGCCAGGTTCTTGGTCGACACCTTGCGATCGCCGTGCATCAGCACGATCAGCGGCTTGGCCGCCTCATCCTGCATGACCAGGGTCTTGACCACATGATGCTCGTCAACACCCAGTTCGCGCGCGGAAACAGCGGTGCCGCCGTGCTCCTCGTAGGTGTACGGATGCTCGGAAAACGCGATGCCGTGCTTGCGCAGAAACTGGGTCGCCGGCGTTTCGGAAACGTGTTCTTTCTTTGCCATTGCTTCACTCGAAAATTGCTGCACATTATGCAGCAAGATGGCCTGTTTCGGAGAGCTCGCAAAGGGGTATTGTGGAAAAGGCATTTGTCCACGGAAAACACGGAAATCACGGAAGAGGCAAAAGCTCGAACAAGATTCCGTGCCTTTCGTGTTTTCCGTGGACAAATCAAGCCGCCGGCAATATCGACGGCCGCCGCAGCAACTCGGCGAACTCCTCCGCCGTCACCGGCTTGCTGTAGTAATAACCCTGCGCCAGCACGCATTGATTGGCGCGCAGGAAGGCCGCCTGTTCTGCCGTCTCCACGCCTTCCGCGATGACGTTCAGGTTCAGGCTGCGCGCCATTGCGATGATGGCGCTGATGATGGCGGCATCGTTCTGTCCGTGGCCGATGCCGCGCACGAAGGATTGATCGATTTTCAATGCATGGATCGGGAAGCGCTTCAGGTAGGACAGACTGGAATACCCCGTACCGAAATCGTCCACCCACAACTGCACGCCCATGTTGCTCAGGAGCGTCAGCGGCGCGAGGTTTTCTTCGCTCGGTTGCATCAGGATGCTTTCGGTGATTTCGAGTTCGAGCGAGGTCGGCGGCACGCCGGCTTCCTCCAGCGCGCGCGCCACCATGTCCGCAAATCCCGGCTGCAGCAATTGGCGCGCCGACAGATTGACGGCGATGCCCAGATCCACATGTCCGGCGTCGCGCCAGCGCCGCAACTGCGCGCAGGCCTCGCGCAGGACCCATTCGCCGATCGGCTGGATCAGCCCGGTCTCTTCGGCGATCGGAATGAATTCAATCGGCGAAATCGTGCCGCGCTCCGGCTGATGCCAGCGCAGCAATGCCTCGGCCGAGCAGATCACGCCGCGCTCCATGTCGATCTGCGGCTGGAAGGCCAGGCTGAATTCGCCGCGTGCGATGGCCTGGCGCAGCTGATTGGCAATGATCAGGCGATGCTGTACCGCCGCATTCAGGCTTTCGGTGTAGAACTGATAATTGCCGCGCCCTTTCGCTTTCGCGTGATACATCGCGGTATCGGCGGCGCGCATCAGGCCGTCGGCATCCTCGCCATCGGTGGGATACAGGCTGATGCCGATGCTGGCGCTCACATGCAGTTCGTGGACACCCACATGAAAGTCGGTCTTCAGTTCGTCCAGGATCTTTTGCGCGACGATCGCGGCCGCATGATCGTTCTCCGTATCCGGCAGAATCAGCAGAAACTCGTCGCCGCCCAGGCGCGCCAGGCTGTCGCCCTTGCGCAGGCATGCTTGCAGTCGCTCGGCCACCATCTGCAGCAACTGATCGCCGATCTGGTGGCCGAGCGAATCGTTGATGTGCTTGAAATAGTCGAGGTCGATGAACATCACCGCGACCGCCTTGCCGGTGCGCTGGGCCTGCACCACGGATTGCTTCAGTCGGTCCTGCAGCAATGCACGATTGGGCAGGCCGGTGAGCGCGTCGTGATGCGCCATGTAGCTGATGCGTTCTTCGGCCTGCTTGCGCTCGATCGCGATGCCAGCGATGCGGGCAGCGATATCGGCCAGCCGCAATTCCGCCGGCGCCGGCTCCGACACGACCGGGTAGTACATGCCGAACGCGCCGAGCACGACGCCGTTCTGCGACACGATGGGCGTCGACCAGCAGGCGCGCAGGCCGTGCTTCAAGGCCAGCGCACGATAATCCTTCCACCGCGGATCGTTTTCGATGTCGGTGACGATGACGCGCTCGCGGCGGTACATCGCCGTGCCGCAGGAGCCGGCCTGCGGGCCGATCGCCGCCCCTTCCAGGCTCGCGGAATAGCTCTCCGGCAGACTGGGCGCGGCGCCCATGCGCATATGCACGCCATCCTCGTCGAGCAGCATGATGAAGCCGCGCATGTCTTCCGCCTGCGACTCGATCATCAGCACCAGGCTGGCGAGCACATCGCACAGCGGCGCACCGGTGGCGATCATCTCCAGCACGCGAGCCTGTCCGACATGCAGGGCTTCGGCCTGCTTGCGCTCGGTGATTTCCTTGCCGGTGCCGCGATAGCCCTTGAACACGCCGTCCTCGTCGAACACCGGTTCGCCGCTGACGCTGTGCCAATGCCAGCGCCCGTCCGAGGCGCGCACCTTGTACTCCATGTTGAAGAAAGGCTGGTGCGCGTTGAGGGTCTGCGCATGCGTTTCCCGCAGCGCGGAATCCATGGACGACAACTCCGTCAGCAAGTCCTGGCGCCTCTTGCCGATCACGTATTCCGGTGCGATGCCGCCGACCCGCCGCACGCCTTCCGACAACATGGTGTAACGGAAATTCTCGTCCTGCTCCCAGTACCAGTCCGATGACAGGCTGGTCAGGCTGCGGAAGCGCTCCTCGCTCTTGACCAGTGCCTGCTCGGCGCGCTTGCGCTCGATGAACTGGCCGATCTGGCTGCCGAGGATTAGCATCATGTCGATGGTTTCCGGATCGGGACCGCGCACCTGCCTGGTGAAAAACGCCATCATGCTGTTCACCTTGCCGCCGGTCAGGATGGGAAACGCGAAATTGCCGCGCAAGCCGATCTCGACCGCTTCCCGCGCGCGCCGGAATCCGGGCTCGCCGGTGACGTCCGATACCCAGATCGGACGCCGCGTCTGCATCACGCGACCGGGCAATCCGACCGAGGGCGACACCAGCTTCTTCCATCCCGCGGCGACAAATTTCGAGGGTGCCACCGATGGCGCTTCCCAGCATTCCGCCAGTCGCAACACGTCGGCTTTTTCGTGCACCTGCCACAGTTCTCCGATCTCCCAGCCGTACTGCTCGCAAATCACGTGCAGCACTTGCGCCGCCGCGTCACTGAACGAGGCGGCGGCGGCCAGTACGCGCGTGACGGCGAATTGCAAGGCCTGGCGCTGCTCGCTTCGTTTGCGGTCGGTAATGTCGCGGATATTGCATTGCACGACCCGCACCTCATCCACGCTGTAGGCGCTGCAAACGAATTCGGCATCGATCACACGCCCGTCCCGGGTACTGAGCGGCAGCGAGTCGCAACGCACCGCGTCCTTGCTCTGCATTTCGCCGAACACCGCGCGGTAGACCGTCAGCTCCGCGAAGGACCCGATCTCCCACAGTTTCCTGCCGACGAATTCTTCGTAGCGATAACCCAGCATGTCCAGCAGATACGAGTTCGCATCCGTGACGACGCCCGAGTCGGAACGCAACAGCAGGATGCCGTCCTTCGCCGTTTCGAACAGGCGGCGGTAGTGCGCTTCCGAGAGTTGCAGCGCATGCTCCATGCGGCGGCGCACGGCATTTTCATCCTGAAGGCTGGCATAGAGACGGGCATTCTCGAGCGAGATAGCCGCCTGCGCCGACAGCAGTTCGAGCACGCCGAGCGCATCGGGTGAAAAGGCGCCGGCAAGCAAGCTGTTTTCCAGATACAGCAATCCGACCAGTTCCGCCTGCTTGAAAATCGGCTGGCACAGCACTGATTTCGGCTGATGCTGGGCGAGGTAGGGATCGGATGCGAAGCGGGTATCGGCGGCCAGATTCTCGAGCAGCAATGTCTGGCGTGTGCGCCAGACGTAATGGACCACCGAGATCGGCAGCAGGCCGGATGATGCAATCTCGTGGTAATGCAGCCGCTTGACGTCCACCGCGCCGTTCGCATCGAGTTGCGCCTCGGCCTCGATCGCAAGGCGATTTTCATGCTGAAGAAGCACAAAACCTTTTTGCGCACCGGCCTGCTCGATCACGGTCTGCAGCAGCTTGCCCAGCAATCTGTCGAAAGTGATTTCGCCGGACAATGCCTGCGATGCCTTGATGACCGCCAGCGCATCGAGCTGCACGCTGCTCTTCAATGAAGTCTGATCGGTTGCGCCTCCATCATGTGCCTGCAGATGCGGATACAGCGATTCCAGCTGCCTGACCTTGCCCATCGCGCCCCAGCGCATGTAGCAGGCATGGGCATGGCGCAGATAGGTTTCGGCGCTGCGGCCGGAGCCGCGCGCGCGATAGAAATAGGACGCCAGTTCGTTGGCCAGCGCCTCGTCATGCACAAAGCCGTTCTTGGCGGCGAGCCGGATCGCGTCCTCGTATTGCCGCATCGCCTCCGTATCGCGGCCCTCGATGCGGGCAAGCTCCGCGGCGATCAGCAGGTAGCGGTCCTCGAAATTTTCCGGGCAGCTCTCCGCCCACTGCTTGAAATTCGCCAGGTGCGCCTTCAGCGTCTGCCGGAACTTCGACTGCTGTTCGGCCGTCACCTGCGTGAACAAGGCGGTCAGCGTCAGCGCGTGATAGAAATGGTGCGTGACCTCGATCGGCATGGATACCATCACATCGCGCATCAATGCCGCCTGGTTCGCCGCGTCCATCGCATCGCCGTAACGGCGATAGATGAATGAAGACGACTGCTTCATGACATGGTAGAACGCGATGCCGGAACGAAAGCGCGCATGCTTGAACACCTCAAAGCATTCCGTCTCGTCGAAGTCCTCGCTGCTGAAGCTGGACTGGTCCTGCGTGGCGCCTTGCAGGCAGGCGATGAATTGCTGCTCAAGCCGAATGGTGCGCGACGCGATGTCGTTGCGTCCCTGCTGCGCGAACGCGGCGAAGCGTTGCGCGGCCTTTTGCAAGTCCGGCAGCGGATCGCCTTTTTCCAGCAGTTGCCATACGCAGCGGTATGCCGCGTAACCGGCCCAGGACAGGTCGCCGACTTCGAGGCAGGCCCTGAACGCCGCTTCCAGCACCGGTATGTTTGCTGCGAAAGGCTGGCGCCAGAAGTTGAAGTAGTTGCCGTGCATGAAAAGCACCGGCCCCTTCATCCGCGGATCGTTGAACTTGTCGTTGAGGCGCAGCGCGAGACGGGAAAACGCGTGCCCGGTTTCGGGCTGACCGAATCGCGAGGTCAGCAGCATTGCGTAGCCGCTGTAGGCGATGCTGGATTTCTCGGTATTGCCGTGCTCGATGGAGAGATTGATCGCCTTGTACATGAAGAGCTGGTACAGCTCGGTGCGCGCAACGAAAGTACACGGCAGCAGGTCGACCAGCAGGCCGATGCACGCCACAATGATCGGATCGCTGGCCGGCGGCGCATCACAGAGGTCCTCCGGACGGCGATTGTCCAGCGCGGCCAGGACGCGGCTGTGTTCTTGCCGCTCCATCTCGGCGATCGCGCCGGCCGACTGCGGAAAGTGCATGCCGAATCGCGCCAGCCCTTCCAGCCCGGCGTTCACGCCATCGAAAAAGCGGCCCGAGGTCTGGCACAGATTGATGCGCATGCCGTAGATCCTGGCGCGGTCCAGGTTCGACCGGGCTTTTTCCAGAATCAGCTGGAACAATTGTTCTGCTCTTTCCGGATGGCCGAGCAGATGTTCGCACTCCGACAAGGCCACATGCAGCGCCAGAGTGTCGTCGTAATCCGATTCCCACGCATCCGGTCCGGACAATGCCAGGGCACGGGTGAAATAATTGCATGCCGCCGCGTACGCGGTGGCGGCCTTCGCGCGCATGCCGGCGCGGAAGTTGAGACGACGCGCCCGGTCTTTCTCGTCCTTGTCGCTGATCAGGTCAAGGCCCTGGTTGATCTGGTTGACGACGTCGAACACCTGTTCTTCCAGCGCCTCGACCGACATGCGGGCCATCAGGCGCCGGCCGATCCGCAGATGCTCGGCCGGCCGCGAGGCGGGTGTCACCAGCGAATACGCGGCTTCCTGGACGCGGTCGTGCAGGAACTTGTAACGTTCGCCAAGGCGAAACACCACGCCTGCGCGCACCGCTTCCGCCATCGCCGCGTGGGTATCGTTTTCCGATCGGTCCAGCGCCAGCGCGAGCACTGCGGTCTTCGCACTAGCCCCCAGGCAGGCCAATCGCCGCACGGCGTGCAGCGCGTTGACGGGGAGCCGCTTCAGTCGTTCGATCATGAAGTCGGCGACATTGTCGGTAAAGCCGTGCGCGCGGATGCGCTCGATGTCCCAGTCCCATCCCGGTATGCCGCGATCGAAATGCAGCAGATCCTGGTCATGCAGCTCGGACAGGAACTGAATGGCGAAAAACGGGTTGCCGTCGGTCTTGTCTTTCACCAGCTCGACCAGCGGCGCGACCTCGTAACGGCTGCGGTACAAGGCGTCGCTGATGAGCGCATTCAGCGCATCGTCGGACAGCGGGCCGAGCACCACGTTCGACACCGGCGTGCCGTATTTGCGCATTGCATCCAGGCTGAGATGGAAAGGATGACTGGCGTCCACCTCGTTATCGCGATAGGCGCAAATCGGCAGGAAATAGCGCGACTCGGGATCGGTCAGCAGCAGTTCCAGCAGAGCCAGGCTGGCTGGATCCGCCCATTGCAGATCGTCGAGGAACAACACCAGCGGATGCTCGCGTTGCGCGAACACGGTAATGAAATTGCGGAACACCATGCTGAAGCGGTTGCGTGCTTCGCTGGCCGGCACTTCCGGCACCGGCGCCTGCGGCCCGATGATCAGCTCGACCGGCGGGATCACTTCCACGATCAGCTGCGCATTCATGCCGAGGGCCTGCAGCAGCTTTTCGCGCCAGACGGCGATGCGTTCCTCGCTTTCGGCGAGCAGTTCCAGCACCAGTTCGGTCAAGGCTTGCACCATGGTCGCGTGCGGAATGTCGTGCTTGTACTGATCGAACTTGCCGGCGGCGAAGAAGCCGCGCTCATGGATGATCGGCTTGTACAGTTCGTTGACCAGCGACGATTTGCCGATACCGGAATAGCCGGACACCAGCACCAGTTCCGGCTTGCCGGTATGCAGCACGCGATCGAAGGCTTCGCGCAACAGGGCGATTTCCTGTTCGCGGCCATACAATTTCTGGGGCAACAGGAAATGCTCCGGCACATCGCTGCGCGCCAGGCCGAAACTGTTGATCGTGCCATGCGCGCGCCATTGGGCGAGGCATTTCCGCAAGTCGCGCAGCAAGCCGTCCGCGCTTTGGTAACGGTCCTCCGGCTCCTTCGACAGCAGCTTCATGACCAGCTCGGACAAGATCGACGGCAATGCGGCTTGCAGTGTCGAGGGAGGCACGGGCTGGCGCGCGATATGGCAATAGGTCCATTCCAGCGCATCCGCGGCTTCGAATGGCAGCCTGCCGGTCAGCATGCGGTAGAAGACCACGCCGAGCGAATACAAGTCGCTGCGCCGGTCCGGCGCGCGGTTCATGCGTCCGGTCTGTTCGGGCGAGATGTAGGGGCGCGCGTCTTCCATGTCGAGCGCACCGCCGATGTCCTGCTGCGCACTCGGCAACACGGTGGCGCTGCCGAAGTCGGCGATGCGTACCTCGTCATTGGCGAGGTCGAGCAGGATGCAGCCGGGATCGAGCGCCTGATGCACGACATTGCAACGATGGATGTCCGACAACGCGGACGTGATGCGGATCGCGAGTTCCAGGAAGCGATCGACGGCCAGAGGACCGGCAAGCTGCTGTTCCAGCGGCACACCGGAAAAGTCCTCCATCACCAGGGCCGGACGGCCCTGGCAGGCGTCCAGCGCCAGCAGGCGCGACACGGCATCGAGATCGAGTGAGGTGCAGATGTGAAAATCGTTGCGCAAGCGCTCCACGTGTGCCGCGCGGTATTGCTCGGGCACCACCTTGAGCAATACGGGCAGGCCGTCGGCACTGCGCACGCCGCGACATAGCATTCCTCTGCTACCGGTATGCAGTATTTCACTGACTGTGTACATCCCGTTCCCGATGAGTGTTTCGCCTGCGCTGCGTTGCCGCGCCCTCGCCTCTTCGCATGTCTTGTTATTCCCGCAACGCGCGGTCGATGCACGTCCGGTTATATTCCATTGCTTATCGGCACTTTACGACAAGAAAATTAGATTGCGACATATTTTCGCGTCGATACCTCGGTTTTTCTCCGATTGAGCGAGATCAATGAACTTATCGTTCGTCCTTGGCTCCCAAGGTAAGCTTCCAAGGCTTATGTTAAAAACAAGACAGCACCAAAGGCGCACGCAGGCTGATGGTGCCGCTTCACCAGTAGTCCCCGTCCGGAGCAGATGCTTGATCTCACCCAAACATTGCAGCCCTTATGTCAACAGATTTTCAAGGTGTTTTGTGCACCGCACCAAATATCTCTTGACTTCACTAATTTCACCTGTAGAATTGAAATTGTTGCAGCGCACAATACGCTGCGCTCACTAATCGACATCACGCATTTATTCCAAGGAGCAATTCATGTTTAACATTCCCGAACAGTTTTCCAGCGTCGCCAAGGCCAACCTGGAAGCGCAACTGTCACTGATTACCAGCCTGACCACCAAGGCTTTCGAAAGCATGGAAAAGGTCGTGGATCTGAACCTGAATGTGGCCAAGGCCTCGCTGGAAGATTCATCGATCGCCGCCAAGCAACTGTTGTCGGCAAAGGATCCGCAGGAATTCTTCTCGCTGAGCGCAGCGCAGGCGCAACCAACCGCCGCCAAGGCCATTGCCTATGGCCGTCACCTGGCTGGAATCGCCACCAGTGCGCAAGCGGAACTGACCCGCGCCACCGAAGAGCAGATTGCTGAAGCCGGCCGCAAGGTATCGGCTCTGGTCGAAGACGCTTCGAAGAACGCGCCTGCCGGTTCGGAAAACGTGATCGCGATCGTCAAGTCGGCCATCGGCAATGCCAATGCAGGCTACGAGCAATTCACGCGCAGCACCAAGCAGGCAGTGGAAGTCATGGAAGCCAACATGAACTCGGCAGTCAGCCAGTTCACCCAGGCTGCCGAGAAGACCGCCAACCGCGCACGGAAGTAATTCCTCGCCGGGTTGGGAAGAACGGGCCGCATGCGGCCCGTTTTTTTTCGTGCCTGTCTCCCGTTCGCAGGCCTGCCGCCGGCATGCGGGTGCGCGAGAAGACAAGGAAAGAAACTGCGGCAGATCAGTCGCGCGCGAACGGAATGCGGCCGCAATCTACATGTTGGAAACCCAATAGGTCGCCGCGAAGGTCGCAATTACCAGAACAATATAAGAAATCGTACGCAAGGTTTCCATGACGCCCATCTCGAAAAAAACACGCTACATGCAATGTAGCAAGAGATGCCCCGGCCAAAATTGAGATTAAGCAGGTGTTTACTGCCTTGATTTTCATCAAGGAAATAATTCCCTTATATTTCATCGGCGTATGGAAGCTTATCCCGTCTTATCCACAGAATTGACCACAGCTTCTGTGGGTAAGATGCACTGCTTCACCATTGCGGCGGCGCCACCACAGTCTCGTAGTGGGCGGAAATCGGGTCGAAGCGCGACAGCACCGCCCGCGCCTTCGGCGGAACGACGGCGAGTTCGTAGTGATCCCCGGCAAACGCTTTTACCGCATCGATCGAATCGAACCACATGAGGGTCGCGAACTCGACTTCGTTGTCCAGCTCGCGCCTGACCAGCGAAATGCCGCGGTAACCCGGCACATTGCGGGCGGCGATGCCCGGAAAGATTTCGTTCAGCAAGAGGTCCTGGTAAATCGGCGCATTGTGCATCGTTGTCCAGCCGCGCCAGAGACGTGTAATCATTCGTCAACTCCTCCTGGATCGATTGTCTTCATGCGCAGAATCAGCACGGTGACGCCGATGCCGATGGCGATCAGGAGTCCCTTCAGCATCAAGGGCTTGACCGTGGCGATCGAATATCCCATCGACACCCACAACAAGAGCAGCGTCATGATCTTGGCCTTGCGCGGCATGCCTTTCTTTTCCTCGATATTGCGCAGGTATTCGCCGAACATCGGATTGGTCTGCAACCAGCGGTGCAGGCGCTGCGAGCCGCGCATGTAGCATGCCGACGCGAGCAGCAGGAAGGGCGTGGTGGGCAGCAGCGGCAGGAAGACGCCGAGTATCGCCAGCACGACCGCGATGCTTCCGATGATGTTCAATGCAATCTTCATACGCCTCCCTGATCTGCTCTCATCGAATCGGATTGAGACATCAACCGCGCGGATGGTGCTCCGCATGCAGTTTCTTCAGACGTTCACGCGCGACATGGGTGTAGATCTGCGTGGTTGATATGTCGGCATGTCCCAGCAACAACTGCACGACGCGCAGGTCCGCGCCATGGTTCAGCAAATGCGTCGCAAACGCATGCCGCAGCGTGTGCGGCGACAAGGGCGCATTGACCTGCGCCTGGAATGCGTACTTCTTGATCAGCGTCCAGAACATCTGGCGCGTCATCGCGCCGCCGCGCGCCGTCACGAACAAGGCATCGTCGATCTGGCCATTCAGGATCGCCGGCCTGGCCTCTTTCAGGTAGCGCTCGATCCATGCGCGCGCCTCTTCGCCGAACGGCACCAGGCGCGTCTTGCTGCCCTTGCCGGTGATACGCAGCACGCCTTCATTCATGCCCAGTTCGATGGACTTCAACAATACCAGTTCCGACACGCGCAAGCCGCTTGCATACATCAGTTCCAGCATGGTGCGATCGCGCAAGCCGAGCGGCGTATTCACGTCGGGCGCCGCCAACAAGGCCTCGACTTGCGCTTCGGACAAGGTCTTCGGTGTGCGCGGCGGCTGCTTCGCCGATTTCATCTTCAGGCACGGATCGGCGCCGATCCTGTTCTGCCGCAGCGCCAGCTGATAAAAGCGCCGCAGCACCGCGAGCCGCCGGTTCGCCGATGTCGCCTTGGTGTCGGCGTGCTTCGCCGCGAAGTAGGCGTTGATGTCGTCGCCTTGCGCGGCGTACAAGGCCTTGCCGCGTTCCGCCTGCAACCATGTTCCAAACAGGGCCATGTCGCGACGGTAGGCATCGAGCGAATTTTTCGCCAAACCGTCTTCCAGCCACAAGGTGTCGCAAAATTCGTCGATTGCCGCCTGGTTTGCGGACAGCACGTCGCTCATCGATAACCTTCGACTCCCTCATGCGCGAGCAGCCAGCGCTTGACGCCGACATGGAAGCCGGTTTCCTCGTCGTGATTGGAAAAGCCGCCCAGGCCGCCGGAAGCGGTGACTCGATGGCAGGGAATGATGAGCGGGAACCAGTTGGCGCCACAAGCTTGTCCGACCGCGCGCGGCGCGGAACGAATCTGTTTGGCGATCTGCCCGTAAGTGACGACATCGCCGCGCGGAATGGCGGAAATGGCTTGCCAGACGCGATGCTGGAATGCCGTGCCGACTTCCGCCAGCGGCAGATCGAATTGAAAATCCGGGTCCTCCAGATATTGCTCGACCTGGCGCGCGGCCTGCTCGGAAAGCGCGTCCGTCGGCGCTTTTTCGTGGAAGCTTTTCGGCAGGTAAACCAGTTCGCGCAGGATGCCCGGCTCGGTGCGCACGCCGATCGCACCGAACGGCGCTTCGACGATGGCGGAAAATATATCGGTGGTTTGGGACGGTTTCATACCGATAGCATAAATCAAATCGGCAAGACCTTCTGCCGAAAAAAGCGAGTGTCAGGCGGTGAGACCGGCTGCCCGTCCGCAGTCGATCAGGGCCTTACTTGACCAGCAACACCGGCACGTCCGACAGGGACACGATTTTCGACGATACCGAACCCAGGAACAGGTTGGCAATGGCCGTATGGCCTTGCGTACCGACGGCGATTTCGTCGCATCCCCATTCTCTGGCGCAACGCACCACCGTAGACGCCGGGTCGCCGACGAACAGATGATATTGATGCGCGATGCCCGCCTGTTCCAGCATGGTGCGCGCCTTGGCGATCGCCTTCATGCCCTCGTCGTGGTGATACTGCTTGACCTGTGCGCTACCGACAAAGGCACTGATATCGCCATGCAAGGGATGCTGCACATTCAACAGCTGCACCTCATGCGCATCTTTTGCGGCGGATGCCCGTTTGATGATATAGGCCGCGGCGCGCAAGGAATTCTCCGAGCCATCGACTGCCAATAGGATTTTCAGCATGTTATTTCTCCTGCAACAATGTCAGCCATGACCGCCCTTGCGTGAATCGGGCGCCTTTGTTTCGTCTTGCGTTCCGTCTTGCGTGACGTCCTCCATTCTGCCCTCGCGCGCGGCCTCGTCGCGGGCGGAAAGCCACTTGCCGACGACGACCACAATGCACGCGCCCACCACCGGCGCGAGCCAGTGCGAAGCGGGAAAGGCCTGTTCGGCCCAGTCGCCGATCGCGATGTCGCTGACCACCATGCCGCCGGCCAGCCAGCCCAGCAGCGCGCCGCCGCCCGTCACCACAATGGGGAAGCGGTCCATCAGCTTCATCACCAGCTGACTGCCAAGCATGATGATCGGTACGCTCACGATCAGGCCGAAGATAACCAGCAACTGACTGTCGCGCGCCGCGGCGGCGATCGCCACCACGTTGTCCAGGCTCATCACCAGGTCCGCGATGATGATGGTCTTGACCGCATCCCACAAGGTGTCGCCGGCCTCGATATTGCTGTCGCCCTCGTCTTCCGGGCGCAACAGTTTGACACCGATCCACATCAGCAGCGCGCCGCCGACCACTTTCAGGTAAGGAACGGCGAGCAGGGCGACCGCAAAAAAGATCAGGACCACGCGCAACGCGATCGCGCCGCCCATGCCCCAGAGAATACCCAGCTTGCGCTGGCGTTCCGGAAGCCTGCGGCATGCCAGGCCGATCACTACCGCATTGTCTCCGCTCAAGACAATGTCGATAAGGATGATCTGCAGGATGGCGATCCCGATATGTGCAACACCTGATTCCATGACGATCCTGATGAATTGAATGAATTTCCCCGGCCGGAACGCAACGGCGATCTCGGCCGCTCAGCCAAAGGGAATGGAAACAACAAGGCAGGCGAAAGCGCCGCGACCGGCACAGACTGATCGGCAGATTGTCATCCACAGCATGGATTATTGCCTCTTTGTCCAGACCCGGCAATCATGCAAGGGCTCATCGCGGAAATGAGGCACGCCGCCAGCGCCCGTTCGCATGCCGAAGCTTACCCCATCAGGCTTTCAAAATGCTGTCAATGAGAAAGGCCGCCGGCATGCAGTCTTGCTGATGGCGGCGGCCTGCGCTTGGCATGCTGTTGTTCAGCTGTCTGCGCATGAATCGAAACTGCTCAGAACTCCTCCCACTCGTCGCTGCCGCGCACTTGCGCTATCGCGCGGTTCGGCTTCACGACGGGTTTCGCCAGTGTCTTCGGCCGCGTCGACAGCGCCGCAGCCGGTTGTGCCGCGCCGAGCCGCGCAGTCGTGCCTGCACCGGCTTCCAGCTTGAACACCGAGACGGCATGCGCCAGCTTGGTCGCCTGATCCTGCATGCTGTGCGCGGCGGCGGCGGCCTGTTCCACCAATGCCGCGTTCTGCTGCGTCATTTCATCCATCTGGCCGATGGCACGATTGACCTCTTCGATGCCGCCGCTTTGCTCCTGGCTGGCCGCAGTGATTTCGCTCATGATGTCGGCCACATGCTTGACCGAATTGACGATCTCGTCCATGGTCTGGCCGGCCTGGTCGACCAGCTTGCTGCCGGCATCGACTTTTTCCACCGAGTCGCCGATCAGCTCCTTGATCTCCTTGGCTGCCGCCGCCGAGCGCTGCGCCAGCGTGCGCACTTCCGCCGCCACCACTGCAAAGCCGCGCCCCTGTTCGCCGGCGCGCGCCGCTTCGACGGCCGCATTCAGCGCGAGGATATTGGTCTGGAACGCGATGCCGTCGATCACGCCGATGATATCGACGATCTTGCGCGAGCTGTCCTTGATCGAGCCCATGGTATCGACCACCTGGCCGACCACCTGGCCGCCGCGCATCGCCACCTCCGACGCTGACAACACGAGTTGATTGGCCTGGCGCGCATTCTCCGCATTCTGCTTGACCGTGGTGGTCAGCTCTTCCATCGACGATGCGGTTTCTTCCAACGAGCTCGCTTGCGATTCGGTGCGCGCGGACAAGTCGGCGTTGCCGGTGGCGATTTCCCGCGAACCGGTGTCGATCATGGATGCGCTGTCGCGCACGTTGGCAATCATGGAGGACAGATGTCCCTTCATCTCGCCGACCTGGTGCAGGATCGCTCCCAGCTCATCCTTCGAGCGCACTTCCGGATCCGGGCCGAGGTCGCCGCCGTGCATGCGCTTGACCGATGCCTCCAGCATGCCGAGGTTGGCGCGGAACGCGGTATAGAAAGCCAGCATGAAATAGGCCGCCAGCAGCGCAATCAGGACGATCGGCACCAGCGCAATGATCTGCCGCCGGCGCAGGTCGCTTTGACGCGCTTCGAGCAAGGTGTCGAGACTGGATGATGCCTGTGCCGCGAGCTTGAACAAGGCGTCGGTGGCTTGCCCGGTCTTGTCGAGATAATCGCGCGGCGGCAACTGGAATATCGGGCTGTTGGACAGGTCGCCGGAATGCGAGCTCAGCATTTCCTGCAGTGCGTCCAGGCGTTTGCGCGCATCGCCCAGATTTTTCTGGAGCGAGGCATTCTTCGCCATCGCATCGTCGATATCAGCCGCGGCGTCGGCGATCGAGCGCTTGGCGAGCACGCCGAGTTCCGACACCTTGCGCGCCTCCTGCAGCGTGATTTCCTTGCGCGCGATGGCACCCGCGGTGAGGCTGCGAATATCGTCCAGATCGGCGGCCAGCGTGACCAGCGAGGAGGTGACGGCATTCATCAGGTAAAAGGAATCGACGTCCGGATCCATCGCCAGGTTCGAATGCGTCGCTGTCTGCTTGGTGTGCTTCTGCAGTTCCGCCACCAGTTTCCGGTACGCGTCGTCGGCGGCTTCGCCCGTGGCTTTCTCGGCCTGCTCCCACTGCCGCTTGACTGCCTGCCATTCCTTCGACAGCTCCAGGTCAGCTGCGACGCCGGCCATGGCATCGATCTTCCTGACCTGTTCGCCTGTCCGGCTGCGCATGTCGGTGTACGCCGTGCGCAGCGCCGCGTCACTGCCATCCTGCGCCGCGTTGGCGAATGCCCTTGCATTCTCGGCCAGCTGGGTCAGTTGCAGCAGTTGCTGTACATAAGTCACGCCGACCCGCTCCTTTGCCGCAAAGTCGGCATTGGACATCAGCTCGCGCTGCAGCATGAAAAACAGCACCAGCAGCGGAATCACGCCCATCGACGACATCAGCAAAGTCTTCGGGAGGAAGCGCATGCTGTTCAGCAGGCCGATCGCCGGCCGCAACAGGCCCTCTCGCATTGTCCGATCGATACTCATTTGACGCTCCCCTTGAAAGGAATTATTCCGGAATCCCCACCGCTGATTCGTCGGTCCGCTCTTCTTGTATGGAGGTACACGAAATCTCTTCTGATCATAATCTCGTTGCCGGGCGACATCCATTGTGTATTTCACTTAGCACTTGATCCAGCAAAAAAAGCACTCGAAAAAAACAACAGAGCTGACAGGATTTCAATAAAAAAGGCGCGTCCGCAGACGCGCCCCATTCACCGCGAAACAATCCGCGGAAAATCTAGAACAGCAGATTAGGCAACCACAGGGAAAGCTGCGGCACGTAGGTGACCAGCATCAGGAATCCCAGCATGGTCAGCAGCCATGGCATCACGGCCACCGTCAGCTCGGTAATTCCCATCTTGGTAATGCCCGATGCCACATACAGGTTCAGGCCGACAGGCGGATGGCACATGCCCACTTCCATGTTCACCACCATCATGATGCCGAAATGGACCGGGTCGATGCCCAGCGTCGTCGCCACCGGGAACAGAATGGGCGCCATGATCAGAACGATCGAGGACGGCTCCATCACGTTACCCGCAAGCAGCAGCAGAACGTTCACCACCAGCAGGAAGCTGACTTGGCCGAAGCCCTTGTCCATGATCCAGCCCGCCATTGCCTGCGGAATGTTTTCGCTGGTCATCAGGAACGAGAACAGCACGGCGTTGGTGATGATGTACAGCAGCATCGCCGACATCGAGGCCGAATCCAGCAAGACCTTCGGCACCTGCTTCAGGCCCATGTCCTTGTAGACGAACACGGCGATGACGAATGCGTACACGGCCGACATGGCTGCAGCTTCAGTCGGCGTGAAGATGCCGGTGTAGATACCGCCCATCACGATCACGATCAGCAGCAGGCCCCATACGCTCTTGCGGAAGGCAATGAAACGTTCGGCCCAGCTTGCCTTCTTCATGCGCGGGTAGTCATTCTTCTTGGCCAGCACCCAGGTGGTCAGGCCGAGGAAAGTTGCCAGCAGCAAGCCCGGAATGACGCCGGCCATGAACAGTTTGCCCACCGAGGTATTGGTCGAGACCGAATACATCACCATCACGATAGACGGCGGGATCAGGATGCCGAGCGCGCCCGAAGTCGTGATCACGCCGGCGCCGAAGCCTTTCGGATAACCCTGGCGCACCATGGCCGGCATGATGATCGAACCGATCGCCACCACCGTCGCCGGCGACGAACCGGACACCGCGGCGAACAGTGCGCATGCCACCACGCCTGCCAGCGCGAGGCCGCCATGCCAGTGACCGACCATCGAGGTTGCGAAGTTGATCATGCGTCTCGCGACACCCCCGTGGGTAAGGAAATTACCCGCAAGGATGAAGAACGGGATCGCCATGATCTCGAACTTCTCGATACCGGTGAACAGCTTCAGTGCGACCGACTCGATCGGCACTTGCGTCATCGTGAACAGGAAGGTAAGAACTGTCAGGCCGAGCGAAATCGAGATCGGCATGCCGGTCAGCATCAGCACCAGCAGAAGGACGAAGATAATGGCTGCGTTCATGCTTTTGCTCCGTGGATTTCTTCTTCGAGTCCTTCAACATGCGAGTGGTCGTGCTTCGGCAAGTCGCCGGTCTTGATAAATGCCCAGGTCACTTGCAGGAAGCGGAAGCACATCAGATACGATCCGAGCGGCACGGCCGAGTAGACCATCCACATCGGGAGTTCCAGCACTTCGGAAGTGCTGCTCGTATGGCTCAATTCCCACACGAAGCTGGCACCCAGCGTACCGACGATACCGGTAAAGGTTGCGCCCGCGAGCAAGCCGAAAATGACGAACTTGTTGCGCCACGGGGTGTTCAGGCGGTTGATCAAGACATCGACGCCGACGTGGATACCGGTGCGCACACCGTACGCGGCGCCGAACTTGGCCATCCACACGAACATGTAAATGGTCAGTTCCTGCGCCCAACTGGTATTGAGCGTGATGAGCCAATCCTGCAAGCCGGGAATCGCCAGACCTGATAGATAGCGATGCACCACCGCGACAAAGATCACGAGGGTTGCCGCGCCCATCAGAAAGGCGATGAACCACTCCTCCAGATGATCGAGAAACTTCATAAATTCTCCTGTTTGGCAGAGAGGCTGCACGGGCAGCCTCTCGAACCTTTATTTACGCCATGCGAGCCCGCCCGCAACCGCGCAGACCCGCATCATTGCCGCCCTTGATTACTTGAAGCCAAGTGCTGCAGCTTCCTTGTTGACCGCCTGGATCAGATCCTTGCCGATGCGGCCTTCCATATCCTTCTGCACCGGCTTCAGCGCGTTGCGCCATTCCGTCTTCTCGGCATCGGTCAGCGCGTAGATCGTTGACTTGCCGGACTTCTTCACGGCTTCCATCGCGTTATCGTTTTCCTGCTGCGCGATCGCGTTCGCGTAGCGGGTGGACTCCTTCATCGCGCCTTCTAGTGCGGTGCGGATGTCAGCCGGCAGGCCGTCCCAGAACTTCTTGTTGACGATGACTGCATAGCCCAGGTAACCATGGTTGGACACGGTGACGTGCTTTTGCACTTCATGCATCTTCTGCGTGTAGAGGTTGGACCACGGGTTCTCGGTGCCGTCGACCACGCCGGTCTGCAGCGCCTGATACACCTCGGAGAAGGCCATCACCTGCGGGTTGGCGCCGAGCGCGCGCATCTGGGCGTCCAGCACCTTGGAGGACTGAATGCGCATCTTCAGGCCCTTGAAGTCGGCCGGATGGTGCAGCGGCTTGTTGGCCGACATGATCTTGAAGCCGTTGTCCCAGTAAGCCAGGCCGGTGATGCCCTTGGGTTCAAGTTTCTTGAACAGATCCTTGCCGATCTGGCCTTCGGTCACGCGGTACAGCACGTCCTTGCTCGGGAAGATGTACGGAATGTCGAACACTTCGAATTCCTTCACGCCCAGCGGGCCGAACTTGGCCAGCGACGGAGCCAGCATCTGCACCGCGCCGAGTTGCAGCGCTTCCAGCTCTTCCTTATCCTTGTACAGCGTGCTGTTCGGGTACACCTCCACCTTCACGCGGCCCTTGGTTGCCTTTTCGGCAAGTTCCTTGAATCGGTCCGCGGCCTTGCCCTTGGGTGTGTCGTTGGCCACCACATGGCTGAACTTGATGACGATCGGCGCTTGTGCGTACGCATTGCCGCTGATGATGGCTGCGGCGGACAGGGCGAAAACCAGGGTTTTTAGCTTCATGAATGTCTCCATTTGGATGGGGGGAACAAGACCTTTTCGGATCTGCAACGGTATTGTCACCAGCCTTGCCCGGGGTCACAACTGTGGATAACCACAACAGCACCACACCTGCATCAAGCTTTCCGTGCATTACACTAGGTTTATGTTCAGCCGCAAATTCCGCCAGAAATTCAATTTTGTCTTTCCGACACGTCGTCAGGCGTGGCGCTGGCTGCTGCCCATCCTGCTGGTCTTCCTGTTCCTGTCCACGCTGTTGTGGCTGCCCTGGCAGACGCAGCGCATGGAAGCCAACGAGCGGCAGGAGCAATTGATCGCCGATACCTTGTGGGTGGAGCAGACCATACGCTTCCAGCTTGCGCGCGACGAGGAAACCCTGCACCTGATTGCGGCGGATATCACTGCCGGCGATACGCCCGAACAACGGGTGCGCGACCGGATCATGGCATTGATGAGGAATAACCACGAGCTGTCGCGCATCGCGCAGTTCGATGCGGATGGTGACCTGGTGATATCTACCGACGACACGCCGGCGTCGCTCAGCGACTTGCCGCCCGAGTCGCTGGCGGCCGCAGAGGATGCCCGCAACGCCAGATCCCCTCACTACAGCCATCCGGCGCCGCCGCGCAACATGTCCAGCCCGATGCTGCTCGACTACCACGTGCCCTTGTTCAAGGGCGACGAATACATCGGCGATCTGGTCGCAAGCTACTCCCTGTCCAGCATCCTGAGCGAGATGGTCCCGTGGTGGTTTGCACAAGACAACGAGATTGCGATCGTCGATCAGGACGACGTCGTGCTCGACCGGCGCGCCGCCGGCGGTCCGGGACGCGGCGTGTACACCCACCATCGTCCGCTCGAGCTGGACGGCATCACCCTGTCGCTGCGCACCAACAGCGTCAAGGGCGAACCGAAACTGCTGCCGAGCCTGCTGGTCGGCTCGGTGATCGCGCTGTCGCTTGGTTTGTTGTGGAGCCTGTATGCACTATGGCGCGACATCAACCGGCGCCTCGCCGCCGAAGGCGCGCTGCGCCAGCAGGTGGCATTCCGTACCGCGATGGAAAATTCGCTGATGACCGGCCTGCGCGCACGTGACCTGAACGGCCGCATCACCTATGTCAATCCGGCCTTTTGCGAGATGGTCGGCATTCCGGCCGAAAAACTGGTCGGCAAGTCGCCGCCCATGCCCTACTGGGCGCCGGAAGCCATGAACGAATACCAGCAGCGCTTCAGCCAGGTGCTGGCCGGAAGAGTGACACCGCAATTCGAGACCGTCTTCCAGCGCTCCAATGGCGAACGCTTTCCGGTATTGATCTTCGAGTCACCGCTGGTCGATGACACCGGCAAGCAGACCGGGTGGATGGGCTCCATCCTCGACATCTCCGACCGCAAGCAGGTGGAAGACCTGAATCGCCGCCAGCAGGAAAAGCTGCAGGCCAGCGCGCGCCTCGCCACCATGGGCGAAATCGCATCGACGCTGGCGCACGAACTCAATCAGCCCCTCGCCGCCATCTCCAGCTATACCACCGGCGCGCTCAACATGATTGACAGTCATGCATCGAAACCCGGCAGCCTCGACCTGGAGATCCTCAAGCCGGCGCTGGAAAAAGCCGGCATCCAGGCGCAACGCGCGGGGCACATCATCCGCAGCGTGCACACCTTCGTGAAGCGGCGCGAGCCGAGCCGCGAACCGATCACCGTGCCTGAGCTGATCGACAGCGTGATCCCCTTGATCGAACTGCAGGCACATCAGTTCTTCGTCGCCATCAATACGCGCATCGATTCCAATCTGCCGAGCGTGCTGGCCGACCGGGTCATGCTGGAACAAGTGCTGCTCAACCTGACCCGCAATGCGATCGAAGCGATGCACGATGTCGATCCGGCACGCCGCATCCTGCGCATCGTCGCCGAGCGCGACGCCGCGCAACCGCAGAACGTCGTCATCTCCGTCATCGACAACGGTTATGGCATCTCGTCCGAAGTGGCCGAGCGTCTGTTTTCGCCCTTCTTCTCCACCAAGGCCGAAGGCATGGGCATGGGCTTGAACATCTGCCGCACCGCCGTCGAATTTCATGGAGGCACTTTGACCCATGCCGGCAACCCGGATGGCGGGACGATCTTCCGCTTTTCCTTGCCCGGATTGGGCGACACATTCGTGCCATCCGCTCCGGATTCAGCGATAATCAATGGAAACTAGCGGTTCGCCGCGACTGCCTGACTGACTGCCAGGACAGCGATCAGAAGAAGAACACGAAACTTCAGGGTCGCAATCCTGGCAATTTCGGCAACATTGAGGAGACTGAATGCTGCACATTGTCGACGACGAAGAAGTCATTCGTGATTCGCTCACGTGGCTCGCGCGTTCGCGTTCGATACCGGTTACCGGCTATGAAAGCGGTACGGCATTCCTGTCCGCGCTGAATCGCGCCGCCGGTTTCGATCCGCAAGGCGAGTGCGTGCTGCTCGACGTGCGCATGCCCGACATCAGCGGCGCAGCCCTGTTCGACACGCTCACCGCGCGCGGCCTGACCAAACGAATGCCGGTGATCTTCCTGACCGGACACGGCGATGTGCCGATGGCGGTCGACACCTTGAAACGCGGCGCCTTCGATTTCTTTGAAAAACCCTTCAACGACAACAAGCTGATGGATCGCGTGCAGGAAGCGCTCGCCGCATCCATGGAGGCCGGCGCCGCCGACGAAATCCAGTCGCGTCTCGCGACGCTGTCGATCCGCGAACGCGAAGTGCTCGACCTGATCCTGGCCGGCAAGATGAACAAGGTCATCGCGGATGAGCTCGGCATCAGCATGCGCACGGTCGAAGTGCACCGCGCGCACATCTTCGACAAGATGAATGTGAAGACGGCGGTGGAGCTGGCGCGGCTGCTGAAATAGACGAGCACACGGTTCACCGAAATTCGGGTGTCCACGGAAATCACTCGGCGTGCCCCACGGAAGACACGGAAAGTTCTTGATAGTTTTCCGTGCTTTCCGTGATTTCCGTGGACCTCTCTAACGGACCGCAGTACACCCTTCACCCGCCTACGAGTTATCACTTACGGCAACAAATGGCGAACCCCGGTACCATGGCGGTTTTCCGTGGTCTCCTGCGTGCCGCTTCATGTCGATTGTTACGATCCTCTTCCCCGATTTCGCGCTGATCCTGCTCGGCTTCCTGCTGATGCGCTTCACCAATTGGGGACCGCAGTTCTGGAGCGGCCTCGAAAAGCTGATCTACTTTTTCCTGTTCCCCGCGCTGTTGTTCTATTCCACCGCGCGCACGCCTTTCGATTTCGGCAGCACCGGAAAAATGCTTCAGGTTGCGCTGATTTCCGTCGTCTGCGGCATCGCCCTGGGCTGGCTCGCCAAGCCGCTGTTCCGCAGTCCGCCGATGATGTTCGAATCCGGTGTGCAAACCGCGTTCCGTTTCAATTCCTACATCGCACTCGCCATCGCCTCGCGCCTGGCCGGCGAACAGGGCACTTCGCTGATGGCGCTGATCATCGGTTTCGCAGTCCCGATCTGCAACATGGCGGCGGTCCATGCACTGGTCCACAAGAGCGGCGGCCTGCTGCTGGAACTGGCGAAGAATCCGCTGCTCATCGCCACCGCCTCCGGCATGGCATTCAATCTGCTGGGTTTGCCGCTGCCCGAAGTCATTGGTGCCACGCTGTCGCGCATGTCCAACGCCTCGATCGCCGTCGGGCTGATCACGGTCGGCGCAGGCTTGCGTCTGTCGGGGCTGCATGAAGCAAAAGGACTGGCATCCTATTTCCTCGCCGTCAAACTGCTCGCACTGCCCGCCATCAGTTACGCATTGGGACGCTGGATAGGCCTGCCGCCCCTGCAACTGCAAATCGCGGTCATGTTCTGCGCCTTGCCGACCGCCTCCAGCGCCTACGTGCTGGCCGCGCGCATGGGCGGCAACGGTCCTTTCGTCGCTTTCCTGATTTCCGCCGGCACCGCTCTGTCGGTCCTGACCCTACCGATCTGGCTGAGCCTGGCCCGCTGATGCCGCCGCGTGCTGCGCGAGCGCCCAGGCGACATGCTCGCGCACCAGTTCGGAGGGGTGATTGGCGCGCGACTGCAAGGCGGCCACAATCGGCGCGGCGTCCGGCGTCTGACGCAATGCGTTACCCAAGCCCACCGCGATATTCCTCAGCCAGCGCTCATGCCCGATGCGGCGTATCGGACTGCCTTCCAGCCGGCGGTTGAAGTCGTCCTCTTCCCAGGCGAACAGCTCGACCAGCGTCGCATTGTCCAGCCCGTTGCGCACGTCGAAATCAGGCAGGCTCGCGCGCTCGGCGAACTTGTTCCAGGGGCAGACCAGCTGGCAGTCGTCGCAGCCGTACACGCGATTGCCGATCAGCGGCCGCAACTCCTCCGGAATGCTGCCCTTCAGTTCAATCGTGAGATAGGAAATGCAACGCCGCGCGTCCAGTCGGTAAGGACCGAGGATGGCCTGCGTCGGACAGACATCGATGCAGGCGCGGCATTGTCCGCAATGCGCGCCGCCCGGCTCATCCACCGGCAGCGGCAAGTCGGTATACAGCTCGCCGAGAAAGAACATGGATCCGGCCTGGCGATTGAGCAGCAAGGTATGCTTTCCGCGCCAGCCGATGCCGGATTTCTGCGCCAGCTCGACCTCCAGCACCGGCGCCGAATCCGTGAAGACGCGAAAACCGAAGTCGCCGATTTCGCCGCGTATGCGATCGGCAAGCTGCTGCAAGCGCGCGCGCAACACCTTGTGGTAATCCCGGCCACGCGCATAGACCGAAATCGCCGCGTTGTGCGGATCGGCATTGCGCGCCTCTTCCCGGTCGCGCCACTCATCGCCCGCATCCTGCGGCAAATAATTCATGCGCGCGGTGATGATGCGTATCGTGCCCGGCACAAGTTCCGGCGGCCGGGCGCGCTTCATCCCGTGCGCTGCCATATAATCCATGTCGCCATGATGACCGGCGGCCAGCCAGGCTTGCAGACCCGGCTCCGCATGCGACAAATCGACATCCGCTATCCCGATCTCCGCAAAGCCCAGCTCGCGGCCCCACGCCTTGATCGCCAGCGCGAGAGTAGATAAATTGCTATCGGGGAAAGTCATGACAAAACTCTTTGCGGTGCGCGCGACATCATGGTGCCGCGCCCGCACCTGACAGGATAAAGAATCCATTTTACGAGATGCAGCACTTTCAGACCCACCTGCATGACGAAGAAGGCACGGCCGCGCTGGGCGCCGCGATGGCGCGCGCGCTGGCGCCGGGCCTCACCATCTATCTGCACGGCGACCTCGGTGCCGGCAAGACCGCGCTGACGCGCGCCATGCTGCACGCCGCCGGACACGCCGGCCATGTCAAAAGCCCGACCTATACCCTGGCCGAGCCCTACGCCGTCCTGCTCGGCGGCCGCCAGGTCGAGGTGATTCACTTCGACTTGTACCGCCTGGCCGGCCCCGAAGAATTCCTGGACGCCGGATTTCGCGAATACTTCAATGAAAACACGGTCTGCGTGATCGAATGGCCGGAAAAAGCGGCCGGTGTGTTGCCCGCGCCAGACATCGAGGTGCATTTGAGCATCTCCGGCGACGGACGTGATATAGAATTACAAGGCTTGTCCGATCAAGGTTGTCAATGTCTCGACCGTCTGAAATTCGCACCGAACCTGTGAAGTCCGCTGCGACCTCCAGGACGCGCCGCACCGTTCTCAAGGCCGGCGGAACGCTGCTTCTTTCCGTTTTTGCCCCGCTGCCCGCGCGCGCCGCGCAAATCCTCGCAGTCCGCGTCTGGCCGGCGGAGGACTACACGCGCGTCACGCTGGAGAACGACAGCAACCTCAAGACCAGCCACTTCATCGTCAAGGATCCGGAACGGCTGGTGGTCGACATCGAGGGACTGGAGCTCAACCCGACCCTCAAGCAACTGGTCGCCAAGATCGAACCCAACGATCCCTATATCAAGCAAGTACGCGTCGGCCAGAACCGACCCAACGTGGTGCGCCTGGTGTTCGACCTGAAGGAAGAAATCAACCCACAAGTCTTCACGCTGGCGCCCATCGGCGAATACAAGCACCGGCTGATTTTCGATCTGTACCCGGTCAATCCGCCGGACCCGATTGCCGCGCTGATCGCCAAGGGCGAGTGGGCGGGCGAACAGTCGGCCGAACCCATTCCGCCCGCGCCCGATCTCAAGGCCGAGCAGAAAGCTGCCGCGCCCAAGGCGCCGCAAGCGGACATCCAGACCGCCAAAATCGATCCCCGCGACGACAAGCCGGCGATATTGACGCGCATGATCACCATCGCGCTCGACCCCGGCCATGGCGGCGAAGACCCGGGAGCGATCGGCCGCGCGGGCAGCCGTGAAAAGGATGTGGTGCTGTCGATCGCCAAGCGCCTCAAGACCAAGATCGAAGGCCAGGCCAATATGCGCGTCATGCTCACGCGCGACGCCGACTATTTCGTGCCCTTGCACGTGCGGGTGCAGAAGGCGCGCAAGGTGCAGGCCGACCTGTTCGTGTCGATCCACGCCGACGCCTGGATCGAGTCGACCGCGCGCGGCTCCTCGGTGTTCGTCCTGTCCGAAAAAGGCGCATCGTCCACCGCCGCACGCTGGCTGGCCAACAAGGAAAACGCGGCCGATCTGATCGGCGGCGTCAATATCAAGGGGCATGACCGGCAGCTCGCCAGCGTCCTGCTGGACCTGTCTACAACCGCGCAGATCAACGACAGCCTCAAGCTGGCCAAGGCCGTGCTCGGCGAAATCGGCGGCATCAACCGCCTGCACAAGGCGGGAGTCGAACAGGCCGGTTTCGCCGTCCTGAAGGCGCCGGACATCCCCAGCATCCTGATCGAGACCGCGTTCATCTCCAATCCGGAAGAAGAAGCCAAGCTGAGCGACGACGCTTACCAGGACCAGATGGCGGACGCCGTGTTGAAGGGGATCAGGAAATACTTTGCCAAGAATCCGCCGCTGGCGAAGAATCGGATGATGTAATCGACCGGCATATTTGCGCCTGAACCGGCAATTTGTGCGTTGCCACAACGGCGACGCTCGACGCAACTCCATATCGCATTCCGGCAAAGACTCTGCTACTCTTTTATTGCGGGCCGGAAATTATTTATTCGGTTCCGGATTTCCCCTGCGCGTCTGTGGAAAGCCAGGCACCAGACCAATCTCGACAAGGACAAGCAACATGACGCAAACCACAACGGCCAATACCGCAACGAATATCCTGGAGAACGATCTCTCCACCAACGAATTCCTCGCCTTCACTCTCGGCCGGGAGGAATACGGCATTCATATCCTGAAAGTGCAGGAATTGCGCGGTTACGAAGAGCCGACCCGCATCGCCAACGCGCCGGATTTCATCAAGGGCGTCGTCAACCTGCGCGGCATCATCGTGCCGATCATCGACATGCGCATCAAGTTCAATCTGGGGACGCCGACCTACGACCAGTTCACGGTCGTCATCATCCTCAACATCGGCGGACGCATCGTCGGCATGGTGGTCGATAGCGTATCGGACGTGATCACGCTGTCGCCCGAGCAGGTGAAACCGGCCCCGGAAATGGGAACGGCGCTCAATACCGACTATCTCATCGGATTGGGCACGGTGGATCAGCGCATGCTGATCCTGGTTGACATCGACAAGCTCATGTCCAGCGCGGAAATGGGCCTGATCGACAAGATTTCTTCGTAAGCGGTATCGCCGCACGATAAGCCAATCCGGCGGACAGCCATCGCTTGTCCGCCGACAATCAGGCCGCTACTTCCACACCCTTCTCGACAGCTTCCACAGTCCGCCCAGCGCGACCGGAATGACCGCGGCGCCAACGCCGATCAACACGATGGTGTTCAGATGATCCCGAATGATCGGGATGTTGCCGAAGAAGTAACCGGCAGCCACCAGCCCGACTACCCATGCCGCAGCGCCGACAATATTGAAGAACTGGAATCTGGCGAAGGTCATCTCCGACACGCCCGCCACAAACGGTGCGAAGGTGCGCACCACCGGAATGAAGCGCGCCAGGATGATGGTCTTGCCGCCGTGATTTTCATAGAACGCGTGTGTCTTGCGCAGGGCATCCTTGTCGAGCCAGCGGTAATCGTGCGTAAACACCTTGTGCCCGATGGCGCTGCCGACCCAGTAGTTGACCGTATTGCCGCTCACTGCCGCGACAATCAACAGCAGCATCAAGGCCCATTCGTTCATCGCGCCGGTTGCGCAAAACGCGCCGCCGATGAACAACAAGGAATCGCCCGGCAGGAAGGGCAGCACCACCAGTCCGGTCTCGCAAAATACGATGGCGAATAACACGGCATAGACCATCGTGCCGTACTGCGCGATGACCTGACCGAGATATTTATCGACATGCAAGATCATGTCGAGGAATTGCATGAAGTCCATTGACGCTCCACTGAAAGATGGCCCGCATCATACACCCGCGCTTTGCCGGATATAAAGAGATGGAACAAAGTCTTGCACAATTCCGCAATCCGCTCGCGCCGGGGCATCGCTAGGGCGTATCCGCGCAGCGTTATAATCCTTCCATGAACGCCCCGCACCTGCCCGCCCGCCCGATCCAGGCACTTTCCGACCAGCTCATTTCGCAAATCGCCGCCGGCGAAGTCGTCGATCGTCCGTCCGCCGTGGTGAAGGAATTGCTCGAGAACGCGCTCGATGCCGGCGCAACCCAGATCACGGTGAGACTGGAAGAAGGCGGCGTCAAGCGCATCGCCATTACCGACAACGGACGCGGCATCCCGCCGGAACAGATGCCGCTCGCACTGGCGCGGCACGCGACCTCCAAGATCGCGTCGCTGAATGACCTTGAAAACGTCAACACCCTCGGGTTCCGCGGTGAAGCACTGGCATCGATCGCCTCCGTCGCGCAATTGACGCTGACCTCCCGTACCGCCACTGCGGCGCATGCATGGGAAATCTCCGGCAGCCAGACCGGCCAGGTCGCCCCCTCTTCCGGCGCACAAGGCACCACCGTCGACGTGCGCGATTTGTATTTCAACACGCCCGCGCGCCGCAAGTTCCTGAAGTCGGAGCAAACCGAATTCGGGCATTGCGCCGAAGTCGTGCGCCGCATCGCCTTGTCGCGCCCCGACGTCGCGTTTTCGCTGTCGCACAATGGCAAGACCGTCGACCACTGGAATATCAGTGAGGTCGACAGGCGCAGCGCGCATATCCTCGGCAACGAGTTCGCGAATGCGCGACTGGCACTGGAGGAAGCCGCCGGCCCCTTGCGCCTGTACGGCTTTGTCGGTCTGCCGACGGCCTCCAAGGCGCGCGCCGACGCGCAGTATTTCTATGTCAACGGCCGCTTCGTGCGCGACAAGCTGCTCACCCACGCGGTGCGCGCCGCCTATCAGGATGTACTGCACGGCGATCGCTATCCGTCCTACGTGCTGAGCCTCGATCTCGATCCCGCCCTTGTCGACGTCAACGTGCATCCCTCGAAAATCGAAGTTCGCTTTCGCGACAGCCGCGGCGTGCATCAATTCGTGTTCCACGCGGTCAGCCGCGTGCTGGCGCAGACTTCGGCAACCGCGGCAGGCTCGGCACCCGCGCCCGTGACCGCACCCGCCGGTACCATCGCATGGATACGCGAACAGCAGCAAACCCGTTTTCCGTCGCAGTTCTCGTCCGATCTCGGTGTTGCGCAAACCACGGCCAGCTACGGTGCATTGTTTGCCGCTTCAAGCACCGAAGAAGTTGCGCCCGCTCCCCTTGCGCAGGCGTTTTCCCCTGCGGCGCAAGCACTTCCGGACGACGACTATCCGCTCGGTTTCGCGCTCGCGCAATTGCACGGCATCTACGTGCTGGCGCAAAACCGGAAAGGATTGGTGCTGGTCGACATGCACGCGGCACATGAACGCATTCTCTATGAGCAGTTGAAAAACGCGCTCGACGAAAATGCCATGCATGTGCAGCCGCTGCTCATTCCGGTCACCTTCTATGCCGACCCGATCGAAGTCGGCACGGCACAGGAAAACCAGGATGCCTTGCAGGCACTCGGTTTCGACATCAGCGCGCTGTCGCCGACCACGCTCGCGGTACGCGCCATTCCCGCATTGCTGAAGAACGCGGATGCACAGACGCTGGCGCGCGACGTATTGCGCGACGTGCGCGAATTCGGCGGCTCGCGCGTGCTGGTCGAGCGCCGCAACGAACTGCTTGGCACCTTGGCATGCCACACCGCCGTGCGCGCCAACCGTGCACTGACGCTGCCTGAAATGAATGCGCTGCTGCGCCAGATGGAAGCGACCGAACGCGCAGACCAATGCAACCACGGCCGTCCGACCTGGGTGCAACTCGCATTGTCCGACCTCGACAAGCTCTTCCTGCGCGGACAATGAACCCCACGCAAAAACCGCTCGCGATAGCAATCATGGGCCCGACCGCGTCCGGCAAGACCGCCGCCGCCATGGAAATTGCGCGCCACATCCCCGCGGAAGTGATCTCGGTCGATTCCGCGCTGGTTTACCGCGGCATGGATATCGGCACCGCCAAGCCGACTCCCGCCGAGCGGGCCGAAGTACCGCACCACCTGATCGACATCCTCGATCCGCTCGATGCCTACTCCGCAATGCAATTCCGCGAAGACGCGCTGCGGCTGGTTGCCGATATTGCACTACGCGGCAAATTACCGCTGCTGGTCGGCGGCACCATGCTGTATTTCAAGGTTCTGCGCGAGGGACTCGACGTGCTGCCGCAGGCCGACCCGGAAGTGCGTGCCCGTCTCGACGCCGACGCCGCGCGGATAGGCATGCCCGCGATGCATGCCCGACTCGCGACCCTCGATCCGGCAACCGCAGAACGCCTGAAGCCGAACGACGCTCAGCGCATCCAACGTGCGCTGGAAATCATCGAATTGACCGGACGCCCGATGTCTGCACTGTTGGCTAAGGCACCGAAGACCGAATTGCCTTTCCAGCTGCTTCCCTTATCGCTGGAACCGTCGGATCGCAGCGTGCTCCACGCACGCATTGCGGCCCGGTTCGATGCAATGCTCAACGCTCCCGACGGCGGTTTGTTGAAAGAAGTCCGCGCCTTGCGTGCGCGCGGCGACTTGCACCTCGGCCTGCCGTCAATGCGCTGCGTCGGCTACCGGCAGGCGTGGGAATACCTCGACGGCGCGTACGACATGAGCGACCTGCGCGAAAAAGGAATCGCCGCAACCAGACAGCTGGCAAAGCGCCAACTGACCTGGCTGCGCGCCATGCAAGACCGAATCGTCGTCGACTGCATCGCACCTGACGCTGCCGAACAAGTACTGCGACATGTCCGCCGGGCACTACGCCGCGACTGATGTACGGACTGGCAAAAAACCGGTTTAAGCCATCTTGACAGCCGTTACTGAAGATCGCATAATCTAGGGCTATTTTGGTGATATAGCTCAGCTGGTTAGAGCACAGCACTCATAATGCTGGGGTCGGTGGTTCAAGTCCACCTATCACCACCAAATA
>NZ_DATFAF010000004.1:0-111863 GCF_035254865.1 Noviherbaspirillum sp.
CAGATGCTCGCCCAAGTCAACGCGGTGACGTTCCTGGCCTGCGGCACCAGCTATCACGCGGCGAAAGTGGCCACTTACTGGCTGGAAGAGATTGCCGGCCTGCCCGCGGTGGCGGAAATTGCCAGCGAGTACCGCTATCGCACCTCCGTGCCCAACCCCAATGCGCTGATCGTGACCATCTCCCAGTCAGGCGAGACCGCCGACACCCTGGCCGCCCTGCATCATGCCCAGGAGCTAGGCCAGGCCCTGACGCTGTCGATTTGCAACGTCGCGGAATCCGCTCTGGTGCGCCAATCCAAATTGCGCTTCCTCACCCGGGCCGGCCCTGAAATCGGCGTGGCCTCGACCAAGGCCTTCACCACCCAATTGGCCGCGCTCTGCCTGTTAACCCTGGTGCTGGCCAAGCTGCGCGGCAGGCTCAGTGCCGAGGCAGAAGCCGGCTACCTCGCCGAGCTGCGCAGCCTGCCGGACAAGGCCTTGCAAGTTCTCGCCCTGGAGCCCCAGATCGAGGCCTGGGCGCAGCGCTTTGCCAACAAGCATCATGCTTTGTTCCTCGGCCGCGGCGTGCACTATCCCATCGCCCTGGAGGGCGCGCTCAAGCTCAAAGAGATTTCCTACATCCACGCCGAAGCCTATCCGGCCGGCGAATTGAAGCACGGCCCGCTGGCACTGGTAACGCAAGAAATGCCGGTGGTGACGGTCGCGCCGAACGACACCCTGCTCGAAAAGCTGAAGTCGAACATGCAGGAAGTGCGCGCGCGTGGCGGCCAGTTGTATGTGTTTGCCGATGCCGATTCACGCATTGCGCCGAGCGAGGGCGTGCATGTGATCCGCCTGCCCGAGCACTACGGCTTGCTGTCACCGATCCTGCACGTGGTACCGCTGCAGTTGCTTGCCTATCACACCGCCTTGGCACGCGGCACGGATGTCGACAAGCCGCGCAATCTGGCGAAGTCGGTGACGGTGGAGTAGAGGGAGAGGGAGAAGAGCACGTATGTGAAAAGTTTAAATTAAGTGTGTCAATTTTAAATTTGGTTTGTCAATTTTCCCCGCGTACAAATTGTGACAAGGCACCAGTCAAACGGCATCTGGTGCATGCACCTTAATTTTTTACAAATTTTTTATTTCAAAGACGCTATGCTAGGCGTCTCTCTTGCGATCAGAAGACCGCTTCGAACTTCGCAGGCCATTCTTTCTTTTCTTCCATGACGCCCGAAAGGCCAAGGCCGGTTCGAACTGCCGCAATAGTTTGAAGGTCTATCTCGTCTTATTTGCCGAAGCAACATCCATGCAGACAGAGTCGCCCGTATCGACACGCCAACCGCATGCCAGCCCAAACCGCGTAGTCGCCTTGACACTTGCCGCGATCGGCATCGTGTATGGGGATATCGGCACAAGCCCGCTCTACACATTGAAAACGGTATTTGCAGAAGAGCATGGACTGGCGCTCAATCCGGGGCACCTTTTGGGGATTGTCTCCCTGATTTTCTGGGGACTCGTGATCGTCGTCTCATTCAAGTATGTGACGCTCATTCTTCGCGCAGACAACCACGGCGAAGGCGGCATCATGGCGCTGATGGCATTGGCGCTGTCATCCGTGACTGAGAAGTCGCGCTGGTACCGGCCCCTGCTTTTGATGGGCCTCTTCGGAGCTGCGTTGTTCTACGGCGATGGCGTCATCACACCGGCCATTTCTGTGCTGTCTGCCATCGAAGGCCTGGAGGTGGCAACACCGGCCTTGAAACCTTATGTCGTGCCACTCACCGTTGCCATCTTGATCGGCCTGTACATGATGCAACATCATGGAACGGGAGGTATCGGAAGATGGTTCGGCCCGATCATGCTTGTGTGGTTCGCATGCTTGGCGGCAATGGGAGTGATGAACATACTGCACACGCCAGAAATCCTGCAAGCGCTGAATCCCCTGCATGCCGTGCGCTTTCTCCTGGAGAACGGCTGGCTCGCCTTCATTGCGCTCGGCTCGGTTGTCCTCGCCTTGACCGGCGCTGAAGCTCTGTATGCCGACATGGGACATTTCGGCCGCCGGCCGATCCGCATCGCATGGTTCTCCATCGTCTTTCCCTCGCTCGCCCTCAATTACCTTGGGCAAGGAGCGCTCCTGCTTGCCAGCCCGGCGGCGATTTCCAACCCGTTCTTCCAGCAGCTCGGTGCATGGAGCGTCTACCCGCTGGTTGTGCTCTCGACGGTCGCCACGGTAATCGCCTCACAGGCCACGATTTCGGGCACCTTCTCCATTACGCATCAAGCCATCTCGCTCGGTGTGTTGCCGCGCATGCGTGTCCTGCATACGTCGGAACATGAAATCGGCCAGATCTACGTCCCGTTGATCAACTGGATCCAGCTTGCCGCCGTGCTATTGGCCGTGCTGAGTTTCGGATCTTCCGATCGCCTGGGCGCCGCATACGGCATCGCGGTGACTGCCACGATGCTCACGACAACGTTGCTGACCTTCTTCGTTCTACGGTATGGATGGCGATACAACCTGCTCTTGTGCTGGCTCGCCACCGGGTTTTTCCTGGTGATCGATGTCGGCCTGTTTTCGGCCAACACGCTCAAATTCTTCCAGGGCGGCTGGTTCCCGTTGTTGCTTGGCGCAGTCATCCTCACCATCATGTTGACATGGGAAGAGGGACGACAAATGGTGTTCGCCAGCATTCGTGGCCATGCCATACCGATACAGGACTTCCTGCGATCTCTTTTCATCAGTCCGCCGCCGCGCGTGCAAGGGACCGCGGTTTACTTCCGCCCGCCCGGAGAAGGCGTCCCGCACGTCATGCTTCACAATCTTTCTCACAACAAAATTCTGCATGAACGCGTGGTGTTCCTGACGGTCCATCACGTCGACATTCCACATATCCCGGATGAGAAAAGGGTGGTGGTTGAGCCCCTCGACAATGCGTGTTATCAGGTTAGCGTTTCGTACGGCTTCAAGGATGAGCGCGACATCCCGCTGGCACTCCAGTCATGCAAGGCTCAGGGACTGGAGTTCAATCCGATGGAAACATCGTTCTTCATCTCCCGGCAAACGGTTGTGCCGAGGCCTGGCGAAGGCATGGCGCTTTGGCGGGAAAACCTTTTTGCGATGATGTATCGTAACGCGCGGGATGCAGCCGACTACTATCACATGCCTGCCAACCGTGTCATCGAACTCGGCACGCAGGTCGAAATCTGATAGGACGTGATCCGCCCTCACTTCATCAAGATAAACAGGGCATGAGCACGATAGATGACCTTCTCCGCGAATAGAGTACCGGCCAGGATTCCGAATACTGGCGCACCATCCGCGCCCGTGACGATCTGGTCGCATTTCCACGCATCGACATAATCGGTGATGCCTTGAGCCACATGGTTGGCACGCCACTGCGCTGGATACGGAACGCCCAAGCTGACAAAAGGTCGCGTACCGGCTTGAACACTCCGTAACTTCGAACGCCTTGAGGTCTGCCTAACTCTCAGTCTGCATGCTGTTGACGCTTGCCATGTACGCCCGGCATCTACTGCTGCCAAGCCCGCAGCCGCACCATCGCCGCCCGCAAGTTCGGCCCCGCGACGGATATCGTGCCAGGTTCGCCAAAAACTTCGATGCCGAGCACCTCCAGTTCTGCGAAAGCGTCCGGGCACTCGTTCTCGACCTCGACAATCATTTGCCCTTTCCGAAATGCGCCCCTGATTGCTGCCGAGTCGTGGAGCACGGTCTGGGTAACCGATGCGGAACGAAGCCGGCGCGCCATCGCATGCGCGCTGGCGAAGGCGCCGACCGTATCCGCGTCCTGGCCTTCGATGACGGCCAAGACCACGCGCAACAGTGGATTGAACAACTGTGCCCGCTCCAGGAATGCCGTTGCGCAGGCCTCGACCTGCTTGTCGGGGGCCTGGGCGCACAGAGGCACGACGACCATTTGGGCAGCCACCAGCGCCGTCCGTGTATCCGCATCGTCGAGCCCGTCGACGTCAATCACAAGGTCCTGGCAGGAAGTATTCAACTTTTCCAGCTCTGCGTACAGGCTTCGGTCCAGAACCGGCGCCACGGCCAGATGCTGTAGCATCTGCCGGCCGCCGCGCCGCACGTTCCACAGAAAGGCATGCCTTTGTACTTCGGCATCCAGCACCAACACGCTATGTCCTTGCCGAACGCGCCATGCGGCCAGATTTACAGCCAGGATGGATTTTTCAATGCGGCTGTTGCCGCTGAAAATGGTCGTAATCATATGTCCCTCAGGCGTTAACCATCCCGGCACGACATGCCAAGTGCAGGTGCGTCTCAAGGATAGGCATCTCCACATAAAAATTCTGCAAAGAAGAGCCCGATCCGTATAAACGGAAGATAAATTTTTGACCGAACGTCAAGGCAAGAACGCCTGATTCCCTCACAGCACCGTGGTGGCGAATCGGCGGGTAAAAGAACTTGGCAATTCCTCTTTATAGAGCGGCACGACTTGATCAGATGACGTTGCCTGAAAGATTGGTGAGTCACTGCGCATATGTCGCCATGGTCTGTGCACTTTCTCCGGCATGTCGAGCATCCCGAAACAAGTTGAACCAAGTCATATATGCGTCGGCGAATGCAATTTAGGTTGAGACGCAAGCTGTTCATCAATCATTGCGAACGCCCCATTCGCTCGCTTGGCGTGTGCTGCCGCGATATTTTTATGATGCGTTTACATGCAATGCCCAAGTTTTTGCAAATTTTTTATGTTCTTTTTCCTATCCTGAGCGACATGGGATAACCCATCGCACGTGCAGACAAAGGAGAAATCATGGACATCGTTTTCATTGGCGGCATCATCGGCTTTCTCGCTTTGACCTGGGGCTTGGCTGGCGCCTGCGAACAGCTGGAGACACGGCAATGAACGTTTTTTATCTACTTGGCGCATTGATCGCCGCCGGGCTGCTGGTCTACCTGGTCGTGGCGCTATGGAATGCGGAGGATCTGTGATGACTACCGAGTCCATTGCATTGCTCATCGTCTTTCTCGTCACCCTGCTGCTGCTTGCTTACCCGCTCGGTCGTCATCTTGCCAGCGTCGCTTCTACCGGTCCGGTTCCAGGCTTCGGATGGCTCGCGTGGATCGAGCGCGGTCTCTATCGGCTGGCGGGCGTAGATGCCAACGCGGGGATGGGCTGGAAAAGGTACGCGATCGGATTGCTGCTGTTCAATACCATCGGCGCCCTGTTTGTCTACGGAGTGCAACGCATGCAGGCATGGCTACCCCTGAATCCGCAATCTTTTCCAAACGTCAGCCCCGACTCCGCGTTCAACACTGCCGTCAGCTTCGTCAGTAATACCAATTGGCAGGGTTATTCGGGTGAGTCGACAATGAGTTACCTGACGCAGATGGTGGCGCTCACCGGGCAAAACTTTTTCTCGGCCGCGACAGGAATTGCGGTCGCCTATGCGCTAATCCGCGGCTTCACGGCGCGCTCGGCACAATCGATCGGCAATGTCTGGACGGATCTCACCCGATCAACACTTTATGTCCTCCTGCCGATTGCTACCCTGGTTGCCGTTTTCCTGACGAGCCAAGGCGTGATCCAGAATTTTTCTGCCTACAAGGAAGTGCCCTTGCTCGATCCGGTGACCTACCCAGCGCCAAAGAACGGACCGAACGGCCAGCCGCTCAAGGATGAGAAGGGCAATCCGGTAACGGAGACGGTCGTCGCCAAAACGCAAACGATCGCGATGGGTCCAGTCGCATCGCAGGAGGCGATCAAGATGCTTGGCACGAACGGCGGCGGCTTCTTCAATGCCAACTCCGCACATCCATACGAGAACCCGGGACCGCTGTCGAATTTCATGCAGATGCTGTCAATCTTCCTCATCCCGGCAGGGCTTTGTCTGGCCTTCGGCCGCATGGTCGGCGACCAGCGTCAAGGCTGGGCGGTGCTTGGCGCGATGACCGCCATGTTCGTCGTCATGAGCGTCCTTGTGATGCTCGCCGAGCAACAAGGTCATCCCGGCCTGCAGGCGCTTGGCGTCGACCAAACGCACAGCGCACTTCAGCCTGGCGGAAACATGGAGGGCAAGGAAGCGCGCTTCGGCATCAGTGCATCGACGCTGTTCGCCGCAATCACGACTGCCGCCTCCTGTGGCGCGGTCAACGCGATGCACGACTCCTTCCTGCCGCTGGGTGGCATGGTGCCGCTGGCGCTGATCCAATTCGGCGAGGTGATCTTTGGTGGCGTAGGGTCTGGCCTGTACGGCGTGCTGCTTTTCGCCGTCCTGGCCGTGTTTATCGCGGGCCTGATGATCGGTCGCACACCGGAATATCTCGGCAAGAAGATCCAGTCCTTCGACATGAAGATGGTGTCGATCGCCATTCTCGTGACCCCACTTCTCGTGCTTGCCGGCACGACAATCGCCGTCCTCGCCGATCCGGGCAAGGCCGGCATCGCGAACCCGGGCGCGCATGGTTTCTCTGAAATTCTCTATGCATTCAGCTCGGCGGCGAACAATAACGGCAGCGCCTTCGCCGGTCTGTCGGCGAATACGCCGTTCTACAACACGATCCTTGCCGTCGTCATGTGGTTCGGCCGCTTCGCGATGATCGTTCCCGTGCTCGCAGTGGCCGGCTCGCTCGCGGCGAAGAAGCGGCATGAGGTCACTGCCGGCACCATGCCGACACATGGACTGCTGTTCGTTACGCTGCTGATCGGTACGGTGGTGCTGGTAGGCGTCCTTAACTATGTGCCGGCCCTTGCGCTCGGACCGATGGTTGAGCACCTGCAACTGGTCAGTGCTCATTAAAACTCATTCAGGAGGAATGCCGCCATGTCCAATCCGAATCTAGATCTGTTCCACGGGCTTGCCCGGCCCGCTGCCGACCAGACAGCGGACGAAACAGCAGCTCAGCCGCAAGAAGCGCAAGCGGCACAGCACGGCAAGCCAGGCCGGCATTATCGCAAGCGCTTCACCTTGTTCGATCGCTCGCTAGTGTGGCCGGCGCTGGTCGATTCGTTCAAGAAGCTCGCCCCGCGCGCGCAGTGGCGCAACCCGGTGATGTTCGTAGTGTATGTGGGCAGCATTCTCACCACGTTGCTGTTCATCCAGTCCATCATCGGCCAGGGCGAGGCCAACCCGGGTTTTATTCTCGCGACGGCGGTCTGGCTGTGGTTCACGGTGCTGTTCGCCAATTTTGCGGAGGCCATCGCGGAGGGTCGCGGCAAAGCGCAGGCCGCCTCGTTGCGCACCCTAAAGAAGACTGTGTCGGCCAAGAAGCTGCGCAGCGCCCAGCGCTCCGCCGGCTGGCAGGCCACGTCCGCAACGGCGCTGAAGAAGGGTGACATCATGCTCGTAGAAGCGGGCGACGTCATTCCGGCCGATGGCGAAGTCATCGACGGCGTAGCCTCGGTCGATGAGAGTGCAATCACCGGGGAGTCGGCGCCGGTAATCCGGGAATCGGGTGGCGACTTCAGCTCCGTCACCGGCGGCACGCGCGTACTGTCGGACTGGCTGGTGGTGCGGGTATCGGTCAACCCGGGCGAGGCCTTCATCGACCGCATGATCGCGATGGTGGAAAGCGCCAGGCGCCAGAAGACGCCGAACGAGATCGCGCTGACCATCCTGCTGGTCGCACTGACGATCGTCTTCCTGGTGGTGACGGTCACGCTGCTGCCGTTCTCTCTGTTCGCGGTGGAGATAGCCAAGGCCGGTGCGCCGGTGACCATCACGGTGCTGGTGGCCCTGCTGGTGTGCCTGATTCCGACCACCATCGGCGGCCTGCTGTCGGCGATTGGCGTGGCGGGCATGAGCCGGATGATGCAGGCCAATGTGATCGCCACCTCCGGGCGTGCGGTGGAGGCGGCAGGAGACGTCGATGTGCTGCTGCTCGACAAGACGGGGACGATCACGCTGGGAAACCGTCAAGCTGCTGCTTTCCTGCCGGCTCAGGGCGTGACCGAGCAGGAACTTGCATCAAGCGCACAGCTGGCATCGCTGGCCGACGAGACGCCGGAAGGCCGCAGCATCGTGGTGCTTGCCAAGCAGCGCTTCAATCTACGCGAACATGACATGGAGGCTATGCACCCGGTACTGGTACCGTTTTCCGCACAGTCGCGTATGAGCGGCATTGACTGCGGCAATCGTGCCATCCGCAAGGGGGCTGCCGACACCATTCGCGCCTATACCACGTCGCTGGAGCGGCCGTTCCCCGAACAGGTAACGCGCACCGTTGAGGACGTATCCCGGCGCGGCAGCACACCGCTGGTGGTGGTCGACGAGGGCCGGGTGATGGGTGTGATCGAGCTGAAGGATATCATCAAGGGCGGCATCAAGGAACGCTTTGCGCAGTTGCGCGCCATGGGCATCCGCACGGTGATGATCACCGGTGACAACCGCCTGACAGCCGCCGCGATCGCTGCCGAAGCGGGTGTCGACGACTTCCTGGCGGAAGCGACTCCGGAGGACAAGCTCAGGCTGATCCGCGACAGTCAGGCCCAAGGGCGGCTGGTCGCCATGACCGGGGACGGCACCAACGATGCGCCGGCCCTGGCGCAGGCAGACGTGGCCGTCGCCATGAATTCCGGCACCCAGGCGGCGAAAGAGGCTGGCAACATGGTCGACCTCGATTCCAATCCGACCAAGCTGCTCGAGATTGTGGAGATTGGCAAGCAGATGCTGATGACCCGCGGATCGCTGACAACATTCTCGATCGCCAACGACATCGCCAAGTACTTCGCCATCGTGCCGGCCGCCTTTGTCTCGACCTATCCCCAGCTGCAGGCGCTGAACGTGATGCATCTGTCCAGCCCGGCGTCGGCCATCATGTCCGCCGTCATCTTCAACGCGCTCATTATCGTCGTGTTGATCCCGCTGGCGCTCAAAGGCGTCACGTACCGTCCGCTTGGCGCGGCCGTGCTGTTGCGGCGCAACCTGCTGATCTATGGACTGGGCGGCGTCATTGCGCCGTTCATCGGCATCAAGCTGATCGACATGCTGCTCTCGTCACTAGGCCTGATCTAGGAAAAATCATGAATTCGAATATTCGCCCGGCACTGGTTCTGTTCGCGTCATTGACCGTCATGTGCGGCATCCTGTATCCGCTTGCCATCACTGGCATCGGCAAGCTCGCCTTCCCCTATCAGGCGGCGGGCAGCCTGGTTGAGCGTAACGGCCAGGTGGTCGGTTCCACGCTGATCGGACAGGCATTTTCCTCACCCAAGTATTTCTGGGGCCGCCCTTCGGCGACATCGCCCATGCCCAACAATGCCGCATCGTCCGGCGGCTCCAATCTGGGCCCGACCAACCCGGCGCAGATCGACGCGATTAAAGGGCGGATCAACGCATTGAAGGCGGTCGATCCGGGCAACAAGGCGCCCATTCCCGTCGACCTTGTCACGGCCTCGGCCAGTGGCCTGGATCCTGACATCAGCATTGCCGCAGCCTACTATCAGGTCGGCCGGATTGCTCGTGTGCGCAACATGTCGGAGGAGCGGGTGCGAGCGTTGATCGATGAGAGCAGCAAGAAGCGCATGCTGGGTGTGTTCGGAGAGCCGTCGGTAAACGTGCTCAAACTGAATCTCGCGCTCGACCAGCAAAAGTGAAGTGCTTCGCCGAAATGGTGCAAAACGTCGTTGCTGTCCGTGCCGGTGCAGCCAGCATTGCACCGACACGGACAGCACACTGCTGACTGCTAGAATGATTAAATGGTGGCCTACGGCTCGATGCGTCCGCTTCGGCAATGAATGTGCTGCGGAATCTCACACTGCTCGCGAGAAATGCCGCAATCCGGCTGAACGCATACCAAGGCGCATAATAGAAACTTGTACTCCATCTTCCTGACGTGGACCCGACCGAATTCCAGCGCCCGAATCCCGATACCCTGCTCGCTCGTGTGCAGGAGCAGGAGCGGCGTGCCGCGCGCGGCAAGTTGCGGATTTACTTCGGGGCCTCGGCCGGCGTTGGCAAGACGTACGCGATGCTGCTCGGAGCACGAGACATCAAGGAAAGCGGAAAGGATGTCGTGGTTGGCATCGTGGAAACCCATGGACGCAGTGAGACGAACGCGCTGCTGGATGGCCTGGAAGTCCTGCCCCGTAAGACCATCGATTATCGCGGCAGGACACTTACCGAATTCGACATCGACGCCGCCCTGGCTCGACGTCCGGCACTGATCCTGGTCGACGAACTGGCCCATAGCAATGCACCCGGTTCGCGGCATCCGAAACGGTGGCAGGATATCGAGGAACTGCTCAGTGCCGGCATGGATGTGTTCACAACAGTCAATGTCCAGCACCTTGAAAGCCTGAACGATGCCGTGGGCGGCATTACGGGTGTTCGGGTCGCCGAAACCGTTCCCGATACGGTGTTCAACCAAGCGGATGAAGTCGTCCTGGTCGATATCCCGGCCGAGGAACTGCTGCTGCGTTTGAAGGCGGGAAAAGTTTATCAGGAGGCACAGGCCGAGCGTGCGTCGCAGAACTTCTTCCGCAAGGGGAATCTGATCGCCTTGCGCGAGTTGGCATTGCGCCGCACGGCAGAGCGGATCGAAACCGACGTCTTGGCCTATCGGGTCGAGAAGGCAATCGGCGCGATTTGGAAAACCGACGCTGATCTCCTCGTCTGCGTCGGCTCCAATGCAAATGCAGAACAGGTCATCCGCAGCGGCGCTCGCCTGGCAAGCCAATTATCCGGCCGTTGGCACGCGGTCTACGTGGAAACGCCACAGTTGCAGCGTCTGCCATCGGCGCAGCGCGAGCGGATTCTCAATGCGCTCAAACTGGCTCAGGAACTCGGGGCGAATACCGCGGTGCTGGCCAGCGGTGACGTCGCGCTTGAGATCGCCAGATACGCGCGTAGCCACAATTTCTCTCGGGTCGTACTTGGCCGTAGCAGGGCAGGATGGCCGTGGAAGCCGACGTTAGGAGCACGCCTGGCGCGGTATGCACCGGAGTTGGATCTGGTCGAGACGAGCCGGGTTGCGCAGCTGGAGCGCGCAGCTTCGCCTGCAACGAACCCAATGGAGCCGGAAGAAGAGAATGTCTGGCCGGGCTATGCCCGGGCACACCCTTACCTATGGACGGTGGGAGCCAGTATTTTCACGACCCTGGTCGCCACCCCGATGGCGGGCTACTTCGAGCTGGCCAACATCGTCATGCTGTACCTGCTCAACGTGGTGCTGGTCGGCGTTCGCCTAGGGCGCCGGCCCGCAGTGCTTTCCGCGTTCTTGTGCGTTGCGCTGTTTGATTTCTTCTTCGTGCCGCCGCGCTTCACGTTCGCAATTAGCGATTTCCAGTATCTGGTCGTGTTCGCGGTCATGCTAGCGGTAGGACTCATCGCCGGCCAGATCACCGCCGGCCTGCAATTCCAGAGCCGGATAGCGTCACATCGGGAAGAGAGGGCACGCGCTCTGTATGAATTCGCACGTGACTTGTCGGGCGCCTTGCAGGCCGAACAGATATTCGGCATCACGCAATTGTTCATCCAGCAAACCTTCCGCACGCGCGCAGTGCTGCTGCTGCCGGATGCGGATGGGCGACTGCGGCCCCCCTCCAGCGTCCCGCATGAGCGACAGCAGCCGGCGCCGTTCGGTGTCCTCGACCTCGGCATCGCGCAGTGGGCATTCGATCATGGAACGGCTGCAGGCATTGGCACGGACACCTTGCCGGGCAGTCGATTCTTCTACTTACCACTTGTCGCCCCGATGCGCACGCGCGGGGTGCTGGTAATCGAGCCAGAAAACCGGCGCTGGCTACTGATTCCCGAACAGAGACGGCATCTGGACACGTTCGCGACGCTCGCTGCCATCGCACTTGAACGGGTCCACTATATCGAGGTGGCACAGGATGTGCTGCTGCGCATGGAGTCAGAACGCCTGCGCAATTCGCTGCTATCGGCACTCTCGCACGACTTGCGTACCCCATTAACTTCGTTGGTCGGGTTTTCCGAAACGCTCGCCACCGCCAACCCGTCGTTACCGAAACCTTATCAGGAGTTGGCTTCGGCCCTACATGACGAAGCCGTGAGGATGAGCAAGCTCGTGACCAACTTGCTTGACATGGCGCGGCTACAAAGCGGCGAAATCCGACTGAATCGCCAGTGGCAGCCGTTCGAAGAGGTGGTCGGCAGCGCACTGCGCGCCAGCCGGGCTGCCTTGGCGGCACATACTGTCGAAGTCCGCCTGGCTCCCGGCCTTCCGCTCGTTCACATCGACGCCGTACTGATCGAGCGAGTCCTGTGTAACCTGATAGAAAATGCAGCAAAATACACGCCGGCCCAGTGCAGGATTGCTCTCACTGCCGCCACCCAAGGCAATGTTCTGCGTGTGTCGATAATCGACAACGGTCCAGGCATTCCTGTTGGACGGGAGGAAGCGATCTTCGAAAAGTTCACCCGTGGAGAGCACGAATCGGCCAAGTCGGGCGTCGGACTCGGTCTCGCGATCTGCCGTGCAATTGTCGAGGCGCATGACGGGGAAATTCATGCCGAACGACCGACGGAAGGAGGAGCAGCGTTCATTTTCACGCTGCCTCTCGGTACGCCGCCTGCCATGCCGGATGTCGAACCGGTTCCCATCGAACATGAAGTGCCGCGTGACTCATGAATGAACACCCGCCAGTCGCCCTGTTAATCGAAGACGAACCGCAGATCCGGCGTTTCGTTCGCACAGCACTCGAGCCGGAAGGATGGCGGGTGTTCGAGGCGGACACGATGAAGCGCGGCCTGGTGGAGGCAGGAACGAGAAAGCCGGATCTCATCATTCTGGACCTCGGTCTGCCTGATGGCGATGGCGTCGAGTTCATCGCGCAGATCAGAACCTGGTCGGCGGTGCCGATCATCATCCTCTCGGCTCGCGTAAACGAAACGGACAAGATCCAGGGCCTGGACGCGGGTGCGGATGACTATTTGACCAAACCCTTCGGCTTGGGCGAGCTTCTCGCTCGTGTCCGTGCCGCGCTGCGCCGACGGCGACAGTCGGGCGCTGGGGCGGCCGAACGGATCCGGTTCGGAGACGTGGAAATCGATTTACGCGCACGTCTGGTCAGTAAGGCGGGACATGCGGTGCGTTTGACGCCCACTGAGTATCGACTGTTATCCGTGCTTATTGCGAACAGCGGCGGGGTCGTAACCAACATGCAGCTTCTGCGCGAGGTGTGGGGGCCATCCCACGCAGAAAGCAGCCACTATGTTCGGATCTACATGGGGCACCTGCGCCAAAAGCTGGAAGACGATCCCGCACAGCCACGTTTCTTGCTCACCGAGCCAGCTGTCGGTTATCGTCTCTTGCTGGCCGATCATAGCGATGCCCGGGGTAATCAGGGCTAACGGCTGCTTACGGAGTGGTAGTTACTCCCGAGGCTGAAAGGTCTACGCAACATTTTCAACTGCTAGCATTGTGGACGGCTTCGACGGAGAGACGCAGGACCGGCGAGGCGGGCAATCAACGAATAGTGTATGGCCGTCGCTCGCGCATCGACACCTACATCCCGACCTGCGAGGTAATGCAGACGGCGTTCCTAGCGATAAAGAAAGCCCGCGAACACGAAGTAAGGGAACTCCTGACCATCCATGACAGGGATAGCGGTCGGACCGGCACACCGTTAAGCACTCACCTAGACCTCCCGTTGATGGCACGTTTTCCGGAACTGGTCATGCGAGAGGCTAGTTCCGCCCAAGAACCGCTTCTGGAAACATGGTTACAAGGCGTGCGCTTCGACGGCCGCGAAATCAAGGGTGATGAGGTGGCGATTCGCCGCAATGGAAACCTTATCGTCGATCTTGTGTTTGCAGAACCCTCGTCGCTCCGAGTTCGTTCTGGATTTGAACAGTTGCCGATGACTATCGTACTACGCGAATTTAGCGCGGCATCCTTGGTGCACGAAATTATGAATGCGCTAATAAAGCGCAGCGACCGCCCGGTTGATGAGCAATTCCGCTATCGCGGTTTTGCTCGGTTTAGCCAGAACGTTGATCCGGCACGCTTGACGCAACTGCCCGTCGTCACGCGCACGAAAGGTCTGCCGAACGCGCAATTTGAGCTTATCCGCACTGCACTGGACTACGACACAGACACGCGGAGAGTGCCATCGCTGAGCACCGGCATGCTGGCGCACAGGAATCGTCACGCACTCCGCCAGGAAGGCGAGGTCGGCGCTCATATGCCGGTCGAGCTCATGGCGGAACTGGACGCAGCCGAAGCAAGCGGCTAATTACGAAACGGGCTCGCATGTGCGACTTGTGGAATATCGTGGCAAGGGCTTTATTTCGGGGGCTGGGATGTCGGCCAAGATTCCGGTCAGCCACGGGCCGGAGGTGGTGATCCATCCTTAGCGTTGGTCGATGCAATCGGGAGCAATTCATGCAGGATCGAGGCTCGTTGAGCGAGCGTAAAAAGGTAGGCAGGTTGCTGCACCTCCCTGTTGCCGGTTACGACTGTTCTTTGTGGCATGGTATGTCACACCGTTCTCCACCGTCAACGGAGGCCGGCGTGACAATCGTATTTTCCTGTCAGGGCAGCTTCACGGCCCGACGGGATAGCGGCTGGAAATGGCAATTCGATTCCAGGCATTGATCACCACGGCAAGCCACTCGACGGCGGCGATTTCCTCTTTCGAAAGCCTGGCTGACGCACGTTCGTAGACTGCGTCCGGGACCTGCCCATCGGAAATGAACGTGACGGCTTCCATCAGCTCCAGCGACGCCCGCTCCTTGTCGCTGAAATATTCCGTCTCTCGCCAGGCAGGCAAAACGCTGACGCGGTCAATCGATTCGCCGCTCGCCAACGCGTCGCTGGTATGCAGCTTCACACAAAACGCGCACTGGTTGAGTTGCGATGCACGAAGGCGCAACAGGTGCGTGAAACCTTCCGCCAATCCGGCCGCCGCGGCCGCTTCGGTAGACATCTTATCGAGGCCCGCAATCGCCTTGTATAGCTCCGGCAGGGCTTTCCCGATATTTATTCTTTCTGACATGACGATTCCTCTTTGTCGTTGATGAATGGATTGAAGCTATGACACTTCAGCTCGCGTAGTTGCCGTTGCGTGGTTCCGATATGCTTGCGCTCGCGGCACAGATACACTGCCTCCGCGATGGCCAGGGCAATCGCAATCGGCTCGACCGCAAAGGCCCCAAGTCGAGGAGCCCGCCGTAGGTCACCTTATGGTTCAGGGCGAGCACCAGGGGTGCCTTCTTCCTTTCCCCGTTTATCGGCCTGCCGAAATAGGCAGTTAAGGCTTCCCACATGGCCCCGTTCGACCATGGTCAGCGGTGTCTGAATCGCCACGTCGATTCAAACTGCAGAGACTTCCACTTGAGCTGGCTGGCATTCCGTTTGTTGGCAGGTTACAAATCCATCTTCGCTTCACCTGTTCCCGCTTGCTTGTAGGGCGAGAATATCGTAGATGGCGCGGTTAACCGGCGTGGGTATCTGCATTGCCCTGCCGCGTTCCGCCACGTCTCCGCTTAACCATTGCACCTCCAGGCGGTTGCCGCGTTCCAGGTCATGGTGCATCGACGATGTCATCTCGGCCGGGAGGCTGTCACAGAAGGCGAGCCGGTTGTCAGCGAAATCTTCTGCCAACGCGACGCCTTGTGCGCGACCGACGGCAACCACCTCGCGCATCGCGTCGAGCAGCAGGGCCCGAGTCTGTGGGTGTGAGCGGATCGGGCCGATCGATTTGCGGATTGTGGTGGTCGTACCGGATAGCCCGACCAAAAACACGAATTTCTCCCAGATGGCGCGGCGAATATCGGCGTTGAGCTCGGCCTCAATGCCAGAGCTCAGGCAGGCGTCAAGAAAAGCTTTTGCGCGTGAAGAATGTTGGCCGTCGTATTCGCCGAATACCAGCTTCTGCAGCTTGCCTGCATGGCGAATCAGGCCGGGTTCGCCGATGGTCGCCGCAATGTAGCTGACACCGCCCATCACTGCCCGTTCACCCAACACACGGCGCAGCACCTCGTCTTTATGCACACCGTTTTGGAAGGAAATTACGCCGGTGTCCGGACCGATCAGCGGCGCGACGGCGCGCGCGGCGACTTCCGTGTCCCAAAGCTTTACGCTGAACAGTACCAGGTCGACCGGCCCTATCGTGGCCGGGGCGTCAGTTACCTGCGGATTGGCTACATGAAGGTCACCGAGTGGACTTTCGACGCGCAAGCCGTTTTGGCGCATTGCGGCAAGATGCGCGCCGCGCGCAATAAACGTTACGTCCGCTCCGCCGAGCGCCAACCGCGCCCCGAAGTAACCGCCAACCCCGCCGCTTCCCATGATTGCGATACGCATTGATTCACCTCACTTGTTTACGAATTTATTTCTCTTGATTTACGACGTGCACTTGCTGCCTGCCGTATCGATGGCTTTCTGCGACGCAACAGAGCGTCGCCAAGTCAATGGATGTTCAGAGTGGGCCGTCATACTCACCACGCGCAGGGTAGTTTTTGGTGATGGCGAAGTCAATCGCCTGGAGCAATTCCGAGAACAGCGGGCGAGCGAATGGCATTGTTTGAACCGCGCTGTAATACAAGGTACCGTCCGGCCGTACAAGAAACACTCCTGGCTCCGAAAAAAGCGACGGCTCCTCGATGTTAATCGATGTTTTTCCACGCGACGACGAAATATAGAGCCCCCATTGGCGAGCCATCGCGAGTGGTAGAGAATGCCCGAATCGCAGGTTTTCGGTACCGACCTTGCGCGCCATTTCCTGGGCTCGCTCAGGAATGTCGGAACTGATGGCAATGACTTTCGTGCCACGACGCTCATACTCCGGAAGCAAGGTACCAAGTTCGCGCAGATACTTCAAACAAACTGGGCAATGAAGGCCGCGGTAAAAGACTATCAATGTGAAGTGCTCCGGCGCATCGCTTGCAAGATTAAACTCGCCATGAGCAAGCGTCGGAACGCGAAGTTCCGGAACTAACTGCCGAGGTAGTAACATTTTTTCTCCTTAGAAGCTTATATTTCAATTGTCCTGAGTGGCGATACCTCATCGCTTACGATATTGGATGAAACCCGAACGATCAGCGATGCGGTCGTAAAGCTGCCTGGCGTTATGGTTGGATTCATGCGTCAGCCAGTGCACGCGGAGTGCCCCGCGGCGCTCTGCATCCGCGTAGACGTGCTCGATCAGCGCGCGGCCAATGCCGCCACCACGTGCATTGTCAGAAACGAAGAGGTCCTGGAGATAGCAGTGGTCGCCCGTCGTCCAGGAGGATCGGTGGTAGACCGTGTGCACCAGCCCCAATGCTTGATCGCTCACGATCGCAATCGCTGCATACATCGGCTCGACCGGATCCAGGAAGCGAGCCCAGGTCTTGAGCGTCACGGATTCGGGAATATCGACCTCGTAAAATCGCTGATAGCCTTTCCATAGCGGAAGCCAAATTTCAAAATCGTTGTTATCAATGGTTTTGATCTCGACGGATTGCACAAAATGCTCCTGAAATAAAGGATGCCAAGGCCCTTCTCGCTCGTGCTTCTGCTAGGTCTCCGTCACTTTCAGCCCGCGCTGCACCGCCGGACGCGCGAGGCCCCGATTGAGCCACGTCTGCACGTGAAGAAAGCGGTCGAAGCCGACGAGCTCGCGCGCTTCGTAAAAGCCGATCAAGTTACGGACCCAGCCAAGCAGCGAAATATCGGCGATGGTGTAGTCGTCGCCCATCATCCAGGCGCGGCCCGCGAGCCGTTCGTTGAGCACACCGAGCAGCCGTGCTGACTCGGTTGCGTAGCGGTCGCGCGGGCGCTTGTCCTCATAGGCCTTGCCGGCAAATTTGTTGAAGAAGCCGACCTGTCCGAACATCGGCCCGACACCGCCCATTTGCCACATCAGCCACTGGATCGTTTCATAGCGGGTGTTGGGATCGGTGGAGAGGAACTGTCCCGTCTTGTCAGCAAGATAGGTCAGGATCGCTCCCGATTCGAACAAGGCCAGCGGCCGGCCGCTCGGCCCGTCGGGATCGTAGATCGCCGGAATCTTGCCATTAGGGTTGAGGGCGAGGAAGGCCGGATCGTGGCTCTCGTTCGCCATTAGGTCGATGCGGTGCGGCTCATAGGCGAGTCCTGTTTCCTCCAGCATGATGCCGACCTTTACCCCATTGGGCGTCGGGAGAGAAAAGAGTTGCAGCTGATCGGGATACTGAGCCGGCCAGCGCGTGAAAATCGGATGATGAAGTGTCATTTTTTTCCTAAATGAGTGGGCCGAGCTGCGCCGGGGCATGGTCCGAATCTTGCGGCCAGATGCGTGCCGAGACGATTACCACGACCCAGCAGGGCAACGATGATCAACTGGGAGGGCAGAACGGTTCGCCCCCCGCGAGTGCTCACGGGCGAATGCAGATAACCGTCTTCCCGTTGCTCCGCTTGGTTGGATTGAAGGCGGCGACGGCATCGTCAAGGGTCGAGACATTGCCGATGTTCATACGCAGCCGTCCGTCACGTACACGCCGGACGATCTCATTTAGTTGGGCGCGATCGGACTCGACGACAAAGTCGACCGCGCGGCCGTTGGCGGGTCGCGCCCCGGCCGGCCCGACGACGGACACAAGTGTTCCTCCGGCTCGAATCAGGCCGGCGGACCGCTTCTGGATGTCGCCGCCGATGACATCGAAAACCAGATCGACTCCGCCGACGTCTTCGAGGGCGTCGTTGTCGAGGTCGACGAACTCCTGCGCACCGAAGTCGAGCGCCTTCTGACGGTCGGCAGCACGTCCGGTGCCGATGACGTAAGCGCCGGCCTCACGTGCGAGTTGCGTAACCATCGACCCGACTGCGCCGGCCGCGCCGTGCGCGAGGACACTCTGCCCCGCCTGCAGACGGCCGTGCTGGAACAGTCCTTGCCATGCGGTCAGTCCCGAGATCGGCAGGCTCGCGCCCACCGCGAAGTCGACATCCCCCGGCAGCGGCGCGAGGTTGCGTGCCTCGATCGCCACATACTCGGCCAAGGTGCCGTCGCGATACCAGTCCGCGAGACCGAACACCCGCTGTCCCACCGACAGCCCCGTCGTGCCATAGCCGAGGGCGGTGACCACTCCAGCCAGCTCGTGCCCGGGGATCGACGGTGTTCGGTCCCGACCGTGGCGGTCGGCCCAGGTCGAGGGCCACGCCAGCTCAGTCGGGACGTATCCCGACGCATGAACCTGAACGATGACATCGTTTATCGCCGCTTGCGGGTCGGGTCGCTCCGTCAGCTTCATCCCGGCCGTTCCTGCGGCTTGGTTCGTCACAATGATCGCCTTCATCTTCCATCTCCTTGGGTGTGGTAGATCGCCATCTTCCGCATTCGTTTGCAGACGAGCGAATAAAGTTCAGATTTCGCCCGCCGGCGTAACGGCGGGGAAGTCCTTCTCGGGATCAAACATGTTATTGAAAAAATTCGTCAGGGAGTACGTGGCCACCAGCGCGACGATCTCCGTGACGTTCGCATCCGTGTAGCCGGCATCGCGGACGGCTTTCAGATCGGCATCAGTGACGTTGCCGCGAGTCTCGATGACTTTGCGCGCAAACCAGACGGCGGCGTCGCGCTTCGGGTCGCTGGCATGCCCCTTCCGAGCGAGAATGATTTCATCGGCAGGCAGCTTGGCCATATGCTGAGCTGTAAAGCTGTGAACCGTCAGGCAATAGTTGCATCCATTTACTTCGGAGACAGCGAGGCCGATGCTGTCACGCGTCTTCACGTCGAGCGCCTTGCTCAATGAGCCGAGCAAGGTGGCCCATGCGTTGAACGCGATCGGGCTCTGCGCGAACATCGCCATCATATTAGGGGTGAACCCGATGTTCTTGGTGAACGCATCGAGGGTCGGTTTCGATTCGGCCGGCACCTGTTCCGGCTTTAGAGCTGCAGTTCTTGCCATCATAATCTCCGTAAGTTACTGGTTTCACTAACCGGGGAAAGTCCTGCGGAACGATCCCTCGGCTTACTTCATGCTCGAGTTTTGGGCCGAAGCTGGCCAGGCCTTCAAGCGGAACGCATCTTTGACTTGCCTCTCATTTGAAGACCGTTTAGTCGTGCAGCGCGATCGCTGCCTTGGCGATGCACCTACACCAAATCCAACACGTCGACCACCGGTCGGCGCGGCTTTTGCGCCCAGTTTCCCGGACGCTCCACCCCTACAGACAACAGCATGACCGGTACTTCGTCCTCGGTCAGTCCGAACTCGCGGTGCACCGCTTCGGCATCGAAACCGATCATCGGCGTCGAACCCAGGCCCAGCGAGCGGGCTGCATAGATCATCGCTGCAGCGCCGAAGGTGGCGGTGCGTACTGCCTCGTCGCGCCGGCGCTGCGGGTACTCCATGTACAGGTCGCGTGCGGGGATTTCCCATTCCGGCACCATCATTGCCGGCATGACGCCAGCTTCCACCAAGGGCGCCAGGCGTTCCGGAATTACGCTGGAATCAGCCAACTGGCCGCAGACGATGAACGTAACGGCTGCATCGGTGATTGCGGGCTGGTTCCACGCGATCGGACTCAGCCGAGCCTTGGCTTCAGGCGTGCGTACGGCGATGAAGCGCCAGTTCTGCATGTGGAAGGATGTCGGCGCGCTGGTGCCGATTCGCACCAGCTCACGAATTTGGTCGTCGCTCAACGTGGCGGCAGGGTCGTAGTACTTGGCGGCGCTGCGGCTCAAGATACATTCGATAACGGCATTGGTATTGGGGATTCCGTTGGTCATGGTTATTCCTGTAGGTGACGGGATAGGTTGAGGTACACGCGTGCTTTCGCGCTACACAGAGCTGTTGTCATTCAAGGTTCTGAAACCGGAAACCGGCTTGCCCACGTCGACTTCATCTCGGCGCGTCAGCAAGTGGCCGGCGTCGTGCAGCGAATCGAAGCTCTCGATGTGGCCCAGGCTGCCGAGGCCGACGCGCCTGCAGCGTTGAGCAGCGCAGCCAAAGAGGCCGAGGCGATTCCGCCCAACGCAGCGAGCGTCTTCGCGACACGGCGATCGGCAATCTTCTTGGCTTGCACGTAGATATCAGCGGCGGTGCCGGTGCCGGGCTCGACGGCGCAGCTAGAGATACGACTCATGGTGCGACACTTTCATCAGGAGGTTAGGAGCCTCCACTTTAGGCTTACCCGATACTGATTTCGAGACTGCATTGGCTCAATAAACTGCCCAAAAGGATCAAAACACCGACACGATCCATTTCCTAAACTGCGGCAAGGGACGGCGCAAGTCGCTGCGTCGAGATCGAGATTCAGGTGCTTGCGGGGATAGACAGCGGACCTCCAACTGGCCAGTGATGTTGATCATTTGCAGGAGATGGCTCAGCCAGTCGACTTGGGACACAGGACTTCGGGAACTTGAAGCGTTCAAGCATCATATTGCGGTTGCGCCTGGTTGTATCAGGCATGGCCCCAGTGCGTGAGCTGATCGCACACGTCGCGCAAGCTGGTCCGGGCACTGGTCGGCAAGAGTTTTTTCGCGTGCGCGGCGCCATCAAAGGAGTTGTGCGCTGGTCGGGCCGCTCGAAGGCAACCATCTATCGCCACCTTGCCTGGATCGCAGAGGACAGCGATGCGCCAAACGAGACCTGAGAACGCGGACCCGCACCTATGTCCCGATGAGTTTCACCCCGTATTTTTGATAGTAGGTGCTCCTGATTTCGTCCTGACTTCGAGGAGGGTGGGCAAAGACGTGGGCTGGAGACAGTAGCGGGGTGATCGAAGTGGTTTCGATCTTGACGACGTGGTCAACGGGATACTCCGGGCCATTCGTCGCGCGAACCCAGTTGGCGATCACCATAGACTCGTCATCGTCTGGCGCCAGTATTAACGCACGCCCCTTGAATCGATAACCGCGCCTCTGGAAGACGTCGACTACGTTAATTTCGACGGCGGGATTGCGCTTCAAATTGAGTATCGTCCGGGGCGATGCGATATCGGCGAAATAGAGAGCACCGCTCATGACAGACAAAGACGCCTTCGGCGAAAGATTGGGCGTTCCGTCCTCGTTGACTGTCGCGACGAACGACAGTATCGCCTGCTTGATGATCGCCTCAATGTCGGCAGTGATTTCAATCATAGACATTCTCGATTCGTTATCATGGGAATACGATGCTGTTTCGCGGACTAGCGAGGGCCACTTCAGCGACGATGGCAGCGACGTCGTCAGCCGCGATAGGCTGAAGCAGGGCCGGCGCAAGCCTGACGGTGCTTCCATCCGTACTCGCATCGGCGATACTCCCGAGGAATTCCAGGAACTGGGTCGAGCGGATGATCGTGTACGGGATACCAGAAGCCTCAATCAGTTTCTCTTGTGCGACTTTGGCGCGGTAATACTCTTGACCAGGTACTCGGTCGGCCCCGACGATGGACAGCATGACATGGTGCCGAATGCCGGCTGCCGCCTCTGCCGCGAGAAGGTTCTTCCCGGAGGTCTCGAAGAATTCCAATGCCGCCTTGCGCTCAAATGATGGTGGATTGGAGAGGTCGATTACTACCTGCGCGCCGGCCATGGCTTCGTTGAGTCCTTCACCGGTAATGGTGTTGACACCACGTTTGGGCGACGCCGCGACGACCTCGTGGCCGCCCTGGCGCAGAAGGGCAACCGTCTTCGAGCCGGTCAGGCCAGTGCCGCCGATCACGACTATCTTCATTGTTTAATCTCCTTCGTTGGCCGAACACTAATCGTCGTTTCATATCGCCGGCATGCGGCAACACCCATCATTCGATCGAGCATGGAATCTCTCCCACGGCCGTCAGGTCGATCGCAGCGAGTGCTTTCTCCCTCGCTAATGTGGCCTGGTCCGAGTCGAGAAACGCGGTGGCCTGCACGGGGACGAATTGCAAGGTTTTCAGCCCGATGCTGCCCAGCACCACCGACAGATAAGGCGCGGATTCCTGCGGGTGCTGGGATAGATTGAGGTACACGAGTACTTGCGCTCCATGCAGCGCTGCTGTGATTCAAGGTTCTGAAACCAGATACCGACTAATCCAAGTCGATATCATTGCAGCGGCATAGTCGGCATCGGCGCGACGCGTCAGCAAGTGGTCGGCGTTGTCGAGAGAAATGAAGCTCTTGGGGTGCTTCGCAACTGTAAAAATGCGCGCGGCATTCTCGATGCCCACCGTCGCATCCAGCGGCGAATGCAAGACCAACAATGGAATTCGCAACTGGGCGATCCGCGACGCCAGGTCGTGACGCGCCAGATCCTGGATAAAACTCTTGCGCACCACGAACGGCCTGCCGGCCAGCGATACCTCTGCTTGCCCCTGCGTCTCAATGGCTTGAAGGCTTTGCGGGTCAAACTGATGCAGAACATGACTGATATCAAAGGGGGCACCCAGCGTGGCCACGGCACGAATGCCCGGCATCTCGCCTGCCGCCATCAAGACTGCCGCGCCCCCCAGGCTATGACCGACAAGAATGGATGGGGACTTGCCGTCTCTTGTCATCGCGTTGCCGGCCGCGACCAGATCTTCCACGTCCGCAGCGAAAGTCGCGTCGGCAAAACTTCCGCCACTATTGCCCAGTCCGGCAAAATCGAAGCGCAACACCCCAATGCCACGAGCGGCTAAGGCGCGTGCCAAGCGAGTGGAAGCCAGGCTGTCCTTACCGCACGTAAAGCAGTGGGCGAGTATGGCCCAACCCTGCGGCTGCCCGGCCGGCAGCTCCAATCTGCCGACAAGCCGGTAGCCACGCGGACCGTCAAATTCAAAGGTTTGTGCTGTCATAAGTCGAATCAATCTCTCTGGTGTTGGCGCGCATCACCGTTATGAGCTGCCGGGCGAAACTTGGGTGTGTGATGCCATGCTCTTCCGACAAGACGGCTTACTCGACGAGTGGAAAGTCGACGTCGGTATCGTTGATATGGTTGAAGGTATTGGTGAACGTGTTCGGGACACGGCCACCGGCAATCTCCCTGACCTGTGCATAGATATCAGCGGTGGCACCGATGGCGGACTCGATGGCGGGAATGGCGATACGACTCATGGTGCAGCTCTTTCATCAGGGTAGGAGCCTCCACTTTAGGCCTACCTGATACCGATTTCGAGACTGCATTGGCTCAATAAAATGCCAAAAAGGATCAACACCGCGAGCAAATTCATCCCCTAACGCGGCACGGCGCCAGTTGCCTCGTCGGTATCGCGATTCCGGTGCTAGCAGGTATAGACGAGCGCGTCGTGGGGCGTTCGCGCGAAGCAGTTGCCGCCCAGCACCGGCGCGCCTAGCAGCCTCATCCAGGCTGCACACTGAGAGTGAAGCGCATTACTGGCTTTCGCGCGCCGAGCGGCGCCATTGCCCCGGTGTCATTCCCATCTTGTCGGTGAACACACGCCTGAAGGCCGCGACGGATTGATATCCGACCAACTCGGCCACGGCCTCGGTGGTCATCGCCGGCTTCTTCAGCTCGTTGGCGGCCAGGCTCATCCGGATATCGGTCAGCAGTTCGAGGGCCGAGCGTCCCAGCTTGTCCTGAAAGTGCCGCATGAAGGTGGCGCGTGACATGCTGCACAAGTCGGCCAGATCAGGCAGGGTCCAGGGGCGCGCCGGATCGGCGAACATGGCTGAAATGGCCGGGGCCAGTCGTGGATGGCCGGTAAGCGCCAACAAGCCTGCCGGGGGCTGCTCGGATTCGCTCGCCGCGCGCAGTGCCAGTGTGAACAGCGCCGAGGTAAGCGCGTTGAGGATGGCGTATCCGCCCAGCCTGTCACCGGCGGACTCCGTACGCATCAGCCCCACAAGGCTGGCCAGGTGGTTCGAAGCAGACCCGATGCCCTCTTCACCATGGCCGTCACTGGCGCGTACCACGAGGTTCGTGGGCAGATAGCCACGAATCAGCCGGTCATAGGGCGGCCCGATGAAAAATCGCCCGCACAACATGTCCAGACGCTCGCCCTGGCCATCATTCTCGCGGACCATCCATCCTGCAGAACTTTGGCGACTGTAGGTATGACTCGGCGTACGTCCGCTGCCGTCGTGCAGAACATGTGCCGACCCGTGAGGCAACAGCACGATATCTCCGCCCACCAGCTCCCTGGCCGTCTTCAACTCCGGATCCTCGATAATGGCCCGGCCATTGAGGACGACGTGGTAAGGAATCTCGTGCGCCGCGGACTGGGGCCAGGCCACACGCCATGGTGCGCCGTAGGCGCAGCGGACCTCCAGCTGGCCAGTGATGTTGATCATTTGCAGGAGATGGCTCAGCCAGTCGATTTGGGACATAGTATTCTGGGAATCGAAACGCTCAAGCGCCGTATTGCGATTGCACACTGGTTGTATGAAGCATGGCCCTGGTGGGTGAGTTGATCGTACATGTAGCGCACAAGCTGCACGTGGTCAGTTTTCATTTTGCACTATCGATGGTACGACTTGAAGGACTAAGATTACTGATTTTTGTGTGTACCAAGAATATGGATTCAGATCTGCAGATTCAGCTCGACCGGACAGCGAAACTGCCCTTGTCAGAACAAATTCGTATGAGTATTAGCACGGCAATAGAATCCGGCTTGCTCGCACCTGGCACTCGATTGCCTTCGTGGCAGGACCTGGCTGCGCACCTCGGTGTGGCGCGCGGTACAGTTCAAGCAGCATATGAACGATTATCCGACTCCCAGATGATCGAAACGTTCGGAGCAAAGGGCACACGCGTGGCGCCGCGCCCCCGCGCGGCGGCTCAACCAGAAGTGCCGCGGCCCGGAGCTTTTATGAAAACTTTTCAGGAGATGAACGCCGGGCCAGGGATCTTTCAGCTCGGCATTCCGGCGTTGGAAGGCCTGCCGGAAAAATTTTTCGCGCGCGCGCGCTCTTCCAATTTATTGAAGATAGGATCGTTCGCCTCACCGATCAATCCCGATCCCAGGGGGGAGTTCGAGCTGCGCCGAGAAATTGCAGGCTATCTCTCCATCGCCAGAAACCTCCACTGCTTCCCAGAGCAGGTGTTTATCACTTCGGGATACCGGTCCGGCTTAGGTCTCGCACTGCGAGTGTTAGGTTTGGACGGTAAGAAGGTTTGGATGGAAGAGCCCGGCTTCCATCTTACCCGGAAGGGATTAGAGCTCGCTCGCTTGCGTATTGTTCCGGTACCGGTGGACGCCGAAGGCCTCAACGTAGGCTACGGAATCGAGAACGCTGCGGACGCCGCGTTAGCCGTCGTGACGCCCGGTCAACAAGCTCCCTTGGGCTCGACCCTGTCTTTGAGGCGACGGCTCCAGCTGCTTGAATGGGCAGTCTCGAGCGACGCCTGGATCATCGAAGATGACTACCTCGGCGAGCTACAACTAGAAGGCAGGGCGGCACCTGCCTTGGCGTCTTTGGACGAGGGCAAACGGGTGATCCACATAGGTTCTTTCAGCAAGACTATCAGCCCGGGGCTGCGACTTGGATTTGTTGTGGCGCCAACCGAACTGGCTGCCATGTTCTCCGAGGTAGCCGCGACGCTTGCCCCCGCGCCCTCACCAGTAGCTCAACTGGCCACGGCTCAATTTATGCGTGATGGCCACTACATCCGGCGCATCCGTCGGCTCAAGCGTCTATATTCCGCCCAGCGTGACGCGTTATGCGAGCAGTTACGAATGCGCGACGCAGAGTGGGTAAAGGCCGGCCTGGCAGTACTTCTCAGACTCCCCGACGGCGCGCCCGACGTGCAGATCGTTCGGGAAGCGATCACCTTTGGCCTGGCGCCATCGCCTTTGTCTGCATGGTTCGCGACTCCGTCCTTGGCTTTTCCCGGCCTTTTGCTTGGTGTTGCCACGGCGCCTGAAGCGCACCTCGCTACATCGTGCAGTCGACTGTTCGAGATCATCGATCGATATTGTTAGCCCGGTGTTAGAGCGGTTTTCAAATTAGAGCCTAACCCAGTAGGTTCCTGGAAAGGGAAATTGTGGGATGAATGACGGTCCGTGTCCGTGTTGGATGACGAGGTCCGGCATAGGCAAAGTCAAGCAAGACGACGGCTGGCGTTTGCCGAACAGCTGGAACATGCGGCCTGGGTGGCGATCTGGGTGACTGCTGCTTTCCCGTAAACCGGACATTCGATTCGACACGATGGTGAACACGCGGCTCGTCAGCGTATTGAATCTCGGTCGGCATCAGTTGGTAGGTCGCAAGCAGTTCATCAGACCATTCCAGCTCGAAACAGATACCTTTTGAGTCGTCGCAGTAGTAGGCCCACATGGGCTGACTGTCGGGCCTGCGAGCAGAAGAGAACACCCCCAACTTCTGGTCACCGTGGGACTGCCCGAGCGACTTGTCGGGGATCGTGCTTATGACAGTGATCCGCTCGAAGCAAAGTTCGCTGCCGACGTTATCGAACTGATCGCGCCGCACAGGAAAGGATGCGTCAGGTCGACTATCCAGGATGGCCGCGTGCTGCATCGATACAAGCGTCGATGGAAGATCGCGCGCTTGTTTGCAGGGCTGAACAAATTCCGGCGGGTACTAATCCGCTGGGAATATGAGGCCCTGGAAATAACCATCCCGAAGTTCCCATTTTTATCTAATAAGAGTCGATGGTTAATCAGACCAAGCCCCTACATACGGTCGGCTAATTAATTCCTGCGCTTGCTCGGCCCGAACGGGACGTGATATCAGATATCCCTGAATTTCGTCGCATCCATGCTGATGCAAAAACTTCGCTTGTCCGGCAGTCTCCACCCCTTCGGCTACGACCCTCATCCCCATGCTCTTAGCAAACGCGATGACAGCTAGCGCAACTGCGGCCGCATTTTGCATCGTATCAATTTCATGCACAAACGACTTATCGATCTTCAACTTATCCGCAGGAAGAATACGAAGCGAGCTCAAATTTGAGTAACCTGTACCAAAATCGTCGATGGAAATCGACACACCCAGTTGTTTTAGTTCATGCATTAGCTCAATTACATAGTTCAGATCATGCATGATCGAACTCTCTGTAATCTCAAGCTCTAGCCTCCAGGGGGCAATCCCGGTATCTCGTAGAACCTTCCGAACAATTTCAACGATGTGTCCATCACAGAACTGTTTGACAGAAAGATTGACTGCTACTGCAGCTCCTTCAATTCCTGCTTCTTGCCAAATTCGCACTTGCAGGCAAGCCTGCATGAGCACCCACTCGCCCAACGAAATTATCAACATGGACTCTTCGGCTAACGGAATGAAGTCTGAGGGCTGTATGAGACCTTTTACAGGATGAAGCCAACGGACAAGTGCTTCGGCACCGCAGAACTTGCTCGCGCGTAGGTCCAGCTTTGGCTGGTAATGCACAACGAGGCCGCCGTTTGATATTGCTTTTCTAAGCTCTGCTTCAAGTTGCATACGCTCTATAACTGCAGAGTCACGGCTTTCAGCAAAGAACTGAATACCGGCCTTTCCCGTTGTCTTTGCACGATGCATTGCCGCATTAGCTTGCCTGAGAAGGAGCTCGTGTTCATCACCATCCAGAGGGTAAAAGCAGGCACCGATACTACACGTCACGATAATGTCGTTACCATCAATCGTCATCGGTTCACGCACCGCTGTGAGAATCGCCGTAAGCCTGGCACCACAATAGAACTTGTTTTCCAAGGAGGTAAGAATGATCACGAACTCGTCCGAGCCAATGCGGGCGACGGTATCGTTTTCGCGCACTTGGCTTGAGAGACGGTGGGCTATTTCTTTTAGGATTTCATCTCCGCAGGCGGTGCCTAATCCCGTATTCACATACGTGAAATTATCGAGGTCAAGATAAATTACGGCGACCATACGCTCATTGCGCCGAGCAGAGGCAAGCGCATGTTGCAGTCTATCGATGAGCAAAATTCGATTCGGCAAGTCGGTGAGGCGATCATGGGTCACAAGATATTCCAGCTCTCGCGTCCGCTCTGCAACCCGGACTTCCAACTCATCCCGTGCTTGACGGAGGCTCTCGTTAGCCCGAGCTAACTTTGCCTGATACATGCGTGTCTCTAGGACAATGCCAATCGCGTTACAAATGTTGCTGAAAAAACCAAGATATGGATTTAACAGGGATTCGTCACTAACACGTACAAGCAGGAGTCCGAACGTATTTTTTTCCGTCCTAAGTGGAAAAAAATGTATGGCAGGGCTAGTGGTGACGAAACTGAGCGTTGTTAAATCCTGCAAAGCCTGTTCGTACTTCTTGCAGAGATCTTCCATGTCCGGGTTCGGAGGGACCGTGTGGCCATGAATGTTTACATATACGTCAGCCACACCTGGTACTGTCATCAGCGCTCGACGAGCAAACTCCCCCATACGTTCTTCATTTGGCAGTGCGTCAAGCATCTGCTGAATCACTAGCAATCGTCCAAGAACAGTCGCGTTCGGCGCTTGCTCACCATTGACGTTTGGCGGCAGCATTTCGTTCTGCAAGGAATTGATCTGGCGGGACATAAAATGGATTCCGCATTATCTGTCCACGAACAATCATTAGCGGGTGAACATTAAGAATTTCAAAGATAGTTCCCCCGTCGAATTTCCTCATGTCATACTGGCAGAGAGTCGTTAATGGTACCTCTTTGACGAGATTGTTAACCCGCGCTTCGAGCTCGACCAATCTATCGGACCCGGGAACGCCACGCAGCGACCAAGACGGTTCGCCTGCTACGCGAGATCCTGCATAACCACGAGCATGACCAATTGCATACATATCGCGAAAACGGTCGAGCATCGAGTCGGGATTAAATTGACCGTCGGGGAAATAGGTTGAAGTCGCCGTTGCAAGTTTGAATTGCTCACCCCGATCCGCTACAAGTTCCCTGATTGCCAAATCATCGATGACACGTTCAAGATCCTCCGGGGTAGACACATCAGCGAGATAATCAATCGATTCCCGGTCCGCTATTCCGCTGCTGATAAAGGCGTGCAGGAAGCGCCGCCGCTCCTCGTCATTGTTATACAAATAACAAATATGTATGCCTTCCTGATAATCCTCGTGTGTAAACCCGAGGTGGATGTGGCGTTTGTCCGCTGACATGCTTTTCTACCGTACAAAATGATTCAAACAACAGTAGTAACGACGTGAGTACCTCGCTGCCGGATTTTTGTCGGCCAAGTCCAATATCCAAGCTGCTGGAATAAGCGTTGGCTAGTCCTGTAAACACGTGTTGAAAACAACGGTGGGCATGCCCTCAAATAGTTTCACTGCATTGAGTGTTATCTAAATGTTGCAGACCGCGCCCCCAATGTCGGACAAGGGAAAGGCAAAGAAATTTGACAATAGGTTATTGACCGTAGTTCCGCCGCCCTTGAGCCTTGCGCTTTCGGAAGGTTTTTTCTTTTGACAAGTTCATTCCAAACGCCCTGTATCGCTCCACAAAGCGGCCGCCCACTTCGCATCATGGAAGGGTTGCTCTTGGTGGATGCTGTCTGTCAACTTTTTTTCAAAGAAGGTCCGCTGCTAAGCGCAAAGCTGCCTGTCATTGTTCGACCAAAGATCGATTCAACAAAACGTGGTTCTCCGGGGCGATAAGGTAATGGCAGCGCGGGACCGGTGATCACTGGGTCGCAATGGCGCGGACGCCGCCGGTCGCACCGCATCGGCACGCCTGCTTACTGTATTGAAATTGTGAATCCGAAGTATAGGGAATGGCTGCCGACGACGAATTGGGCTGGACAGCTAGTAGCGACCGTCACATGTAGCGGCGATTTTTCCCAACCTGGGCCAACGCAAAGCATCGATCAATATAGGTACCATCGAGTGATTCGCTTAGGTTTTCAGCACCTATTCGAAAGTTAGTTTTCGACTATATTGAGCGACAAATTCTAGGTTTGGTTAGCCTGCGTTTTAGTTTTCGACTTTTCTCGTCCGATGTACTAAATTGGCGAGCTCGAAACCTGCATGAATACATGGCTCCAGTTTTCGACTTTAATCGCTAGGAACAGCTGGATTGTACCAGCCGGCCTCGTCGTCCAAGGCATCATGTGCATGCCTCGGACGCAGGACTCAGTCACGGCGAATGCCGTGCTCAAAACCCTTATTTCTCGACAAACGCACGCTCAATCACGTAGTCGCCGGGCACGCCTTGCGCCGTCGACATCACGAAGCCGCGCTCATCCAGCAGCTTGCACGTGTCCTGCAGCATGGCCGGGCTGCCGCAAATCATGGCGCGGTCGTGTTCGGGGTCAAGCTGCGGGAGACCGATGTCGCTGGCGAGCTTGCCGCTGGCGATGAGGTCGGTGATCCGGCCCTGGTATTTGAACGGTTCACGCGTGGCGGTCGGATAGTAGATCAGCTGCTCGCGCACCATATCGCCAAGGAATTCGTTTTTCGGCAAGCCCTCGGTGATGTAGTCGGCATAGGCGAATTCGCTCACGACGCGCACGCCGTGCAACAGGATCACCTTCTCGAAACGCGCATAGGTTTCCGGATCCTGAATGATGCTCATGAACGGCGCCAGTCCGGTTCCGGTACCGAACAGATACAGGTTCTTGCCCGGTTTCAGGTCGTCCAGCACCAGCGTGCCGACGGGCTTGCGGCTGACCAGGAGCTCGTCGCCTTCGCGCAGATGCTGCAGGCGCGAGGTCAAAGGACCGTCCTGCACTTTGATGCTGAGGAATTCGAGATGATCCTCGTGATTGGGGCTGGCGATGCTGTAGGCACGCATCAGCGGCTTTCCGTTCACTTGCAGGCCGATCATGACGAAATGGCCGTTATGGAAGCGCAGGGCTTTATCGCGGGTGGTTTTGAAGCTGAACAGCGTGTCATTCCAGTGATGCACGCTCAAGACGCGTTCGGTGTTGAAGTTCGACATAAGACTTTTTCAATGAGTTGTGGTGATTCTGTCAAGACGCGCCGGCACATGCGAGTGCCAGGGCGAGAGGGCGAAGCGACGGACGTCTTGGAGCGATGTCAGTGCAGTGGGAACGTCTCCGATGCGGCGCGGTTCGCCGGTGCCGCTATCGAAGTCGAGCCTGAGCCCATATGCCAGGGAATTATGGCCAGACTGCATGATATCGGAAATCCATGCTAATACGGTAGTGCTTCCGCGTCTGGAGCGGGAAGAACTACCGTTAAAGTTGCTTGATTGGCAAATTCTACACAGCAAGCCTGTGCCTGAAGAACGACAGGATTTCATCGCGCGCCGCGACCGTCGGCTGTCCGGCTTCATCGATCAGGTGCGCGGTGACGACGCTGTGCGGGCATGCCACCACTTTCTCGAAGAAGGGCGGCGTCTCGCGGCTGGCGGCGCTGTCGGGCAGCACGCGCGCGACGAAGCGGTCGCCGAGGGCCTTTGAATAGGCGGCAAAGCGTTGCGCCGTGCAGAAACGGTCGCCCTGGAATCGGTAAGCCATGACGGTCAGGTTGTCGCGCTCCAGGCGCCGCTGCACTTCGATTAGCTCGTCGGGTGCGATCTCGAGGCCGGCGGGATCGTTGAACGGCAGCGATGGCTGCGACAGCACGGGAGCGAGCATCGCCGGCTCCAGCATCATGGTGAGCGCGAAGTTGCCGGTGAAGCACATGCCGATCGCGCCCACGCCGGGGCCGCCGCACTCCTGATGCGCCAGTCTCGCCAACGCTCGCAGCCAGACGGTCACCGGGCTGGATTCATTGGCGGCGAAGGCGCGGAACTCGGCGCTGACGCAAGCCCGCTTGAGCACGGCCATGCCCTCCTCTTCCGACGCCACCGCGCCGTCGCGGCCGAACAGCGAGGGCATGTACACGGTGAATCCTGCGTCCCGAACCCAGCGGCTGAAACGCGCCACGTGCGGGCTGATTCCCGGCATCTCGGTCATGACGATTACTCCCGGTCCGGTACCGGCAACGTGCACCACCTTCGTGATGCCGTCCAGCGTGATTTCGCGGGCGTTGAAATCGTCGAGCGGATCGTCTTGCTGCATGTTTCGTTTCGACATCGGCAAACCTCCTTCTCATTGGTCGATGCGTGCAAGTCTGCCGCGTTGGCCGTAAATGGAAAATGTTCAGTTTCGACATTTTTCATGTCAAAATGGACAAATGAAAACCGTCCTGATACTTGCACTTGATGGCGTCATGGATTCCAGCCTCGCCATCACGCTCGATACCATTCGGGCCGGGCAGTCCTTTCTTTCCGGAACGGGCAAGCGCGGCCAGGTGCGGATTCTTGTCGCCGGTCACAGGAAGTCGGTCCGCACCGGCGCCGGTCTGCAGCTGAAGGCGGACATGAGCTTCCGCGACGCGCTCAAGGAGGCAATCCGGCCGGACTGGATTGTCATTCCCGGACTGGGAATGGTTTCGGATGATGCGATCTCGGCGCGCCTCGCGCAGAAGGATACGGATGCCGCAGTAGAACTGCTGCGCCAGGCGTCGCGCTCGACGCGCATCGGCGCTTCATGCTCGTCGGTATTTCTGCTTGCGCGGACCGGACTTCTTGCCGGTCGCGAGGTCACCACGACATGGTGGCTGGCGCATCTCTTCCGGGCACGGCACCCCGACGTCAGGCTGGACGAAACCAGGATGCTGGTGCGGGATGGCCCGTTCCTGACTGCGGGGTCGGCCTACTCGCAGCTCGACCTGATGCTGGCCATCGTGGCCGACATCATGGGTACGGCCATCGCGCACCTGTGTTCGCGCTACCTGCTGATCGACCAGCGGCCGTCGCAGGCGCGCTATATGGTGCACGCGCATGTGCAACATATCGATCCCACCGTGATCGCCGCGGAGCGCTGGATTGACGCGCATCTCGCCGAGCCGATCAGCATCGCGGCGCTCGCGGCGGAATTGTCGGTTTCGGCCAAGACGCTGGCGCGCCGCGTCGAGGCGGCGACTGGCGTGTCACCCGTCAAATTCGTTCAGCGGCGAAGGCTGCTGCATGCATCGCATCTGATCGAGACGACCTCCATGTCCATCGAGGCGATTGCCGCCAAGGTCGGTTATCAGGATGGAACGGCACTGAGAAAACTGGTGCGGCGCGAGTTTGGTACAACGCCGGCGGCATTGCGTAACTAGAACGATGAAATATCTTCTTTCACTTGTCGCCTTGATCCTGTTGGCCGGTTGCGCGGGCGGTCCGCCGATCGATCACAGCTATTCTTCCGTCTCGCAGGACAGCCGGGTGCGCTATGTGATCCTGCATTACACCGAGGGCGATTTTCCGCGTGCGCTGTCGATCCTGAGCAGGGGCAGCGTCAGCAGCCACTACCTGATCTCGGATCATCCCGCCGCCATCTATCAGCTGGTCGATGAAGGTCGTCGCGCCTATCACGCAGGCTTCAGCGCATGGAACAACGATGCCCAGCTGAATTTCAGTTCGATCGGCGTCGAGCTGGTCAATCCCGGCTATCAGGATACGCCGCAGGGCCGGGTGTTCTTCGCCTATCCACCCGAGCAGATCGCGCTGCTGATCGGCCTGCTCAAACAGATCGTCGCGCGGCACCACATCACGCCGGATCACATCCTCGGCCATAACGAAATCGCGCCGCAGCGCAAGTCCGACCCCGGCCCGATGTTTCCGTGGCAGCAGCTCGCGCAAGCCGGCCTGATCCGCTGGCCCGATGCCGCGCAGGTCGCGCAACGCCGCCAGGCATTCGAGCAGCAATTGCCCGACATCGGCTGGTTTCAAAACAAGCTGGTGCTGCATGGCTATGTTCTTCCCTGCAGCAATCAGTTGGATGAAGCGACGCGGCAGATCCTGGTCGCTTTCCAGATGAAGTATCGCCCTGCCCGCTTCGACGGCATGCCGGATGCAGAGACGGCTGCGCTACTCGACGTACTGACTTCGACCGTACCCGTCACTCCTTGAGCGTCGGCCGTCAACGATGACGGCAATATCGATACGCTGCACATTCAACACGCATTCTCTGTCGGTACATCACGTCCTTTGATGGCACGCAAAAGCGCAGCGACTTGGGATAGAGCCGAGCGCTTACCTGAGCAAAGATGAAGGCACCGATGACGATCGGACGCGGGCGTGCCGCATGGATGATTCGGAATCCGGATGCGGCATCGCCCTTCCTCGAACTGACCTGGACAATTACGCGCCTGAGCTCGTCGCGGCAAGGCTTCGTCGCGGGAGTGCGGTCGGCATGGAGACGAACAATGCATGCAAAAAAATGTATTCCGCTTTTGCTCCTTACATCGGTACTTCTGGCCGCCTGCGGTGGTGGCGGGGATACGGGCAAGACTGCCGCCGCCGCGCCGGCCACAGGCAGTACCGCGCCGAACAATGAAAGCAGCAGCACGCCGACTGCGGCCGCGAGCGCTACCGCCGCACCCGCGCCCACGCCTGCGCCGGCCATCGAGAAGCCGGCCGATCCGCCGGCGACCGTCACGCCACCGCCGAGCAATCCGGTGCCTGTCAAACCGGTCGTGGCCGACCAGCCGCTCAAGGGCAGCCTGGAGATCGTCGCCAACCAGATCCTGTACATCAGAACCAACCGGGTGATCTATCTTCCCGTCACGCTCGACGAATTCGAGAGCGACAGAGGGATCGTCGACATGGCGGCCGGCAGCAGCACAGACCACCTTGACATCAACGCGGCTGCGGCCGGATGCAATCCGGCGATCGACGGCGTGTGCGGCGTCCAGCCGACCGCTGCTGCGCCTGCAGCGCCGATTGCGGCGTTCGGCATCCGGATAGGCAAGTTTGTTCTGCCGGCGACAGCGGGGCAGTCGGTGGGAAATCAAACTGCGGTGGGGCGAATCGCGATCGATCTTACCGAGCGTAACGACTCGCCCGGCATTGGCACGAATGGCGTCGCCGAGGTGATGCGTTTCGTGATCGACAAGGTCGAAATGGTAGCCAGCCCGAGCGGTGAACTGGTCTCGGTGAAATTGCAGGACGGCGCGCAAATCCATGTGTACGGACGCAGCGCGTCCGGTGCGGAAGTCCGGGGGGATATCGCTGCGCCGGCCGGTACGGTGCGGCTGCTGCCAATGTCGCAGGTACCCGACAATCACGGCGATACCACCAGCGTTTTCCTGCTGCTGGATCTGGAAGCCGGATTCTCCCAGGCCGGGCAGAAGCTGAGCATATTGGAAAACATCGCAGGCCATTTTTCAATGAAACTCACGCTGTCGACCGTGCAGAAGATGGTGCGCGCCGGCGGCGGCCCGGATGCGGACCTGGTGGGCCAGGCCATCAAGGTCAATGACGAGCCGCCTGTCAGCGGCGCCGGCATCACTGGCAATGCATGGATACGCATGTATCCATTCTGATCGATACATCGTCGGTGACCGCAAGACATGTTGCGATGGCGTGCTGCCTTGCGGTTCGAATTCGCCGCCTACCGGCCGGTGTAGCGCGGGCGCGTCTTTTCGATAAAGGCACTCGTTCCGATGCGGAAGTCATCCGACGACGCGACGAGCCCGAAGAAATCGGCGCCAAGCTCGGCCGATTCTTCGAGCGTCATGTTGAGCCCCCTGTGCAAGGCTTCCCAGGTCAGCCTGACCGCGGTCGGCGACTGGTCGAGGATGTCGCGGACAATGACTTTCGTTTCCTCCAACAATCGGCTGGCGTCGGCGATGCCTTGCACCAGTCCGAATTTCAGCGCGTCCTCGGCATCCACGGCGCGGCCGCGCAGCAGCATTTCCGCAGCGCGCCCCTTGCCGACCAGGCGCGGAAGGCGGGTCGTGCCGCCGAAACCGGCGACCGCGCCGATGCGCACTTCGGGGTGGCCGAGCATGGCGTGGCTCGCCGCGATGCGGATCATGCAGGACTCGGCCAGTTCCAGGCCACCGCCATAGGTGGTGCCATTGAGCGCGGCGACCACGACCTTGCCAAGGTTTTCGATCTTGTTGGTGATCCGCACAGCAAGGCGAGCGAAGTCCCGCACCGCCAGCGGCGTGGCCTCGCTCAGGTACTTGATATCCGCGCCGGCGGAAAATGCCGTCGTGCCCGCGCCCGTCAGGATCAGGGCGCGCACGGCGTCATTCGTTCGTGCTGCATCGAGCATGTCCGACAGACGCTGCAAGACATCGATGTTGAGCGCATTGAGCGCGTGGGGCCGGTTGAATGTGATGACCGCGATGCCATTGTCTTCCTCGTAGAGGACGGGTGGGTTTGTCTGCATTTGCATTTCTCCATTGATTGCGGGCCTGACCGTCCGCTCAGCGGTACGCCTGCGCTTGCGCAAGCGCGGGCACGGCAGGGATGGCTTTGAATCTGCCGGATGAGACCAGCACACCGGCGATCACCAGCGCAGCGCCGCACAACTGCGCCAGGGAAATCGATTGACCGAGCAGCAAGCCGATCAGGGCGGTGAAGATCGGCACCAGGTTGATAAACACGGCGACCGATGCCGCGCCGATTTTCTGCACCGCCTGGTTCCACCACAGATAGGCCAGCACCGAACCGAACAGGCCCATGAAGACGATGGCGGCTGCCATCGGCAGCGCGGGCGGCTGCAGGAAATCGGGTGTCGTCGCGGCGGCACACACCGCCATGAGTGCGGCGCCGCCGGTGATCGTGCTGCCGGTTACCTGCATCGTCGACAGGCCATGGACGAAGCGCTTCGGAATGACCGAGTAGATCGCCCAGCCCAGGCTGCCGAGCAACACCAGCAGGTCACCGGCCGAGAACGACATGGCTTGAAGCACATGCCAGGATCCCTTGCTAACGACAACACTCACACCGATCAGGCCGAGCAGCAGGCCGGCCGCTTGACGCATCGTCACCGATTCACGGTTGATCAGGGCCGACAGCACGACCGTCAGCGCCGGATTGAAGGCCATGATCAGCGCGCCGTTGACCGCCGAGGTCAGGCGCAAGCCGTAGAAAAGGCTGACATTGAAACCGAACACGCCGACCGCGGACATGACGGCCAGCGCCAGCGCATTGCGCCGCACGGCGGGCAGCGACCAGCCTTCGCGCAGCGCGACCAGCGGCAGCAGCACGGCCGCTGCGACGATAAAGCGCCAGGCACCGACCGCGACCGGCGACATGAGCGCAACTGCGTACTTGCCGACATGGAAAACCGCCGCCCAAAAGAGCGTGGTCAGCACCAGCTTCAGGTAGATCCAGGAATGATTCATGACGATTGCCTCCGAACTGACATGGGGCTAGTATAGGTTTCCACTTTTGGAATATGTTTTGTTAATTTGGAAAACGATTTTCCGAAAATGAAAAATGTCGCGTTTGACTGGAATGACCTGAAATTCTTTCTGGCGGTTGCCCGCCACGGCGGACTGAGCGCTGCCGGGCTCGCGCTCGGTACCAGCGCGTCTACCGTGTCGCGCCATATCGTGGCACTGGAGGAACGCTTCGGCGCGAGCCTGTTTCTGCGCCAGCAAACCGGTTACCTGTTGACCGACGATGGCGCCGCGTTGCTGAAACATATCGAGCTGGTGGAACAGGCGATGATGGCAGCCGAACGCAATGGCCGTTCGTCGGCACAGCAGGAGCTGTCGGGGCAGGTGCGCCTAGCCACCACGGAAATGCTGGCCTTCCACCTGATCGTGCCGCAGCTGCACCGCTTCCGCACGCGTTATCCGAAGCTGCAAATCGAACTCAATATCGCCCTGACGCGCGCCAACCTGTCGCGGCGTGAGGCCGACCTGGCGCTGCGCATCGTCGCGCCAGACCCGGATGACGGCGCCGGAGATTACATAGCGAGTCGTGTCGGCAAGATGGACTTCGGCATGTATGGCGCGGCCGGATCGCTGCCGGCCGACGCGAACGTCGCTGCATGGCAAACGCTCAACTATGTGTCGTGGGACGATTCCTGGGCCGATCTTCCGATGGCGAAATGGATGAAGACGACGTTTCGCGACAAGCCGCCGGCGCTGGCCTGCAACAGCTTGCAGGCGCAGTACGCGGCGGTGCGGTCGGGGCTCGGCGTCGGCATGCTGCCGTGCTTCATCGGCGATGGCGATCCGGCCATCCAGCGGCTTGGCGGCATCCAGCCATCGCTGTCGCGCGACCTGTGGCTGGTCTATCACCGCGACCTGAAAGGCAGCCAGCGCGTCATCGCGATGCGCGATTTCATCGTCGAGCTGATCAACGAGCGCCTTTAAATTCTCCGCAAGGTGGAACGGGCCGTAGCGCCAATGTGGTTCATGCGCATGCAATAAGCGATAAACTGTCGTCTTTTCGCGCACGCCGCTTGCCGGATGGACGCGACGCAACGATTCCATTCTGACCACAATCCGATCATGACCACCTTCAATGTAGAAAACGTCAACGTCACTTCCTTCGACTCGATGCCGACGCCGGAAGAGCTGCACGCCCGCCTGCCCCTGACCGACGCCGCCGGCACGGTCGTCACGCAGGGTCGCGAAGCGCTGCGCAATATCCTGGATCGCAAGGATCCGCGCATGTTCGTCGTCGTCGGCCCCTGCTCCATCCATGACCCGGTCGCGGGACTGGACTATGCGCGCCGCCTGAAGAAGCTGCAGGAGGAAGTGAAGGACACCATGCTGCTGGTGATGCGCGTGTATTTCGAGAAGCCGCGCACGACGACCGGCTGGAAGGGTTACATCAATGATCCGGACATGGACGACTCCTTCCACATCGAGCGCGGCATGGCCAATGCGCGCCAGTTCCTGCTCGACGTGTGCGAACTCGGCCTGCCGACCGCGACCGAAGCGCTCGACCCGATCTCGCCGCAATACCTGGGCGACCTGATCGCCTGGACCGCGATCGGCGCGCGCACCACCGAATCGCAGACCCACCGCGAAATGGCGTCCGGCCTGTCCACGCCGGTCGGCTTCAAGAACGGCACCGACGGCGACATCGGCATCGCGATCAACGCGATCCTGTCGGCGTCGCACCCGCACTCCTTCCTGGGCATGAACGCGCAGGGGCGCACGGCGATCGTGCGCACGGCCGGCAACCGCTACGGCCACGTGGTGCTGCGCGGCGGCGACGGCCGGCCGAATTACGATACGGTGTCGGTGGCGATGGCGGAGCAGGCGCTGGCAAAGGCCAAGCTGCCGGCCAATATCGTGGTCGACTGCTCGCATGCGAACAGCTTCAAGAATCCGGATCTGCAACCGCTGGTGATGAACGATGTGGTGAACCAGATTCGCCTTGGCAGCAAGTCGCTGGTGGGCGTGATGATCGAATCGAACATCGTCGGCGGCAAGCAATCGATTCCGGAAGACTTGTCGCAACTGAAGTACGGCTGCTCGGTGACCGACGGCTGCGTCGGCTGGGACACCACGGAAAAAATGATTCGCGAGGCGGACCAGGCATTGCGCGGCGTGCTCGAGCAGCGCTTGCGTTGAACACGGAGCACGTCGCCATGCGAGTCCTGGACAGTCTGCAAACCGCGCAAGCGCTCCCCTACGGGAAACTGGTGCCGGCCATCGCCGAGGCCGCGCGGCAACTCGGCAATGGCGAGATCCATGCGCCCGAGCGCCAGGTGGTGAAGATCGATGCATCCAGCGTGTTGCTGTGCATGCCGGCCATCGCGCGGGATATCAGCGCCACCAAGCTGATCACCGTGCACGGCGACAATGCGCAGCATGGCTTGCCGGCGATTCAGGGCGAAGTGGTCGTGTTCGACACGGCGACCGGCCGCCGGCTGGCGCTGCTCGACGGACCGACCGTCACCGCGCGGCGCACCGCGGCAGTCAGCTTGCTCGGCATCGAAAAACTCGCGCCGAAAAAACCGGCGTCCGCGCTGCTGATCGGCACCGGCGTGCAAGCAGTGGCCCATGCGGATGCGCTGATCGACTATTTCGGCATTTCGCATTTCCGCATCGCGAGCAGGACAGCAGCAGCGGCACAGGCATTCTGCGACGCGCTGTGGATGCGCCATGCCGAGATCGCGGCAACTCCAGTGACGATTGCGGAACTGGATGCGCATTGCGAGGATGTCGATCTGATCATTGCGCTGACCACGGCCAAGTCGCCGGTGATTCCGTCCCGGCTGCGGCCGGATACCTTGGCGCTGGGTGTCGGTGCGTTCAAGCCGGAGATGGCGGAGTTCCCGGCCGACTTGCTGCATGCACGCGCCATCGTGGTCGATCATCTGGCCGGCGCGCAGCATGAAGCCGGCGATTTGATTCGCGCCAATATCGACTGGAAGCTGGTGCGCGATCTTCCCGACGTGCTCGCGCATGGCATGCCGCGCACGGAGATCGCGCCCGTGTTGAAGACGGTCGGCCATGCAGCATGGGATCTTGCGGCAGCGCGTGTTGCGCTGGCATCGATCGGCGGCTAGCGGACGTTCGCTGCAACCCCTGTTTCTTCAGACCTCATGGATTGGTCTGCCAGCCCCGGTGACTTCGGAGCATGCGGATCGGGAAAGCCGGCGAGCAACTCGCCGGCCTCCTGATTCAAGGATTGTTTCGTTGTGCAATACGCTTTTCGCGCTCCTTGTCCGGCGACGGAATCGCAATCGGATCGCTGGCGGGAAACGTCATGTCCACAGCGTCATCCAGCATCTCCTGTTCTCTTTCTTCCGGATCGTCCGAGCAGGTTTTCCGTTCGGTCACGTCCTTCGCGGACGCATCCTGTGGAGAAACGTCCTTCGGCGTCACCGATTTCGAATTGTTGCCGTGCGAAGATGTCGGCTCCTGCGATTGCCTCTTCTCATCTTCCTCGGAACTTCTCTTGAGATTCGACATATCATTTCTCCAGTTAAATTGCGTGAGCGGACGCAAGAGCCCGCTCTCATGCGATAACCGGGAATGCCGAAAGTTTCCTGCCTGTTCAAAACTCCGCGGTCAAACCAGCCCCTGATCGGTCAGTTCCTTTTTCAGGTAGGCGTAGTAGACCGGCGCAGCCACCACGCCGGCCAGGCCGAACATCGCTTCCATCGCCAGCATGGCGGTCAGCAACTCCCAGGCGCGGGCGTTGATGTGCGAGCCGATGATTTTTGCATTCAGAAAATATTCGAGCTTGTGGATGACGATCAGGAAGGCAAGCGAGGCAAGGGCAATCGCCAGCGAATGCGACATGCTGACGATCACGATGACCGAGTTGGAAATCAGATTGCCGGCCACCGGCAGCAGGCCGGCGACGAAGGTGATCGCGATCATGCTCTTGGTCAAGGGCAGGTGGATACCGGCCAGCGGCAGCACCAGCAGCAGATAGACGGCGGTAAAGACGGCATTGATGGCGGCGATGCGGACCTGCGCGAACACGATGCGACGGAAGGCGTCGTGCAGATTGACCACGCGCGCATGCAGGGCGGCGGCAAGCGGCTTGAACTGCGGTGTCGTGGTGGTGTCGTATAACGCCGCCATGGCGCCGATGATCATGCCGATCAGGAGGTGCGCCACGGTGCGCCCGGCCTGCTGACCGATGGTTTGCGCCTGCACCGCATGCGCGCGCAGCCAGTTGGTGATGGCTTCGCGGATCGCCTCGGCATTGGCGGGGATGTGTTCCTTGAGCCAGGCCGGCATCTGCCCGCGCGAGGCTTCCACGATGTCGGCCAGCCGCTGCAACAGCACCTGCAGGTTGCCGACGTCGCTCTGGAAGAACAGAATCGCGCCCCACACCGCCAGCGACAGCAGCAGGACGATCAGGGTGCCGAGGATGGCGACGGCGATCATGCGCGCGCGCTGGTCGCTGATGTTCTTGCCCAGCACGGGCGTAAGCAGGTGCACCAGCGAGTACACCAGCAAGCCGGCAAACAGCGAGGCCAGCAAACCTTTCATCAGCACAATGAACAGCGCGAGTGCCGCCAGCACGTAGGAAGCAATAGTGGTTAAATTGAGCTTGTTGTGATCCGGCATGGTCGTTTTTCGTTTTCCGTAATGATGTAGCTTAGATCAATGGGGCCCTTGCAGTATGTGGTCGCCGTGATGCGATGCGATCCACGCCGGTCCGAAAGCACGTTCCTTCCACCGACTTGAACAAGACAAACCTCAATGACATCGCTATTCTCCCCCATTTTCCTCGGAAAGCTTTCATTAAAGAACCGGATTGCCATCGCGCCGATGTGTCAGTATTCGGCCGACCAGGGCAGCGCGACGCCTTGGCATCTGATGCACCTCGGGCAGCTTGCGCTGTCCGGCGCCGGGCTGCTGATCATCGAAGCGACCGCGGTCGAGCCGGAAGGACGCATTTCGCCGCAGGACCTCGGCTTGTGGAACGACGCCAACGAGCAAGCGCTGGACGGCGTATTGCGCGCGATCCGCAAGCATTCATCGATGCCAATCGCGATCCAGCTCGCACATGCCGGACGCAAGGCATCGACCGCCGTACCGTGGGAAGGCGGACAGTCGATCGCTTCGCACGCAGGCGGCTGGAAAACCTCCGCGCCCTCCGCCCTGCCCTTCGCCGACCACGACGAAACGCCGATCGCGCTCGACGCCGAGGGCCTGCAGCGCATCCGCAATGCGTTCGCGCAAGCGGCGCGGCGCGCCGACCGCCTCGGCATCGATGCGATCGAGGTGCATGGTGCGCATGGTTACCTGCTGCATCAGTTCATGTCGCCGCTATCCAACCGGCGCGAAGACGAATATGGCGGATCGCTGGAAAACCGGTTGCGCTTTCCGCTGGAAATCTTCGACATCGTGCGCGCCAACTTCTCCGCCGACAAGCCGGTCGGCATCCGCGTATCGGCGACGGACTGGGTCGAGGGCGGCTGGGATCTGGAGCAGACGGTGGTCCTGGCGCAGGAGCTGAAAAAGCGCCGCTGCGATTTCATCGACGTCTCCAGCGGAGGACTGTCACCGCTGCAAAAGATCGCGCTCGGGCCAGGCTACCAGGTGCCGTTTGCGGAGCGCATCAGGACGGACACCGGCGTGCCGACGATCGCGGTCGGCCTGATCACGGAAGCGGAACAGGCCGACGAGATCATTGCATCCGGCCGCGCCGACATGGTGGCATTGGCGCGCGGCATGCTCTACGATCCGCGCTGGCCATGGCACGCAGCGGCCAGGCTGGGGGCGCAGATCGATGCGCCGCCGCAGTACTGGCGCTCGCAGCCGCGCGAGGCGAAGGATTTGTTCCGCGCCTCGACGCTCGGGAAGCACTAGAGGAGTTTCATCCTGAGTATCTATAGCCTCCCGCTGCTGCCGCTCAGGTTTGCGCCTGTGCGGCAGCAGCGTTCGCACTTCATGACAAGTCAGGCCCAAACTGCTCTAGCAACGCAAACTGGCCGCGTACCGTCCCGTTCTTCGACTAACCGAGCCCGGTTATCCGGCAGAACCGTTTGTTCATTTCGCTTCTTTCTTGCATTACAGATCTCCCAACCCGTATTCCTGCCACCTTGCCTTGACCTTGGCTTCGTCTTGTTCCGCCGGCCGTACCGTCGGTGGGAATCTTTCATTGTTCCATTCCGGCTGACGTTTAAATTTCCAGTTGCGCGTCATGTCGAACAACACGCGGTTCCATAATCCCGAGCCAAGTTGCTCGATGTTGCGGTCGTGCAGCGGCGTGCTGGGATCGATCGGTGAGCCGAACGTGCCCGGGAAGACCACAATGCCGTCTTCCAGCGCGTTCATCCGGTAGGCCATCGCCCAATCCAGTTGTTCATACGACGAAATGTCGATGTCTTCTTCGGCGACGAACACGTGCTTATACCGGTATTGCGCGGCGCTGGAACCCCACAGCGCCGCAGCAATCTGTTTCGGCTGACCCTGGTATTGCTTTTTGATCTGGACACAAATGTTGGTTCCATTTGTGATCGGATGGATGAACACGTCGGTGATGCCAGGGATGCCGGCGTTTTTCAATATGTTCCACGCGATCGCGGCGCGTTGCACCGAACACATCACGCTGTTCTCGCTAAAGGAGCCGGGAAGCGTGCCTTCCAAGGTGCCTTGGAAGATCGGCTTGTTGCGGTAGGTGATGCAAGTAATGCGCATCGATGGCCGTGGCGTCGGCAGGTCCGAGACGTAGCCGGTGAATTCTCCGAACGGGCCTTCCGATTCCAGCCGGTCCGGGGCGTCGGAGATGAAACCTTCGATAATGATTTCGGCGTTCGCCGGTACTTCGAGGTCCACCGTTTCGCATTTGACCAGTTGCACCGGTTCGCCGCGGTATGCGCCCAGCACGTCCCACTCGCAGACGCCCTGCGGCAGCGGTGAGCCGGACAGGAACGGCAGGATTGGGTCGCCCCCGATAACGCACGCAACCGGCATTTCTTCGCCACGCTCGGCGTATTTGGTGAAGTGTTGTCCCCAGTGCTGGCCACCCTTGATCAACAGCATCGGCGTCGTGTCTTTTTTGCCTATCATGCCGCGGTACATGCCGACGTTCATGACACCGGTGTCCGGGTCTCTTGTCACAACATGCGAGAACGTGTGGATGTAGCGGCCGCCGTCGCGCGCGCCCCAACGCGGCACCGGGAAAATCGTCTGGTCGATCTTGTCGCCCTTGACAATGTTTTCCTTCACAGGTCCCGTCTCTACCAGTACCGGCTTGATCCGCTCCTGGTTCTTTTGCATTACGTATCGCACCATTTCCGGATTAGTAACGTCCGGCGCCAGACCCAGAGCCAGCGCCAGGCGCTTTCTCGTGCCGTACGACCCTGTAAATACTTGCGTAGCCGGGCCGTCCAGGTAGTCCGTGATCGATTCGAACAACAAGGCCGGGCCTTTCTTTTCCAGCACACGACGCGTCACCGCTCCCAACTCGCAGTCCCAATGCACTTGCGCGCCGATGCGCCTGATTTCCTTCGCCTCTTCCAGTTGCGCAATCCAGTCACGCAAATCCATTGCTGCCATATTAGGTGTCTCCCGAAAAGGGTTGTTCAATGCACGCTACCCGCCATCTCGATCCCGCTCCACCGGCGATCGCGCGTCATGTCACTTCATTGGCGTGTAAGGTCCGAGCACCTTCAGCGCGTTCTCGACATAACTATTGTCCACCACCTGCTCGACGCTGGCCTTGCCCTCGATATAGCCTTGTTCCGCAAAAAAGTCGTAGTCCTTCTTAAGACCTTCGACGTTCACCTTGCCATTCGGGTTTACGCCGTTGGGCGTGGTATTGCGGTAGACCGCCGGATCCTTGACGTTGGTGTTCTTGATCAGTATGTTCACCACTTCGTTGGCGGTCGGGCCGGCCAGCTTGCCAGCCTTCATCGCGTCGTTGTAGAACCGTACCGCCTTGAGGTATGCGATCATGAATTTCATTGCCAAATCCGGTTTGCCCTTGATGAAGTCCATACTGTAGACCACCACGGCGACCTGCTGATTCGGGTAGGCGCTGTCGTCCGAAATTTTGACTGCCGAGCCGTTTTCGATCGCCTGCGTCGCGGACGGTTCGGTGGTGACCGCCGCATCGACCGAACCGTTCCCCAGCGCCAGAACTTGCTGCGGATAGCTCATGTAGACATGGTCGACGCTCTTGTAGCTGAGGCCGGCCTGCTTGAGGGCCTCGTTCAGCTTGGAACCAGGAGAGCCGCCCTTCGAGGACTCCGCCACCTTCAATCCCTTGAAGTCTTTGAAGCCTTTGACCTTGCCGCTGTCGACCAGCGCCTTGCGCACCAGGATCGGTATGTAATCGTAACTTGCCGGGGTCGATCCTTTGTCGGCGACCACCTTGATGTTGATGCCGCGTCCAACCGCATTGAACAAGCCGGCCGACGACGCCGCGGCACCAACATCGATCTGCCCGGCCCCCAGCGGCGCAATCATTTTCGGTCCGCCGTCGAACACGAAGTACTTCGGAACGATGCCCTGCTCCTTGAAAAATCCTTTCGCCTCTGCGATGTAGAACAGCCCGTCAGAGACCACATTGTTGGTTCCAATTCTTACCTCGGTAAGCTCCTGTGTGTGTCCGACTGCCGCCAGCAGCGCCAGAGACGCGCCTATCAGAATATCCTTCGTAAGCTTCGCCATGTTCATCATTCGTCTCCTCAAAACGTTTTATATATTAGTTATTCGCAGTCACCGATCGTGGCGCCATGGAATGATCCAGTGTTCCAGTTCGTCCAACATCAATGTGAACGCAAAGCCCAGCAGCGCGACCACCACCAACCCCACATACATCGTCTCGACCGTCAGAATTTGCCACGCATTCCAGATCATGTAACCAAGGCCGCTCTCAGCACCGATCATTTCGGCGATCACGATCAGGATCAACCCCATGCCAACGCCGAGCTTTACGCCAGCGACGATCGAAGGCAAGGCACCGGGAAATGCAATAGTACGGAATACGTCCCAGCGGCTCGCCCGGAAATTCTGGCCGACATCAAGATAAATTTTGGGAATTTGCTGTACCCCGGCAATGGTATTGATGACCACCGGATAAAACACGCCGAGCGCAACCATCACGATTTTCGATGCCTCACCGAGCCCGAAGATCAGCAGAATCAGCGGCAAAATCGCGCTTTTTGGAATCGGATAGGTGGCGTTAATCAGCGGATTGATCGCGGCCTTGATGGGACGGTACAGCCCCATCGCTATGCCCAACAACAGTGCCGGGATGCCTCCGACCAGAAAACCCCAGAACAGACGCTGCAGGCTGGTCCAGACGTGTCCCCATAATTCGCCACTTGCCGTGAGCTGCCAGCCTTTGAGCGCGATCACGGACGGGGCCGGGAAAAAGCGTACGTCGATCCATTGAACATGGGCCGCGAATTCCCAAGAACCGAGCAGCAAGAGCGGCGATAAAAGGCTGATCAGGCGGTCGCGGGTGCGTGCGTCGAGCATCATGTCTTGCTCCTTTGAGTACTTTGCGCTTCCTGATCCTTGGCGCGCTTAACTTCGTCGCGCAGATGGCCCCAGATCTTGAATACCAGTTCCCCATACTCCGGCTGTGCACGCAGTTCGAGCACTTTGCGCGGCCGTGGGAACGGTATATTGATCAGCGCTTTCTGCTTTCCAGGATGGGCGGTCATCACCATGATGCGATCGCCCAGGGTCACCGCCTCATCCACGCTATGCGTGATGAACAGCACGGTCTTTTTGGATTCATCCCAGATGCGCAGCAGCTCTTCCTGCAGAAGCGTCTTGTTCTGTTCGTCGAGCGCCGAGAACGGCTCGTCCATCAGCAGCACCTCGGCGTCGGTGGCGAACGCACGCGCAATCGACACGCGTTGCCTCATGCCGCCGGACAACTGGTGCGGATAGGCGTCGGCGAAACGAGTGAGTCCTGTGCGGTCGAGGTAATGTCCTACCACGTCGCGGATTTCTGATTTCGGCGCGCGGCGCATCGTCATACCGTAGGCGGCGTTTTCCCGTACGGTCATCCACGGAAAAATGGAATCGCCCTGAAACACCATCGCGTTGGCCGGCTTGGTCAGATCGTCATGACGAACCGTGACTTCGCCACCGGACGCCACTTCCAGCCCTGCAAGAATACGCAAAAGCGTAGTCTTGCCGCAGCCGCTCGGTCCGACAATCATGAAAAACGTGCCGCGCTCGATGTCGATTGAAATGTCGTCGAGCGCAGTGAACAATCGCTGCCCCATCCGAAATTCCTTGCGTAGATTACGGATTTTGATCTTTGCATCCATCGATTAGTCCTTGGTCCAGTAATCGAATATTTCTGCCATCGGGAACCCCTTCGAAAAAATCATTGAATTCATCGGGCGCGCAACCCGAAGCCCTGTCGAGCTATTGCAAATAAAGCGATTGAGCCAAAAGAAGTGCTTTCTACATCTAAAATTTTCGATATCTGTGATATTTCACAGGAATATTAGAAAGTAGTTTGATGCTTGTCAAGAAAGATTTTTAGCGAGTGGAATTACCTTGGTCTTGTGGATGCGCCGAGCCTTGAAATTTAGTTATCAGTCCATTTCCCCATAGCCAAGCGCCAAGCGATGAGGTCACAGGCGAAGTGCAGCATGGAGAGATAGGAATCCTCGCGGTATTCCCAGGGCACCAGCAGACGGCGAAACTAGCTCAGCCAGCTATGGGTGCATTCGACCACCCAACGTCGAGCACGCGCACTCCGCCGATTCTTGTTCTTCCGCTCGTCACTTCGACTCAGGATCACGGGTTCGGCCATCTAGTGCGCCCTGCTGCGTCGCTTCGATAACAGACAACAGACGATTCGCCACCGCAGTTTCATGCGGATTCAGGCCTGGAACAGTTTGGGCCTGACTTGTCATGAAGCGGGCGAACGCTGAGAGCCGTACAGGCCGCAAACCTGAGCGGCAGCAGCGGGAGGCAGGATCATGGCGTGGCATCAAGGACCAGCCTACAGGCAAGATTTACGGGACCGCATGCTCAACGCGGGCGGTTCGATTGCACAAGTAGCCAGCCGCTTTGCGGTAAGCAAATCGTACGTAGCAAGGGCACGTGCTCGATGGCCCGATCGACAGGGCACCAGTGCCTGGGTTCAACAGGCGTTGGTGCCGGTGCTGCAACCGGGCGACCTCGTAGCGATGGACAAATTAGTTCGCGAGGTCGAAACGCACCCCGACGCTGCTCAGGCGGCCCGGGGTCGCGGCGGCATTCGCCTCTTCCTGCGTCGCGTGCTGCGTGATCAGATACCTGTCGGTGCTGCGCCGGTCGGGATTGAGATAGATGTTCAGGAAGAGCTGGCGCTGTTCCGGCACGTTCTCCAGGAAACGCGGCCCGTTTTCCGATAGCTGGCCGTCGAGCGTAAAGACCGTCACCACGTTGTCGTCGCCGATGTAGCCGTGCACCTTGAAAACAGGATGGCGCGCGCGCGTGGTGATGATTTCCACCGACTGCTTGCTGGTGATCAGGCGCACCGGCCTGGTCAAGTCGAGCGGCAACGCTTCGCCGGACGGCGGTGCCGGACGTGGAGCACGCTGCTCTTCCCGTGCGGCGCGGCCCGAGTAGCGCGGCGCATCGAACAGCCTTTCATTCTGCTTGTCCGGCGGTTCATCGTTTTGCGCCGTCTTCTCGGCGGACGCATCGGCGCGATCGGAGGGCGCCGCGGTCTTGTGCGATGGCGGCGGCTTGTCGAAGGTTTTGTGCGGCACGTTGAAAGTCATTTCGAAGTTATAGAGCTGTTCGTCCGTCATGTCCGGAAACGGCGCCGGATGCCCGCCATCGATGGTGCGATAGATCACCCCGGGTTCCCGCTTGCCGAGGATATTGCCGATGATGCCCACGTCATTCTCCTTGAAACTATTTCCGTAAAACACTTCACCGCGCTGCCGTGGACTGGTCCGCAGCGGCTGATGCCGCGCGCACGGTTACCGCTCGTTCGACCCATCGCGCGCAATCGGGTTCGTGGCAAGGGCGCGCCATTTTGTTTCCGTTTGTAGCGGAAGAAATTTCTTGAACGGACGTTTTCGCCGCGGCGCTCGAAAGCTGGCATGATGCGCGGCTGGAGCCTTTTTTGGTCGTCGCGCTCGCTTGCGCTGCGGCGCAGTGCAAGGAGCCCCTTGGCACGGTGTATTACGGGCTCTCGAGGAACGTATCAACCTGTTTGAGGAGATAAATGTGATCAAATCGATAGACCCGACGCCCCAAAGCGTGAAGCGTTTGATGGCTAAGGTCCCCGCCGGCGTACCGGTCGTGATGCTGAATCTGCTGCGCTTCCGCGAGCGGGCGGTCTATCCGCCCGAACTGGATCTGGCGCCGTGCAGCGGACGCGATGCCTACGCCGCCTATGCAAAGAATGCGAGCACGCATCTGGCGAACGTGGGAGCCAAGATCATCTGGAAGGCGCAGGCAAAGCACTCCTTCATCGCACCGGCCGGCGAGGAGTGGGATGAAATCATGCTGGTCGCCTATCCATCGCGCGACGCCTTCATGACCATGCTGAAATCGCCCGACTATCAGGCCATCACGATGCACAGGACGGCCGCGCTGGCCGACGCCCGCCTGCTCGTGACGGTATGAATGGAGCACGCTATTGCGCCAGCACCAGGCGCACGCGCGTGATTTCCGACGGCGCGCCGAAACGTTTCGGCGGCCCCCAGTAGCCGGTGCCACGGCTGGTATATACCCATAGTTTTCCGAGACGGTTCAAACCGGCCGTGTAGGGCTGCTGCATCGGAACAAAGAAATTCCAGGGAAAGAATTGCCCGCCATGCGTATGGCCGGACAGCTGCAGGTCGAATCCGGCTTCGGCTGCCGCAGTCGCGCTGCGCGGCTGGTGCGCCAGCAATACCTTGACGGCCATGCCGCGCGGTGCGCCGGCCAGTGCCGCATGCGGATCGCTGCGGTGCGATTCGTCAAAATGATGCGCGCTGTAATCGGTCACACCGGCTAACAGCAAGGGTGCTCCTTCATGCTGCAGGACCACATGCTCGTTCATCAGCACCTTCAGCCCGAGGCGCTGCACTTCGGCGATCCAGTCGTACGCGTTCGAGTAGTACTCATGATTGCCGGTGACGAAATACACGCCATGCCGCGCCGCGAGCTTCGACAAGGGCTGGGTGTGCGGCGCGAGCTGGCGCACGCTGCCGTCCACCAGGTCGCCGGTGACGGCGATCAGGTCGGCGTCGAGCCGGTTGACCGCCTCGACGATCGCGTCCAGGTAACCATGCTTGATGGTCGGGCCGACATGGATATCGCTGATCTGCGCAATCGTGAAGCCGTGCAATTCCTGCGGCAGGTTTTCTATCGGCACCTCGACGTCGACCACCCGCGCAAGGCGGCGCGCATTGATGAACCCGACCAGGGTTACCGCCGCTGCCAGTGCGGGGACGGCGATCGCACTCCAGCGCACCAGCGCTTCCGTATGCACAGCGAGCACGGCGGCGAGCAGCAATCCGACATCGCGAAACACCGTCAGCACGAACAGCGACGAGAACAGTCCCAATGCGAGCAGGCCGGCCCAGGCAAGTCGGTCAGCCAGCGGCTGGCGCTTGATGCCGCGTGCCAGCAGGGCTGTCGGCACCAGCAGGAAGGAAGCCAGCAGCCACAAGGCACCGGCCATGCGCCAGGTATTGGCAATCGGCAAATCAGGCAGGATGCGCCAGCCGATATAGGTGTGCAGCGCCGCCAGCAAGGCAAGGATGACAAGGATGGAAGCGCGTAAGCGCATATCTATTTCTGAAGTGAAAGACAAGCCGCCGTAGAGGCAGCGTGGGAGTCCGGTTTATCTTGGGATGAAATGTCTCCGTTCAATAGCGTTGCCGATTAGCGTTGCCGATGCGATGCCGGAATGAAAAAAGCCCCGGCTCGCGCCGAGGCTTTCAGAACAAACGCAGTGTTGCGGTCAGGACAGTTGCTGAATCCCGGCCAGCACCCAGCCGCCCGCGCCGGAAACCGGCTTGGACAGATTCCAGACTTCGGTGAACGGTTCTGTCGGCGCGTTTTCCGCTTCGCGGATCATGCCGCTGAACTTGACGCTGGCGAGATACTCGTTGCCCGTCGTTTCCACGCCGAGCAGTTCCGCTTCGAGCGACACCACATCGGTATGATTGGGCGAGGGGCCGCGCTCCAGCAATTGCTGCTTCATTTCAGCAAACACTTCCGGCGCCGTGAATTCGCGCAAGTCATTCACATCGGCCTTGTCCCATGCCGCTTGCAGGCGGATGAAGTAGGTCTTCGCGTGGCGCAGGAAACCGGGCGCATCGAAATCGGCCGGAATGCCCCAGTTTGCATTATCGGCAGTGCTGCTTGCGGACGATGCCGATTGCAGTGCGGCCGGCTCAATGCGCGAACCGATGTCCGGGGTCACGACGCCGCGCGAGGCTGCGCCATAGGCCGGCTCGAACCGGCTGCGATCCTGCGCACTGCCGTTCTTGCGGGTCACCATGCGATAGATGAAGAACGCGGCTCCCGCCAGCAGCGCGATCATCAGCAGGCTGCTGATCATGCTGGCCAGCGCGCCACCCATGCCGAAGTGCGACAGCAAGGCGCCCAGGCCGAGGCCGAGCAAGGCGCCGCCGAGCATGCCTTTCCACGCGCCGGCCGGTTTGGGCGGCGTGCCTTGCGGTGTCGCCGCCGGCGCAGCGGGCCGGGCGGCGGACGGCGCAGCCTGGCTCGGCGATGGCGACATGGATTGACGGCTGACGTTTTGCGACTGGCGGCCGAACGAGCTGCCGCCGCCCATGCGCTTGGCTTGCGCTTCGGACACGACGACGGACAGCGCCGTCAGCGCAACCATCAGACTGATCAAAAATTTCTTCATGTTTCCTCCAGGAGTTGATTTGCGAGTGAGGCCGGCCATGGATGACCGAACCGATCACATCGACGCTCATCGTACGCGCGACGCTCATTTTGAAAAAGCGAATAAATCGGAATATTTTATTCGTAAAAACAGGAACATATCGATGACGCCCGACGAACTTGGCGCATTGGCCGATGTCGAACAGATAATGTTTTCAACCAAGCAAGGACTGCCATGGCTCGTGTCATGTGGAAAGGCGCCATCAGCTTCGGCTTGCTGCATGCGCCCGTGTCGCTGCATCCGGCCTCGCAGCAGGACGAGATCGACTTCGACTGGCTGCGGCGCGGCAGTTTGCAGGCGGTCGGCTACCAGCGTGTGGTGAAGGAAACCGGCGAGGAAGTCGGCAAGGACGACATCGTCAAGGCCGTCAAGTACGAAGACCATTACGTCGTGCTGTCCGACGAGGAAATCAAGTCGGCCAACGTGAAGTCGACGCACACCATCGATATCGTCGGCTTCACCGATGCGGAAGACGTGAATTTTTTGTTCTTCGAGACGCCGTATTACCTGGCGCCGACCAAGGGCGGGGAAAAGGTGTATGTGCTGCTGCGCGAAGCGCTCCTGAAGACGAAAAAGATCGGCATCGCCCTGATCGTGATGCACAACAAGCAGCATCTCGCCGCGCTCATCGCGACGCCGCGCGCCATCGTGCTGAACACGCTGCGCTGGGCCAGCGAAGTGCGCAGTCCGGAAGCGCTCGACCTGCCGGAGGAAGGCCAGAAAGGCGCAGCGCTCAAGCCGAAGGAATTGCAGATGGCCACGCAGCTGATCAACAACATGAGCGAGGACTGGCGGCCGGAGCAATACAAGGACACCTTCCGCGACGACATCATGGCGCTGGTCAGGAAGAAATACGAGGAAGGACGCGCGGAGGAAATTGCCGAAGTCGAAGCCGAGATGCCGGAAGAAGAAACCGGCAAGGAAGAAGACCTGGCGGAATTGCTGCGACAGAGCCTGCAAGGAAGCGTGCACAAGCGCACGGCGGAAAAGAAGGTGCCGCCGCCCGCTGCGCGCAAGAGTGCCGGGGTGCGGGCGCGCGCATCGAAGTCGGTTCACTGAAGATTGCCCATGCCCGACAAGCTTGCCACCTACCACGCCAGGCGCAACTTCCGCGTCACGCCGGAGCCCGAGGGCGAACTCGCCGCGCCCGCCGAGCGCCTGCGCTTCGTGGTGCAGAAACATCATGCGCGCAAGCTGCACTATGACTTCCGCCTCGAGCTCGACGGCACCTTGAAGAGTTGGGCGGTGCCCAAGGGTCCCAGCCTCGATCCGTCGGACAAGCGGCTGGCGGTGCATGTGGAAGACCACCCGCTCGACTATATCGATTTCGAGGGCGACATCCCGGAGCACCAGTACGGCGCGGGCCATGTGGAGGTGTGGGACCTCGGTTGCTGGGAACCGCAAGGCGATGCGCTGGCGGCCTATGACGCCGGCAAGCTCAAGTTCCGGCTGGAGGGGGAAAAGCTGCACGGTGGGTGGACGCTGGTGCGCACGCGTTTGCCGGGCGGCGGCAAGGAGCAATGGCTGCTGATCAAGGAAAAGGACGAGGCCGCGCGTTCCACGAAGGAATACGACATCACGGCGGAAATGCCGGACAGCGTGCTGCAACACACGCGAAAGCGCACACGCAACACCAACGATGCGGCATTGCGCGCATCCAAGGCCGGCAAGACCGGCGCGAAGGCGGGCAAGCCGGCCGACCTCAAGCTCAAGGGCGCCAGGAAAGCCGCATTGCCGGAAACACTCAGCCCGCAACTGGCCACGCTGGTGGACGACATTCCGACAGACGGCGAGTGGGAATACGAAGTCAAATTCGACGGCTACCGGATACTGGCGCGCGTCGACCAGGGCAAGGTCCGTCTGCTGACGCGCGACGGCCAGGACTGGACCGCGAAGCTGCCTTTGCAGGCGGCCGCGGTAGAAGCGCTCGGATTGCAAAGCGCCTGGCTGGACGGCGAGATCGTGGTGCTCGACAAGCAAGGCATTCCCTCTTTCCAGTTGCTGCAAAATGCCTTCAATGAACACCGCGATGCACCCATTCTCTATTACCTGTTCGACCTGCCCTACCTGAATGGCGTCGACCTGCGCAAGGCGCCGCTGCGGGAACGCAGGACCCTGCTGGAGCAGGTGCTGGAGAGGGCGGACACGCAACACCTGCGCTACAGCGCGCCGCTGCAGGTGCCGCCGCAGCAACTGCTGGACGGCGCCTGCCGGCTGGCGATGGAAGGGCTGATCGGCAAGCGCGCCGATGCGCCCTATACCGGCAAGCGCAGCACCGACTGGATCAAGCTGAAATGCCGGCAGCGCCAGGAATTCGTGATCGGCGGCTATACCGAGCCGCAAGGAAGCCGCAAGTTTTTCGGCGCCCTGCTGCTCGGCGTGTACGAGGATGGCGCGCTGCGCTATGCCGGGCGCGCCGGCACCGGTTTCGACCGCGCCTTGCTGCATTCGATGCATCAACAGATGCAGGCGCTGGAGCAGCGGCAAAGCCCTTTCGCGCACATGCCGGGCAGCGTGCGGCGCGCGGAGACGCACTGGATCAAGCCGCAGCTGGTGGCGGAAATTTCCTTTGCCGAATGGACGCAGGACGGATTGCTGCGGCAAGCGGTGTTTCATGGGCTGCGGGCGGACAAGGCGGCGCGCGAGATCCGGCGGGAACATGCGGTCAGCACACCGGGCAAGGGCAAGAAGGACGGAAAGAAAACACAAGAGGCGGAGGCCAATCGCATCAAGATCACCCATCCCGAACGCGTGATCGACGCGACGAGCGGATTGACCAAGCTCGACCTGGTGCGCTATTACGAAGCGGTCGCGCCGCACATGCTGCCCTTCCTGCGCAACCGCCCGGTCTATCTGCTGCGCTGCCCGGAAGGCATCGACGGCGAGCAATTCTTCCAGAAACATGCCGGCCGGCTGCGCATTCCCGGCGTCCGCGCACTCGATGCCGCGCTCGATCCGGGCCACGGTCCGCTGATGGCGATCGACGATGCCGAGGCACTGGCCGGCGCAGCGCAGATGGGCACGGTGGAACTGCATACCTGCAACGCCGACGCCGATCATATCGATCGGCCCGATTGCATGGTGTTCGACCTCGATCCCGACCCCGCGCTGCCCTGGCAGAAAGTGGTGGAAGGCGCGCGCCTGACCAGGGTGGAGCTGGATGAGCTGGGCTTGCGCAGTTTCCTGAAGACGAGCGGCGGCAAGGGCCTGCACCTGACGGTCCCGCTTGCGCCGCGGCACGGCTGGGACGAAGTGGCCGCGTTCTCGAAGGCCGTCGCGCAGCATCTGGCGCGCACGCTGCCGAAGCAGTTCAGCGCGACGATGGGCGAAAAGAATCGGGTTGGAAAAATCTATATCGATTATCTGCGTAACCGGCGCCAGGCCAGCACGGTCGCGCCCTACTCGGCGCGGGCCCGTCCCGGCTTGCCGGTGGCATTGCCGATCGCGTGGGAAGAATTGCCCGACATTCGCCATGCGGCTGCATGGACGGTGACGTCGCTTGCCGCGCATCTTGCAGGGCGCAGGGATGATCCGTGGGCAGCATTTTTCGAGACATCGCAACGCTTGACGCAGGCCATGAGAAAAACACTCGGAATTGCGCCACAATAGGAAGACCCATCGTTCTTCTTACTTGCGACGAGGAGAATCATGCACGCCTACATCGTGAAAACCCATGACGGTTACCTGTATCCGTTTGCCGGCGACGTCTCCCTCACCGACGAGCAAGATCAGGCGGGACAGTACCGGAGCGCGCGCGAAGCCAGCGAAGCCGCCCAGGAACTCGGCTACAAGGAAGGCACGTACGAGGTGATTGCCCTCGAGCTGGACGACGCCGGGCGTAACAGGCAGTAGGAGGCAGTAGGCGGACCGCGCTGACGCTTGAGTGGTAGCATCCCTTTTGATCCGGCACCTTCCGAGGCACTCCTCGCGCACATCCTGATGCTTTTCCAATGAAGGCAATGTCCTCTCCGCGCCCGGACAAAACCGGGCAGCCTCTTCGACAGGTCTGACGCCGGCCACACCGGCGAAGCCTTGATACGGGTCGTGCGGCAGCAGGACAACCAGAACTTTTTCCCGTTCCTGTTGTCTTTTTGAAACGTACAAGCCCTCTCGCGGACCAGCCACATGGAGTTGCGCAACAAAGCCCTGCAAGCGTTCGCGGCAGTCGACACCACGCTGGACGATGAGCTGAGTGCGGCCGACACCATCGAACGACGCTTGCTGATCTGCTTTGTTGCCGTCGTCGCGTCCTTGCTTATTCTTGGAGCGCTGATCTTCCAGGCGACGACGCGACACGCGGAATCGCTTTTCCGGGCCGTCTACGTGAAGGAAATACGCGCTTCCCTTGCCAACATCCGAGCGGAACTGAGCAAAGCGGAATCACGCAACCGTGCCTACGTGATTACCGGCGAGCGAAGCTATCTCGCGGGCAATGACCATGCGCTTCAGACCTTGCAAGAGCTCAAGCAGAAATTGCGCGATGCGGCCTCACGCGAAGATTTGCCTGTGGGGCAAGACATCGCCGACGAAATCGGCGCACGTATCGTCCGTCGTCTGGATCTGTTCCGTCGCCTTGCGGCCCTGCATGACATGCAGCCCGACGAGACCAGCGAAATCGTTGCCGTCATCGAGACCGGCAATCGCGAATTCGAGGCAATCGAGGCACTGACGCAAGAGGCCGAGCGTCGCTTCACCGAAGCCGAGAACAGGGAATGGGCGACAACCCGCCGACGCGAGCGCCGGATGATCGCGCTCTACGGCGTCATGACGATGGCGATGACATTCTTTCTTGCGCTCATGTTCTGGCAGATACGGCTGGAGGTGCGGCAAAGAAAGGGCATTCAGCAGCATCTCCTCGATCGCGAGAAAAGCCTGCAGGAAGTTTTGCGCGCGGCGGTCGACGGCATTATCGTCATCGACACGCGCGGCATCGTGCAGAGCATCAATCCCGCGGCGGAGCGGATCTTCGGCTATGCCCCGTCAGAGGTCGTCGGCCGCAACATCAAGCTCTTGATGCCGGAACCTTATCGCAGTGAGCACGACGGCTACCTGGAGCATTATCTGCGTACCGGGGAAAAACGGATCATCGGCATCGGCCGTGACGTCGCCGGAATGCGCAAGGACGGTCGCGTATTCCCGATGGAACTGGCGGTGGGAGAAACACGTTCCGGAGGCGAACGCCGCTTCATCGGCACGGTGCGCGACATTTCCACGCGCAAGCAGACCGAGCGGGAGCAGAAGAAACTGCTCGCCGACCTGTTCGCGGCGAACGAGGAATTAAGACGCTTTTCCTATGTCATATCCCATGATCTCAAGGCGCCGCTGAGAGCGATCGGTTCTCTTGCCGCCTGGCTGATGGAGGACTACGGAGGAAAGCTTGGCGACGAAGGAAACCGGCAGATCGAGTTGCTGGTCGGACGCGTTCAGCGCATGGATCGGCTGATCGACGGCATCCTGGCCTATTCTCGCGCCGGCCGCTCGCCCGAGACACCGGCGATGGCGGATGCCGGCGAAGCGCTGGCCGATGCCATCGGCTTGATCGAGATTCCGGACAACATGCAGGTCAAGGTCGAGACACCATTGCCCAGGCTTGCAGTCGAACAGGTGCGCTTGCAACAGGTCTTCCAGAACCTGATCGGCAATGCCGTCAAGCATGCGAACGCGCCGGGTGCGGAGATCCGCATCGGCTGTACCGAGATGGAAGATGCCTGGCGATTCCACGTGTGCGACAACGGGCCGGGAATCGATCCCCGCAACTTCGAACGGATCTTCCAGCTATTCCAGACCCTGGTTCCCAAGGATACGTCGGAGAACACGGGGGTCGGGCTGGCGATCGTGAAAAAGATCGTTGAACTGTACGGCGGCAAGGTCTGGGTGGAATCGGAAATGGGCAAAGGTGCCTGTTTCCTGTTCACGCTGCCCAGGCTGCCGCCGGCGGACGAAAGGAAAGCGGAGGTGCCCCATGCCGACAGATAGACCGATCCTGCTGGTCGACGATGACGCGGTCGACGTGATGACCGTGGAGCGCGCCATGCGCCAGCTCAGGGTCGAGGTCCCGCTGCTCGTCGCACAAAACGGCGAGGAGGCGCTGCGCGTCCTCGACAGCAGCCGGGACAAGCCGACGCTGATCCTGCTGGATCTGAACATGCCGGTGATGAACGGGGTGGAATTTCTCAGAAAGGTGAAATCGGATGCCGTTTTGCGCCGCATTCCGGTGGTGGTCCTGACCACCTCGTGCGAGGTCGACGACAAGCGCAATTGCTTCGACCTGAGTGTGGCCGGCTACATGATCAAGCCGGTGGGCTATCCGAAGTTCATCGAACTGATGCATGCCCTGGACAAATACTGGGCGCTCAGCGAAGTAATATGACGCAGCCGGCACCGGACCTCACTCCCAGTGCGCTGGCAAAACGCACGATTCTCATCATCGACGACGATGAAGTCGATCGCATGGCCTGCCGGCGAACGCTCGCGCGCCATCGCGCATTCGATATGCGGATCGTGGAGGCCGCGCTGGGGGCGGAGGGCATCCGGGCGGTGAAAGACGAGCATCCGGACATGGTTCTGCTCGACTATCGGCTGCCCGACGCCGACGGCATTACCGTCCTGCGGCAGATCGGCGAGGTCGAACACGATCACCCGAATGAAGCGCCTTCGGTGGTGATCATGACGGGCGCGCGCGATCTGGATATCGCAGTGGATGCGATGCGGCTTGGCGCGCGGGATTATCTCGTGAAGGATGGGGACAAGACCTATCTCGAACTGTTGCCCGCGGTGCTCGACCGCATCCACGAAGAACGCGCGCTCAGGGACCAGATGCGACAGGCGGAAGACGCGCTGCGCACCACCAACGAGAGGCTGGAGCAGCGCGTGCAGGAGCGCACCGCCGAACTGGTTGCCGAACGCCAGCTGGCGATGATCACGCTGACGTCGATTGTCGATGCGGTATTCGTGATGGACAACGAGGGTCGCGTCCTGCAGATGAATCCGGCGGCCGAGCACATGACCGGCACCGACAGCGAAGCGCTGATCGGCCAATTGCTTTGCGACCGGATCACGTTTCTGGAAGAATCGAGCCGGCACAAACTGGTGAAACCACCCGGCCTCGCCGCTGGCCTGCCGGAAGACACGGTCTTGATCCTTGTTCGCGAAGACGGCGAGGAACTCTTCGTGAGAACGACCGGCGGAAAAATGCATGACACCGATGGCAAGGATATCGGTATCGTCACGGTTCTTCATGACATCACCCGGCTGCACGCACGATCTCACGCGCTGATGTACCAGGCCACGCACGATGCGCTGACCGATTTGCCCAATCGCCTGCTGTTTACCGACCGCCTTTCGCAATCCATCAATCATGCCGGCCACAATGATGAAAAGCTGGCCGTGGTCTTCCTTGACCTGGACGGGTTCAAGCAGGTAAACGATACCTTCGGCCACCAGGTCGGCGACTACTTGCTGCAATCCGTGGCGCAGCGTCTGCAAGGCTGCATACGCGAAAGCGACAGTCTTGCACGCCTGTCCGGGGACGAGTTCACCATGGCCGTTGCGGGCAAAGGCGCAGACAGGAACGTGCAGATGGTGGCGGCCAAGGTCCTTCGCGAAATGACCGCGCCGTTCGATGTGGACGGCAAGGAAATCAGAATCGGGATCAGCTTGGGAATCAGCATCTTTCCCGATGACGGCACCAGCATCGATGAATTGATGGAAAAGGCGGATGCCGCGATGTATGAGGCAAAGGCACTCGGCGGCAGTGCGTACCGGTATTACTCGCCGGGCAGCGCCGCCTGATGCGAAGCAGCGATTAACCGTTCACGCCGTATCGCGGGTGACCGCTTGCAGCAAGGCGATGGCCGGCGCCGCCAATGCCTTGAGATCGCCGACCCGATTGCGTTCGATCGCCTGCAGCACCAGCTCATTGATTCCCCCCACCACCGCCATCGCCATCTCGGCCGACAGCGGCGCCTTGCGCTTGCGCCCGCCGTTGATCACCTGCAGCATGAACGCGACGATTTCCTCGTTGGCGCGACGCCGCACCGCCAGTCCTTCGGCACCGAGGCCGAGGATCTCCACGAACAGGGTGCGCACCAGCGTCGGGTTTTGCGCCAGGCAGGCGAAGTAGGCGCTCATCGCCTTTTCCACTTGTTCCTGCCAGTCCTGCGCGGGGTCGATGGCCTCGCGCAACACGGCCAGTGCGCTGCGATTGGCGGCTTCATAGAGCGCGATCAGGCAATCGGCCTTGGTGGTGAAATGCTCGTAGAAAGTGCGGCGCGATACCGCGGCCTCGCGCACGATGTCGGCGATGGTCGTTTCTGCGTAGCCCTTGGCCGCGACCGCATGCGCCATGCCTTCGAGCAATCGCTGGCGATGGCTGGATGCAATGTCATTGTCCTGTAAAGCTTGCGTCATTTCGGGTCAGGTGTGATTTGGTACTTGACAGTACCATAAATGTACACCACCATGCTTGGTACTGACTCGTACCAATCTATCTTGACGGGAGTATCGCGATGGCCGATCTCGTTGTGCGCCGCCTGCTGATCGATCTGGAAACACCGTTCGCACGCCATTGGTGCGGCGGCGACGCGTTCCGCAGCGCCTTTTTCAATGCCCTGTCGATGAGCTTCCCCGTGGGCGAGCAATTCTTCATCGACGCGGTGCGCAATGGATTCAAGGCACTGCCGGCCGACCGGCAGGAGCGGTTCCGCGCCGAGGTCCAGGGCTTCGTCGGTCAGGAAGCGACGCATCGCCGCATTCACGGCCTGTTCAACAATCAGCTGGAAAAGCAGGGCCTCGTCAATGCATGGGGGCCGCGCGCGCAGAAGCGCCTGAAACTGCTGGAAGGCGTCGATCCGCGCCACTGGCTGGGCATTACGGCGGCCAATGAACATTTCACCGCGATCTTCGCCGAATGGATGCTGAAGAACCACGATCTGCTCGACGGCTGCGACGCGCGACTGAAGACCTTGTGGCTGTGGCACAGCGCGGAGGAAGCGGAACACAAGTGCACCGCCTTCGACCTGTACCAGGCACTGGGCGGCTCGCATGCGTGGCGCATCACCTGGATGCGACGTGTGACCTTCATCTTCCTGAGCGAGGCGCTGCGGCAGACGATCAACAACCTGCGCCGCGACGGCACGCTCTGGAAATGGCGTACGTGGAAGAGCGGCGCATCCTTCCTGTTCGGCCGGCGCGGCCTGCTGCGCCAGTCATACCAGCCGTGGCGGGAATATTTCCGCGACGACTTCCATCCGAATCAGCGTGTCAGCGACTTGTCGCAACGCTGGCTGGCGGAAAACGTCGGGCAATACACGCCGGTTGGCGCCGGCTGATCACGATTTCGATCGGGACAGCAAGCCCTCCGCGGCGTGATGCGCCTCCTGCAGCGCGTGATCCGGCACGAGCCGCAGCAGCGCGGGGATGCCGAGCGCCACCAGCGTGACGTCGTCCACCAGCCCAAGCACGACCAGCCAGTCGGGGATGAGGTCGATCGGACTGATGACGTACAGCGCGATCAGGACTGCGGCCAGCTTCACGATGGCAGGCGTGGCGGGATTGCGGCAGGCGTACCACAGCACCACGATATCGCGCCCCACTGCGCGGATGAGACGACCCAGACGAAACAGCATGACAAACTCCTCAACATTCCGGTTGGCATGACGCGCAGGTGCGGCGCCAGAATCTATATTTGGGCAATCGCCGCAATAAAAAGTGCCGAGCGCTTGCCCGGATATTTCACCGGAATGCGGAGTGATGGGGTGCGAGTTGCGAGTCAGTTTGCGTTCTCGCGACAAGCCAATAGCGGGGCTATTGGCGCGAAGCGGGGGCGCGAAATGGCCGCAAATCGCGCGCCAGCACCCGCGTAGGCCGCCGGTACAAATTGGATCTGCCCTTCGCAGCTCGCAAACCGTGCAAACATGCACCTTCGAGTCAAGCTGAGGGCCGGTCCGGTGAAATATCCGGGCATAGACTATTTCCGCATGTTCACCATGACAACACCGGCCATCACCAGCACCGCGCCGGCGGCGAAGCGCGGATCGAGCGGATCGTGCAACAAGAGCACGCCGAAGCCGACGCCGAACATCGGCGTCAGGAAGGAAAACACTGCCAGCCGCGACGCGAGGTAACGCCGCAGCATCCAGAACCAGATCAGGAAGCTGAGGAATGCGACGACGACCGACTGGAAGAACAGGCTCCCCCAGACAATGCCGGTGAAGGCGGATGACGCGGCCTGCCCATTCAGTGCCGCGATGGTCAGCAGGATCACGCCGCAGCTGCCGAGCTGATACAGAAGCGTGGTGGCGGGTGGCGCTTCCGACAGGGATGAGCGGCGGATCAGCACGGTGGTCGCGGCCCAGAATATGCCGCCCAGCACGCCGAGCGCATCGCCGATCAGCATGTCGCCCCAGCCGCGCGACTGCGCCGCGAAGCCATTGGAAAACGCAACGGCGATGCCGGCGAACGCGGCCAGCGCGCCGGCCCACTGCATCGGCCCGAGCCGCTCACCGGCGATGCTCCAGTGCAAGCCGAGCACCGTGAAAATCGGCGCGGTGTAGAGGAACACCGACATGTGCGATGCAGTGGTGTATTGCAGGCCGAGCGCAACGAACAGGAATTCCAGCGCGAACAAGACGCCGGCGGCGATGCCGGGCAAGAGTGTGCCGTCGCGCAAGTCCAGCTTCTCGCCGCGCCACCAGATCAAGCCGCTGACCATCAAGGCCGCGACCAGCGAGCGCAAGCCGATCTGCATGATCGCGCCCATGTGCGGCGCCGCCAGCTTGACCGCGACTTGCTGCAAGCCCCAGATCACGCACAGCATCAGCATGAGGCCGACGGCCGTGGCGTCGAGCGGCTTGCGATTGCTCATCATTTCTTCCCGCAAAAATACGATCCGCCATTGTAAGCGGAGGCGGATTTTTTCGTTAAGCACCGGCATCTTGCGTGATGTCAGCAAGTGGAAGGAAAGCAGTCTGTTGCCTGAACCTGTTGTGCAAGCCCGTCTCTAACTTGTTTGGCAAACAATTGGAGTGCATCACGATGACAGAAAAAGAAACAGACGCAGTGGCATTGCTCGAAACCCAGCATCGCGAGATGGAGCGTCTGCTCGCGCTCGTGCGCGGCGCCGAAACCGCGGAAGCGAGAAAGGCGCTGTTCACGAAAGCCGCCGACCTGCTGACGGTCCACATCAAATCGGAAGAGGAGGTGTTCTACCCGGCCGTGCACCGTGCGCGGACCGAGGACGATCTGCTGGAGGCGCTGGAAGAGCATCTCTCGCTGAAGCGGCTGCTGAAGGACCTGCTCGAGCTGGACCCCGGCGACAAGGCGTTCGAAGCCAAGTTCAAGGTGCTGAAGGAGCAGACCGAGCATCATCATCGTGAAGAAGAAGAGCATTTGTTCCCGGCGGTGCGGCGGCTGCTCGACGCCGACGAACGCGCCGCCCTCGGCAGCGAAATGCTGACGGCGCAGTTCGACATGACGCAGCAGGGTGCGCCGCGCGGGACGGTGAAGAACGAGACGGCTTCGGCGGCGCGGCTCGACTAGCGCGATGAAGCGACTATGCGCGATGCTGCTTGCACTGTGCGCAGTCTCGACGGCGGCGGCAAAATCCGATTTGCCGAGCAAATCCGAGCCTTCGTTGAAGACGCCGCGCGATCCCGGCGTGCGGCGCATGCCCGAGCCGGGGTTGAAGCCGCCATCGGACCCGGGCTCGGTCGAAGTGCCGCCGACGACCGACCCGAAAGCCATCGTCAAGCCGCCCCCGAATGTCGACCCCGGCATGGACGATGCGACGCCGGACATCGACAGGAAAAATCGAAAAAAATCGCAGGACAAAAAGGCGAAGTGAAGCCAAACTGGAGATGGCCGACGCCGAGTTTCCGGATAGTGTTGCATCAGGGGGAATATATGAACCACTGTAGACGAGTGGGTGAGTTGGGCGCACTGTGCGCGTTCACCTTGCTGGCAGGCGCGCAGGCGCAATCCGCGACCATCCATCCGGAAGTGCTCACGCGCGATCTCGATCATCCCTGGGCGCTGGCCTTCATCGGCGACGGCCGCATGCTGGTCACCGAACGGCCGGGCCGCATGCGCGTGGTGCAGCCGGACGGCAGTCTGGGACCGCCACTGCAGGGCCTGCCCAAAATCGATGTGGGCGGACAAGGCGGCCTGCTGGACGTGATCACCGATCGTGATTTCGCGCGTAACCGCACCATCTATTTCTGTTACTCCGAACCCGGCGAATCAGGGCGCGTGAACTCGACCGCGCTGGCCTCGGCCCGGCTCTCCGGGGACAGCAAGCGCATCGAACAGATGAAGGTCTTGTTCAGCCAGAAGCCGAAGGTCGAAAGCGATGCGCATTTCGGTTGCCGCATCGTCGATTTCGGCGACGGCAGTCTGTTCCTGACCCTGGGCGAACGCTACAGCCGCAAGGAGGATGCGCAAAAGCTCGACAACCATCTCGGCAAGGTGGTCCGCATCCGCAAGGACGGCTCGGTGCCGCCCGACAATCCGTTCGCCGACCGGAAATCCGCGCCGCCGGGCGCGCTGCCGGAAATCTGGAGCTACGGCCATCGCAATTCGCAGGGCGCGACGATCGGACCGGACGGCAAATTCTGGATGCATGAACACGGTCCGCAAGGCGGCGATGAAATCAATCGCCCGCAGGCAGGCAAGAACTATGGCTGGCCGGTGATCACCTACGGCGAAAACTACGGTGGCGGAAAGATCGGCGCGGGCATCACGGCGAAGGAAGGCATGGAACAGCCGCTGCACTACTGGACGCCGTCGATCGCGCCATCCGGCATGGCCTTCCTGCACAGCGACAAATACGGCGAGGCCTGGCAGGGCAGCCTGTTTGTCGGCTCGCTGAAATTCCAGTATCTCGCGCGTCTCGAATGGCAAGGCGACAAGGTGGTGAAGGAGGAAAAGCTCCTGCAGAATCTGAAGCAGCGCATACGCGACGTGCGCGAAGGACCCGACGGCCTGCTATATGTGCTGACCGACGAGCGCAAGGGACAGTTGATTCGCTTGCGGCCGGAGTAGGCACGATGATCGCTGCGGCGTTGCAGCAGTCTTGCCAGTCAGGCACGAGCATTGCGAAAAATCAAGTTCCGCCCGGCACGACGGCGGCAAAATGGTCGTCCACTCACCCATCCGGAATGCCCATGCGCCGCCGCAAAAACCGCCACTTCCTCCAGCGCGTCCGTGCAAGACAAGCCAAGGTCGACCGGCTGCACCGGATCGCACTCACCTCGATTGCGCTCGGTATCGGTTTGATGTCGATCCGATTATTTCTGCATTAGGGCGGAAGCGGCTCAGCGCGCAGCGCGCTCCCCGATGTACGCCAAGGCCTCTTCCACCTGATCGATCAGGATCAGGCAAAGATCTCCCTCCGACAAATCCGCAAGCGCCGCATCGATCGCCGCAAACTCGCCCTTGATCTCCTTGACCGACGTGGTGCGCCGGGCGTTGGCCAGTCCCTGCCGCAACAGGCGGATCACTTCGCCGTCCTGCCGCCCGCGCTGGCACTGGTCCTCGTACAGGATCACGCTGTCGAAGGCTGCGCCGAGAATCTCGGTCTGGCGGCGAATGTCCTCGTCCCGCCGGTCGCCCGCACCGCTGATGACCACGCTGCGGCGTTTGGCCGGCATGCTTTCCACCGCCTTCACCAGCGCATGCATGGCATCCGGATTGTGGCCGTAGTCGGCAATCACGGTCGCGTCCTTGCAGGAGAACAGGTTGAAGCGGCCCGGTGCGCTCCGCGCGTCGTTGATGAAGGTCTTCAGCCCCGCCTGCACGGTCTCCCAATCGATGCCCAGGCCCCACACCGCGCCGATCGCCGCCATGGCGTTTTCGACCTGGAAGCCGATGCTGCCGTTGCGCGTGAGCGGAATGTCGGCCAACGCGATGCGGTGGATATTCTTGCCTTCGACCGCGACGATCGCATCGCCGTCGACATACACCACGCGACGGCCCTGCGCGCGATGCGAGGTCATCACGGGATGATGCACATCCCTGCCGAAGAAGGTGACGCTGCCCGGGCAGACGGCCGCCATGTTGGCCACCATCGGATCGGCGGCGTTGAGCACCGCCGTGCCGTTGGGCGCAACGTTTTGCACGATCACGCGCTTGACCACCGCCAGGTCTTCCACGGTGGTGATGAAGTTCAGGCCGAGGTGGTCGCCTTCGCCGATATTGGTGACGACCGCGACATTGCAGCGGTCGAAGCCCAGTCCTTCGCGCAGCACGCCGCCGCGCGCGGTCTCGAAGACGGCCGCGTCCACATCCGGGTGCAGCAGCACATTGCGCGCACTGCGCGGGCCGCTGCAGTCGCCGGTATCGATGCGCTGGCTGCCGATGTAGACGCCGTCGGTGCCGGTCATGCCGACCCGGTACTTGTTGGCGGCGAGGATGTGCGCGATCAGCTTGACGGTGGTGGTCTTGCCGTTGGTTCCGGCCACCGCCACCACCGGGATGCGGCCGTCATCGCCTTCCTTGAACATGGAGGCAATGATCGCTTCGCCGACCGGACGGCCCTTGCCGAACGAGGGTTGCAGGTGCATGCGCAGGCCCGGCGCGGCATTCACTTCGACGATGCCGCCGCCCTGTTCTTCCAGCGGCTTGAGCACGCTTTCGCACACCACGTCCACGCCGCAGATGTCGAGGCCGACCATTTGCGCGGCTTCGACGGCGCATGCCGCCACGTCCGGATGCACGTCTTCGGTGACATCGGTGGCGGAACCGCCAGTGCTGAGGTTGGCGTTGTTGCGCAGGATCACCGGCTCGCCCTTGGGCGGGACGCTCTCGACGGTGTAGCCTTGCTTGGCCAGCGTGGCGCGCGCGATATTGTCGAGACGAATCTTGGTGAGCGATGTCGCATGGCCCTCGCTGCGGCGCGGGTCCTTGTTCACCTCTTCGATCAGTTCGCCAATGTTGTGCACGCCGTCGCCGACGACTTGCGGCGGTGCGCGCCGTGCCGCGGCGACCAGCTGGTTGCCGACCACCAGCATGCGGAAATCGTGGCCCGAAATATAGCGCTCGACGAGCACGTCGGGGCTGATCGCGTAGGCGGCATTGAACGCGGCCAGCACTTCGTCACGCGTCCTGACGTTGACCGCGACGCCCTTGCCCTGGTTGCCGTCACGCGGCTTGACCACAACCGGGCCGCCGATTTCCTGGGCGGCCAGCCAGGCATCTTCCGCGTCCGCCACCGCGCGCCCGTTCGGCACCGGCACGCCGGCGGCGTTCAGCAGCATCTTGGTCAGTTCCTTGTCCTGCGCGATCGATTCCGCAATCGCGCTGGTGCGGCTGGTTTCCGCGGCCTGGATGCGGCGCTGGCGGCTGCCCCAGCCGAACTGCACCATGCTGCCTTCGGTCAGGCGGCGATAGGGTACGCCGCGCGCCACTGCCGCTTGCACGATGGCGCCGGTGCTGGGTCCGAGGCGGATGTCCTCATCCAGTTCGCGCAGGCGCGACAGCGCGCCTTCCAGATCGAAGGGCGTGTCCTCGCGCGCGCTGCGGCACAGTTGTTCCGCCAGCTCGAAAGCCAGACGGCCGACCGGCTCTTCGGTGTATTCGACCACGACCTGATAGGTGCCGGGCTGGACGGTTTCCACCGCGCGGGAAAAGGTCACCGGACAGCCGGCCTGCGCCTGCAGATTGAGCGCGGCGGCTTCCAGCGCATGCGCCATCGAGACGGGACAGCCGTCCCTGGTCGGTTCGAGGAACTTGATTTGAGGGAAACGCAGGCGCAGCCGCGGCTCGAAGTTCGGCAGTGAGGCGATATTGCGCTCGGCCTCGGTGCACGAGACGATAGCTTCGATCGACGTGTGCCGACTCCACAGATTAGGGCCGCGCAAGGCGCGGATACGCGAGATTTCCATCTATATGTTCCTTGTGCGCTTGGCTGTCGCGATGTTGTCGCAGCCACGCTTTCTACATGGGCCCGTGGTCAATGACGAACCGTATTCTTTCAAGCGTGCCGATATGTGTCGAATGTGTCGATATGTGCCGATACGTGCAGCCTATGCCGCGCTGTCGTAATCGAAGGTTTCTATCACCGCGCGCAACACGTCGGTGCCGACGTCGAGCGCCCAGCCGGCACCCGCGGCAGCGAGAATGTTTTCAATCAGGCCGGCACGCCTGTCGAGGCCCGCAATCGGCAAGCGGTCGAGGGCGATGAGCGGCGTTTCCTGCGCACCGCTGGCCAGCGTCACCTGGCCGTCGCGCACGAATACCGCACGTCCGCCGTCCGCGCGATGCTGCGCGAGCGGCGCCGCATCCGGCGATACGCTGAAAAAGATCACGCTGCCGTCGCACAAGCGCGCCATGTCGGCCACGCGCGCATCGGCGGCGTTCAGTACCGCGACGCCCTCCGGCAGGACGATGTCGACCTGGGTGCGTGCGACGTTGGCCATCTGGTCCGCGTCCTCGATGCACAGATCGGGCAGGCTGGCGTCCGGATCGATATTGGTCACCACACCGACCTGGCAGCGGTCGTAGGCGAGTCCCTCAGCCAGGATGGCGCGGAAGCCGTTTTCAAACACCGCCGCTTCGACCGCGCGGTTCATCAGGACGCGGTGCGCGGCTTGCCAGTTGGCGCAATCGCTCTTGCTCATCTGGCGCTCGCCCACGATCAGGCCGTCGCTGCAGGCCAGACCGACATGCGTGCCGCGCAGCTTGAGCATGCGCGCCACCAGTCGCGCGACCGCGGTCTTGCCGTGGCTGCCGCTGACGCCGACGATGGGAATGCGGCCATTGTCGTGTTGCGGGAACAAGTGGTCGACAATGGCGCGTCCGACCGGGCGCGGCTGGCCGCTGGCCGGTTTCAGATGCATCAGCAGCCCTGGGCCGGCATTGACTTCGACGATGGCGCCGCCCTGCTCTTCCAGCGGACGGGAAATGTCTTCCGTCACCAGATCGACGCCGGCGATATCCAGTCCGACGATGCGCGCAGCCAGCGAGGCGGCCGCCGCAGTGCTCGGATGCACGTCGTCGGTGCAGTCGAAGGCAACATTGCCGTGGCGCTGGATCAGCACTTGCTGTCCAGCCGGCGGCACCGAATCCGGACCGAACCCCTGGCGCTCCAGCACCAGCAGCACGGTCGGATCTTCTTCGTAAGTGATCAGGTTGAGCGGAAATTCCTCATGCTCGCCGCGTCGCGGATCGGTATTGAGCTGCGAGTTGATCAGGTCGGTGACGTTGGACGCGCCGTCGCCGGTCACGTACGCGCTCTCGCCCTTGGCGGCGGCGATCAGCTTGCCGCCGACGATCAGCAGGCGGTGCTCGTTGCCGCGCACGAAGCGTTCGACGATCACGTCGCTGCCTTCTTCGTCGGCCAGGCGGTAGGCGGCTTCGATTTCCTCGCGCGTCTTCAGGTCGGTCGAGACGCCGCGGCCATGGTTGGCGTCGGACGGCTTGACCACCACCGGAAGGCCGATGTCCTGCGCGGCGTCCCAGGCATCCTCCATACCGTTGACGATGCGTCCTTCCGGCACCGGCACGCCGCACGAACTCAGCAGGCTCTTGGTCAGGTCCTTTTCGCTGGAGATGCCTTCGGCAATGGCGCTGGTCTGGTCGGTTTCCGCGGTCCAGATGCGGCGCGAACGCGCGCCGTAGCCGAACTGCACGAGGTTGCCGTCGTTCAGGCGGATATGCGGAATGGAGCGGTCGGTGGCGGCATCGACGATGTTGGCGGTGCTCGGTCCGAGCGCGACAGCTTCGGCGAGGTCGCGCAGGTTTTCCACGGTGGCGGCAATGTCGAATGCGCGATCCTCGATGGCCGCCATCACGATGTCGCGCGCCGCAGTCAGCGCGACGCGGCTGACCTGTTCATAGCGCGCGCGTACGGTCACCTTGTACACGCCGCGTTTCGAGGTCGAACGCGCCTTGCCGAAACCGGTCTGCACGCCGGCCAGGTTTTGCAGTTCGATCATCACGTGTTCCATGATGTGCGCCGGCCAGGTGCCTTCGCGCAGGCGCTGCAGGAAGCCGCCCCGCTCGCCGACGCCGCAGCGGTGTTCGATCAGGCCTGGCAACCATGCGGTCAGGCGCTCATAGAAACCGGGTATGGTATTGGAGGGCGAATCTTCCAGATCACCGATGTCGACCCATGCCTCGATGACCGGACGATAAGTCCAGATATTCGGTCCGCGCAGAGACATCACATTGATGATCTCAATGGTTTTGTTGTTCATTTAATACTGAAGCTGAAGGATAAAGGCCTTTGTGGGCAATGGCGGTCTCTTATTGGCCTGTGCTTGGTTTAACGCTTCTCACCCGCGCTAGTTTACTGGACGCAGCAGAAATTATCGCAGAGTGATGTAAATACCCGCGAACAACATTATCGCCTCTCGGTATACTTAGCGCCACCCTGACGCGCATTCCAGTGAAGGCGCACCCGAATTCATTTATATTTTGCAAACAAAGCGTCGTTTGTTTGCCTTTTCAGAGCATCAATGAACACAGAATCCCCCATCGCTTTGTCAGCCAGGCATGCCGTGCCCGCACACTGGCAAAGCGCGCTGCAAACATGCCTGCGCGCCGGCGAAACGGCCGTCGCCAGCGTCGAGCTCGATCTCGATGACAGCCTGCATTTCGCACCGGGCATCGTGGTCGTGACCGATCAGCGTCTGCTGGCGAAGACAGCGGGCAATGTCGAATGGAAAACGTGGTCTTATCGACAACATCTTGCATTGGCGCATCATGACCATGCGGGCGTCGGCACGCTCGAACTGCACGACGAGACCCGGCGCCTGGCATGCTGGCGCTACACCCTCGGCCACAATCCCGAAGCCCTGCGCGTAATCGACCACTTCGAGCAGCAACGCGATGCGGCGCTGACCGGAACGCCGGTGCAGGAACCGGAACAGGCCATCTGCCCGAGTTGCAAGGCGCCCTTGCCGGCCGATCAAGACGAATGCCCGATCTGCACGCGCGAAATTCACACGCCGCCGTCGACCTGGACGCTGTTCCGCCTGTGGCGCTTCGCCCGGCCGTACCGGGGCCAGTTGCTGGCCGGCTTCCTGCTGACACTCGCATCGACCGCCGCAACGCTGGTAGCGCCCTACCTGTCCATGCCGCTGATGGACAAGGTGCTGATTCCTTACCAGAACGGCCAGCAGATCGATGTCATGCTGGTCGCGAGCTACCTGGCCGGCATGGCCGGCGCCGCCCTGTTCGCGTGGGGACTCGGCTGGGCGCGCACCTATATCCTGGCGCTGGTGTCGGAACGCATCGGCGCGGACCTGCGCACCGCCACCTATGAGCATCTGCTGCGGTTGTCGCTGGAATATTTCGGCGGCCGGCGCACCGGCGATCTGATGGCGCGCATCGGCTCGGAATCCGACCGCATCTGCGTATTCCTCTCGCTGCATCTGCTGGATTTCGCGACCGACGTGCTGATGATCGGCATGACCGCAGTGATCCTGGTCTCGATCAATCCCTGGCTGGCGCTGGTGACCTTGCTGCCGCTGCCTTTCATCGCGTGGATGATCCACGTGGTGCGCGACAAGCTGCGGCACGGCTTCGAGAAGATCGACCGGGTGTGGGGCGAAGTGACCAATGTGCTGGCCGATACCATTCCGGGCATCCGCGTGGTGAAGGCGTTCGCGCAGGAAAAGCGCGAGGCGGCGCGTTTTCGCGAAGCCAACAGGCACAACCTGCTGATCAATGACCGCGTCAACAAGGTGTGGTCGCTGTTCTCGCCGACCGTGACTTTCCTCACCGAGATCGGCCTGCTGATCGTATGGGCGGTCGGCATCTGGCAGGTGTCGAAAGGCGACATCACGGTCGGCGTGCTGACCGCTTTCCTCGCCTATATCGGACGCTTCTACACGCGGCTGGATTCGATGAGCCGCATCGTCTCCGTGACCCAGAAGGCGGCGGCCGGCGCCAAGCGCATCTTCGACATCCTCGACCATGTATCCTCCGTACCGGAATCGCAAAACCCGGTGCACCTGTCGCGCATCGAAGGACGCATCGACATCCGCAACATCGGTTTCCGCTATGGCAATCGCGCGGTCCTGCGCGGTGTCGATCTGTCCATCAAGCCGGGCGAGATGATCGGTCTGGTCGGCCACAGCGGTTCCGGCAAGAGCACGCTGGTCAACCTGATCTGCCGCTTCTACGACGTGTCGGACGGCGCCATCCTGGTGGACGGCGTGGATATCCGTTCGCTGCCGATCGCGGAATATCGGCGCCATATCGGCCTGGTGCTGCAGGAGCCTTTCCTGTTCTTCGGCACCATCGCCGACAACATCGCCTACGGCAAGCCGGGCGCCACGCGCGCGGAAATCATTGCCGCCGCGCGCGCAGCCAACGCGCATGAATTCATCTTGCGCCTGCCGCATGGCTACGACTCGATGGTGGGCGAGCGCGGCCAGACCCTGTCCGGCGGCGAGCGCCAGCGCATCTCGATTGCGCGCGCACTGTTGATCGATCCGCAACTGCTGATCCTCGATGAAGCCACCTCCTCGGTCGACACCTCGACTGAAAAGGAAATCCAGAAAGCGCTCGACAACCTGGTGCGCGGCCGCACCACGATTGCCATTGCACACCGCCTGTCCACGCTGCGCCAGGCCGACCGACTGGTGGTGCTGGACAAGGGCCAGATCGTCGAAGTCGGCAAGCACGAGGAATTGCTGGCACGCGAAGGCGCGTATTACCGCCTCTACCAGGCGCAGCAGCGTCAGGCGGAGAATGAAGCGCTTGCCGATCTTCAGGATGACATCGCATGAACAAGTTTGAATTGAGCCGCAATGCCTTCGGCAAGCTGGTCCTTGCATCGGAAGAAGGCGTGTTCGAAGGCGTGGTGCCGGTGCGCGCCTTCCCGATTGCCGCGCCCGAATCCGGCATCGCGCTGGTCGATGTGGACGGGCATGAACTCGCCTGGATCGACAGTCTGGACGAGTTGCCGGCGGAGGCGCGCGCGCTGCTGCAAGAGGAATTGAAGAACCGCGAATTCCTGCCGGAGATCCGGCAGATCCGGCATGTCTCGACCTTTGCCGTGCCCAGCACCTGGGAAGTCGAGACCGACCGCGGCCTTGCCAGCTTCGTCCTGAAAGGCGAAGAGGACATCCGCCGCGTCGCCAATGAGACCCTGCTGATCGCAGACAGCCATGGCGTGCAATTCCTGATCCGCGACGTGCAGGCGCTCGACAAGGCCAGCCGCAAATTGCTCGACCGCTTCCTGTAACGCCCGCTGATTGCATCCGCCGGCGGCGGATGCAGCCCTTCCTTTTTACCTGATTATTCTGCAATGCAGAATAACTCCCTCCCAATTCATTGTCTTTTCAATAACCAACATTGTGTTTGCGCAATGCAATCGCATTTCTGCCACCCGGCAACTGCGCTACATGCGACAGTTGGTTTACATGCAAGTTGCCAGTCTATACACTAAACGAAAAACAAAACGATATTCTGCCCTGCAGAACAATGAAAGCGCCAGATGAAAGACTCGCTGCTCCGCCACGGGCCGGTGGCGCAGCTTCGGGCGCATGAAGTCGGCTAGGCCCGGACAACTCAACAACGAGGAGACAATAAGTGAACAACACGACTCTACGAGCCGTCGCGCTGGCATTGGGAAGCGCCTTCTGGCTGGCCGGATGCGGCGGCGGCAACGATACCGAAGAAGCCCGCGCGCAGGATACCCGCAGTTTCACCGCACCGAATTTCGTCACCGCACCGGACTATGAAACCGACACCAGCGGTGGCGCCAGCTTCAAGGCCCTGGCTGGCACCACGGTGCAGACCGACCGCTGGACCGGCGTGCTGAACGGCGCCGGCTATCGCATCGAAGTACCGCGCAACTGGAACGGCAGGCTGGTCATGTATGCGCACGGCTATGTCGGCACGGTGCCGCAATTGGCCATCACCACGCCCTCGATCCGTCGCTACCTGATCGAAAACGGTTACGCCTGGGCGGCCTCCAGTTACAGCAAGAATTACTACGATGTACGCGCCGGGGTGGAAGACACCAATGCGCTGGCGCTCAATTTCGCCAGCATCGCCTCCTCCAAGGGCCGCACCCTGAGCATGCCGAGCAAGACCTACATCATCGGCCATTCGATGGGCGGCCATATCACGGGCGCGGCGATCGAGGATGAAACCTTCAACACCGCGAAGAACAAGATGCGCTACGACGGCGCAGTGCCGATGTGCGGCGTGATGGGCGACACCGAACTGTTCGACTATTTCGCCGGCTACCAGCTGGCCGCGCAGACATTGGCCGGCCAGCCGAACTATCCAACGGCACAGTTCGCCGACATCGCCGCCAGCGTGCGCAGCGCGTTGTTCACCACCTTCAGCACGGCGCCGACCGCGCAGGGCGCCAAGCTGGCCGCGATCGTCAAGAACCTGACCGGCGGCGAACGCCCGGTCTTCGCGCAAGGCTTCGGCAATACCGCCCTGCAGAGCGTGGTCTGGGGCACCTTCGGCAGCGACGGTACGGTGAACGGCATCCTCACCAAGTCGACGCTCGACACCAACCGCTTCACCTACCAGCTCGACAGCGATCCGGCGGTATCGGCGGAAGAAGCCGCGCTGAATGCCTCGATTCCCAAGCTCACCGGCGCCGCCGACGCCAATCGCCTGCGCAGCGACGGCCTGCGCTGGATTCCCAAGGTCAACGGCCAGTTCCATATTCCGGTGGTGTCGCTGCACACGCTGGGTGACATGTATGTGCCGTTCAGCATGGAGCAAATCTATCGCCGCCGGGCCGAGGCGGCGGGCAATGGCGGGTGGCTGGTTCAGCGTGCGATTCGCGCGCCGAGCCATTGCGACTTCACCGTGCAGGAACAGGTGGACGCCTTCACCGCCATGGTGGCGTGGGCGGAATCCGGCGTGAAGCCGGCAGGGGATGATGTATTGACGGCGGCAACCGTTGCCAGCCCGACCTACGGATGCACCTTCACCAAAAACACGGGCGGGACGGATGACAATCCGACGACGATCAACACGCGCAATGTCATCGCGCCGCAGTTGACGCCTTGTCCGTAATCACCCGGGCGCGGCATGCGTAGAGCGTGCCGCGCTCATGTCGGGCAAAGCGGCGGGTTCAGGATGACATCTTGGGATCCGCCGCCACCAGCACGCTGCAGCGGATCTTGTCCACCAACACCGCGTCCATCGATCCGCGCCACCAGCGCATGGCGAAGGTTTTCTGACGAGAATGCCCGACGATCACCAGCTCGATGCCATGCTTGTTCACGAGGTCGGCGATGACGTTCACCGGCTCGCCGACTTCCAGATGCGTCGCCACATTGAGCCCCGCGTCGGTCAACAGCTTGCGTCCGGCCTGCAGCACTTGTTCCATCGCATCCCTCTCGGCCTGCTCTTCATCCAGCGTGGGAACCGCCGCGACGAATTCCCCCGCCAGCACGATGGGAGAAGGCGCCACCACGGCGAGCAGATGCACTTGCGCGCTGGGTCCGGGCGCAAGAAGTATGCATTCCTGCAGCGCGAGACGGCTTTCCGGGGTGCCGTTGTAGGCGACCAGTATTTTGCGGTACATGCTTGCCTCCTGTTGCTCGATGGGGAACCGGTGTGTCCGGTCAATAACATGATACTGCAGCGCGCTCGTCCGGCAATTCGTTTTTGTCGGGACGTTGATACAACGCGTACGGCTTTCGGGGCGAGCTGAAATCGGCCGTCACGCCATCGCCGGGCGCCGGTTTCTGATTCCAGGTCAAGATTTTTCGACGTCGCTACTGTTGGTTGCGAAAAAGAAATAACCTCGTCGATATAATGATTTTTTCATTTCCGTCCCTGGCCGCTTCGACCGGCCAGACCACACGCGATGGATGCCAGCAACGCGAGAAGTTTCAACCTTCGCCACTACTACTCCGTCATCAGCTTCGGCTTTATCGTCGTCATCGCCATTGCGCTCGGCGTGATCAGCCACCATTTCGCGGTCGCCGAACTGCTCTCGCTCAGCGAGCAAAAGAACGTCGCGATGGCGACCACCTTCAGGAATTCGCTGTGGCCCGACGTTGCCGAAATGGTCCGCCGCTCGCATTCCATGCCGGCCGGCGATCTGAAAACGGCCATCGATATTCCGCTGCTGCGCCAACGCGCCGTGTCGCTCATGAACGGCACCAATGTGGCGAAGATCAAGATCTACAACCTGGATGGACTGACGATCTTTTCGACCAAGGATGAACAGATCGGCGAGATGAGGCGGAACAACCCGGGTTTCGCGACCGCCGCCGCCGGCCGGGTCATCAGCGAGCTGACACATCGCGACAGTGTCGATGCCTTCGAAGGCGTCATCGAAAATCGCGACCTGGCATCGAGCTACTTGCCGGTCCTGGACGACAGGCAGCGCATCGTCGCGGTCTTCGAGCTCTCCTCCGACGTCACGCCCTTCGTGCTGCAGATGCAGAAAGCGCTGGTGATGGTCGTAGCCTCGGTGGTCGGGCTGCTGGCCCTGCTGTATGCGGCGTTGCACTTTGTCGTAGCACGCGCGCATCGGATCATCCAGACGCAACGCAGCAAGCTTGAAAAGAGCAATGAGCAGCTTGACGCCCGGGTGCGCGATCGCACCGCCGCTCTGCTGGAGGCAAACCGCGTGCTGAGCGAAAAAATCATCGAGCGCCGCCGTGCCGAAGAGGAAACCAAGCGCCTGCTGATCGAGAAGGACGCAATCCTGAACACGATTTCGGAAGGCGTCGCCTTCCTCAAGCAGGGCACGGTGCTGACCTGCAACCGCCGCATGGAGGAATTGTTCGGCTTCGCGCCCGGCGAATTTCTCGGCAAGCGCAGCGACCGCCTGTACACCGACCGCAATGCCTACCGCGCGCTGGCGCGCGACGCCTATGCCGCCCTGCGCAAGGGGCTGTCGTTCCATCGCGAAACGCAGCTGGTGCGCAAGGACGGCAGCATTTTCTGGGGCGCGCTGACCGGTCATGCGCTGACCTCGGAGCGCTTCAAGGGCGGCAGCGTCTGGGTGTTTGCCGACATCAGCGAACGGAAGAAGGCCGAAGAACGGATGCGGCTGGCGACCAAGGTGTTCGAGAATACGCAGGAAGGCGTCATCATCACCAACTGCGACACGCAGGTCCTGGCCGTCAACAAGGCGTTCACCGAGGTCACCGGCTATCTCGAAGAGGAGGTGCTCGGCAAGACGCCGCGCATCCTGCACTCGGGTCGCCAGGACAAGGCGTTCTACGACGAGATGTGGTCCGCTCTCGATCAGTCGGGCCAGTGGAAAGGCGAAATCTGGAACCGCAGGAAGAGCGGAGAGATCTACCCCGAATGGCTGTCGATCAGCACCGTGCGCAACGACCGCGGCGATGTGTCGCACTACGTCGGCGTGTTCTCCGACATCACGGAGATCAAGCGTTCGCAGGATAAGGTAAGTTTCCTCGCCTACCATGATCCGCTGACGCAATTGCCGAACCGCCTGCTGTTCAATGATCGGCTGGCGCAGAACATCCAGCGCGCCACGCGCGAGAAAACGATCTTCGCGGTTTATTTCATCGACCTCGACAACTTCAAGAACGTCAACGATTCGCTCGGCCATCATGTGGGCGACCGCCTGCTGCGCGAAGTGGCGCAGCAATTGCAGTCGCAGTTGCGCAAGGCGGATACCATCGGCCGGCTGGGCGGCGATGAATTCATCGTGCTCGTCAATGAGCTGGACGGCCCGCGCGGCGCGGCCCTGGTGGCGGAGAAACTGGCGGCGGTCTTTCAGCAGCCATTCTCCCTGGAAGGCCATGAGCTGTATGTGACCGCGAGCATCGGTATCTGCCTCTATCCAACCGACGGCGGCGACACTAATACGCTGATCAGAAACGCCGACGCGGCCATGTACCGCGCCAAGGGATACGGCAAGAACCAGTTCCATTTCTACGAACAGGAAATGACGGCTTACGCGCTGGAGCGGCTGGAACTGGAATCGGCCTTGCGCAAGGCCATCATCAATGATGAATTCCTGCTGTGCTACCAGGCGCAGATCGATCTGCAAACACATCAGGTGGTGGGCGCCGAGGCGCTGGTGCGCTGGAATCATCCGCAACTCGGCGTGCTGGAGCCGGGCAAGTTCATCCCGCTGGCGGAAGACAGCGGTCTGATCACGCATCTGGGCGAATGGGTGCTGCGCGCCGCATGCCGCCAGATGCGCGACTGGAGAAGCGCCGGATTCGACTTGCCGAAGATCGCGGTCAACCTGTCGGTCAGACAGCTGGAACGCAAGGGTTTCGCCAGGCTGGTTGCGAGCATCCTGCACGAACACGAGCTGCCGGCTTCCGCGCTGGAACTGGAGATCACCGAATCAGTGCTGATGCAGACCGAAGAGGCATTCGAAGTGATCGAAGAGCTCGATAAGCTCGGCATTCAATTGTCGGTCGACGATTTCGGCACCGGTTATTCATCGCTCAGTTATCTGAAGCGCCTGCCGGTGCGCAAGCTGAAAATCGACCGTTCCTTCATCACCGATGTGACCGAGGATGGCAACAACGAGGCGATCGTGCGGGCCATGATCGCGATGGCCAAGACTCTGGGCTTGAACGCCGTGGCCGAAGGCGTCGAGACCAAGGCGCAGGTGGATTTCCTGCGCAATGCCGGCTGCGATCATGCGCAGGGCTATCTGTTCGGCCGCCCGGTGACGAGCGATGCGTTCGCCTCTGTCTGGGGCGAAACGACGGTGTGACGGATTGCGGCCAGGGCGGAAGCGTGACACTATTGCGCCGTGGACACGGAAAATTCGATGACCGTGCACATGACAAAAATACAAACACGGAGACGCCGGAATGCGCCCGCGCACCCGGCCCGCGACAAGCCTGAGGACCGCCCCACATGCTCAAAGTGGTCGTTATCGACGCCAATGCCATCTCGCGCAATCTGCTGACTTCCGTGCTGGTCGACGGCGGTTTCGATGTGGTGGGCGATGCGAGTTCCACCTCGGCGGGACTGGCCGCGATGATCAAGCTGAAACCGCAAATGATCTGCGTGGACATCGGTGCCGTCGACGCGGAAGGATTGGAGCGGCTGGACACGCTGCGCGCCGGCCTGCCCAAGGCACTGGTGTTCATGGTGTCGGGGAATTTCGATCCCGTCGCCGTGCAGATCGCGCTGGAACGCGGCGTGCACGGCTTCATCGTCAAGCCCTTCAAATCGGCCACCGTTCTCAACACGATCCGCAAGACCGTCATCAAGGTCGCACACCAGCATCGCGCCGGCGCTGAGCAGGCCGCGGAGTAAACGCTTACCGTCATAAAAGTTTCCTCTGACTCCCCACCCCCTTGATTATTTCTGAATCAGAAATAAATCATTGTATTCTTTGCTGTTTTTCAAACAGTCCGGTATCGCTACACTGCAGTCATCGATGAGCACACAACACAACGCAGTGCGACTCACGACGGCAGGACCCGACGGCTGCACATACGCCTGAACCGCCGAGCCCGGAGTCATCAATTAATCTGTGGAGAATGAAAATGAATGCGAAAAACCTGATTGCCGCTGTCGCCGTTTTGACCGCCGCCGGATCGGCCCTGGCCGACCAAACCTACCCCTACGTCGATTTCTCCAACCACGCGTCGACCAAGACCCGCGCCGAAGTGATCGCCGAAATGCAGGCTGCGACTCCGGCAGAACTGCAGGCAAAGAATACCGAATACGTCGAATTCAAGACCGCGGCAGTGCCCGGCAAGACTCGCGCCGAAGTACGCGCCGAACTGGAACAAGCGTATGCATCCGGCCAGGTAGCCACCGGCAACAATGAATACGTCGAGTTCACGCATGTTGCATCCACCCGCAGCCGCGAAGAAGTGCGCAATGAAGCCATGCAGGCAGCGCGCAATGCCCAGGGCAACCATTCCGGAAGCTGATCGAATGAAGATGCAGGCGAGACCTTCGCCTGCATTGGGAAGCCGCCCGTGATGGCGCCGTCTTCCGTGTAAAGCGTCTCCTCCACTCCCTCCAAGAGTTGGATTTACGCCCGCGAATCTCCTGATTCGCGGGCTTTTTTATTGCTCGTTCAGCGCAAATTCAGGAAACGCTCAGGCCCCTGCCGGCGAACTGGCGAGCCAGGTCAGCGGCGGCCATCGGCCTTCCGAGCAGGAAGCCCTGCTCCATGTCGCAGCCCGCGGCCCGCAGAAAATCGGCCTGTTCGCTGTTTTCCACACCCTCCGCCACCACCTTCAGTCGCATCTTGTGCGCGATCGCAATGATCGCTTCGGTAATCGCGACGTCGTCGGCGTCATGCGGGATGCCCTTCACGAAACCGCGATCGATTTTCAAACTGTCGAGCGGGTATTGCTTGAGGCTGGCCAGCGACGAGTAGCCGGTGCCGAAATCATCGATGGAGATCGCCACGCCCATGTCGCGAATTTGGTCGAGCAGCAGCACCGCTTCGGGTGGATTGTTCATGATGGTGCTTTCGGTGATCTCCAGCTCCAGCATGGCCGGCGGCAGGCCGCTGCGATCGAGTGCGCTGCGGATGGTGTCGAGCAGGTCGCCGGCGGAGAACTGCTTGGCCGACAGATTGACCGCGATATGACCGATGCGCCAGCCGGCGTCCAGCCATTCCTTGGCCTGGCGGCAGGCTTCCTGCAAGACCCAGGCGCCGATCGGCACGATCAGGCCGTTTTGCTCGGCCAGCGAAATGAAGGTGCCCGGCAGCACCAGCCCCAGTTCCGGATGGCGCCAGCGGATCAGGGCTTCGACGCCGGCGACCCGACCGCTGAGGGCGTCGAACTGCGGCTGGTAGTGCAGCACGAATTCGCCGCGCTCCAGCGCATGGCGCAGGCTGTTTTCGAGCAGCAGCTGCTCGAAGGCGCGCGTGTTCATGTCGCTGGTAAAGAACTGGTAGGTGTTGCGGCCGCGCTGCTTGGCGCGGTACATGGCGACATCGGCATTCTTCAGCAGCGTGGCCGCGTCATGGCCGTCCGCCGGGAAGCAGGCGATACCGATGCTGGCGGTGACGAACATTTCCTGGCCGTCGATCGTGAATGGCTGCGCCATGGCGGCGATCACGCGTTCCGCCAATTCAGCGGCTGCCGTGGAGGACGGCGGGTCGTCCATTAGCACCGTGAATTCATCGCCGCCCAGGCGCGCCGCGATGTCACCTTCCTTGAGCTGACGGCGCAAGCGGTCGGCGGCGGCGACCAGCAACTGGTCGCCCGCCAGGTGGCCCAGCGTATCGTTGACGGTCTTGAAGCGGTCGAGGTCGATAAACAGCAGGGAAATCTGGCGGTCGGCGATGCGTGCGCCTTCGATCTGCTGCGCGAATTTCGCCATCATGCCGGTCCTGTTGAGCATGCCGGTCAGGCTGTCGTGGCTGGCGAGGAATTGCAGGCGCGTTTCGACTTCCTTACGGCTGGTATTGTCCGTGAACACGCCGACGTAGTTGGTGATCTTCTTTTCCACGTCGCGCACGGTCGAGATCGACAGCCAGGCCGGGTACCAGTCGCCACTCTTTCGACGGTCGAGCATTTCGCCCTGCCAATGGCCGTCGCGTGCCAGATGCGACAGCATGTCGTGGTTCACCTCGGCGCCGTGTCCGGTCATCATGCGCGAAAACTTGCCGGTCGCCTCGGGCGCGCTGTAGCCGGTGATGCGGGTGAAGGCCGGGTTGACCGCCTCGATGCGGCATTCGGCGTCGGTGATGACGATGCCTTCGCTGGCCGAATCGAACACGCGGTTGGCGAGACGCGACTGCTGCTCAAAGGCGACCTGCTGGCTGACATCGAGCGCAACGCCCATGATGGCCGGGCGGCCCTCGTATTCGCACACGCTGCCATGCACGTCGGCCCAGCCGATGCTGCCGTCGCGGCGCACCGCGCGGTAGGTGTAGCGCAGATTGGTCACTTCGCCGGACAGACGGCGGCGGTGATTTTCCTGCAGGGTGGGCAGGTCGTCCGGATGGGTGAGCGCGGCGACCGGCGTGCCGACCAGTTGTTCCGGCGAGTCATAACCGAGGAATTCCGCGCACTTGCTGTTGGCGTAAGCGATTTTGCCGTCCTGCACCACGTACAGGCCGACCAGCGATTGCTCGACGAAGTTGCGGAACTTGCGTTCCGATTCGCGCAAGCTGTGGTCGGTTTCCGGCAGCGGCCCGGCAACCACAAAATAGATCAGTGCGCACAGCCCCGCCGCAAGCGCGGCGACCAGCCAATGCGGCAGCGAGGCCGCCATCAATGTCCCGGCCGCTGCCGCAAGACCGACGGCCAGTCCGACGCGTTGCCGCGGCATTTTCTTCATTCGCTTGTTCAGTTCGGATGGCCATTCCATCGGCTCAATCATCCATCGGTGAACATGCCGTGCGGGCAGCGCTTGGCGATCTGCGCGCAGGGAAGCAAATATTGGCTTGGTAGGGCATGCTGGATTGCCTATTGGATATTTATCTCGACCATGGTATCGGCGCGATTGAACCCCAGCAACAGAATTAGCGCTCTAATCGCCTCGAAAAAATAAGAAAATGACAATGAAGGAAGTGAATCACGCGATTGCAACAAGAGAAGTCTATTTCAGATCAATTTATTGCCGTACAGCAATTTTTTTCAAATCGGCGTAGTATGTGTTTCGGCTGCGTCAAGCCGCCGGCGTTTTCGCACGGACGGCATCAAGCAGCGAATTAAAGGATGCCGACAACAAGCCGTTCATAAAGGAGATCCTGGCGAAAGCCGGGAGCGTCGGCCGCGGACGGGTGAATTATGAGTGGGTGAATCCGGCATCCAATGCAATCCAGCAGAAATCCGCCTATCCGGAGAAGGCGGAAGACGTGGTGATCACCACGGGTTTTTACAAGAATTAGCAGGCTGTTGAAAAACTACTGCGCGGGCCGATCCCGGGGCCTGCGGTGCTCTGCGTACAGGCGTACGCGTGCGCTCCTCGGTCCCAGTCTCGGCCCGCTCGCTACGTTTTTCAACAGCCTGTTAGGATAGACCGGCGGTTTCCGGAAATGCCGGGAATCGACAGCGAAGGAGATAGCGTGAACAGCCGCGCAGGAGATAACGAGCGCAATGAGCGTGACAGCGCGATTGAAGCGCTGCGCGCGAGCGAAGAAAAATATCGCGACATTCTCGAATCGATCGAGGATGCCTACTATGAGGTCGACCTGAAGGGCAATGTGGTGCGCTGCAACAGCGCCTTTTGCCGCATGCTCGGCTATACGGCGGAGGAACTGATCGGCCTCAACAACCGCAGCTTCCAGACACCCGAGGTTGCAGCCAGCGTGTATGCCACCTTCAGCGAGGTATTTCGCACCGGCGCACCCACGCACAGCTTCGACTGGGCGATGATCCGCAAGGATGGCAGCACCGTGGTAGGTGAAGGCTCGGTGCATCTGGTGCGAGGACTGCAGGGAGAGGCGACCGGATTTCGCGGCATGTTGCGCGACGTGACCCAGCGCCGCAGGACCGAACAGGCGCTGCGGGAAAGCGAGGCGAAATACCGCGGCATCCTCGATACCATCGAAGACGGTTACTACGAAGTCGACCTGCATGGCGATATCGTGCTGTGCAACAGCGCCTTCTGCCGCATGCTCGGCTACAGCGCCGAGGAACTCCTCGGCCAGAACAACCGCCGCTTTCAGCGACCGGAGGCCGCGGCTACCGTCTATGCAACCTTCAACCAGGTCTATCGCACCGGCGTGCCGGCGCACAGCTTCGACTGGCAGATGATCTGCAAGGATGGCCGGACCATCACCGGCGAAGGCTCGGTGCAACTGGTGCGCGACCTCGACGGCCAAGCGATCGGATTTCGCGGCATCCTGCGCGATGTGACCGAACGCAGAAACATGGAGCAGGCATTGCGCGAGAGCGAGGCGCGCTTCCGTGCGCTGACCAACCTGTCCTCCGACTGGTACTGGGAACAGGATAACGAGTTTCGCTACACCCGCATGGAAAGCCGGCGCACCGGCGCCGATTCGATCGAGAATTCCTTCCTCGGCAAACGTCCATGGGAAACCGAACTGGAGATCGAGGGCTTCGGCGGATGGCAGACCCATCGCGACCTGCTGGCCGCGCACCAGTCCTTCCGCGACATCATCATGCACCGCCTGCTCGCCGACGGCCGGCCGTATTACATCAGCGTCAGCGCGGAACCGGTGTTCGACGCCAGCGGCGCGTTCGCCGGCTATCGCGGCGTATCGCGCGAGATCACCGAGCAGAAGATCGCGGAAGAACGCATCCAGCACCTCGCCACGCACGACAGCCTGACCGGCCTGCCCAATCGGGTGATGTTCAGCCATCTGGTCGCCAACGCGATCGCCTCGGCGCAGCGCTACCAGCGCAATTGCGCGGTGCTGTTCATCGACCTCGACCGCTTCAAGTTCATCAACGATTCGCTCGGCCACGAAGCCGGCGACCAGCTGCTCAAGGAAATCAGCAAGCGCTTCAAGAAGGCGCTGCGCGCCAGCGACGTGGTCGCGCGCCTTGGCGGCGACGAGTTCGTGGTGCTGATCCAGGACTTGCAGCAAGAGACCCAGGCGGCGACGGTCGCGCGCAAGCTCCTGTCGGCGACGCTCAAACCGATCACGCTGGGCGGGCGCGACTGCCACATCACGGCCAGCATTGGCGTTGCCATGTATCCGCAGGACGGCGGCGACGAACAGTCGCTGATGAAGAACGCCGACATTGCGATGTACTACGCCAAGGATGAAGGCAAGAACAACTACCAGTTCTATTCGAAGGACATCCGCGCCCAGTCGCTGGAACGCCTGGCGCTGGAGACCAATCTGCGGCAGGCGCTGGAACGGGAGGAGTTCACCCTGCACTACCAGGCCAAGCGCGAACTCGACAAGGGCCGCATCACCGGCGTCGAGGCGCTGCTGCGCTGGGACAACGCGGAACTCGGCACAGTCTCCCCGGCGCGTTTCATCCCGATCGCGGAAGACACCGGCCTGATCGTCCAGATCGGCAAGTGGGTGCTGCGAACCGCCTGCGAACAGAACGTCGCCTGGCAACGCATGGGCCTGCCGCCGATCCATATGGCGGTCAACCTCTCCGCCCGCCAGTTCACCGACGAGCGCCTGGTGCAGGACATCGCCGCGATCCTGCAGGAAACCGGCATGGCGCCGAATCTGCTCGAACTCGAAATCACCGAAGGCATGGTCATACAGAATCCGGACCATGCGCTGCGCCTGCTGCGCGAGATCAAGGCGATGGGCGTGCGCCTGGCGATCGACGATTTCGGCACAGGCTATTCCTCGCTCGGCCAGTTGAAGAACTTCCCCATCGACACGCTCAAGGTCGATCGCTCCTTCATCCGCGACATCGCCACCAATGCGGAAGACAAGGCGCTGACCGAGGCCATCATCGCCATGGGCAAGACGCTCCAGCTGACGGTGGTGGCGGAAGGCGTGGAAACGCAGGAACAGGAAACCTTCCTGCGCGAACATGCCTGCGACGAGATGCAGGGCTACCTGTTCAGCAAGCCAGTGCCGGCGGGCGAGTTCGTCACGCTGATGACGGCGCACCTGCAAATGACGATTCTCTAAGGCCACGCATCAGCATCAGCAGCAGCAGCGCTATACTCGTTCCTTACCCCCTTTCAACGCGCGCATGCCATGGCCACCATCGATTCGGTAAAGACGCTGCTGCTCCGGTTCCGCGACGAGCGGGACTGGAAGCAGTTTCACACGCTGAAGAACCTCATCATCTCGCTCAATCTCGAATCGGCCGAGCTGCTGGAACTGACGCAATGGAAAACGGATGAAGAGCTTTCCTCCCTGCAGAACGACGACCGCTTCCGACAGGCGCTGAAGGATGAATGCGCGGACGTGTTCCTGTATCTGCTGCTGATTGCGGAAGAAAGCGGCATTGACCTGCTGCAGGCCGCGCAGGACAAGATCGCCAAGAACGCGCAACGCTACCCGGTCGACCAGTCGTACGGCTCCGCGCGCAAGTACACCGAGCTGAAGGCCTTGGCCCGCGGCCAAGAGGATGAGCGCTAAGCCTCGCCGCAGAGGTCTGATCGTCCTTTTCCACAAAAAATCACGCTGCCCCCTTCGGAACAAGAACCGATAGTCCTCGATCAGAGCTTTCGCCGGCCATCCGTTGCGCTGGCGAAACTTTCCTTTCAAGCACAAAAATTACTCCGCGAAAACTCCCCGCGTCGTGACTTTCAAGGTCATAAGTTTGGCCTGCGAAGCCAAGGTGAAACACGATGTTTATTTTTTGTCTTGGCTTAATCTTAACGCTCTAGTGCAGCCACTCTATTGCGCCCCCCGCGGCACTGAATGATTGCGGTGAAGAGCACCCGATACCGGGTGCGAGGAGACACGCCGGCGGGTCACACCGCCGGCGCCTACGACAAGGTTGAAAAGACCTGAGGAAGAAGCGATGAAAGACAAATACAAGCTGGTTGGTCCCGTCTACGATTGGTTGAGCGCGTTCTACAGCGGCAAGTCGATTCATCATTGCAAGGTCGCGATGCTGGACCATCTGAAGCCCGGCGACAAGGTGCTGTTCGCCGGAGTCGGCCATGGCAAGGATGCGGTGCATGCGGCCAAGCTCGGCGCCGAGGTCACCGTGGTCGATCTGTCGGAAACCATGCTGAAGAACTTTCAGCGCAACATGGACAAGGAAGGCATCACCGTCAAGATCCGCCAGGTGCACAGCGACATCATGAAGGTCGAGGAGTATGAGCAGTACGACATGGTGGTCGCGAACTTCTTCCTCAATGTGTTCGATGAAGAAATGATGGTGCGCGTGCTGGAGCATCTGATCAAGCTCGGCAAGCCCGGCGCCGACGTCGTGGTCGGCGATTTCTCCTACCCGACCGGAAACATCCTCTCGCGCGCGGTCAAGGTCGCCTACTGGTACGGCGCGGTCCTGTTCTTCTGGGCCTTTGCCGGCAATGCCGTCCACAAGATCTACAACTATCCCGAATGGATGAAGCGGCTCGGCCTGCATATCCGCGAGCAAAGGCATTTCCGCCTGTTGCTGCTGAACTGCTACTGGTCGGTCCTCGGCAAGAAACCTGTCTGATCCGGGCAGGCGGTCCGTCACGTTTTTCTCATCGCATCGGGCGCGAATGCCGCTGTGCGGCGTTCGCAGGCGCCACTCGCGCTGTCGCCCGTGCGTCCGTTGAAGAATGATCGATCGCTGGCTCCTCTACCTAACATCACGGAGGTCACTTTGTCTGATCAGGCTTTTGCGCTGGATAGGCCGATTAACACCAGCATCGCGCATCTCGACATGGCGCGCCGGGTTGCCTGCCTGAAGCAATTCGGCTCGCATTCGATGGCGTTCTCGACCATGCAGCCGGACATGTCGTATTTCGAGGTGTCCGGCATGGGCTACGTCGCCTACGCGCGCCACTGGGGCATGCGCTTTGCGCTGGCCGATCCGGTCTGCGCGCCGCACCACCGCGAGATGCTGCTGGACCGCTTTCTCGCGGAATATCCGAATGCCATGTTCGTGCAGGTCAGCAAACCGGTGGTCGACCATCTGCACCGCCGCTACGGTTACTACGGCACCCAGTTCGGCAGCGAATCGAAAGTCGATCTGGCGAACTGGTCGCTGCGCGGCGCGAAGAAACAGGTGATCCGCACCGCGATCAACCAGGCGCGCAACCAGGGCATCGAGATCCGCGAAACCGGCTTCAATTCCGATGCGAAGCGGATATCCGAAGCCTGGATACGCACACGCCGCTGCAAGAACAACGAGATCCGCTTCCTGATCCGGCCGATGCTGATCGATTACCGCGAAGGTACGCGCTACTTCTACGCCTATCACCATGGCGAAGCGGTCGGCTTCGTCTTTTTCGATCCGATCTACCAGAACGGCAAGCTGATCAGCTACGTGCCGAACATTTCGCGTTCCTCGGCCAACTTCAAGCAGGGCCTGTGGTACGCACTGATGGTGCACGCGATGGAAGTCTTCAAGGCCGAAGGCGTGCCCTACCTCGACCTCGGACTGGTGCCGCTGATGCTGGCCGACGGCGTCGAGCCGCAGGAATCGCGCCTGCTGCGCAGCACGATGTCGGTGATCCGCGAGCGCATGGATTTTCTGTACAACTTCAAGGGACTGGAGTTCGCCAAGTCGCGCTTCCAGGGCGTGGTCGAGAAGACCTACTGCTGCCATCGCAACGCCATGCCCGGGCTGGCGATGTTCGCGATGTTCCGCCTGACCCGCATTATCTGAGCAAGCTTTGTCCGCAAGGCGGGAGCGGTTTGCATGGTCCCGCCCAGAATGAGAGAAGAAGAAATGAAACGAAACGCGCGCAACCTGAGCGTCTGGACCGCATTGTGCGGCAAGCGTGTCCTGCTGACCGGCACCACCGGATTCCTGGCCAAGGTCGTGCTGGAGAAGCTCATCCGTGCCGTTCCCGATGTCGATCGCGTGATTCTGCCGATCCGGCGCGGGCGCGGCAGCGACAGCGCGCGCGAGCGATTCGAAAGGGAGGTCGCGACCTCGTCGGTTTTCGACAAGCTGCGCGCCGAGAATCCGGATTACCTCGAGCGCTTTTTCAACGAGCGGATCGAATGCATCACCGCCGAAGTGACCGAGCCGAACTTCGGACTGTCAGCAGGCAAGTTCGTCGAACTCGCCACGCGCGTGGACGTGGTGATCAATGCCGCGGCCAGCGTCGATTTCCGCGAGCCGCTCGATCAGGCGCTCGCCATCAACGCGCTGAGCCTGCACCACATCACCTCGCTGGCGCGTGCGGCCGATGTGCCGCTGATCCAGATTTCCACCTGTTACGTGAACGGCTACAACCGCGGCGAGATGCGCGAGCAAATGGTGCATCCGGCGGGCGCGGCGATCACGCGCCATCGCGACGGCTACTACGACGTCGAAGGATTGATCTGCAAGCTGCAGCACAAGATCGAGCAGGTAAAAGCCAGCTTCAGCGAACCCAAGCTGCGCGACCGCAAGCTGACCGAACTCGGCATCCGCGAGGCAAACCGCTACGGCTGGAACGATACCTACACCTTCACAAAATGGATGGGCGAACAGCTTGCCATGCGCGGCATGCAGGGTCGCGCACTGAGCATCGTGCGCCCCGCCATCATCGAGAGCACCTTGCAGGAGCCGACTGCCGGCTGGGTTGAAGGCGTCAAGGTGGCGGACGCGATCATCCTCGCCTATGCACGCGGCAAGACGGATTTCTTTCCGGCGAAACCGGATGGCGTCATCGATATCATCCCGGCCGACCTGGTTGCCAATAGCATCATCATGGCGACCGCCGAGGCCCTGATGGAACCGACCCAGCATCGCATCTATCAATGCAGCAGCAGCCTGGGCAATCCGGTGCGGATCGGTGAGGTGATCGGTTTATTGCAGGAGGAATGCAAGCGCAACTGGCGCAGCTATGATCGCTTGTTCCTGAGCGAGCCGACGCACGATTTCCGCGTGGTCAATCACACCAGCTTCCATCTGGCGATGGCGGCGATGCACGCCGGGGTGAGCCTATGGTCGGGCGCGCGCCGCCTGCTCGGACGCCAGGGCGAATCGCGCTCGCTGGAAAAGTTGCGCACCACGCAGACGCTGGCCGTGACCTTCTCTTTCTATACCCTGCCGCGCTACCGTTTCCACAACACGCGCCTGCTTGCGCTGGCGGAGCGTTTCAGCCCCGAGGAGAAGGCCTTGTTTCCGGTCGATGCGCGGCTGATCAGCTGGCCGGACTACCTGTGCCGTGTCCACATGGCCGGGCTCAATCGTTATGCGCTGCGCGGCAAGGGTGCTGCGCCGGCAGTGAGCACGGTGGAAGCGACGCTCGACGCTGCCTTGCCGGCACCGCAGGCCGTGCCCTGATCAATTTGCTTACGCTTGCGCGGCCGGCAGCATGGAGCCGGTCTCGCGATAGCGTTCGTGCCAGGAGAAGGCTTTTTCCAGCACATGCGGCGTGTGGCCGCCGCGCTGATCGGCTTCCGCCACATACGCTTCCAGCATTTCGCGATAGGGCGAAGGCACGCAATTGCGAACGATGACCTGCGCCCTTTCCCTCGGTGCGAGGCCGCGCAAATCCGCCAGACCCACTTCGGTCACCAGGATATCGACATCGTGCTCGGTATGGTCGACGTGCGTCACCATCGGCACGATGCTGGAAATCCTGCCGCCCTTGGCGATCGACTTGGTGGCGAAGATCGATAGATAGGCATTGCGCGCGAAGTCGCCCGAGCCGCCGATGCCGTTCATCATGTGCGTGCCCTGCACATGCGTCGAATTCACGTTGCCGTAGATGTCGGCTTCCAGCGCGGTGTTGAGCGCGATGATGCCCAGGCGCCGGATTATTTCCGGGTGGTTGCTCACTTCCTGCGGACGCAGGACCAGGCGGTCCTTGTAGCGCTCAATGTCGGCGAACACATGCGCGCTTTTTTGCGGCGACAGGGTGATCGACGATCCGGATGCGAAATCCAGCTTGCCGGCATCGAATAGCTCGAAGGTGGAATCCTGCAGGACTTCCGAATACATGCGCAGGTGCTTGAACGGGCTGTCGATGAAGCCCGACATGACGGCATTGGCGATGGTGCCGATGCCTGCCTGCAGCGGCAACAGGCTTTCCGTCAGCCGCCCGAGCTTCACTTCATTCTCGAAGAACGCGACAAGATGCTTCGCGATGGCCGCCGTCTCGTTGTCCGGCGGCAGGACGGTGGAGGAACTGTCGAGCTTTTCGGTGATGACGATGGCGACGATCTTTTCCGGCGAAATCTGGATGGCAGTGGTGCCGACGCGGTCCTCGACGCCGGTAATCGGAATCGGCTCGCGGTTGGGGCGGGGCTTGGGAATGAAGATGTCGTGCAGGCCTTCGAGTTCGGCCGGTTGCGTCAGGTTGATCTCGACGATCACCTTGTCGGCCAGGATGGCGAAGCTGGCGCTGTTGCCGACCGAGGTCGTCGGGATGATGGCGCCGGTTTCGGTGATGGCCGCGGCTTCGATGATGGCGACGTCGATGGGCGCGATCTGCCGCGTGCGCAGCAATTCCACGGTCTCCGACAAATGATGGTCGACGTACATCACCTCGCCGCGATTGATCGCCGCGCGCAGCACGGGATCGGACTGGAAGGGTATGCGGCGCGCCAGCACGCCGGCTTCGGTCAGCGTGCGATCCACGTCGGCGCCGAGTGAGGCGCCTGTCATCAGCGTGATCTTGAGTTGCTCGTGGCGAGCACGCTCGGCCAGCGCGAACGGCACCACCTTGGCATCGCCGGCGCGCGTGAAGCCGCTCATGCCGACGGTCATGCCGTCTTTCACCCAGGCGGCCGCGGCGCTCGCAGTCGTGACTTTTTCCCGCAGTTGCGGAAGACGGATGCGGTCATCGTAACGGGTCAGCTTGATCGGATTCAGCAAGATGGTCTCCTTCATGAAATCGGTCGGGAACGGGAAACCGCCGCGCGGCTCAAGCCGGCGCACCGGCATGGCGATGATGTTGCCTTCAGGAGGCGTCGTCGGAGAGAGGCTCGCCCCGATGCAAATCACAATGAAAGTCGATGGCGGCCGGCGGGCAGTTTACTAATATATGAGCGATTAAATCACTAATATGTTAGTGAGTCAATGAGTATAATAGTTCCCCCATCGATCCGCTTTGACGGACGACACCGGCGAACATGGAGGTTCCGTGAAACATCGCATTACATACCGCAACCTGCCCCAGCTATTTTTGAAGGCGCGCGAGTGCCTGATGTCGCATTTCCGCCCGATTCTCAATCACTTCGGGGTCACCGAGCAGCAATGGCGCATCCTGCGGGTGCTGGACGAGCGCGGCCAGCTCGAACCGCGCGAGCTCTGCGATCTGTGCCAGATCCAGAGTCCCAGCATGGCCGGGGTGCTGGCGCGCATGGAAGACATGGGCCTGGTGCGCCGCGCGCGCTTGCCGGAAGATCAACGCCGCGTGATGGTGCGACTGGCGCCGAAGGGCGACCGGCTGATCGCGGAGATCGCGCCCCTGATCGACGCGCAATACGACGAGATAGAAAAGACTTTCGGCAAGCCGGCCATCAACGCGCTGTTCGGCTCGCTGGAAGCATTCATCGCGGCCAACGAGAGCCCGGTGCCTGCGGTGGAACTGCCATCCGCCGCCGAGCGCCGCAATGCCGGCAGGCGCAGCGAAAAATCATAAGTCCAGCTCCTTGTAGTGGCGGAAGATGCCCTCGTTATTGAAGGGGATGCGCCGTTTCGACTTCAGGTAAGCCTTGATTCGCGTGCGCGCCGCGACGCGATCATGCAGTGCAATCAGCAAGGGATAGTCGGACTCCAGGCGCTTCATGTTGCGCGGAAACGCGAAGCGCAAACCGGCGATCATCTGAAACATCGACAGGTCAACATAAGTCAGCGTATCGCCGGCCAGCCATGATTCCCCGCTCGGATTGCGTGCAAGCACAGTCTCGAAGTAGCCGAGGAATTTCGGCAGGCGCGACGCGGTAAATTCCTCTGCCCGACGCAAGGCTTCCGGCTTCTGCTCGTCGTAGTAAAGACTGGCGGCGATCGGATGATGCGTGTCATGCACTTCCAACAACATGTCCGCGATGGTGAGCTGCAATTGATGCACCCACAAGCGGCCCGCCTCATCGTCCGGGGCAAGCCCGTGACGCGATCCGAGAAACAGCAGAATGTTCGCCGTCTGCGCGATGATCTGTTCGCCCGCTTTCAGGAACGGCGGCGCAAACGGCGGGCAAGAAACCGCTTGGCTTTCCATCAGGCGCATCATGGCCGTCATTCCCATGCCATTGCGCTCCGCGCGCCGCGCGACATCGACATAATCGGCACCCGCTTCTTCCAGGGCAAGTCGAATGAATTCGCCGCGCCCCTGTATCTCGGGCCAGTAATACAGTTCATAGCGCATGGCCTCTCCCTCGTGCATCTAATCGATAGCGCCGCGGTCAAAAAGGCATTGCGCACAACGACCTTGCCCAGCGTGTTGATGAATTGTCATCATGCTTCACCCTTTTGTCGGCCGACGCATCCATGCTTGCCAATTCTGCAAGCAGTGCATTGCGCCGCCTCAGCTCTTATTCGATTTGCGCATAAGCATAGTTCGGAAAAATTGTTGTACTTGCCACCGTCCATCATTAAAGTTCGATATTGCGAAAAGTAATTAAGCCCCGCATTCACATTACCCAGGTGCGCACATCGGCGCATCGCCTCCACTGTCTTTCTTGCGACGTCGCCCGCGGCGACACGAAATGATTTGAATGAAACTATCGTTTAACAACATCGAGAAGCGTTTTGCCGACCTGCATGTCATCAAGACATTCAGTCGCGAGGTCGAAGAAGGCGAGTTGATCGCCCTCGTCGGTCCTTCCGGCTGCGGCAAGTCGACCTTGCTGCACATCGCCGCCGGCCTGGAGAAGCCGAGCGCCGGCAGCATGCTCGCCGACGGCAATCCGGTGCAGGGGCCGAATCCGGAGCGCATGCTGATGTTTCAGGAAAACGCGCTCTATCCGTGGATGACGCTGGCGCAAAACGTGGCGATGGCACTGGAGTTGCAAAAGGTCGAGAAGAAGCAGGCGCGCAAGCAGGCTTTCGAATGGCTCGACAAGGTCAACCTGAAAGGCTTCGAAGATTACTACCCGCACCAGGTCTCCGGCGGCATGCGGCAACGCGCCGCCCTGGCACGCGCCTTCATTTCGCATCCGAAAGTGCTGCTGCTGGACGAGCCGTTCGGCGCACTCGACGCATTGACGCGCATGACGCTGCAGGATGCCTTGCGCGACCTGATCCGCGAAGCGCGCCCGACCGTGCTGCTGGTCACGCATGATGTCGACGAAGCCTTGTTTCTCGCCGACCGCATCCTGGTGTTCAGCAAGCGGCCCGCGACCGTGCTGCAGGAATTCAATCTGGCGCACTACGAAAAGACGCACGACTTGTCGGAGTTCGCGCCGGTGCGCCGTCAGATTTTGGGATTGCTCGGCATCCATGCCGAGCACGAAGAAAACACCGCCTTACTGGAAGGAGCAGGAATATGAAGTTGTCGAAATTTCTCATCTCCGCGCTGGCCATATTCGCCATCGCCGGACAAGCCGCTGCCAATGAAAAATTCAAGGTCGGTTACCTGCGCGTGATGGACGATGCGCAGGCGATCGTCGCGCAGGAAGCCGGCTTCTACAAGAAGCAGGGGCTCGATGTGGAACTGGTCGAATTCAAGTCCGGCACCGACCTGATCAAGGCCATCGTCGGCGGCCAGCTCGACTCGGGCGTGCTCGGCTTCACCAATGCGCTGGCCTGGGCCTCCAAGGGCGCAGACCTGAAAGTGGTGGGCGGCGCGCAGCAAGGCTACCACGCGCTGGTGGTGCGTGAAGACGCCGGCATCAAGACTGTCGCCGACCTGAAAGGCAAGACGCTCGCTTCGCAAGCCGAAGGCAGCACCGCCGACACCGTGCTGAAGGGTGTGGTGCTCAAGCAGGCGCATCTCAAGCCGGACGAAGTCAACATCATGGGCGTCAGCCCGCAAGTCGCGGTGCAATCGCTGGTCGGCAAGCGCGTCGATGCCGCCTTCCTGTTCGAGCCGCAGGCATCCATCGCGCAGCTGGTGGCGCCGGTCAAGGAAATCTATGAAATCGGCGAAGTCTGGCCCTTCCCCTGCATGGTCGTCATCACCTCCGGCGACACGCTGAAGAAGCGCAAGGAAGCCGTATGGAAATCGCTGGACGCGCAACGCGACGCGATCGAGATGCTGCAGAAAAAGCCGGCTGACGCGGCCAAGCTGATCGCCGGCTATTTCATCGCCGAGCCGACGCTCAAGACCCTGAAGAAAGGCGAGGTGCCGCGCGAAACCGTCATCACCAGCGCCATCAAGAGCCAGACCTTCAGCCCGATCATCGCCGCGAAGGACGAGGCACGCATGCAGGAAATCGCCGGCATCCTGCAAGAACAGGGTTCGCTCAAGACGCGCGACGGCAAACCGTATGACGTGAAGAACATCCTGGATCTGAGCTGGCAGAAGGAACGCAAGCTGTAAGCAGCACCACTCTCCGCACCTGCGCAGGGGAGGAAACATCGATAAAATGGCCGGCTCGCGCCGGCCATCTCGTTTAAAGACAAACATGAGCACCAGAACCCGCATCTCCGGTTATCGCAAACAACTCGCCTTCGGACTGGCGGTTGTTTTCATCCTGTTCGGCTGGCAAGTGGCCGCCTGGTCGCTGCCCGCCTACCTGATGCCGGATGTGCCCACGGTGATCGCGCGTCTGTGGCAGGAAGTACAGACCGACAATTTCCGCGCCGCGCTCTGGGGCAGCCTGTCGCGCCTTGCCGTCGGCTACGGCTCGGCCATGCTGTTCGGCGTCGGCTTCGGCCTGATCGGCGCGATCCTGTTCTTCTTCCGTGAAGTGCTCAAGTCCGCCATCATCATCCTGCAATCGATCCCCTCGATCGCCTGGGTGCCGCTGTTCCTGATCCTGATGGGCTTCGGCAACATGCCGATCATCGTCGTGGTCGCCGTCGCCGCCTTCTTCCCCGCTGCGCTGTCCGTGATGAATGCGACCGAGAGCGTGCAACACGTGCATGTTTCCGCCGCGCGCGTCATGGGCGCATCGCGCTGGGACATGATCAAGCGCGTCTACCTGCCCGCCGTCATGCCGGAACTCATCACCGGCGCGCAACTCGCCTTCGGCAATGCCTGGCGCGCGCTGATTTCCTGCGAAATGCTGGTCGGTTTCGGGAAAGGTTTGGGCCGCTCGCTGTCCTATGCTGGTGAAACCGCCGACATGGTGGGCGTGATGACCAACATTCTTGCGATCGCCATCCTCGCCCCGCTGATCGACCAACTGTTGCTGGAGAAGCTGAAGCATCGCGTGCTGCGCTATCAATATGTCTGAGACGACGACTTTTCAACGCTGCGTGTCGCCATCCTCATTCGCTCATCGCCGAATGAAGATGTCCATGCTTGGTCTCGCGCTGATCGCGCTCTTTGCCGACGCCCTGGCGGCACCGGCACTCGACCATGCGCGCAAGCGCAAGAAGCTGGTTGCGGCCGTCCACTACGTCGCGCCCGAATACAAGGCAGGCACGAAGTTTCGCACGCCCGAAACCATCGACACCGCACTCGCGGAAGACATCGCCAAACGCCTGCAACTGCCGCTGGTCACCGTGCGCGCCGACACCGGCAATGCCGACATTGCCCTCGTCACGCTGACGGAAAAGCGCCGCTTGCCGCGCTCGGCAACCATCATCCCCACCGGCTACACGGCCGGCCCGATGGCCATCATGCGCGACGATACCGACATCAAGCGCTGGGACGACCTGAAAGGCCGCAAGGTCTGCGTCGCGGAAAGCGGCCATTATGTCGGCATGCCCGCCCTGCAATACGGCGCCATCGAAATGCGCTTCAGGGCCCCCGCCGATGCACTCATCGCCCTGCGCACCGGCGCATGCGACGCGACCGTCCACGACAACACCCTGCTGGAAGAGCTGATCAAGCTGCCGGAATGGAAGAAGTTCTCCGCCACGCTCACCACTCCGCAGCGCGCCCCGCTCGCGCTGGTCCTCACGAAGATGGACACGAATACCACGGCCTTTCTCACGCAAGTCGTGCAGGACTGGACCGCCAGCGGATTTGTGAACGAGCTGACGAAGAAGGCCGTGCAGAACATCGCGTTCGAGGTGTATCTGGATCAGGCCGTGCCGGACTGCCATTGAAGCGGCGCCCTCAGCAGCTCGCCACATTCCTGCGTCATCGCTTTCGGTGAAACGCGGCCAGGGCGCACGACAATGCGGCCCCAGCAATGCCGTGACTGGCAGGCTGTTGAAAAACGTCGCGAGCGGGCCGAGATTTGGGTCGAGGAGCGCAAGCGTACAAGCAGTACGCAGAGTACCGCAGACCCAAAAATCGGTCCGCGCAGCCTGCTAGGGCAATACTGTGTTACCGGTATACGGCTCCACCTTGTCCTGCTCGGCCGGGTCGTTGCGCGCAACGATGGCGCGTGCCGCATCGATTTCACTGAGGTTGATCGCCTCATGCGGTACCCCGGGCGGCACGAAGAGAAAGTCTCCCGCCTCGCTCACGATTTCATTTTCCAGCATCGCGCCCCAGCGCGTACAGACTTTGCCTTCGAGCACATAGATGCCGGTTTCGTAACCCATGTGGATGTGCGGCTGCGCACGACCGCCCGGCGGAATGACGACGACATGCATCGACAAGCCCTTGGCGCCGACCGTCTGGCCCGAAATGCCAATGAAATAGGGAAGACGCTGCGTCGTCATGACTTCGGTGTCGGGGCGCAGGCCCTTGACTGTTGGCTGTTCCATGTTCATATGTTCCCTGCGAGCAAGGTCAGACTAGAGCGTCACGCCACCGGCCTTGAATCCGTCGTGGAAAGTGACAGTGCCATGTGGGGTATGACCGTCGAATGACAGCGCGAAGAAAACATCTTGTGGCACTCCTTCAAGCACGAGTTCCGGCATGTTTCTGAATCCGAACTTCCTGTAGTAATCGGGATGTCCGACAAGACAACAGCCTTGAGCATGCATCGCTTTCAATCGTGACAGCCCTTCCTGTATCAGTGCTTTGCCTATGCCCTGCCGCTGATACGCTGGCTGGACTGAAACCGGCCCAAGGCCGTACCAGTTGCGTGTGCCGTCCGAAATGGTCACGGGGGAAAAGGCAATATGACCAACCACCCGGCCATCCACTTCTGCGACGAGCGATACCGTGAGAGCCTGGGCCGCACGCAACGCCGCGATGATGAACTGCTCGGTGTGATTGCTGATCTCCAGGGTCTTGAATGCAGCTACTGTCACCTCGCTTATTGCGTCGGCGTCGGCATCGGCGTCGGTTTCGCTCCTGAGTTTGACCTGCTGATTCATGGATTTCATCGATGGAGTCAGTATGTAGCGACCTTAAACCTCAGTCCTGAGGCAACCATTGCGGATTCCAGACCACCTCCCACAGATGCTTGTCCGGATCTTGAAAGTAGCCAGCATAGCCGCCCCAAAAAGTTTCGTGAGCCGGCTTGACGACAACTGCCCCGGCCAACTCGGCCTGCCTCATCACGGCGTCGACTTCCTCTCTCGAGCCAACATTATGTCCCAATGTCAGCGCAGTTTCGCAGGGTGCGCTTTGCGCAAGGCCGGTGTCATGCGCAATGCTCTTGCGCGGCCAAAGGGCCAGCTTCAACCCAGCCTGCAAATCAAAAAACGCGACTGCTCCGTATTCAAATTCCTTGCCGACAATGCCTTCGGACGCGAAGCCAAGCCCGTCGCGATAAAACTGCACGGCACGTTCCAGATCGTCGACACCCAGGGTAATAACGGAAATGCGCGGCTTCATTCGGTGGCCTTTCGCGGAAATAAGCTTTGAGATGTTCAGCCGCGCTGCGCTGGCAGGTGATTGGCGGCTTGGGCAAGGAGACGAATATGTGAAGTATAAAAGAATACGCCGATTATTTTCAGCCCGCCACAGCGACAAGACCTGACAAGGCATTGGTCAGACCTCGATACGGGACGCGCCCCTACTGACCATCAGCAACAAGCAGCGCAAGGCCGGATCCGGTTGTACATTCCGCAAACCGGTCCGGCCTTCTCCCTGCCGCACTGCTTGATCTATTCCACGGCGCGCGCGACCAGCACCGCGTTGTTGCCGCCGAAGGCAAATGAATTGGACATCACGGTCTTGAGGCGATCGACCGGGCGCCCCTTGCCCGGCACGTAATCCAGATCGCAATCCGGATCGCGCTCTTGCCAGAACGCGGTGGGCGGCACGGCGCGATGCTGCATGGCGAGCACCGAGGCGGCGAATTCAATGGCGCCGGTGGCGCCGATCGCGTGGCCGTGCGAGGACTTGGTGGAGGACACCGGAATGGCGTGCGCATAGTCGCCGAACACACGCTTGATGGAGCGCGTCTCCACCACGTCGCCGACCAGGGTCGCGGTGCCATGCGCGTTGATGTAGTCGATATCCTGCGGTTCGACTTGCGCATCGCACAGCGCTGCTTCGATGGCCCTGCTCTGCCCCGCTTCATCCGGCTTGGTGATGTGCGAGGCGTCGTTGCTCAGTCCGTAGCCGATGATCTCGGCCAGGATGCGCGCGCCGCGTCGCATCGCGCCGTCCATTTCTTCCAGCACCACGATGCACGCGCCCTCGGCGATGTGAAAACCGGTGCGCCCCTTGCTGAAGGGACGGCAGCCGGTGGAGGGTTCTCCCTGCGAGGTGGCCAGCACTTGCAACGTTTGCCATTCGTTGATGACGCCGGGTGTGAGCATGCATTCCGCACCGCCGGCCAGCACCGTGTCCAGATAGCCGTCCTTGATGCGACGGTAGGCGTCGCCGATGGCGATGGAGGATGAGGAACAGGCAGCGGAGAAGGTCTGGCATTCGCCATGGATGCCGTGCCGCATCGCGATCTGCGAGGCGGGCGCGTGGTTCATCGCCAGCGGCACCGTCAGCAGGCGTTTCTTTTGCTCGGCCTTGAAGAAATTCCAGTAGGCGTTCTCCAGGCTTTCGGCGCCGCCCATGCCGGTACCGAGGAACACGCCGCAGCGCGAGGTGTCTTCCGGCTTGAGGCGCGCCGCATCGAGCGCGCGGTCGGACACCACCATCGCCATCTGCGAGACGCGATCCAGCGACAGCAGCTGGATCTTGCTGAAATGGCGGCTGGAATCGAATTCCACGCCGCCGACCTTGTGCGTCTCGGGCAATCTGGCCGATCGCCGGATGCCGGAAACGCCGTCCATCAGGTTCTGGAAGAAGGTGTTCGGCGTCTCGCCGACGCAGGTCATCAGGCCGATGCCGGTGACGGCAACGCGCCGCCCCTGCCTGGCTAGCATTGTTGTGCCTCGGGATGCAGCATGGATGCGGCCGGCATCAGTTGCAGCATCTGTTTGGCGAGTTCGGTCAGGTTGGTGGGATAGTCGGTGCTGCTGAGGTTGTCGAATTTCACGTTGAATTCATCTTCCAGCATGAAGATGACTTCGGCCATGGTCAGCGAATCGTAGTCGAGCTCGCTAAAAGGGGTGTCGGACATGAGCTTTTGCTTGTCCGTTTCCAGGTTCTTCTCCAGGCAGGCGGCGATTTTTTCCTTGATATTGGCGAGTTGCATGTTGTCTCCACGATTTTTGTAGGCGGGGTTTCAGGCAGTTTGCGCGTCCGCGAAACTATTCCTTGGAAGAAAATATCATTGCAATCATCACCAACTTTGATCCCCGACAAGCTATCCGAGGGAAAAACAGGGCATGGCTTCCAGGGTCAAGTCTTGGTTTCCAGGGTCAAGCCGCGTCGGCAGGATTGCGCGCGCCGTTGCATAATCTTGTCTTCACAAGTCAAACCCGGAACACGCATGAGCTTCACTACCTGGATCACTTTTCTCGTCGCCGCCTGCATCATCGCCGTCTCCCCCGGTTCGGGCGCGGTGCTGTCGATGTCGCACGGCCTCGCCTACGGCGTCAGGAAGACGACCGGCACCATCCTCGGCCTGCAGCTCGGGCTGCTGCTGGTGCTGTTCATCGCCGGTGCCGGCGTCGGTTCCATCCTGCTGGCGTCGGAAGTCGCCTTCAACGTGGTCAAGACGGTCGGCGCGCTATATCTGATCTATCTCGGTTTCAGCCAGTGGCGCGCCAAGGTGCAGGTGCAACCCGACCAGCTCCAGCGCGCTCCGATGACGGCGCGCACCGAAGTGCCGCAGTTGCGCAAGCGCCTGCTGACCGGTTTCCTGACCAATGCCACCAATCCGAAAGGCATCATCTTCATGGTCGCGGTGCTGCCGCAATTCATCGCGCACAATGCGCCGCTGCTGCCGCAGTTGCTGATCCTGGCGGCAACCATGTGCGCGGTCGATTTGGCGGTGATGCACGGCTACGCATTCGCGGCGTCCTCGATGCAGCGCTTTTTCCGCAACGCGCATGCGGTGAAAAAACAGAACATGTTCTTCGGCAGCGTATTGATGGCGGTCGGCGCGGCGCTGTTCTTCGTCAAGCGCAATCCGGGCTAGTCGAGCCGTCGCGCGGTGTGCCGCCACACCGCGCCCGGCTCGCTGCGGGCAACATTGCGTTCCCAGCGGGCGCCGCAGGCGTGGCACACGTAATACTCGATATGGCCGGTGGCGGTGCCGCCGAAATTGATGCCCGCCTGCGAGTGCAGCAGCAAGTTGGCATGCGGCGAGACGACGGCATTCTTGCCGTCGAGCGCCTTGCAGTCAGCGCACTCTTCCATCTGCACCTCCTCGCGTGAAAACGCCACATCCCGTAACGACATCCTGTATTGACCTTGCGAGCCCCGGCTTGTGCCGCATCAGGGCGCGGATTTGAATCGCCTCAATCTCTGGTGCCTGCTTTTCCGGCATGCATTTTCCCTGCCGCAAGCTGTTGTATTTTCACCGTCTTGCATCCGGTTCGCGTGAGATGGATCAAGCTCCTGCGGGGCTCGACCGACGAAAGTTAACCCCGTCTTATTGACCGTCGGCCGCAGCGTCTCTGGCGCCGGCCCGACGCATTTCCCTCAACGACTAAAAAGGAAACCGCATGAGTGCAATCGACGCAAAGGAAAGTCCTGTGCAACTGGATGACGGCCATGCCGACCATGAGCAGCACGCGCCCGCAAGCGCGGCGGCGGACGCGGTCAGGGAAGGCATTGTCCGCCGTCTGTCCGGCGCCAAGGCGATCGACGCCGATATCGTGATCGTGGTCAAGGCCACGGTGGCGGATGCGCTGAAGGCCGGCGGCAGCGCCGCACATCAGCTAACCAAGCTCATTCACGATGTCGTGCGCGGCGCGATTCAGGCGGTGGAACAGCTCGGCCTCGATCTGACCGCGAGCATGAAGAGCGTGGCCAAGGGCATCGTGCTGGGCGTGCATGAAGTGGGTGGCGACGTCATCACCGCGTCCGCCGAAACCGCGCACGCGATCATCCTGCATGTCGCATCGGTCGGCGCCGACGCCGGCACGGCGGCGCGGCGTGCGGCCGAGGGCAGCATCGAGGGTGTGGGCAGGATCGGCAAGCTGGCGATCAAGACCATCAAGGATGTCGCGCTCGGCGCCAGCGACGGCATTGGACAGGTGGTCGGTGCGGTGTTGCCGCTCGCGGTGCGTCAGCACGTGGTGGATGCGGCACCGGCGAGCGCGAAGAGCGATTGATCTCCGCCGGGATGCATCAATGAATGCGGCAAAGCCTTCGCCTTCCCGGCGCATGGCATTTGCTGCATCAGCGGTGTCGGCCCGAATCAGGAATGGCAGTGCGGCGCGCAGTCGATGCAACCGTTCGCGGTGGGATACAGGCGTAGCGCCTCGGCCATGGCTCCGTAGCAGGAGACAAAGTCGCCCAGGAACTGCTTGTCGTCCGCAAGCGCCAACCGAGGGCAGTCGTGCTTGTGCACTTCGTGATCGCCGTTCGCTTCAGCATGTCTGTTCACGTAGTAACTGGCCATGTCGACCTCCTGTTTTCCGTGCGGATCGCGCACTTGAGCGGAGCGTGAAATACGATGTTGCCGATATTGTTCAAACACACGTAGTTCATTCGGCATTTAACGCGCTTTCTTGCCGTTTGGCACACCGATCGAGAGAGGAAAAATGATTTTGCTTGATCCAGAACAGCTTGCTAACGCAGCCTGAGTTCTTCGTTGTGCCGCGCGATGCGGCCCTCGCGTTCCAGCACCGCCAAGGCACGGTACAAGGCCTCGTGCGTGAGCCCGATTTCTTCCGCAAATCGCTTGAGCGTCGCGTCCCACTTCCATGTCCCGCTCGTGTCGCAACGCAGCCGCAAGGCTTGCAGCACGCGCTCTGGCGCCGAGCGGATGCGGCTGAGTTCCAGCCGGGTGCGCAGGCCCTGCACGCGCTGCGCAAGTTCGGCGGCGAACGCCCACAGCGCGTCCGGATCCTGCCTTAGCGCCCCTTGCAAGGCGGCCTTGGGATAGACCAGCACCTCGGAGCGCTGCAGCGCGATGGCATCGCAATGGTAGCGCTCTGAAAAGAGCGAAGCCTCGGCGAACAATTCGCCGGCGCGCACGGTGTGCATCGGCATGTCGGCGCCGCCCGGCGTCGTCCGCAACAGGCGAACGCGGCCTGTCGCCAGCCGGAACATGCCGAAGGATCTGTCGCCCTGACGAAACAGCATGTCGCCGGCCTGGAGGTGGCGCATCTCCGGTTTCACATTGGCGAAACAGGCAGGCAGGGATGTCGCCGCGGGCGCATCATCGGGTATGAATGATTTTTTTACCATATGATTGCAATCATATGCGCCGCCCAGCTGCCGGGCAATAATGCACGCTCACCGCATGAAGGAGACACCGCATGAAAACCCTCATCTTCGCACTGGCGCTCGCCATTTCCTCGATTCCCGCCTGGGCGCAGCACATGCATCCGCAGGCGGCGCCGGATGCGCCCTCGCCGGCCATGCCGCACGCGCATTCGCCCTACGCCGGCATGCAGGCTCGCAGCATCAAGGCGCTGTCCGAACAGCAACTCAACGATCTGCGTGCCGGCAAGGGCATGGCGCTCGCGCTGCCGGCGGAGCTCAACGGCTATCCAGGGCCTGCGCATGTGCTCGAACTGGCAGCGCCGCTCGACCTGAGCGATGAACAGAAGCGCAAGACGCAGGCCTTGTTCGAACAGATGCAGTCGGAAACGAAGACGCTCGGTCTTGCCTTGATCGCCGCCGAACGCGAACTCGACCGCCTGTTCCGCGAAAGAAAGGCCAGCGCCGCGTCGCTCGAGCAGGCAACGGCAAACGCGGCGCAGGCGCAAGGCCGCTTGCGTGCGGCGCACCTGCGTTATCACGTGAGCATGCTCGATGTACTTAATCACGAACAAGTCAACATGTACATGCACTTGCGCGGGTACAATTGACTTTGGCGGGCCCCATCGTCTTGACCCTGTTGTCATTCACGTGAAGGCTTCCTTTCTCCACTGCCAAAACCTTGGCTGGTCCGCATCGCTGGAACAGATCGACCGCTTGGCCAAAACTTTTCGGTGCTGGTGTTGTCAGGCATCATGTTTGGCGGATTGAAGAGAAATGATGAAGATACTCACGAAACTGGTTTTCCTGGCCACACTGGCCCTGGGCACACTTGCCTTCGCCGCGCCGGCGCCTTCTGAAGAAGCGCCGGATGTCCTGATCAAGCGCATCACGATGGAAGTCCTGGATACCGCGAGGACGGACAAGGCGATCAAGGCCGGCGACCGGCGCCGCATCCATCAACTGGTCGACAATCTGATCCTGCCGCACATCGATTTCGAGCGCACCACCGAGCTCACGCTCGGGCGCCACTGGCGTGAAGCGACGCCGCAGCAGCGCGCACAAGTGACCAAGGAATTCCGCGCGCTCCTGATGTACACCTATGCGGGCGCGCTGTCCCAGGTGGGCGACCAGAAGGTGGTGTTCCGACCGCTGCGCGCCGAGCCGGGCGCCACCGAAGTCGAAGTCCGCTTCGACGTGCTGCAGCCGCGCAATCCCGATCCGGTCCAGGTCACCTATCGCGTGTACAAGACACCGGATGGATGGAAGGTGTACGACGTCAATGTGCTGGGCGTATGGCTGATCGAAACCTACAAGGAAAGCTTCTCGGCGGAGATCGCCAATGGCGGCATCGACGGCTTGATCCGTACGCTGTCCGAAAAGAACAAGCGCCTCGCCGCGCAGCCACCGCAGGACGGCAAGGCCTCGTGATTCGCGCCGGCAGCGATGCGTTCGCCGCAAGCTGTCCTGGATCAAGAATGCGGCATTCTCCTCGGCCACAAGCTGCCCTACCATGAGAAAGAAGCATTGATCGACGCGCGGCACGGCCTCGCCACCACGGACCGCCGGCGTCCCGCTTCATGGAGGTCCACATGCCCAATGCAATGCCAACCAGCGGCGATGTCCGCACTGTCCGCAAGCTGATTTCCCTTGCCGTTCTTGTCATGGGCGCCGCCCTATCTGCGCACGCGCCGGCGCAAGGCAGCAAGTCATCCGACATCGAGGCGCGTTACCAGAGCGAGCGCGCGGCCTGCGACAAGGCACCGCCGAGCCAGGACCGCGCGGCATGCCTGCGCGAAGCCGCCGCCGCCAGGGCGGAAGCGCGGCACGGACAGCTCAACGACGCGCAGACCACTTACGATCAGAACGCGCTCGCCCGCTGCCAAGCGCTGCCCGCGGAAGAACGCGACGCCTGCCAGCGCCGCACGCGCGACGAAGGCGTCACCAGCGGCAGCGTGTCCGAAGGCGGCATCTACCGCGAATACAAGGAAGTCACCCTGCCGCCCGCGACCTCGGCGCCGGATGCCGCGCCCAACACCAAGGCGGGCGAAGCGCCGAGCGGCGGCAAGCAGTAGTGCCAGCAGGCTGTTCAATAGCGTAGCGAGCGGGCCGCGACTGGGGCCGAGGAGCGCACGCGTACGCCTGTACGCAGAGCACCGCAGGCCCCAGGATCGGCTAGTTTTTCAACAGCCTGCTAGATCAAGGCGCTCAGCTCGGTCCAGGTCTTGACGATCGTTTCATCGACGATGCCGTCGCCGTTCCTGTCGATGGCGATCTGCACGCTCGTGGCGTCGCGCACCGTCATGGTCAGGCTGGTGCCGTCACTCGCTCTCACCGTCATCACGCCCTGGTTCGGATAGAGGCCGCCCTGCTGCTGGAACGGGGTCATTGTGCGTACGGTGTAGGAAACATTGTTGCCTATGCGCGGCAGGTCGCCCGTCAGCGTGTAGTCGCAGCGATAGGTGTACAGGTTGGCGGAAGTCACGGAGGCGTCATAGCTGTAGTTCGTCAGCATGCGCGTCACCATCGCTCCACCCCGTGTCGTACTCATCTGCAGCGAGCTGCCGCTGACGGTGAAAGCCCGTGTTCCGGACAGGTTCTGGCCATAGTTCAGGCTGATGTCGCCGTTGGCCGTCTCCGTGATGTTGTTCTGCATGACGGAGAAATTGTTGAGCGTCATCCTCATCGTCGCGTTCCACGCTCCCATGGACGATGGCAAGCCGCTGATATTGCTGAAGGCGATGGTCAGCCCGCCATTGAACTGATGCATGCCTTCACGGCAGCCGCTGCTGGTGACGGTCAGCGTATCGCCGTTCGAGACCATGTTCGCGTTCATCATGTTGTACGAACCGGTCATCATGCCGCCACCGCTGCAGGTGATGGTTCCCGTGCCCATCACGCCGAGCACCATGTCGGCAGGCTTGTGCGCGAGCACCCGGTACATCTGCTGGAGGCCGGCATCGATCAGGCCGGTCGTCGGCATCGGCGTCTGCACCGACACGGCCGTCACAAGATCGGCGCCGGCGGTGCCGCCCGCGACGGCCTGGCTGTTGAGCGCATCGGAGGCAGCGTAGGCCTGCGCGGCCACATCGCTGGCATTGGCGGAGGTGATGGTGGATGCGGCCTGCGTGGACGAACCCGGCGAACCGGACGATCCGCCGCCGCCACATGCGGCCAGCAACAGCGCGAAGCCGATCGATAATGCCAGGGAAGAAAACTTGCGAAGACGGGGTTGCATGGTAAAACTCCCTCTGTCAGATGGGAAAAACAATATCGCGGAAACAGGCAGAATGCCGCGTTTCCCGCGTCGATAAAATGAATGCCGGCCCGGTCTTCCCGCCGCTTGCGACGCGGCATGGCAAAACGGTCGTCCATAAGACAATTACAGCCGATTTTTCCCTGCGCGCCAGTCCCGCTTGGCAGTGGAAACGGAATATCTTGATCTGAGATAATTCGAGAATGGCCCGCAAAGACAAGTCGTTGGCCGGGAGAATCAAGCGTTGACGGTAGGCATTTTCCCGCCGCGCGCATAATATCGCGTACCGTGCAGCCCTCGTGCGGCCCGCTCGCCGAGTTGAAAGTTCTGAGCAAACATGATCCGGGGTGACCAATGAGATTTTCCGAGGACAGGCTGGCATCGCTCGCATGCAGCGACGGCATCGAGCGCAGCATCCACATCTGGGAGCCGAAGCAGCCGCGAGCGGTCATCCTCGCGCTGCACGGCGGCATGGCGCATGCGGGAGACTATGTCACGCCGGCGCTGTATTTCCGTGACAAGGGCTTCGCCACGGTGAGCTACGACATGTGCGGCCACGACCGCAAGAAGCGCGTCGACATTCCTTCCTTCAACAACTTTCTGGATGACGGAGAATTGTTCCTGCAATGGGTGCAGCGCAGCTACCCCGGCCTGCCGATCTTCGTGATGGGCCATTCGATGGGCGCGCTGATCAGCACCTGGCTCGGCCTCACCCGCTTCCCGCGCGATCGCGACATCAAGGGCTTCATCATTTCCTCGCCCTACTACGTCAATGCAATCAAGGTGCCGGCACTGCTGGTCTCGCTGTCCACCGTGCTGGCCAGGCTCATGCCCAAGGCAAAAGTGCCGCTGGCATCCCTGACCGACGCGCTGACCCACGATCCCGACATCACCGCGCGGCATTATGCGGACGAGAAGGATGATATCCGCGCGACCGAGGTGACGTTCCGCTTCGCGAATGAACTGGCGCAGGCCCAGGCAGGACTGACAGGAAAGCTGTCGTCGTGGCCGTATCCGATGTTCGCCGTGGTTGCCGGCAATGACAAGCTGGCCGACGCGCAGGCGGTTGCGGCGATGTTAAAGACGGTCCGCCCCGATCTGCTGGAATACCATTTTTATCCGGACAATTACCACGAGAATTTCAACGAGCTCAATCGCGAGGAAATTTTCGCGAAGATCCAGACCTGGATGGAGACGCGCCTCGCACGTGCGCAGGACGCGGCATAAAGGCCCATTTCGGCAGGGAGCAGACTCGATAATGGTCGGCGGCAGAGCCTGGCCCCCTGTACTGCATGTCCGCACACGGTGAAACGTGTACGCTCCGGCTGGACAATGTTCATGCTGCCTCGCCGCGCGTTAGGGTACGTTAGGGTTTGACTTTCAGCAGCGGACCTGCGGCATCAGGGAACTGACTGGTGTTCAGCACCTGCACTCCCGCATTGTGTTCGCCATTGAAGGGCGTCACGGCGCTCGGGCAACCGGCAGCGGCGGCATCTTGCGGCGAGTTGAACCACATGCCGAGGTGGTAGGTGTGCACCGGACCGCTCTGCGGATTCGAGGTCGCATCGGGGAAGGCATTGTTGTGTACCGAAGGCGCCCCGGCCACGCCCGGTGCGACGATGAAGGTCTCCTCATTGAAACGACCGATGAATGTCGCATGTCCGTTTCCGTTGGCATCGGTTTCGATATCTCCTTGATACCATGACAGGCCGAACGGCGCGTTCGGCACCTGGATTACAAAGAAATCGAACCCGGTCCTTGGCGGCAGCCCTCGCACCAACACTGACATCACCTCGACCGGCCCCTGCGGCAGTATCGTGACGGTCGCTCTTGCGTTCGGCAGGCAGCCGGCGTTGACGATGCCGGGCGAGCGCACCATCTCGAACAGCGCCGGCCCGTTGGTGGCGCCGGACGAGGTCGCGCCACCGGCCAGTGCAGCGGCAACGAGTGCCGCCACGCCCAGCCGGCGAAATGCGGATGTCAGCGAGCGCGGGACCGAAGGGGTATCTGTTTCGTTCGTAGTTGCGTTAGTCATATCGACCATACTCCTTTCAAGATTGTCTGGAAGATCAAGGATGAAGGGGCTTCGCCGACACTGCCGCGGACTTGCGTTGCGCGGCGCATGCCGATCCACTCATGACACACGGCATTGCCGAGCGAGGCGCAGTCGTTACGGCAAGGCCGGCAAATGCGGCAGCCCCGCTCCAATATAGGCAGTGCCGATCAGGGTGGCTTGATGGATGTCGAACCCGCGTGGTTGATGCACGCACGGCGTGCGCGAGCAAGACGGCGTCGGGGAATTTTTATTGCAGGAAGAATTGCCGCGTGGTGCGAACAGATTCGCGCAGGAGAGCGATTGCACCGCTATTGATCGATACACTGCATCAGTGTCGCGTCTGCCATGCATCATTGTTTGATGCGATCGATTCCGCAGCCAAGAATGTCAAGTATGTGAAACCTTTGGTCGAATGCCGCACTGCACTTCCGCCTTTGCTATGATCACGGGAACCGTCGCGCATTGAAGGATCAAATCATGATTCATCACATCGGTATTATCGGTTGCTCCGCCGAAGGCGCAGCGTTGTGTTATCGCACCATATGCACCGAAGGCGCGCGGCTTCTCGGTCCGCACGCCCATCCCGAAATCTCGATGCACACGCACTCGCTCGCCGACTACGTTCGCTGCCTGGAGCGCCACGACTTGCATGGTGTCGCCGAGCTGATGCTCTCCTCCGCGCACAAGCTCGCCAAGGCCGGTGCCGATTTCCTGATCTGCCCCGACAACACCATTCATCAGGCATTCCCCCATGTCGAACCACAATCGCCGTTGCCGTGGCTGCACATCGCCGAAGTCGTTGCGGAAGAAGCGGTCGCACGCGGCTTCCGGCGCGTCGGCCTCACCGGCACGCACTGGCTCGTCGACAGCGATGTGTATCCGGAAAAACTCGCGGCGCGCGGCATCGCGTTTGTGCGCCCGACCAGCGCCGAACGCGACGAGATCGGACGCATCATCATGCAAGAACTTGTGCTTGGTGTTTTCAGGCCGGAGTCGATTGCATGCTTCCAGCAAGTGATTGCACGCATGAAGGACCAGGGATGTGACGCAGTTGTGCTCGGCTGCACCGAGATCCCGTTGATTATCCATGATGCGAATTCACCATTGCCGACGCTGGATTCGACACGGCTGCTGGCGCGGGCGGCGCTGAAGCGGGCGGTCGGCGCACCGGTGCCACCGCACACCGTTTCCTCCCTCGATTTATGATGAAAAGCGGCCTCCATTACTTGAACGGAAAAGAAAAACGATGCACTACGAGACAATCACATACGACATCCAGGAAAACATTCTTACCATCACGCTGAACCGCCCCGAAAAGCTGAATGCCTTTACCGGCACCATGATGCTGGAGCTGATCGACGCCTTCGACAAGGCCGACGCGGACGACGAGGTGCGCGCGATCATCGTGACCGGCGCGGGCCGTGCCTATTGCGCCGGCGCGGACCTATCGTCCGGCGCAAAGACCTTCGACTTCGCGGCGCGCGAAGACCGGCCCGACAAGCAAGGCACGCCGCGCACGCCGGACGGTGAGGTGGACTGGAGCCATGCGTCGGTGCGCGATGGCGGCGGGCGCGTATCGTTGCGCATCTTTGAATGCCTCAAGCCGGTGATTTCCGCCGTCAACGGCGCAGCCGTCGGTGTCGGCGTCACCATGCAATTGCCGATGGACATACGCATTGCCTCCGAGGATGCGCGCTTCGGCTTCGTCTTCAACCGCCGCGGCATCACGCCGGAAGCCTGCTCAAGCTGGTTCCTGCCGCGCCTGGTCGGCATCAGCAAGGCACTGGAATGGACTTATACCGGCCGGGTGTTTTCAGCCCAGGAAGCACTTGAAGGCGGGCTGGTGCAACAGGTGTGCAAGGCGGAAGACCTGCTTCCCACGGCCCGCGCGCTGGCACGCGAGATCGCCGACAACTGCGCCCCGGTCTCGCTTGCGCTGACACGGCAAATGATGTGGCGCATGCTCGGCGCGGAACACCCGATGGACGCGCACCGCATCGACAGCCGTTCCATCTACGCCCGCGGCGCCGCACCGGATGCCAAGGAAGGCGTGATGTCCTTCCTCGAAAAGCGCCCGGCGAAATTCACCAACAAGGTATCGCAGGACATGCCGTCGTTCTTCCCGTGGTGGGAGGAGAAAGAGTACAAGTAAAGATGCGGGTTGTGCAGCGGCGGATGCGCTAAACCTGCCGCTTCCCGGTGCTGCCGGCCTGACGGGACAGCGCAGCATCCGAACTCCGCACCGGTGCAGTGGCGAGCAGGATACCGGCCAGCGAGACGGCGAAGGCGGCCATCTGGATGCCGGTCAGCGTCTCGCCGAGCGCCAGCACGCCGACCAGCGCAGCGCTCACCGGCAGCATCACGGTAAACACGCCGGCCTGCGCGGCGGGAACCGACTTCAGCCCGGTCATCCACAGCCACACGGTCCAGACGCTCGCGGCCAGTCCGTAAAACACCAGCAGCAGCCATATCCCGGGCTTCACAGCCGCAAAGCCGAAGCCGAGCGCCATGGACAGGGCGAGCGGCGTCATCAGCGCGAAGCCCCACAGATTGATGATGGCGCTGATGCGCTTGGGACTCAGCACAGCGGTGAGTTTCTTGCCGATCACCGCATAAGACGCTTCGCACAGCACCGCTCCGAACACCAGCAGATTGCCGAGCCAGGCCGCCTGCTGCGCATCCCCCGCCGCATGCGATGGCTTGGCCAGCGACAGCAGGCCGATGCCGAGCGCGCCGCAGGCCACCGCCGCCCAGATGCGCGCTCCGATGCG
>NZ_DATFAF010000005.1:0-40564 GCF_035254865.1 Noviherbaspirillum sp.
TGCAAAATTCGCTCGCCGGCGGCGGCTCATTTGTGACCTTGCCGGCGCTGATGTTGTCCGGCATGACGCCGCTGGCTGCCAACATCACCTCTACCGTCGCCCTGTTTCCGGGGCAGGTGACCACCGGCCTCGCCGGCCGCAAGCTGGTCACGGGTGTCGGCAAACTGCCCTTCTGGGCACTCTTCGTGATCAGCATCCTGGGCGGTGCGCTGGGCGGCCTGTTGCTGCTCAAGACCTCCCCCGTCGTATTCGCCCGACTGGTGCCATGGCTCGTCCTGCTTGCCACTGTCTTGTTCGCCTGGGGCAGCTTCTTTCGCGGGCAAGCCAGCTCCGGCATGCATCTCGGGCCGGTCGCAACAGCGTTCGCGCAGTTCTTGATCGCTATCTATGGCGGATACTTCGGCGGCGGCATCGGCATCCTGATGATCGCCGCGCTGACGATGGCTGGGCTGCCGACCCGCAATGCCGGCGCAACAAAAAACGTGCTTGCCGGCGTGATGAATGCCTCCGCCGTGGCCTTGTTCCTGGCATCTCCGCAATTGCATTGGCTCGAAGCCATCACGCTCGGCGCCGGCGCGATTGTCGGCGGCCTGCTGGGTTCATGGGCACTTCATCGCGTCAATGAAAAATTGCTGCGCATCGCGATCGTCTGCATCGGTGCCGCGCTGACCATTGCCCTGTTTGCCAGACCGATCTGATCCACATTGCAAGCACCCTCCTGAACTATTTGCCTCCCACGTCGTCCTAGACAAGGCTTCCGCTCGACAACATTAGTCTTGTGTCATGCGTCGACGGAAGCCTTCGAATTCATTCGACAACTGGCTTGTGACATGTGCATGCCGCGGCTCGCGGATCATCGCTTGCACGGCCAATTTCCCAAGAGGCGATGACATGATGAATTGGCCGGAGCTATCCGCCCTGCTTGGCGCTTTCGCGCATACTGAACCCGGTCGCATGATCGCCACGCTCGCTTCCGTCAGCGTAGCGGCGATCGTGTGGCGGATCTCAAAAAAGCGCGCGAGATTGAGCAGCTCCACCATACTCGACGTCGAACACCGGCGCGGCAACCTGGTGCTCGCAAAGAATTTGATCATGGCCGCCACGCTGCTTGCCGTCGGCTCCATCTGGGCCACCAAGATCGCCGGCGCCGCCCTCTCGCTGGCCGCCGTGGCCGGCGCCGTCCTGATCGTCAGCAAGGAATTTCTCTCCAACGTGCTGGGATCCGCAATGCTGGCGATATCAAGACCATATCGTGTCGGCGATTTTATCGAGATGGGAGATGCCAAAGGACGCGTACTCGACACTGATCTCCTGGTGACGACGATCGCCGAAACCCTTGCGGGAAATCAGCTCACAGGGCGTACTGCAGTGCTGCCCAACTCGCTGCTTCTGACCCATCCCGTCAAGAATCTGACCGCCACCGGCGCCTATGTCATCAACCTGCTGAACATCGCTGCCAGCCCTTCCGAGGATCTGCTGTCGCTGGAAAAAGCACTGCTACAGGCCGCCAGAGAAGTATGTTCCCCCTGGCTGGCGGACGCCGACAGGCACCTGAAGCAGCTCGAATCACGTGATCTGGTCAACCTGCCATCGGCGGAACCACGCGTGCTTCTGGAATTGCATTGCGCGCATGAAGTGACCCTGGTGCTGCGCTACAGCTGCAGGCCCAACGACAGGGTGAAGGTCGAACAGGCCATTCTGCGCGCATTCCTACAGCATCGTGGGGCGATGCCGGGCCGCCAGCCAAGGGATGCGCGCGTCCTGGCCGAGGTAGCGTAAAGGTGCGCAACGGCAAGGCACCGGCGTCGCCGCCGGGTTCTACGCGACCAATCGCCGCGCCGACCACGCGGCGATGACAGCGGCCAGGTTTACTGTTCCCTGCCCGGTTTCAGGGAGAGCGAAGCCGATCTGACCGGCAAGTGATAGGAAGACTGCTCCCACAGCACCGAGCTCAAGCCGGCAAGCAAGGGGTCGGCTTCGGATGCCGACGGAAGAGTCGCCGGCATCGCGGCGGGCGCATGGCTCAGGAGCCGATCGAAGCTCGCGACGACCTGATCCGCAGGCTGGACAGTATTCTTGTCGGACGAGGCAAACACGGAGATCGACGCAGCGAACAGTGCGACAGCAAAAGCAGTTTTCAGCGAGGACGTTTTCATAATGCTTCCTTTCAAGGGTATGACTGGCTGGCTCTCGTTGAGCCCGCAGCGGCACGATGAGACGATGCACCTCTCACCTGAAGTGAATCTTAAGCACCCAGTCGCACACCCGATTGCATCAGCGCACTAAAGCACAATCCCCACCAACAAGATCAGCGCGAGCACTGCCACCATGATCGTCCACCGATGCGTGTTCAACCAAAGCTGCGCACTCCACGTCACCGCCTGGCTGTCAAACCTGCCATGCGCGCCGTGATCGCCCGGCACCGGCTCGTACAAGTTGTCGCGCCGGCCGGGCGAAATCGGTTTGTTGCTCTCCTGTCCCTCGTACGCCTTGAAGGCCAGCATGCGATCGAGGAAACCCGGGATCACGCGCGTGCCGAGTATCGCCTGCACCGCTGGCCAGCCTACCCACAACTCGCGCCGCCGGTGCAGCGCGGCCCAGTAGATGCCGCGCGCGGCCACTTCCGGCTGGAAGATCTTGCCGAGCGGTTTGGGTTGATCGGGGAGACAGGTGCGGCCCCAGTCGAATTGCGGCGTGTTGAATGCCGACAGATGCACCATGGTGAGGTGCACCTTGCTCTTGTCGTGGATCAGTTCGGAGCGCAGCGAGTCGGTGAAGCCGCGAATCGCGCTCTTCGCGCCGCAATACGGCGCCTGCAGCGGAATCGAGCGGTATGCCAGGGCGGACCCGACCTGCACGATGGCGCCGCGATTGCGCGGCTTCATGCGCTTGAGTGCGGCCATGGTGCCCCATACCGCGCCGAGATAGGTAGCTTCGGTGGCGCGGATGAAATCTTCCGGCGAGATATGTAGCACGTCGCAGAAGATGGTCGCCATCGCGTTGTTGATCCAGACATCGATCGCGCCCCATTCGCGCTCCACCATGGCCGCCGCCGCCTCGACCTGACGATGGTCGGCCACGTCGGTCGGCACGATCAGCGCTTCGCCGCCGGCCAGTTCAACTTCCTCGCGCGCGCCTTCGAGTCCGTCGGTGCCGCGCGCGAGCAGCGCCACGCGCCAGCCATGCTTCGCGAATTCGACTGCGGTGGCGCGGCCTATGCCGGCCGAGGACCCTGTGATGACGACAACCTGACCGTGCATGATCTATGCTCCCGCGTCCTGTGCATGTGGCGGCGTCTGCCACGGAACCCGCTGCATCACGCGCGTTGCGTAGTCGGTCTGACTGATACCGAACAGCAAGGCGAGCATGAAGAAGGCAGTCACGGCGGCGATACGCACCAGCGCCGACGCGCTGCGCAGATGCATGAAGAAAATCGCCACCAGCAAGGCCTTGACGACAGCGATCACGAGATTGATCGCGCTGTTCCAAGGACCGAGTTTCAGGAATGCGCTGCCGGCCGTCAGCAGCAGCAGGACCATCAGCGCGAGCCAGACCAGAAGGCTGCGACGATATATGGTCGAATTCATCCGCTTCTCCCCAGCAGGTACAGGATCGGATAGAGAAAAATCCAGATCACGTCAATGAAATGCCAGTACAGCCCGGCGGCTTCCAGGCGCTCGGCACTGGCGAAGCGACGCGCCCCGCGCAACAAGCCGAGCGCGAACACGGCGACCATGACGATGCCTATCGTCAGGTGCAAGGCATGCAGCGCCGTCATCGCGAAGTAGAGAAAGAAGAAGATCTGCGCTGCGTCGGCGTGCGCCTTCTCGGGAAAGGCGAAGCCTGCGCCGGGAAACAGGTGTTCCTGCCATTCATGCCGATATTCGATGCCCTTGATCACGATGAAGGCGATGCCGAGCGCCGCCACACCGAGCAGCAGGCGCTGGGTCACATGCGTCGCGCCGGCATTGCGCGTCTGCACCGCCAGCGCCATCAACAGGCTGCTGGTCAGCAGGATGGCGGTATTGATGGTGCCGAGCAAGGCATCGGTATGCCGGCCGGCTGCCGCGAAGCCCTCCGGAAAATGCGTGCGGCCGTAGAAGTAGCCGAAGAACAGCGGACCGAAGAACATCAGTTCGGTGGCGAGGAAGACCCACATGCCGAGCGTGGCCGCCTCGCCTTGCTGCGCGGCGCTGTCGAACTGCTCGGCGACTTGGGTTCCGGATGAGTTCATTGCGGCGACTCCGTTCCGCTTTGCGGATCGTAGAGATAGGCATCGCGCCGCACCGTCGGGGTTCTATCGAAGTTGTGCTTGGGCGGCGGCGAACTGGTCTGCCACTCCAGCCCGGTCGCGTGCCAGGGATTGGCGTCGGCGCGCTTGCCATAGAACAGCGACCACAGCAGGTAGCCCAGCGGCAGCAGATAGCCGACGGCGAGAATGGACGCGCCGGCCGACGACAGGATGTTGAGCAACTGGAATTCCGGCGGATAGGCATGATAGCGGCGCGGCATGCCTTCATAGCCAAGCAGGTATTGCGGGAAGAAGGTCAGATTGAAACCGAAGAAAATCATCAGTGCCGCGACGCGTCCCCACATCTCGGGATACAGGCGCCCGGTCATCTTCGGCCACCAGAAGTGGATGCCGCCGAGATAGGCCATGACCGAGCCGCCGACCATGATGTAGTGAAAATGCGCGATCACGAAATAGGTGTCGGTCAGGTGCACGTCAAGCGCCAGCGAGGCCAGCACCAGGCCGGTCAGGCCGCCGATGGTGAACAGGCCCACGAAGCCGAGCGCGTACAGCATCGGCGCGGTAAAGCTGATGCGCCCCTTGTACAGCGTCGCGGTCCAGTTGAATACCTTGATCGCGGACGGAATCGCCACCAGGAAGGACAGCAGCGAAAACACCATGCTGCCGTACATCGACTGGCCGGACACGAACATGTGGTGGCCCCACACCAGGAAGCCGATCGATGCGATGCCGAGAATCGCGTAGGCCATGAAGCGGTAGCCGAACACCCGCTTGCGCGCGAAGCAGGGAATGATTTCGCTCGCCACGCCCATCGCCGGCAGCACCATGATGTAGACCGCCGGATGCGAATAGAACCAGAACAGGTGCTGGAACAGCAAGGGATCGCCGCCCAGCGCCGGATCGAAGATGCCGACGTGCAGCACGCGCTCGGCCGCCAGCAGCGCCAAGGTCATTGCGAGCACCGGCGTGGCCAGCACCAGGATGATGCTGGTGGCGTAATTGGCCCACACGAACAGCGGCAGGCGGAACCAGGTCATGCCGGGTGCGCGCATGGTATGCACGGTGACGATGAAGTTCAGCCCGGTCAGGATCGAGGAGAAGCCGAGGATGAACACGCCGGTGATGGCAAGGATCACGTTACTCTTCGAAAACATGGTCGAGAACGGCGTGTAGAAAGTCCATCCGGTGTCGACGCCGCCCAGGATCAGCGCGCCGAGCGTGAATACGCCACCCAGCACGTAGATGTACCAGCTCGTCAGGTTCAGGCGCGGAAAGGCCAGGTCGCGCGCGCCGATCATCATCGGCACCAGGAAGTTGCCGAGCACCGAGGGAATCGATGGAATCAGAAACAGCCACACCATGATCACGCCATGCGCGGTGAACAGCCGGTTGTACGTATCCGCCGAGACCAGATCGCCCTGCGGCGTGGCCAACTCAAGCCGGATCATGGCGGCGGCCACGCCGCCAACGAAGAAGAAGGCGGTGATCGATACCATGTAGAGCCAGGCGATGCGCTTGTGGTCATTGGTGGTAAGCCAGGACTTGAGCGAAAAGCCGTCGCTCAGGTAATCAAGTGCCGCGCTGTCATTGACCCGTGCGTGCATTGCTGCCTCCGGTGGAGCGAATGTATTCGATGATCGCCATCAAGTCTTCCTCACTGATCTGCCCGGCGAAGGTGGGCATGATCGGCTCGTATCCCGCGACCACGTCCTTTTTCGGCAGCAGCACGGAGTCATGGATGTAGGCTTCGTCGGCGACGATGGTGCGGCCGTCCTGCAGGTGCACGCTGCGTCCGAGCAGGCCGCGCAGGTCGGGCGCGTGTACCGAGGACTGCGCTTCGTGGCAGCCGCTGCAGCCGTAGCGCCGGTACAGCTCGAAGCCGTGCGCCGCCATGCCCGGTTGCGTGTTGCCGCCTTGCAGCCATGCGGCGAATTCGCTCTGCGGCATCACCACGATGCGTCCGCGCATGTTGGCGTGATCGGTGCCGCAGTATTCCGCGCAGAACAGATGGAATTCGCCGGTCTGCGTCGGCGTGAACCAGATCGTCGTATAGCGTCCCGGCAGCACATCCTGCTTGATGCGGAAGGCGGGAACGAAGAAGCTGTGGATTACGTCCTGCGACGTCATCACGAGCCGCACCGGCTGGCCGAGCGGCACGTGCAATTCATCGATTTCGCGCCGGCCGTTGGCGTGTTCCAGCTTCCACATCCATTGCTTCGCCACCACGAAGACCGGCATCGCATTGGGCGGCTCCCGATAGAGCTGCGCGAAGTCGAAGGCAGCCCAGGCAAAGGTGCCGAGAAACAGCAGCAGCGGGATCACGGTCCAGGCGATCTCTATCCTGCGGCCGCGCGCCGGCGCATGACTGCGATCGGCGCGCGAACCCTTGCGATAATGAATCGAAAAATAAACGATCAGCACCGTCACGGCCAAAGCGACAATGCCGATGAGAATGAACAAGGCGAGCGCCAGGCTGTCATAACGGGCGGCCGCGGTGGATGCGCTCTGCGGCAGCAGGTGGAAGCTGCTGTTCATGCCGCCCTCCTCCGCTTTCGCCATATCCAGATGCCGAGCGCCGCCAGTACCGCGAGACTCCCAAGGCGCACCATGGTCATCACTGCCGCGCTGTAGCGTCCGTTCACCGGCGCGTAGTGCGAACAAAGTAATAACAGTTGATCGACCGGTGAGCCGATGCGGCCGGACGATGCATCGATCAATGCGAGGCGGACATCATGCGGATCGAAACGCACGCCCATGAAGTAATGCGCGATGCGTCCATCCGGCGTGGCAATCAGGAAGCCGGCCGGATGGACGTACTGCTGCATCGACCGGTCGTAGGCATAATGGAAACCCGCACTACTGGCGAGCGTGTCGATCGCCGGCTTGCTGCCGGTCAGGAGATGCAGGTCGCCGCCGGCGCGCGCGACCAGACCGGCGTACGACGCCTTCTTGCGCGCGGCCAGCGCCGCATCCTCGGTCGGGTCGATGCTCACGCCGAGTACCCGATACGCATGGCGCGGCAATCCGACTTCGGACAAGGTTTCCATCACGCCATCCATCAGCGTGCTGCACAGGTTGGGGCAATGGTAATAGCCGAGTATCAACACCACCGGTTCCTTGTTGAAGAACATGCCAAGCTTGACGATGCGTCCGCTGTCGTCGGTGAACGCGTCGGACAGCGGCAGTTGCGCATCGAGACGCTGCTCGTATTGCATCTGCGGCGGCGGCGCGGCGACCGGCTGGGCAAGGGATGACTGCAGACAAAGACACAGCAACGGAACCTGCAGCAGCGGCGTCGGCCACGCATGGAAATGCTTCGCCAGCCCGTGCATTACTTCTGCTCCCTTGTTGTCGAGGCCATGATGCGCATCGCCTCGTCGACCGGGATGCGCGCGATGCCGCGTTGCTTGTCTATCCAACCCCAGGATGTGAGCAGGTGCTGCTTCTCGGCGAAATACCGTGCGCGCTCCTGCTGCGGTGCGCTTTGCAACTCCGGAGATGCGGCGGAGGGAACGGCTTCGGCCTGCACGCTCCAGCGCTTCCACAGAAAATACGAGGCCAGCGCCGCCAGCCCAATGCCGAGCGCAATCGCCGCCGCCCCCAGCACCACGCCGCGCACATGGATGCCGGCCGTCTCATGCTGCGCAGACTGCTGCGGCTCAGACATGGCCCGCCTCCACTGCTTGCCTGTTCATCGCGATCCATGCCGCCATGCCGAACGCGAGCACGGCGAGCGGCACGCTCCACGCCCATTGCATCCAGCCGGGTGACAGCGAGGGCAGGATCATCCAGCACACGTCGAGCAAATGCACGACGAGCAAGCCGGCCGCCAGCCACCCGAGCAACAGCGGTGCTTCCTTGGCATGGCGAAACAAGAGAATCAGCAAGGGCAGGAAAAAATGGAACAAGGCCAGCAGCCACGCAATCAGCAGCCAGCCGCCATGCATGCGCGCGACATACCAGACGATTTCATGCGGCAGGTTGGCCGACCAGATGATCAGGAACTGGGTGAATGCCAGATACGCCCAGGTCATCACATACATCAGCAGCAGATTGCCGAGGTCGCGGAATACCATGGCCGCCGGCAAGGGATGCCTGCGCGTGGCCAGCAGCACGGCAAGCGCCATGCCGGACAGCATCTGACCGGTGCCCGCCAGCAGGCCGAACACGCTGGAATACCAGAGCGGCATCAGCGACATGATCCAGTCCACCGCGGCAAGGCTGACGGTCAACCCGTACACGATCAATGCCGCAGCGGAAAAGCGCGGCGAGCGTTGCAGCGCCACACGCTGACTGAGGTGCCCCAGCAGCGACCAGACGAGGAGATAGGCCACGCTGCGCAGGATGAAGAACCACGGCGTCAGCCATGCGCTCTTGAAGCCGGCGCTCTTTACCTGCAGTTCGCCCGCCCAGCGCTGCGAGCCATTCGCTGCATGCAGCGCCCACGGATACAGGTCCTGCATCCCGAACAGCAGCGGCAGGAACAGCACGGCCAGCAGCCACATGTGACGCGCATTGCCCAGCAGAGGCGCGCGGATCGCTTCGCCCCATGTACCGCCGGTGAGGTTGTGCACCCAGACATTGGCAAGCCCGCCCATCACCAATCCCGAGCAGAACCACCATGCCGCAAGATAAGCCGCGAGGAATGCGGTGCGCGCGAACCACCAGCCGGCGATGCACAGCACTGCCAACACGATCATGCCTGCGGTCTTCATGGCCGCCCTCCTTGCCCGCTGGAGGCAAGATGCTCGCGCGCATCGGGCGGAAGTTGTTTCGCGTCGGCGTTCTGGCTCAGTTGCAGGGCGCGTATGTAGGCGACGATGGCCCAGCGGTCGGGAGGCGCGACGCGGTCGGCGTAGGAATGCATGATGCCGTAGCCATTGCTCATCACATCGAAGAAATGACGGTCCGGCGCCTGGCGCAAACGCTCGCTGTGGTAGGACGGCGGATGCGGGAAACCGCGTCGCGCCACCAGCCCATCGCCGTCGCCCGCCGGACTGTGGCATGGCAGACAATAGATCGAGTAGCGTTCCTGCCCGCGCCTGAGCAATTGCAGCGTGACCGGATAGGGATTGGTCTTTGCCGCCAATGCCGCCTTGTTCTGCGCCACCTCGTTTTCACCGCTGCGTCCGCTGGATGTGCCCGCGAAGGGTCCGCTGGCGTAGGGCACGCTGTCGGGCGGCAAGGGCCGCGATGAATTGCCGTCGGCGAACAGCGCGCTTTGTGCAAAGGGCTTGTATTTCGGTTGGTCGTACATGTCCTGCATGGCCTTTTCGCATGCGGTCAGGCAGAGCACGCACAACAGGCAGGCGAGCATCCTCATGCCGGCACCTCGCTGACCGACATGGGCTGCAGGCTTTGCAGGAAATCCCTGCTGCGCGTTTCGTGAAAGTGTGGATCATGAATCGGCAGGCAAAGAAAGAAGCGATGGCGCGTCGCCTGTTCGAAATCAGGCGCGTTGAAGATCGGGTGATACAGGCGCGGCAAGCCGTTGGCGAACAGCATGCCGAACACCGCAGCCAGCGCGGCGCCGAGGATGGCCAGCTCGAAAGTCGACGGAATGAAGGAAGGCCAGCTGTGCAGCGGACGGCCGCCGACATTGATCGGATAATCGATGACCGCCGAATACCATTGCAAAAAGTATCCGCCCGCGGCGCCGACGATCCCGCCCAGCAGCGCAAACAGCGGCACGCGTTGCCGCGGGAAACCGACGGCCTCCGCGATGCCCTCGACCGGATACGGCGCATAGGCTTCCACCGCGCAGTAGCCCTCGTCCCGCGCGCGACGTGCCGCCTCCAGCAGTGCGTCGCCGGTGCGGAATTCCGCGATCAGGCCGTAGAGTGTCGCGCTCATGTCTTCTTCTCCGCGCTTTCATGCACCAGTTCGCGCATCTCGGCGATCGAAATCGCCGGCAGGAAGCGGATGAACAGCAGGAACAACCAGACGAACAAGGCGATCGAGCCCAACAGATGCGTCCAGTCCCACACGGTCGGATAGAACATGCCCCAGGCCGAAGGCATGAAATCGCGATGCAGGCTGGATACGACGATCAGGAAGCGTTCCATCCACATGCCGAGATTGACGATCAGGCTGAGGATGAACAACAGCACCACGTTGTGCCGCACGCGGCGCGACCACAGCAGCTGCGGCAGCAGCACATTGCAGACGATCATGGCCCAGTACACCGGCGCATACGGTCCGGTCCAGCGATTGATCGTCATGTATTGCTCGAATTCGTCGCCGCTGTAGAAGGCGGTAAAGATCTCCGACGCATAGCCGTAGATCACGATCAGGCAGGTCGCCAGCATCACCTTGGCCGCATTCGCGAGATGGCGTTGCGTGATGAAATCCTGCAAGCCGAAGAAATGCCGCAGCGGAATCGCCAGCGTCAGCACCATCGCAAATCCCGAGAACAAGGCGCCGGCCACGAAGTACGGCGGAAAAATCGTCGAGTGATAACCGGGCGTGTTGCCGATGGCGAAATCAAGCGACACCACCGAATGCACCGAGATCACCAGCGGCGTCGCCAGCCCGGCCAGCAGCAGGTAGGCGCTTTCGTAGCGCGCCCAGTGCCGCGCCTCGCCGCGCCAGCCCAGCGCCAGCAGGCCGTAGGCGAAGCGTGCTCCGCGTCGCCCCTTCGCACAGGCACGGTCGCGCAGCGTGGCCAGGTCGGGAATCAGGCCGACATACCAGAACAGCAGCGACACGATCAGGTAGGTGCTGATCGCGAAGATGTCCCACACCAGCGGGCTGCGCCATTGCGGCCACACGTTCATCACGTCGGGATAGGGAATCAGCCAGTAGAAGAACCACGGGCGGCCGAGATGCAGGATGGGAAACAGTCCCGCGATGCCCGCCGCGAACAGCGTCATCGCCTCGGCGAAGCGGTTGATCGAGGTGCGCCACTTCTGCCGCAGCAGGAGCAGGAAGGCGGAGATGAAGGTGCCCGCATGGCCGATGCCAATCCACCAGACGAAGTTACCGATCGCAAAACCCCACGCCACCGGAATGTCGACGCCCCAGATGCCGATGCCCTTGGTGAACAGCCAGGCAGTCGCACCGAAGAACACCAGCGTGCCGGCGAAAGTGAACAGAAACGCGGTCAGCCAGGGCCAGCGCACCGGGCGCGTGAGCACCAGCCCGGCAATCTTGTCCGACACGCTCGCATAGCCCCAACCGGCGCGCAGCACGCCGATGTCTTTGGAGACGGGAGCCTGTTCCGATGCGTGTTCCATGATTGCCGGGGTGCCTCCTTCAGCCCAATGCATCATCCGGGTTCAACACCACCGCCGCATAGGTGGTGCGCGGCCGCGTGTTCAATTCCGCCAGCAGCGCGTAATCGAGCGGCGATGCCTTCGCCCGATTCACCTTGCTGCCCGGATCGTTCAAGTCGCCGAATACGATCGCCTCGGTCGGGCACGCGGCCTGGCAGGCCGTCACCACTTCCCCATCCTGCACGCGCCGCCCGAGCTTTTCCGCCTCGATGCGCGCGCGCGTGACGCGCTGCAGGCAGTAATTGCATTTCTCCATCACGCCGCGCCGCCGCACCGTGACCTCGGGGTTGTAGGCCGGTGCGGGGCGGTCGAGGCTGGTCTCGGTGTACTTCAGGAAGTTGAAACGGCGCACCTTGTACGGGCAGTTGTTCGAGCAGAAGCGCGTTCCGACGCAGCGGTTGTAGACCTGGACATTGAGCCCTTCGCTGTCGTGCACGGTCGCGCCCACCGGGCACACTTCCTCGCAGGGCGCGGTCTCGCAATGCATGCAGGGCACCGGCTGGAATGCGCTGCGCACCTGCGTGGCCGGGCCGATGTCGTAACGGTCCACGCGTATCCAGTGCATCTCGCGCCCGCGGCGCACCTCTTCCCTGCCCACCACCGGAATATTGTTCTCCGCCTGGCAGGCGATGGTGCAGGCGCGGCAGCCGATGCAGGCGTTCTGGTCGATCGCCATGCCCCACTTGTAATCCTTGTACTGCCACTCGGCGTAGAGGCTGATTTCCGGCGTGCGTTCGCGCGGCTCGTCGTTGGCGAAATGCGGATTGCGGCGGAATTCCTCCAGCGTCGCCATGCGCACGATGTCGCGCCCTTCCATGCGCTGATGATTTTGCGTGGTGGCAAAGGTAATCTGGCGGCCGGTCTTTTCCAGCTTCAGCGCATGCGGTCCGCGCAGCGTCTTCAGCCGGTAGGCATCGAAGCCGACGCCATTGCCCACATGCCCGGCCGCGCGCCGCCCGTAACCCAGGTGCAGCGTCATCGCGCCGTCCGCATGCCCTGCCCACACCCATACCGGCGCCTCAATCGTCGCATCGGCCGTCGCATCCGTGCGATCGGCCAGCGACAGGCGCACCACGTCGCCGGTTTGCAGCCTCAATGACCGGGCGGTGTTTTCGCTGATCACGGCCGCGTTGTCCCAGGTCAGCGTGCTGAACGGCCGGGGCAGTTCCTGCAGCCAGGCATTGTTCGCATATTCGCCGCCGCCGACCGAAGGATCGGGTGCGAACAGTGCGCGCAATGCAGGACCGTCAAAGCCGGGCGGCGGCACCGAGCGCGCCGGACGCAGCGTCAAGGCGGCACGTTCGCTGCCGTCTATCACGCCCTTGCGCAACGCCGCTTCCCAGAATGCATCGAGATCGTGGGCCCCGATCCTGGCTTGCCAGAAGCCGCGCACCAGCGCATAAGCGGAGCGCTCGCCCTCTCCGGATACCAGGTCGAGCAACTCGTGCGCCGAGCGGCCGCCATACAGCGGCGCGATCACCGGTTGCACGATCGAGGCGCTGCCGTCGAACGCGCGCCCGTCGCTCCACTGTTCATAGCCATGCGCCTGCGGCAAATGCCAGGTCGACACGCGTGCGGTTTCGTCGCGATACAGGCCGAGGTGCACTGAGAACGGCAGCTTGCGCAATGCCTGCTCGAAGCCGATGTCGGCCGGCGCGTCATACACGGGATTGGTGTCGAGCATGACGAGCGAGCTGACCGCGCCGGCATGCATGTCCTCGGCCAGCGTTGCAATCGATTCCGCATGGTTCTGCGGACCGGCCTCGACCGGTGCGATCGGCATGATCGTCTTGCCGAAGTTGCCGAGATGCGCATTCATCAAGTGCACCAGTGCGCGCGTTTGAGATGAGAGACTGCCGCCCGCCACGATCAGCGATGCGCCGCGATGCCGGTTCAACCGCTCTGCCAGCACCTCTTCCCATTTGGCGGCGCGTGCGTCGTTTGCGGGCAGCACCTGCGGCAGTCCCGCTATTCCCAATCGCGCGGCGATGCGCCAGACGGTTCTCTCGATATCGTGCGGCGGCAGCGCAATGCGGTTGTCCGCCATCGCGCCGAGCAGGCCCGGCGACGCCTCCAGCGTGTACAAGCGCTTGTCGAATTGCGCCGCGCTGCTGCGCCGCTCTTGCACGAAGTCGCGCGCGTAGCGTATGCCGCCCGGCCAGTCGCTGAAGGGATCGGCATCGAGACTCAACACGATGGCGGCCCGGTCGAAACGGTGCAACAGGTCCGCCGGCTGTCCGAAGGCCAGGCGCGTTGCCTCATGCCCGGCGTCGTCATGCAGCGGATCGTGGCAATGCCAGCGCGCCTTCGGATAGCGCTGGAGCAGCGCCGCGATCTGCGCCGCCAGCGTGGGTGAACTGACAGTCCCGGTGAGGATGCGCAAGCCGGCCCCGCCGTCCGACTGCCACGCCTTGCGCCGTTCCAGCAGCTTCGTCTTGAAGGCGTCCCAGGTCGCCAAGGTCGCGCCCTGCCGCACGGTCTGCGAACGGTCCGGGTCCCATAGCTGCAGCACCGACGCCTGCGCGAACACGCCGCTTGCGCCGAGGCTGGCCGGGTGATGCGGGTTGCCCTCCACCTTGGTCGGCCGCCCCATGTTGCTTTCCACCAGCACGCCCTGCGCGTAGCCGCGGTGCATGAATGCGGTGGCGTAGTACAGCGGCCGGCCGGGCACCAGCATTTCCGGCATCTGCACGTAGGGAAGGATGGGCTCGCGCGGCGGGCCGCCGCAGCCGCCGGCCGCCAGCGCCATGGACGCCGCCATGATCTTCAGGAAGCGGCGCCGCTCCGCGCTCTGCGGCTCGGCATCCATCGGCGTGATAGGAATGGGCGGACGGCGGCTCATGGTCAGCGGTGACAGGTCGAACAATCGGTCAGCCGCCGCGTGTCCTGCAGGTGGTACAGGCGGGCCAGCTGCGCGGCCTCCTGCGGCGAGGGCCGCGCAGCGGTCATGGAAAACACTTCGGACTTCGGCCGGATGTGCTGCTGCGCGTGGCGGTGGCATTCCAGACACCACTGCATGTCGAGCGACGCTACCCGCGTGGTCAGCGGCATCTGGTCCACGCGGCCGTGGCATTCGACGCAGGCAACGCCCTTGCTGACATGGATGCTGTGATCGAAAAACACGAAGTCCGGCAGGTCGTGCACGCGATTCCAGCGGATTGGCGTTTGGGTGCGCGCGCTCTCATGCAAGGGCGACAGCATCGGCGCATCGCGGAACAGTTGCGAATGGCAGGTCAGGCAGATCTGCGTGGTCGGCAGTCCGGCGAACGAGGATTTCTCGACCGAGGTATGGCAATAGCGGCAATCGATGCCATCGTCGCCCGCGTGATGCTTGTGGCTGAAAGGAATCGGTTGCAGCACCGGCTGATGGATTGCGTCGGCCGGCGACATGGCCCAGCGCGCAGCAGCGACCGCTGCGGCCAGCAAGAGCGCCGCAGCCAGAAAGAACAGCTTGATTGCAAGAATCTCAGGTTGGCTGAATGCCTGCGCCATGGATGCCATCCGACAAAAGCCGACAGATTTGCCCGGTGCAATTCAATCGCGGGTTCACCTTGACGCAAGTCGGATGCCAGCGCTTTTACGGAGGGTGCGACGACCTCAACCAGGAACAAAGACGGGCGCGGCAATGCACTGATTGCCACGCTTGTTGCGAGCGCAACTACATTCGATCAAATATAAATTACAAGCGTTTGTAAATTGTCGCGCCGGCTCTTGCCCGGAGTTGCGTGAATCGTGGCAAGGTTATGGCGGCAATGCCGCTGCAGACCGATAACGCCACTTCAGCCGGAAGTTTCAGGATTGAAAGTTCTCGTCTTCCAATTCGGAAAACGTCCCGCGCGCACATTGACCTGGACCGAAGGCAGGAACCGGTCCGGCACGTCCGGCACGGCATCCTGCCGCGCGCGCAAGGCAACGAACTCCTCTTCGCTGACGCCGTCGCGGACGTGGATATTCGTCTCGCGCTCCTCGGCGACCGTGCTGGAAAATTGCACTTCGCCGCCATCGGACTGGGCGCCGTGGCACATGTACAGACGCGTGTATGGCGGCAGGCTCAGCACCCGGTTGATGGAGCGATACAGTGCGCGTGCGCTGGCGCCCGGAAAATCGCAGCGCGCCGTACCGAGTTCGGGCATGAACAAGGTATCGCCAACGAAGGCGACGATGTCGTTCTCCTCGCGCACCACGTAGGTCATGCAGGCCGGCGTGTGGCCGGGCGTATGCAGCGCACGGCATGTCAGGGAGCCGACTTCGAAGCATTCCTCGTCGGCAAACAGATGATCGAACTGCCTGTCGTCGCCGGAGACATCGGCGCCGCCATTGAACAGGTTGCCGAACATCTGCCGGACCGCCATGACCTGCTGTCCGGTGCCGGTCTTGCCGCCGAGCTTCTGCTGCAGGTAATGCGCCGCTGTCAGGTGGTCGGCATGCACGTGGGTTTCGAGGATCCACTGCACCGTCGCCCCGAGGGCCTGCACGCGCGCGACCAGCTTGTCGGCATTGGCGCCGCCGATGTTGCCGGTGCGCGCGTCGTAATCCATCACGCTGTCGATCAGCGCGCAGTGACGCGACACCGTGTCGAGCAGGAGATAACTGACGGCCCGCGTCAGCGGATCGAAGAAGCCCTCGACGTACATGCGGCGACTGCTGATCATGATCTTTCTCCGGCAAATAACGCACGCCCCGGCGGGAGTTGTGCAAGAGACATACCAGATCCGGATCCCATCCTGCATGCGCGATACATCCTTGATTTCATAGGAGGTTTTTGGAGTGATGCCGGGTGGCGGCCGAAATCGGCAAGCACCACTGCTGCCATTGACATAGCTCCTTGACAGTGATGGCAGCACGCGTCACAGTGAAAACAGACAAGGAGCCATCATGAGCAGTTCTTCCCTCCCCCCGGTTTCCGGCACCACCCTGCGCTCGGCACCACAAGTGCAGGCCCTGGTTTCCTTCCTCGAACAGGAAGCGCAACCGATGATCGTGCTCGATCCCGAGTACAACATCCTCGCCGCAAACACCTCCTACCAGCGGCAGTTCGCGACCGCGGACAAGCCGTATATCGGACACAAGTGCTACCGCATCTCGCATCATTACGACGTCCCCTGCGACCGCGCGGGCGAGCACTGTCCGATGAAAAAAGCCTACGAAAAGCGCGGCCCGGACCGCGTGCTGCATGTCCACCATACCCCGCGCGGTCCGGAACACGTCGATGTGGAACTGCGCCCCATCCTCGACGAACAGCACGAAGTCGTGGCCTACGTCGAGCGGCTGGCGGTGGTTCGCAGCGTTTCTGCAAGGCCGAGCGCGGAAGGGCTGGTCGGATGCTCCGCCCCGTTCAACGAAGCCTTGTCCGCCCTGCAACGGGTCGCGCCGTCCATGCTGCCGGTCCTGCTGCAGGGCGAATCCGGCACCGGCAAGGAATTGTTCGCGCGTGCCGTGCATGAGATGAGCGATCGCGCCAACGGCCCCTTCGTCGTGGTCGATTGTTCCGGCCTGACCGAGACATTGTTCGAGAGCGAACTGTTCGGCCACGAAAAGGGATCCTTCACCGGCGCCAACACCCGCAAGCAGGGGCTGGTGGAAACCGCACAGGGCGGCACCTTGTTCCTCGACGAAATCGGCGACGTGCCGCTGGCGATGCAGGTCAAGCTGCTGCGCCTGATCGAGTCCGGCGCCTTCCGCCGCGTCGGCGGGCTGGAGACGCTGCGCGCCGATTTCCGCCTGGTCGCCGCCACCCACAAGCCCTTGAAGGAAATGATCACCGACGGCCGCTTCCGGCCCGACCTCTATTACCGCATCAGCGCCTTCCCGATTCACCTGCCGGCACTGCGCGAACGCGTCGACGACATTCCGCTGCTGGTCAACTCCATCCTGCAGCGCCGGCCCGGCGGCAAGGGGCGCATCAACGTGGCGCCTGTCGCGATGAAGCAGTTGCAGTCATATGCATGGCCGGGCAACGTGCGCGAACTGCGCAATGTGCTGGAGCGCGCGATGCTGTTTTGCGACGACGGCGTGATTCGTCCGGAGCATTTGCCGGCGGATCTGGGCATGAAGGCAGTCGAACGGCCGGTGTTATTGGTGCATGCTGGCGGACTGCAGGGGGAATCGGACGAGCGCCTGCGGAAGGTCATGGCGGGGTTCCGTGGGACGCGCAAGGAGCTTGCGTTTCATCTTGGGATGAGTGAGCGGACCTTGTATCGGAGGTTGAAGGCGCTGGGGTTGGATTAGGTTTTGGGATTGTTTTTTCTTCGGTGATTCGGTGCTAATGTCTCTTCGTGGATGCTAGCCGGGACTGGCCCCTGCGGGCCACCTCCTTTTTTGCTTCGCCAAAAAAGGAGGCAAAAAAGGCGACCCCAAGACGCTGCCCCTGCGGGGTTCCCGACAAAGCGATGCGCAAAGCGGGAAGCGAAATAACTCGCCCTCGCTATGCTCGGAGCTCAAACAGATTTCGCTTCTTTATCCGCTTTGCACATCGCTTTGTCGGCAGCTTCTCAAGGGGGGCTGATGAAACCCATCCCCACCCCGGCCCTCCCCTTGAAGGGGAGGGAGATGTTCGCTCTTTAGCTTGCGTTTGACAACGATAAAGGACTATCCAACTCCCTCCCCTTCAAGGGGAGGGTCGGGGTGGGGATGGGTTTAGACTCCCCCCTTTCTGACGACGCCAAAAGTGCGCCTGTCAAAACGGATCAAGAAGCGAAACCTGTCTGAGCCGAAGGCGAGTTTGTTTCGCTTCCCGTTTTGACAGGCGCACTTTTGGGAACCCGCACAGCGGGCGTCGGCAGTAGGGTCGCCTTTTTTGCTTACTTTTTTGGCGAAGCAAAAAAGTGAGCGGCCCGCCGGGGCCGGTCCCGGCAAGCCCCCACGAAGAACCTACAGCGCTGAATCACCGAAGAAAACCCCCTCCTCAAGCCCCGCCTTCACCCGCGCCTCCTCATTCTCGCCCCACATCGCGTTAAGAATCCCAAGCAGCACCGCAAACCCTATTCCCAATACCCACGCGAAATACCACATGACACGCTCCTAATAGACCGAATGCTTGTCCTTCCAGATGCTGCCGGCCGTGACCTTGCCCGCCATCACCTTGTACGCCCAGCTCGTGTAGAAAATCACGATCGGCATGAGTATCATCGTCGCCCAGAACATGATGTTCAGAGTCAGATGACTGGACACGCTGTCCCACACCGTCAGGCTGGACCGCAGGTCGGTCGACGAGGGCATCACGAACGGGAACATCGATACCCCTGCGGTGCCGATCACGCCCAGCTGCACCACGGATGACGCGACGAACGCAGCGAGCGTCCTGCCGCGCAAGCTCAGCAGCAGCGCCGCGAACGTGCCGACATAGGCCAATGCCGGCACCAGCATGTCCCATGGCTGGCGACGATAGTTGCCCAGCCAGGCGCCGGATTCGCGCACCACGGTCTTCGACAACGGGCTCACTGCGGCGGCCGCATCGACCGGCGACGTAATCACGTAACCCTGCCCGCCGACGACCAGCGAGATGCCGGCGGCGGTAAATGCCACCAGCATCAGGACGCCGAACACCATTGCAGCCATGCGCGCCCGCTCCTGCACCAGTCCGTCCGTGCGATGCGCCAGGTAGATCGCGCCGTGAAAGGTGATCATCGCGCTCGACACCACGCCGCACAGCAATGCGAAGGGATTGAGCAGCGCAAAGAATGACCCGGTATAGAAAACCTGCATGTTGTCGTCGAAGTGGAACGGCACGCCTTGCAGCAGGTTGCCGAATGCCACGCCGAAAATCAGCGGCGGCACTGCGCCTCCGGCGAACAAGCCCCAGTCCCAGGCCGAGCGCCATGCCGGGTTGTCGATCTTGCTGCGGTAGTCGAATCCGACCGGCCGGAAGAACAGCGCCCACAGTACCGCCAGCATGGCCCAGTAGAATCCGGAAAATGCGGTCGCGTACACCAGCGGCCATGCGGCGAAGATGGCTCCGCCGCCTGTGATGAACCAGACCTGGTTGCCGTCCCAGTGCGGGCCGATGGTGTTGATGACGATGCGCCGCTCGGTGTCGTCCCTGCCGACGAAAGGCAGCAAGGTGCCGACGCCCATGTCATGGCCGTCCATGATGGCGAAGCCGATCAGCAGCACGCCGACCAGCAGCCACCAGATGATTTTCAGACTTGCGTAATCCAGCATGATGTTCTCCTATGCCGCTTCGGCGAGATAACGGCCGGTGCCCAGGCTGCCCGGCCCCTGGCGCGCGAAGCGCACCATGAGAACCATCTCGGCAATCAGCAGCAATGTATAGAAACCGACAAAGCCGGCGAGCGAACCGTACAGGGACGCCACCGACAGCGTTGACACCGAGAGATGCGTCGGCAACACGCCATAGATGGTCCACGGTTGCCGTCCGTATTCGGCGACGAACCAGCCCAGCTCGCAGGCGATCCACGGCAGCGGCAGCGACCACAACGCAGCCTTCAGCAGCCAGCGCTTCTTCACGAACGCGCCGGTGATTGAATACCAGGTGGACAGCACGAACAGCAGCAGCATCGCGAAGGCGATGGCCACCATGGCGCGGAAGGACCAGAACATCGGCGTCACGCGCGGCACGGTGTCTTTCACCGCCTTGTCGACGACGGCAGGGGTCACTTGGTCCATGCTGCCGACATACTTCTTCAGCAGCAGGCCGAAGCCGAGGTCAGCCTTGTGTCGCTCGAAGCTTGTTTTTGCCGCCGCATTCTGCGGATTCGCACGCAAGGCTTCGAGCGCCTTCACGGCTTCGATACCCGACACGATGCGTTCGCGGTTCTTGATCTGGATGTCCTTGATGCCGGGAATCTGCTTGTCCAGCGAGCGCGTCCCGATCAGCCCCATCACCCAGGGAATCTGCAGCTCAAAATCGTTCTTCATCTCGGCTTCGTTGGGGAAGGCGATCAGGTTGAACGGCGCCGGCGCGGGTTCGGTTTCCCACATCGCCTCCATCGCAGCCAGCTTGGTCTGCTGCGCCTCGCCGACGGTATAGCCCGACTCGTCGCCCAGCACGATCACGGAACAGGCCGAGGCCAGGCCGAATGCCGCCGCGATGCGGAAGCTGCGCTTGGCGAATTCGACGTCGCGCCCGTGCAGCAGATACCACGACGAGATCGCCAGCACGAACATCGCGCCGGTGACATAACCGGCCGACACCGCATGCACGAACTTCGACTGCGCATCGGGATTGAACAGCACCGTCCAGAAGTCGTTCAGTTCCATGCGCATGGTCACGTAATTGAAGTGCGCGCCGACCGGATTCTGCATCCAGCCGTTGGCGACCAGGATCCACAGCGCCGACAGATTGCTCCCGATGGCGAGCAGGATGGTCACCATCAGATGCTTCTGCCGCGACAGGCGGTCCCAGCCGAAGAAGAACAGGCCGATAAAGGTCGATTCAAGGAAGAAGGCCATCAGGCCTTCGATCGCCAGCGGCGCACCGAAGATGTCGCCGACGTAGTGCGAGTAGTAAGCCCAGTTGGTGCCGAACTGGAATTCCAGCGTGATGCCGGTGGTGACGCCGAGCGCGAAGTTGATGCCGAACAGCTTGCCCCAGAAGCGCGTCATGTCCTTGTACACCACCCTGCCCGTCATGACGTACACACTCTCCATGATCACCAGGATCCAGACCATGCCGAGCGTGAGCGGGACGAACAGGAAGTGATACATCGCGGTAGCGGCAAACTGCAGGCGCGAGAGATCGACCAGTTGTTCAGCGGCCATGTTGCGCTCCTTGTTGTTCAGGTGTTGCGGGGGTGGCGACAGTGGTGATAGTGGCGCCGACGATGGCGCGCGCGGCATGTTCGGCGTCGACGTTCACCCGCTCGTCACGGACGAACATCCACCACAGCGCGAAAAGCAAAAGCATCTTCAGGATGAGCACAATGCTCAGTTCGAGGAGCAAGCGTCGGTCGGTCACGGTAATGCTCTTTTTCTTGTTGAACCGTCATGCAGTTACTCAAGATGCGTGCCAAGCCGGGGCCCGATGTCGAATCGCTTTCGTTTCAAGCACTTGGAGCCGGCTTCGCTGCGCCCGCGGCATGCCACATGCTGCCATGCCGTCAGTGATGGCAGGGCGATGCGTGGACAGCATGCGCGGGCCGGGCCTTGTTCACGGACAGGCGGCATCTAACATCATGCTAGTCAGCAATCCTGGTTTGCAGATGATCGATATCAATCAAAGCGCCACAAGCATGTATCCGCACCCTTGGGCGCTTGCGCCGCTGCGCTGCCAAACACTGTCATGACTTGACAGTCAGCCCTGACAGCGCTCGTCGCGGCGGCCGCCCGCTCTTCCAAATTCATCGTAAAAACAATGATTTGCGCGCCTCTCCACGCTTCAGCCGCGCGTGGCACGCATGTTGCGTACAGCCGGATCAGGGAATGCCGCGAGCCGCGGCATTGAATGAATCATGGGAGCGCGATGAGCATCGAAGCACAATTGGATAACGAGCGGCGCATGCTGCTGATTACCACCGGGGTCGCCGCCGCAGTACCGGCCGTTTCGACAGTCGGCGCACTGGTGAGGACCTTCCAGCCCTCCGAACGCGCCAAGGCCGCCGGCGCGCCGGTCGAGGTCGACATTGCGGATCTCGCGCCGGGAGAAATGAAGACCGTCGAATGGCGCGGCAAGCCGGTCTGGATACTCAAGCGCACGCCGGAAATGCTGGCCTCGCTGAAAGCCACCGAAGCTCAGGTGGCGGATCCCGCTTCGGAGCGCAACAAGGATGAGATGACGCCCGAATACGCACGCAATGTCCACCGTTCGATCCGGCCCGACATCCTGGTCGCGGTCGGCATCTGCACCCATCTCGGTTGCTCCCCCACCGCCAAGTTCGGCGGCAGCCCGCAGCCTTCGCTGCCCGACGACTGGGTGGGCGGATTCCTTTGTCCCTGCCACGGCTCGACCTTCGACCTGGCCGGTCGCGTCTTCAAGAACAAGCCCGCGCCTGACAATCTGCCGGTTCCGCGCCACATGTATGCGAGCGATACCCGCATCGTGATCGGCAAGGACGAGCAAGGCGAAGCCTGATGCACAGGAGAACAGAATGCGCAGCCAGAATCTGAAGGTCATCCCGATCACGCCGGCGGTCGAGACGCAGCAAGTCGAACAGAGCCTGTATCAGGCGCGGAGAAAGATCTATCCGCGTTCCGTGAAAGGCGCGTTCGTGCGCTGGCGCTGGATCATGGTCTGGCTGACCCAGGCGGTGTTCTACGGGTTGCCCTGGCTGATGTGGAACGACCGGCAGGCGGTGCTGTTCGACCTCGACGCGCGCAAGTTCCATATCTTCGGCCTGATCTTCTGGCCGCAGGATTTCATCTACCTGTCCGCCCTGTTGGTGGTATCGGCGCTCTCGCTGTTCCTGTTCACCGCGGTCGCCGGCCGCCTGTTCTGCGGCTATGTCTGTCCGCAGACGGTGTACACGGAAATCTTCATGTGGATCGAGCGCAAGATCGAAGGCGATCGCGCGGCGCGCATGCGCCTCGACCGCGAACCGCTGTCGGCACGCAAGCTCGGCCTGAAGGCGGCCAAGCACGGCTCCTGGCTGGCGGTCGCGGGCTGGACCGGCTTCACCTTCGTCGGCTACTTCACGTCGATACGCTCGCTCGCGCATCAAATCGGCGCACTCGGCCTCGGCCCGTGGCAAACCTTCTGGATCTGCTTCTACAGCTTCGCCACCTATGGCCAGGCCGGCTGGATGCGCGAGCAGGTCTGCAAGTACATGTGCCCGTACGCGCGCTTCCAGAGCTCGATGTTCGACAAGGACACGCTGATCATCACCTACGACACCGAACGCGGCGAGCCGCGCGGCGCGCGCGGCAAGAAGGCCGACCCGAAAGCATTGGGACTGGGTTCCTGCGTCGATTGCGGGCTATGCGTGGAAGTGTGCCCGACCGGCATCGACATCCGCAACGGCCTGCAATACGAATGCATCGCCTGCGCGGCCTGCGTCGACACCTGCAACCAGGTGATGGACAAGATGGGCTATGAAAAGGGCCTGGTGCGCTACACCACCCAGTACGCGATCAACAACAAGCTCGACAGGCAAGGCATATGGCGCCGCGTGCTGCGCGTGCGCACGCTGATCTATTTCACGATCCTGCTGACGATCATCTTCGCCGCCGGCCTGTCGCTGGCGCTGCGCACGCCGCTCAAGGTCGACGTCATCCGCGATCGCGGCCTGCCGCGCCTGGTGGAGGAAGGCGCGATCGAAAACGTCTACCGCCTGCAAGTGATGAATACCGACGAACGCCCGCACCACTACATCATCGAGGTGAGCGGCCTGCCCGGCATCAAGCTGTCTTCCGACGACGACTTCGATGTGCCGGCCGCAACGACCAAGGCGGTGCCGGTGCGCGTACAGGTCATGCCGCAATCCGGCCAGTCGGGCTCGATGCCGATCCGCTTTGTCGTGCGCGAAGAGCGCAACGCGGCCATCTCCGTCACGGAAAAGGCGGTATTCCTGATTCCGAAATAGACCGATCGCAAGGAGGCGGCCGCTCGCATGGATATAATGGCCCGCACCGCCCTTTGCGCTCCAAACCAGTGCCATGACACGACAACACTCCGCCGCCCTGATCTACACCCCCGACGCCGACCCTGCCCCGATGCTGGAACAGGTCGTGCGTGCGTTCCAGGCGCGCGGCGTGGCGCTGGCAGGTGCCATCCAGCATGCCCGCGGGGCCTGCGACATGGAGCTGGAGCTGCTTCCCTCCTCCACGCGGATGTCGATCTCGCAGAATCTCGGCGGCGGCTCGAAAGCCTGCCGCCTGGATGCGGCCGCCATGGCCGAAGCGTCGTCGATCGTCCGGAAAGCCATCGACAAGGGGCCGTCCCTCGTGGTCTTCAACAAATACGGCGCGCAAGAAGTGGAAGGCAAGGGCCTGCATGACGAGATCGCGCTGGCGATTTCGGCCGGCATCCCCGTTCTCATTCCCGTACCGGAACGTTTCCTGCCGCAATGGTCCGCCTTCACGGCGGGCGAATTCACCGCACTGCCCTGCAGCGCCGAAGCTGTTCTTTCCTGGTGGGATGCGCTATCGGCCGACACGAGCGCTAATCAGGCATTCTGACGAGCACACCCGCCGATTCAGTCGAGCTTCAGTCGAGCGCCTGCATCGTTTTTTCGATCGCCAATTTCCTGCCTTCCTTCAGAATTGCTTCGAAGGCATCCGGCGCCAGCGGCTTGCTGAAGTAAAAGCCTTGCATCTGATCGCATTCTCGCTGCCGCAGGTGCGCAAGCTGCTCCTCCGTCTCCACCCCCTCGGCAATGACTTTCAGGCAAAGATTGTGCGCAAGGGAAATGATCGAGTGCACGATGGCCGCATCGGCGCTATTCGACGTGATGTCATTCACGAACGAGCGGTCGATCTTCAGCACATCGATCGGGAAGCGTTTCAGGTAGGACAGGCTGGAATAGCCGGTACCGAAATCGTCGATCGACAGGTGCACGCCGAGCGCTTTCAGGTCGCGCAGCACACCGATGGCGAATTCGACATCCGTCATCACCAGGCTCTCGGTGAGTTCGATATCGAGATACTGCGGCTCCAGCCCGGTCTCCTGCAGGATGGCGGCGATCGACCGCACCAGATCCTGCTCGGCAAACTGGCGCGCCGACAGGTTGACCGCCACGCGCAGATTCCCCAGGCCGGCACGTTGCCACGCACGGTTCTGCCGGCAGGCAGTGCGAATCGCCCAATCGCCCATCGGAACGATCAGGCCGATCTCCTCGGCCAGGCCGATAAAGCGCGCCGGGGGAACCATGCCGAACTCCGGATGCTGCCAGCGGATCAGCGCTTCCATGCCGACGACGGCACCGGTCTCCAGGTCGACTTGCGGCTGGTAATGCAGGATGAATTCGCCGCGCTCGATGGCATTGCGCAGATCGCCTTCCAGACGCAGCCGCTCCAGCGCCTTTTCGTTCAGCGCCTTGGTGTAGAACTGGAAATTGTCGCGCCCGACTTCCTTGGCGCGGTACATCGCGATATCGGCGTGCTTGATCAAGGTGTCGGCATCCTTGCCGTCCGCCGGGTAAGCCGCAATGCCGATACTGCAGGTCAGGAAGAATTCATGGTTGCCGATGATGAATGGCGGCGCGATGGCATCCATGATGCGCTGCACGACATGGGTATCGAGATTTTCGTCGGGATGCTCGGACAAGACCAGCACGAACTCGTCGCCGCCAAGCCGCGCCACGGTGTCCGTATGGCGCACCGCGGACAGCAGGCGATCGGCCACCTGTTTCAGCAGTGCATCGCCGGCCTGATGGCCCAGCGTGTCATTGACGAACTTGAAGCGGTCGAGATCGACGAACACGACCCACAGCGGCGTGCCGTGACGCGAAGCAAAGGCGATTGCCTGGTTCAGGCGGTCATGCAGCAGGTTGCGGTTGACGAGCGAGGTCAGCGGATCGCGGCTGGCCTGGAACTCAAGCTCCGCTTCATAACGCTTGGTCGTGGTGACGTCGTACTTGGCGGCCACGAAGTGCGTGACGACACCCGCGTCATCCCGCACCGGTGCGATATGGATATCGGTCCAGAACATGGTGCCATCCTTGCGGTAGTTGCGGATGGTCACCTGACCTTCACGTTGCGCCAGCAGTAACGCGCGCAATTCGTCCAGCCCCGGCTGATCCTTGTCGTCGCCATGCAGGATGCGCATGTTCTGGCCGATGATGTCCTGCGCGCTGTAACCCGTCATGCGTTCGAACGCGGGGTTGACGTACTCAACCAGGTATTCCGGCGCCTTGGCACTGGCGATCACGATGCCGTTGGTACTGGCTTCGATGGCCCGCTCGCGCAGGCGGAAAGCGGCCTCCGCCGCCTGCTGGCCGCTGCGATGGCGCAGGAACTGGATGGCGACCGTCACCGCACCGGCCAGGCCCATCAGCAACTCCACCTCTTCCGTATCGAAGGCGTCGGCTTCGGCGGCATACACGTTCAGCAGACCGATGGCTTTGTCGTCGTGGAACAGCGGCAGCGCGATCTTCGAATTGAATCCCCGGCGCAAGGCTTGCTCGCGCCAGGGCGCCATGCGGGGATCGGCGAGAATATTGTTCTGGATCGTCGGCTTGAGCGTGCGCAGCGCAATGCCGACGGTGCCGACTTCCGCCGCTTCGTGAATGCCCTCTTGCAGCGATTCCGCGATGCATTCCAGATAACCGCCGTGCTCGCCGACGATACCGGCGGGCGTCACGCTGCCATCGCTGTTCAGCAATCCGGACCAGGCCATGCGATAGCCCTCGCGCACGGCCACTTCGCAGATGCCTTGCAGCAGCGCGGTCTCATCCGTGGCGGCCGCAATCTCCGCGTCGCAGGCATGGATGGCGCGCAAGGCGCGGTTGCTGCGGCGTAGCGAGGTTTCCATCTGGCGCTGCGCGGTGATGTCGCTGCCAAGGCAATCGACCCGCCCCGCTCCCGGCTCGGTGCCCGGCACATAATGCGCGTCATAGCGCATCCAGCGTACCGCGCCGTCGGGGCGCACGATCCGGAATTCCAGCGCGGCCCAGCCGATGTCGGCCACCGCCCGCGAGAAACGGATGACCCGCTTGCGGTCTTCCTGATGCACGCAGTCGAGCCAGAGACGCGGATTGTCATAGAAGGCCGGCACCGGGTGGCCGTACAGGCGCTCCACCGCGGGACTGACATAGCTCACCTTGCGATCCCGCAGATCGAAAGTCCAGAGCACCTCGTCGATCGACTCCAGGATACCGTCGAGCTGCTTCTCTTTGGAATGCAGGGACAGATAGGCTTCACGCGCACGCGCCTCGGACGCCTGGCGCGCATAGGTCTGCGAGCGCATGAAGAAGAACGCGAGGAAGCTCGTCAGGACGCCCGCCAGCGCCACAATCGGCGGCAGCCAGTACTGCGAGCGCTTGCGGAATTCGGGGCGCACCTTCAGGTTCAGATGCCAGGTGCTGCCGCCGAAGCTGAGGTCGAAGTCACGCTGCAGGCGGGCGTTGACATCGCTCACGCCGAACATCGCCGCCGACTGCTCCGGGTTGCTGTCGAAAATCAGGGACGGCGCGCCAGTGCCGGCATCCGGCTGTTCGCCGCTTCGCGCATCGAAAATTTCTATGTCGAGATCGTCGAGCAGTTTCGGGCCGAATACATTGCGCAGCATCTCGTCGACCCGGATCGCCAGAAACACGAAACCTTCGAATGCCGCGCGTCGTTGTGCAAGGTTGTCCGGCATTTCGCCGCGATAGACGGGCGAGAAAAACACCACGCCTTCGACATTGCCCGGCTCGATAAACAGGCGTACGCGCTGGCTGGCGGCCCACTCGCCGCTGTCGCGCGCGCGCTCGATGGCAACCAGACGCCTTGGATCGCTCGCCTGGTCAAAGCCGATGCCGCTGCGATTCCGTAAGAGCGGTTCGATGTACTGCACCACGAAGGCGTCGGACGTCAGGGATGAGGGAATCGGATGCAGCAAGCTGAACGGCAATTGCGCGGAGTCGCTCGCGTATTCCTTGCGCAGCAGATTCTCGAAGGCGGTTCGTCCTTGCGGTCCGACACGTTGACTGAATCCGATTGCCTGGACGGCAGGCAGGCGATCATCGAGCCGCAAGCGTTTCACACTCCGCTGAAAATCATGACGGACCATGACGGACGATGCCGTGTACTCCACCTGCACGTCATGCAAGGCTTCCGCGTAAGCGTCAAGCTGACGCTCCAGGTTGTGCTTCACATCCCGCGCGCGCACATCCAGTTGCGATGCCAGTTCCTGATCGACCAGGCGCGTCCCTTCCCAATAGACGACCGTCGACGTCAGCAATCCTGCAATCAGGAATACCCAGGCAAGACGGCGTCCCTTCCCGTCTTTCACATCCGTCGTTTTCATCGGCATTGCTCAGCACACCGTCAAGCGAGCCGAAGAGCAGGACGTGTCCGATCTGCAATCCTTGCGAAACCCTCTGCCGTCCGGACCTTTTCAGTCCTGCGGTGACAATGCCGGGCGATGCGGGAAAAGCCGAGTAATCCGGCCACAATCGAGGTAGCCGTCTGTAGCAGCACGAAGCCGAATCCGACGCCGAGGCGATGCCGGATGTTGATGCTTCCTAATGACATTATGTGGAGCTCTGGGGTGGAAGAGGATAAACCGTGCGGGACGGTGGACACGCCGGAATTTTGTTCGAGCTAGTCCTGGTTCAATTGGAAGGATACAAAAGAAATTTCTACCGAGCAACAAATATATGAGGATGGGCGCAGAAACGCAATAGCACCTAATGCGTAAGCAGTATTACTCGAATGTGTCGGAGTAAATGCGCGTGCCCTGTCGGGAAGGATGCCGCGTCCTTCAGCTCGCCTTCGGCCTCGCAAAACGGCATGTTCTTTGCTTGAATTCAATATGTGTTCGACATATGGATTGGGATTCCCGAAATGAAGAAACGATTCGCACTTTACGCGGCGGTTGCCCTGAGCCTGGGCGCGATACTGCCGGCATTGGCCCAGCAGTCGCCCGCACCCGGCGCACAAAAAGGTTTGGGCAGTCTGTTCGCCAGCCCAAAACCGGACGAACTGATCGAGCCCGACCTGGCTTTCAAGCTGAAGGTCGCCGTCAAGGGCCCGAACGCGCTGCAGGCCGAACTGCTGCCGGCGCCCGGCTACTACCTTTACAAGGACAAGATCCGCTTTGCGCTCAAGGATGCCAACGGCGTGGCCATCAGCGCGATCAAGCTGCCGCCCGGTGAAATGAAGGTCGATCAGATTTTCGGCAAGACCGAGGTCTATCGAAAAGCCGTACCGGTGGAACTGACATTGAACCGCAGCGGCAAGACCAGCAAGATCACCTTGACGGCGTCCTATCAGGGGTGCCACGAAAAGCTCGGCGTGTGTTATCCGCCGATTGAAAAAACAATCAATCTCACTCTGCCGCAATGAACGCGGGGAGCGCATTCCCGTTTTCGGGAAGCACAAACTTAGTCACCATGTCATCAAGGAAACAATCATGAAAAAATTCATCATTGCTGCGCTGCTCACTGCGACATACAGCATCGCCTTCGCCGCTGGCGAAGCGGTCACCGTCTACAAGGACAAGAATTGCGGCTGCTGCGAAGGCTGGATTGCCCATCTTCGCGAAGCGGGTTTCAAGGTCAAGGCCGTCAACTCGGACGACATGTCATCGATCAAGAAACGCTTCGGCGTTCCCGAATCGATGATGTCCTGCCACACCGCCGTCATCGACAAGTCGGGGCAGGTCATCGAAGGCCATGTACCCGCCACGGCAGTCAACAAGCTGATCGCCCGCCCCGCCGTGAAAGGCGTCGCGGTGCCCGGCATGCCAACCAATGCGCCCGGCATGGGCAAACAGGACGGCTCGCTGATCACCTACGATTTCGCGGGCCGGTCCTTCTCGATGGACTGAATGCTGCAAATTCCTCGGGCCGGCCTGGCGCACCACGCCACGGCCGGCACCGCAGCGAAAACCGTCAGTGGCTCATCCGGCTCGGTGCCGTTGCCGTTCCCCTGCGCGCCGAGACTCTTGGCGCAACCTTCGCCGAGCCTGCCTTGGCAGCCTTCGTCGCAGCCGGCTTCTTCGCAGCCTTGGCGGCAGGCTTTTTCGCCGCAGCTTTTTCAGGCGCCTTCTTGGCAGCGAGTGCGTCGACCGACTTGCGCAATTCGCTGACCTGCGTGGTCAGCGCCTTGATATCGCTTCGGTTCGGCACGCCCAGCGCATGCAAGGCATGCGACACGCGCTCTTCGAACACGTTCTCCAGTTTTTCCCACGAACCGGAAGCCTGAACGCCGAGATTTTCCGCCATATTCCTGACGGCGCCGGTCAGTCCGCTGACCTTGTCCTCGGCGAGATTCTGCGCGTGCCGCTGCACTTCCGCGCCTTCCTGAACCAGTCTGGAGAACATCTCCTCACCTTCTTTTTGCGCCTTGGCAAATGCGCCCAGCCCGGCCTGCCAGATCTGCTCGGCCGAATTGCGCACCGCTTCAAAAAATCGGGGATTGTCCAGATGCTCGGATCTGCTCGATTTGCTGTTCATGTTGATTCCCTTCGTCGTCTTGGCCAGATGGATAAAAACGAGACTTCATGCGCTCAATACGCTTCCTGCACGGAACCGCTCTCTGCAACATCGCCCCGCGTCGCGTGCTCCTCTTCCTCCCTCACGATTCGCCGCAGTATCTTTCCGATGTTCGACTTCGGCATCGGACTGTTCCGGAACACGACATACTTCGGCACCTTGTAGGGCGTGAGGTTTTTCCTGCAATGTTCGATAATCTCTTCGACGGTGAGCGCCGGATCCTTCCTGACGATGACCGCCTTGACCGCTTCATTGGATTGCGCGTCGACAGCGGGTATCGCCGCCACTTCGAGCACGGCCGGATGCATCGCGATCACGTCTTCCACTTCATTGGGGAACACCTTGAAGCCGGAAACGATGATCACGTCCTTCTTGCGGTCCATGATCTTCACGTAACCGTTGTCGTCCATGAAGCCGATATCGCCGGTGCGCAACCAGCCGCCGTCGGTGAACACATGCGCGGTTTCTTCCGGCCGGTTCCAGTAACCCTTCATCACCTGCGGCCCGCGCACGCAGATCTCTCCGGTCGTCCCGAGCGGCAGCTCATTGCCCTCGTCATCCATGATCGCCACCTCGGTCGACGGAATGGGCAAGCCCACCGTGCCGGTGTACTTGTCGATATCGAGCCGGTTGGCGCACACGATGGGCGAAGTCTCCGTCAGGCCGTAGCCCTCGATGATGGGCATGCCCACGACCTGATGCCATCTTTCTGCCACCGCGCGCTGCACGGCCATGCCGCCGGCGACAATGATCTTGGCGCCGCTCACGTCCACGTGCTCGAAGCCCGGCGCATTGAGCAAGGCATTGAACAGCGTATTGACGCCGATCATCGCGCTGAACTTCGTATGCTTGAGCTCCTCGATGAAGGCAGGCAGATCGCGCGGATTGGTGATCAGCAGATTGGTCGCACCCAATGCGAAAAACGAAAGCATGGCGGTCAGCGCGAACACATGATAGAGCGGCAAGGGAATGACCGCCGTCTCCTTTCCCTCTTCCAGCACGCCGGAAATCCAGGCGACAGTCTGCTGCACATCAGCAAGGAGATTACCGTGCGTCAGGATCGCTCCCTTGGGCACGCCCGTCGTCCCGCCGGTGTATTGAAGAAAGGCCATATCCTCGCCATTCAACGGGACATCGAGCAAGGGCATGGGCTCGCCGCGATGCAAGGCATCCGGCAAGGCGACCGCATCCTCGATGTGCCATTCAGGGACCATGTGCTTGACATGGTGAACGACGAAATTCGCGATCTGCGCCTTCGGAAAATGGAGCAGATCGCCGACGCGGCTGACGACGACATGCCGGACTTCGGTTCTCGGCAGCACTTCCTGCACGATATGGGCGAAGTTATCCAGCACCACAATCGCCTTGGCGCCGGAATCGGCGAGCTGGTGCTGCAGTTCGCGCGCGGTGTACAGCGGATTGGTATTGACCACCACGCATCCGGCGCGCAAGGCGCCGAACAGCGCAACCGGCTGCTGCAGCAGATTGGGCAGCATGATCGCAATCCGGTCGCCTTTCTGCATGCCGCAGGCCGTCTGCAGATAGGCCGCGAACGAACGCGACAGATGCTCCAGCTCGCCATAGGTAATCGACGCACCCATATTGCTGAACGCCGGCCGTTTCGTAAACCGCGCGCAGGCCGATTCCATCATCGTCTTGAGCGAAGCGCCTTCGTCCACAGGGATCTGCGCCGGCACACCGGCCGGATAGCTCTTCAACCAGATCTTTTCCATGAGCACACCCGATCAATCAAGCTGCGAAGTGCGACGCTTTATTGCGCCGTCTGCTCCGACTCTCCCGTATTTGTTGAGAAGATGCTCTTGAGTGCGCAGCCACTCTTTGCGCTAAATCAGTTGATGCACAATCGTGTTGAAAACCTGCCCCTCCGATGTGCGAAACATGGCGCCGTGCGCCGCCGGCACGGCGATGTCAGAGATCGCTTCGCGCCGGTTCGCCAGGCCAGGACATGAGCAATGCCGCCAGCAGCGTGGCTTCAAACTCATCCGTGAAACGCCTGACGAGCGTGGCCGGATCCGGTACGCGCTGCACGTCCGTGGCGACGCCGAAGTCGACGTTCCCCGCATAGCTGAGGATACTGATGCCCATGCCGATGCCGCCCGATTGCGGCACCCAGAACACCTGGCGCTCGATTCTTTTTCCTGCGAAATACTGCGGCTCCGCAGAGCCGCGCACATTGGTGATCACCGCACTCGCGTTGGCGGCCAGCGCCTCAAGCACGCGCTCCTTCATGTCCTCCGGCAATAGCCCCATGCTGATCAGAATGCCCATGGCGACCAGCGGCTGCTTCGAGCCCTTCAGCTCGTTCATCCGCTTGTGCATTTCCAGCATGCGCTCGACCGGATCCTCGACCCCGACCGGCAGACTGACGAATACCAGGCTGAAGTCATTCCCCAGTTCGGCCACCCGGCCCGGCGGGCGCTGATTGACCGGCACCAGCGCGCGAATCTCCACGCCGTCGACATCGTCGCCCTGCTCCAGCAAATAAGCCCGCAAGGCGCCGGCCACACAGGACAGAAGGACGTCATTGACCGAACATCCGAACGCCTCGGCCACCGCTTTTACCTCGAACAGCGAGAGCGGCGATGCCCACGCAGCCCGTTTCATCACCCCCATCGGCCCCTTGAAGCGGGTGGGCGAATCCGGGGTCATGCCGGCAATTACGGCCGCATCCCGGGCCAATCCGAGCCCCGCCTCGCCATACTGAACAAGACGGAAAGGTTCCGATACAAGCCCCCACCCGGTACTCGCCAGCGTTTGCGCGGCGCGATAGGCCCCACTCACGACTTCCGATGCCGGCCCCAATATGCGCTCCCATGCGCTGCGCGTGTCGTCGTTGCGTCCCAGGTCGCCCAGCGGCTTGCGCGGATTGCGGGGCTCCGTATCGGTCATTGCCGCCAGGACGTACATGAGTGCAAAGCCATCGCCATAGCTGTGATGTATCCGCATCACCAGCGCGCTGCCCGGCTCCGTATCGATAACATGAAATTGCCACATCGGCTTGCTTGGATCGAGCGGCGTGCTGATCAAATCGCTCACCACCTCTTCCAGATCACCGGAACGCGGCAAGGCGATGTGGCGCACATGCCAGTCCAGATCGAAATACGGATCGGCCGCCCAATAGGGCGAACTGCCGCGCACCGCGCGTTGCGTAAAGCGCCGGAAGCACAGCATGCGCTTACGTATCACCTCGCGCACGTCCTCCAGATCCAGCCTGTCCGCGAATGTCATCATGCCGCAGATCATCATCAGGTTGGTCGGACGATCCATCCGCAACCAGGCGGCATCAATCAGCGACATCGGCTCGCGTTCGGTCATCACCAGGTCCATTTGATGGAAGGTCGCCAAGATCAGAAGTGCAGGCCGCGCAGCAGGTTCTGCATTGCAAGCCGCTCCGCGGACGGCGGCGCTGCCTTCGCGCCCTCCTTGCCGGCTGCCGGTTCCGTTTCGGCAAACATGCGAAACATGGAGTTAAGGATGAGCTGCGCCACGCGCGGCGTGAGCGCGTGGATTGCCTGTCCGGCGACGCCCACCCGCGTCGCGATGCGCACCGGCGCGTGGATGATCGCCTGCACCACGAGATCGGCCGCCTCCTCCGGCCGCAAGGCGCTGATATCGCGATAGACGGCGGTCGGCGCAATCATCGGCGTACGCACCAGCGGCATGTTGATGGTCGTGAACTTGATCCCGACGTCGGCAAACTCGGACGCCGCGCATAAGGTCCATGCATCCAGCGCCGCCTTCGAAGCAACATAGGCGGAAAAGCGCGGTGCGTTGGTCAGTACGCCGATGGACGAAATGTTCACGACCTGTCCGGAGCGGCGTGCCACCATCGACGGCAGCAATCCCATCGTGACTCGCAGTGCCCCGAAGTAATTCAGTTGCATGGTTCGCTGAAAATCATGGAAGCGGTCAAAGCTGGCCTCGATCGACCTGCGTATGGAACGCCCGGCGTTATTGACAAGAATATCGACACCGCCGCGCTCGGCGAGCAGGACTTTCAGAAAGCGATCGCAATCCTCCATGTCCGACAGATCGACCTGATAGGTGCCCAGCTCGAAGCCGCGCTCGGCAACCGCGCTTTTCGCCGCCGCCAGCTTTGCCTCGTCGCGTCCGCAGATCAAGGTGACCGCGCCGGCTTCCGCCAGCTTGTGCGCGGTCGCGAGGCCGATACCGGACGACCCGCCGGTCACCAGCACCGTTTTTCCCGCCACCCGGCCACGCAGGCTGCGATCGACAAACAGATCAGGGTCGAGATGGCGTTCCCAGTAATCCCAGATGCGGTCCGCATAGTCTTCCAGGCGCGGACATGCGATGCCGCTATCCTTGAGCGCAGCCGCTGCCTGGCGATTGTCGAAGCGCGTCGGGTAATTGACGAACTGCATGATATTGTCCGGAAGCCCAAGGTCCGCCATGGCGGCATCCTTGATCTTGCGTACCGGTTCCATCTCCATCACGCCGCGCCGAATTGTCTCGGGGATAAAGCCGAACAAGGCGCCGTTGATCAGCAGGCTCATGGTCGGCGCATGCGCTGAGCGCGCAAAGACATTCAACACTTCGCCCACGCGCAAGGGCTTCGGATCGGTCAGATGGAAGCACTGCCGGTCAAGCCCGGGAAGATGCGCGATATGACACATCGCATCAACGACAAAATCGACCGGCACGATGTTGAGCCTCCCGCCCTCCAGGCCCACGGACGGCATCCAGGGCGGCAGAATCTGCCGCGAACGCTGGATGAGCTTGAAAAAATAGTACGGACCGTCGATCTTGTCCATTTCTCCCGTGGACGAATCGCCGATCACCATGCCTGGGCGATACACACGCCATGGCACCTCGCATTCGTCGCGCACGATCTTTTCCGAATCATGTTTGGTCTTGAAATACGGATGATCGAGGTTCTCCGCGTCTTCAAACATGTCTTCACGGAAGCTGCCCTGATACAAGCCCGCAGCCGCGATCGAGCTGACATGATGAAAACACCCGGCCCGCCACTGCTTGGCGAGCGCGACCGCGTGACGCGTGCCTTCGACGTTCGTCACCACCTGCGGCGCGGCTTCCGCATTGAGATCGTAAATCGCCGCAAGGTGAAAGAAGTGATCGATCTTCCCGGACAGGGCGTCCAGATCGCTGTCGGCAATGCCGAGGCCCTTCGCGCGCACGTTGCCGAACACCGGTACGGCCCTTCCCTCCTCGACGCCCCAGAAATCAAACAAGGCAGGAAGCTTGTCGCGGCTCTCCTCTCGCATGAGGAAATAGACGGTGCCATCCCCCCGCGCCAATAACTTTCGAACCAGCCTTTTTCCGATAAAGCCGGTACCCCCGGTAACGAAATATCGCATGGCGCCTCCTAGCAACAGCTATGGCAGTCGGTGCCTGTATCGGTGGGAGCGTCGGCGGATCGCGCGGGCGAGCCCAACTTGAACAGGCTCCTGGCAGGAAGAGATGAACGGCGAAGAGTCGACTCATTATCCCGTGCAAGTCCTTGCGGCGGATTTGAACGAAATCAAAGGCCGGTGACTGAGTGCGATCAAAGTTTGCGCTCGGACATTGGCGAAAAGCGAGCGATGATCGGGAATCGAATATCGTTCGGCGGGCATGCAGATGCCTTGGCGGCATCCGTCCGGCAGGCATTGCTTCGAGGCGCGGCTGCGATTGAGCGCAACAATGACTCATCGACCGGAGAGGCACAACAAGCCGACGGCTCGAGCGCACACGAGGAAGGCGCAGTCACCGCGCGCCAAAAGAAAAACGGGTTAGCGCTTTTAACGCTAACCCGTTTTTGGTGCCTGATTTCTCAGGCATATTTCTGGTGCGGCTGGCAGGAATCGAACCCACGACCCCTTGGTTCGTAGCCAAGTACTCTATCCAGCTGAGCTACAGCCGCGTAAAACGAAATTATAGCACTCATTCAACAGGGATTGGAAGCCCCAGTGGGAAGGATTTTTCATGGCATGGTTTTCGGCGAAGGCCTTCCCTTGACGACGCCGATTTCGACTGTGGCCGGAGTCCAACAGTCATGCCGCCGACGTAGATTTCTTCCTTCACATGGCGTCTGGTGATTCCCGTAGAAAAAACTTGTGATAAAGTCGTCCAGATAAAAAGTTTCCGGATGCCACGTTTTCACCGTCCGCCTTTTCAACACGCCGAAGGACAAGCCAATGGAACGACCGCACATTCCTTCACTCCGCGTGGAGCAATCGGCGCTGGCGACGCGCAATACCTCGTGGCGCTGGCGACGCGCAATACCTCGTTCCGCAACCTCCGTCCTCCGCTACCGACATCTGCTGACCGCTTCTGTCGCATGACAACTCATAAGGCACGAGAATTGCTTGCAGGAATGAAATGCGATCGAGGACATGGCCACCATATCAGCAAGCCGATACCGGAACACCCGGCGAGCATTTAATACAGTCCTTTTTCCTGAGTGGCCTCACCTCGGGTCGCCGCAATGAGTTCGAGAAGACATACAGTGAAAGACCAATCGACATGATGCAAGCGGAATGGCTGCCGATTGTCATGCAGGGCTCGTTCAGCGAGATCTACGTCGTGGATTGCGACAGCTTGCGATTCGTGGAAACCAACCAGGCCGCGCGCAAAAATCTGCAATACAGCGCCGCAGAACTGTCGGCGATGACGCCTATCGGGATCGCGCAAAGCCTCTCCAGGGAAGTACTGGAGAACATCCTGTTCCCGCTGCGTTGCGGCCGTTCGCATCGCGCCGCACTCGAGACGGTCCATACGCGCAAGGATGGATCGAGCTATCCGATTGAATTCCGCCTGTTCTACTGTCCATCCGATACCGCGCCGGTCTATATCGCCATCGGCAATGACATCAGCGCGCGCCACGCATCGGCCAAGGCACTGCGCATCAGCGAAGCGCGCTTTCGCGCCATCGTTTCCAACACGCCGGGGCTGTTCTTCCAGTTCCTGAAAAAGCCCGACGGCAGCACCTCATTCCCGTATTTGAGCGAAGGCTGCCGCGCGCTGCTGGGCGTCACTGCGGAACGCCTGCGCGCCGACTCCGCCCAATTTCTCGAACTGATCGTGCCCGAGGACCGGTCCTCGTATCTCGAATCCATGGCAACGTCGGCCTCCGAAATGAAAGAGCTGAACTGGGAAGGTCGCATCTGGGTCGAGAAGTGGAAGGACATCAAATGGATCAACCTTCGCTCCACGCCGCGCGCCCTGCCCGGCGAAGGCGTGCAGTGGGAAGGGATCATGACCAACATCACGCAGAGCAAGCTGGAAGAAGCCGAAATCAAGCGCTCGCGCGAACAACTGGCCGAACTGTCCGCGCATATCGAGAGAGTCAAGGAAAAGGAGCGCACCCGCATCGCGCGCGAAATCCATGACGACCTCGGCGGCAACCTGACCGCGATCAAGATGGCGCTTGCGCTGGTGAAGAAGCGCCTTCCCGCGGGCGATCCGACCCTGGCCGACAAGACTGACTATGTCGATGCATTGGTGGACCGCACCATCGAGGCCATACATCGCATCTCGGTCGACCTGCGTCCGAGCATTCTCGATTTCGGGATTGTCGCGGCAGTCGACTGGCAGGCAAAGGAATTCGAGAAGCAGTTCGGCATTCCGTGCCGGTTCTCGTCGAACAAGAAGGAAATCGACCTGCATCCAGATCAAGCAACGGCGCTTTTTCGCATTTTTCAGGAAGCGCTTACCAATATTGGGAAACACGCGCGTGCCAGCCAGGTAACAGTCCGGCTGGCACGTACCAACCGCAACGTACGTCTGGCAATCACGGACAACGGCTGCGGTATCGCAACCAAGGACCGATTGAAGCCGAAATCCTTCGGTATTCGCGGCATGGTAGAGCGAGCAAACGCGCTGGGGGGGAATCTGTCGGTCAGCAACGCCCCTGAGGGAGGGACCGAAGTGGCGCTCAAGATTCCATTATCGGAATGACAATTTGAAAGTAGTGTTATGACAGCATGCGAAACAATAAGAATTCTGATTGCAGATGATCATGCGATCGTGCGCGAGGGATTGAAGCAGATCCTGGCGGACACCAAGGACATGGTCGTAGCCGGCGATGCCGAAAACGGCCACGACGCCATCAAGCTCGCCCGCAACGGCGACTCCGATGTGCTGCTGCTCGATATCTCGATGCCGGACAAGAGCGGCATCGAGGTTCTCAAGCAGGTCAAAAAGGATGCGCCCAAGCTTGCCGTGCTGATGCTGTCCATGCATCGCGAGGACCAGTACGCGATCCGCTCGCTCAAGGCCGGCGCCGCCGGTTACCTGAACAAGCAGAGCGCTCCGGCCGAACTGGTCGACGCCATCCGCCAGGTTGCTTCCGGCCGCAAGTACATCAGCCAGGCACTCGCACAGGAGCTCGCCAATCAGGTCGGCGATGAAAATCGCGAGGTACCCCCGCATGAAACCCTGTCCGACCGCGAATACCAGACCCTGATCATGATCGCTTCCGGCAAGACGGTCAGCGACATCGCGACGGAGCTGACGCTCTCGGTGAAAACGATCAGCATGTATCGCTCTCGCCTGCTGCAGAAAATGAAGATGCGTCACAACGCGGAACTGACGCATTACGCGATCAAGAATCATCTGGTCGAGTAGCCGCATGTCCCTCGACGCCTTGGGATGGCACACCTCCCAAGGCGCTGACAAAATCGCACGAGACCGCATGCGAAGCGCGGCCTCGCCGGCTTTTATCCACCGGACCAAAGCCCAAAGTAGGCAGAATTTCAACTCCTAATCCGGCTATCGGCGGTACGTGAACTGGAATAGTATTGTTCCTTATTCGGGCGCGAAGGCATTGCGTACCGGGCATCACGCACCGCCATGCAAGACAAGACACAGAAACCGGAACAACAGAGTCCCGCCGATATCGCTCGCGAGGCATTTCGCCGTCTCGCGAGCCGCCGCATTGCGCCTACTCCGGATGCCTACCGCGAAATCTATGACGAAATCCTCGGCGTAAGCCGCCAGTCGAGCGCAGAAAAAATTCTTGCCGACCATGTCGCGAACCTCGCGAACGCGACCGAGGACATCGCGCGCTTTGCGACGCCCATGAAACGCGCACTCGACAATCGCGATTGGCAGGAATATGGCAAGAGCCTGACCGAACTGCTCGAGAAGCATGTCAGGGTTTCGACCGAACTGGTGACCGCACATGCGAAAGCAGCGTCCAACACGCCAGCGGAGAAAGCGCCAGGCGCACGCGCCTCCCCCGGTATATCGCTGGTGGATGAACTGCCGCCCGAACCCGCGAAGTCGCGCGCGATTCCGCTGGTCGACGATCCCGCGCCCGCAGTATCCCGGTCCGCGTCGATTCCATTGGTCGACGATGTCGCACCGTTGCCGGCCAAGACGAAATCAATCCTGCCAAGCTCCTCCGCGGCACCGGCCATCGATGAAAGCCGGCAGATGCTGCTGTTGCGCGACCTGCTGACCCGCACGCTGACACTCGCCGTCGGATCCCTGCTGCGCGGCACACCGGCGCTGCAGAAAGAGTCGGAAGCTCTCGCCGAAGCGATCAAGGACGCTCGCACGGAACAGGCACTCACCGACATCAGCACCCGCCTGAAGCAGCTCTGCTTCAAGGTCGAACTCAAGAGCGAAGACATGGCGGAAGAGCATGAACTGCTGCTGCGCCTGTTCAAGCTGCTGCTGGAAAATGTCAGCGAACTGCTGGACGACGACTCCTGGCTCAGCGGCCAGATCAGCAGCGTGCAAGAGCTGCTGTCCGGCCCGATCACGCACAGCGCGTTGATGGATGCAACGCGCAGCCTGAAGGAAGTCATCTACAAGCAGAGCCTGCTCAAGCACAGCCTCGCTGAAGCCAAGGTCACGGTCAAGAACATGATGATGACCTTCGTCGACCGGCTGAGCGCGGTGGCGACCAGCACCGGCGATTTTCATCAGAAGATCGGACAGTACTCGCAAAAGATCAGCCAGGCAAAAGGCATCGTCGAACTCAACACCATCCTCCAGGATGTCATGCGCGACACCAAAGT
>NZ_DATFAF010000006.1:0-86982 GCF_035254865.1 Noviherbaspirillum sp.
CGCATCACGCCCGATGCGCTGTCATTGACGAGAACCCGTGCCAGCCGCTTAGCCGCTGCGTCCGTGCCATCGGCCACGATCACCATGCCCGCATGCTGCGAATAGCCCATGCCGACGCCGCCGCCATGATGGAAGGATACCCACGTCGCGCCGCCTGCGGTGTTGAGCAGGGCGTTGAGCAGCGGCCAGTCGGATACGGCGTCGGTGCCGTCTTTCATGCCTTCCGTTTCGCGGTTCGGGCTGGCGACCGATCCGGTATCGAGATGGTCGCGGCCGATCACGATCGGGCCTTTCAGTTCGCCGTTGCGGAACATCTCGTTGAAGGCCAAGCCGGCGCGATGGCGCTCGCCGAGGCCGAGCCAGCAGATGCGCGCCGGCAAGCCCTGGAAAGCGATGCGGTCGCGCGCCATGTCGAGCCAGTGGTGGACATGCTTGTTTTCGGGGAACAGTTCCTTGAGTTTGGCGTCGGTCTTGTAAATATCTTCCGGATCGCCGGACAATGCAACCCAGCGGAACGGACCCTTGCCTTCGCAGAACAGCGGGCGGATGTAGGCGGGAACGAAGCCGGGGAAGTCGAAGGCGTTCTTCACGCCGGTGTCGAAGGCGACCTGGCGGATGTTGTTGCCGTAGTCCACCGTGGGAATGCCCATCGCGTGGAAGTCGAGCATGGCTTGCACATGGACTGCGCAGGATTGTGCGGCGGCGGCGGTGAGTTGCGCGTGCTGCGTGTGGTCCTGCTGCGCGGCTTTCCATTGCGCGACGCTCCAGCCGATCGGCAGGTAGCCGTTGACCAGGTCGTGCGCGGAGGTCTGGTCGGTCACGAGGTCGGGTTTGATGCCGCCGGCCTTGGCGCGCTTGACGAGTTCGGGCAACACTTCGGCGGCGTTGCCGAGCAGGCCGATGGAGACGGCTTCCTTGCGTTCGGTGTGGTACTTCACCAGCGCGAGGGCGTCGTCGATGTCCTTGGCCTGCTTGTCGAGGTAACGCGTGCGCAGGCGGAAGTCGATGCTGCTTTGCTGGCATTCGATCATGAGCGAGACGGCGCCGGCGAAGGTCGCGGCCAGCGGTTGTGCGCCGCCCATGCCGCCGAGGCCCGCGCTGACGATCCAGCGGCCGGCCCAGTCGCCGTTGTAATGCTGGCGGCCGGCTTCGACGAAGGTTTCATAGGTGCCTTGCACGATGCCCTGGCTACCGATGTAGATCCAGCTGCCGGCGGTCATCTGGCCGTACATGAACAGGCCCTTGCGGTCGAGTTCGTTGAAGTGTTCCCAGTTGGCCCATTTCGGCACCAGATTGGAATTGGCGATCAGCACGCGCGGCGCATCGGGATGCGTCTTGAATACGCCGACCGGCTTGCCGGACTGGATCAGCAGCGATTCGTCGTCGTTCAGGTCTTTCAAGGTTTCGAGGATCTTGTCGAAGCATTCCCAGTTGCGCGCGGCGCGTCCGATGCCGCCGTAGACCACGAGGTGCTTCGGATTTTCCGCGACTTCGGGATCGAGGTTGTTCTGGATCATGCGATAGGCGGCTTCGGTCAGCCAGCTCTTGCAGGCTTTGTCGCTGCCGCGCGGCGCGCGAATGACGCGGGAGGCATCCCAGCGCGGGTCATTGTTCAGATTGGTCGATTCGGTGATGGTATTCATGCTTGTTCTTTCCTACGAATGTGGGATCAGTGCAGGCCGAGATAAGCCGCAGCCAGGGTGGAGTCCTTGCGCGCGTCACTCGCCTTGCCTTGCCAGACGGTGCGGCCGGATTCCAGCACGCAGACGTCGTCGGCGATCGAGAGCACGCGATCGGTATTTTGTTCGACCAGCAGGATGGTCATGCCGTCCTGCTGCAATTGCTTGAGCGCGCGATAGCAGAGATCGATGACTTTCGGCATCAGGCCGAGCGACAGTTCGTCGATCATGATCAGCTTCGGGCGCGCCATCAGCGCACGGCCGATGGCGAGCATCTGCTGTTCGCCGCCGGAGAGATTGCCCGCCAGCGATTGCAGGCGTTCGCCGAGGCGCGGGAACAGGGCCAGCACATAGTCGCGGTCCTGCGCGAAGCGACTGGCCGGCTGGGTCAATCCGCCGACGCGCAGGTTGTCTTCCACCGAAAGATCCTTGAACAGGCGACGTCCTTCCGGCGAAATGGCGATGCCGTGGCGTACGCGCTGGTCCGGTGCGAGCGTGCTGATGTCCTTGCCCTCGAACATGATGGCGCCGGATTGCAGCGCGACATGGCCGGCCACGCACATCAGGGTGGAGGATTTGCCGGCGCCGTTGGCGCCGATCAGCCCGGTGATGGTGCCGCGCCGCAGCGTGAGCGACAGGTCGCCGACCGCCTGAAACGCGCCGTAGCCGCAGGAGAGGTGATGGATTTCAAGCATGCTTGCCTCCGACGACGGCGAGGGTGGGGCGCGTGGTGCCATCCTCGGTGATTTCGGCATCGCCGCCAAGATAAGCGGCGCGCACGCCCGGATCCGCCATCACGGCGCGCGGGTCGCCGCTGGCGATCTTGCGGCCGTTGTCGAGAACGACGAGGCGCTGACAGATGCGCATGACTTCACCCAGGTTGTGTTCAATAAGAATGATCGTCATCCCCTGCCGGTTGATGTCCGCGATGGTGTCGGCGAGCGCATTGGCTTCCTTCGAATTGAGCCCGGCCAGCGGCTCGTCGAGCAGCAGCAGCTTCGGCTTGATCGCCAGTGCACGCGCCATCTCGAGGCGCTTCAAAATGCCCAGCGGTTGGATGCCCGGCATTTGATCGGCGTAGGCGGCGATGCCGACCCGCTCGAGCATGGCGCGGCCGATTGCGGCTTCCTCTTGCTGCGAAACATGCAGCAAGGCCTTCAGCGGCGAACGCGTGCGACGCATGCCGGCCGCCAGTGCGACGTTGTCCAGCACCGAAATTTCACGGAAAGGTTTCACCAGTTGCTGCGACAGCGACAGGCCCTTCTGGATGCGCTTGTGAATCGGCAAGCCGTTCAGCTTTTCTCCTTCCAGTTGCACCTCACCGTCGCTTGCGCGCACCACGCCGGTGATCGCGCGCAGCATGGTAGTCTTGCCGGCGCCATTCGGCCCGATCAGGCCGAGCAGCTCACCCGGATAGACGTCGAAAGACACCTTGTCGATGGCGGTCAGGCCGCCGAAACGCACGGTCACGTCGGACACGCTGAGCAGCGCTTGTTGTGCTTGGCTCATGCGCGCTCTCCTTGCGCGACACGCTTGCGATTGACCACGCGGCTGACCATGCCGGCCATGCCGCCGGGCGAGAAGCGCATCATCAGGAACAGCAGGCCGCCATACACCAGCAGCTTGTAGTCGCCAATGAACTGGAACCACGCCGGCAAGGCGCTCAGCACCGCGGCGCCGATCGATACGCCGGCCACCGAGCCGATGCCGCCGACCACCACCATCGACAGTACGGTCACCGATTCCACAAAGCCGAAGCTGTCCGGGCCGATGAACTTCAGGTGCTGCGCATACAAGCCGCCCGCCAATCCCGCCAGCGCAGTGCCGATCGCGAATGCCGCCAGCTTGTAGCGCGGCACGTCGATGCCGAGCACGCGCATGGTGTCCTCGTCTTCCGCCACGCCGTTGAACACGCGGCCCATCCAGGACTTGCGGATGTAGATGCACAGTGCGGCCGTCGCAACACACAGGATCACGCTGAGCAGCATGAAGCCCGTCTTCGACAAGCCGGAGTCGGGAATCGCGGAGACGCCGAGTTCGCCGCCCAGCCATTCCTGCTGACGTACCACCCCGACGAACAGGAAGCCGACGCCCATCGTGGTGATGGCGAGGAAGTCGGCACGCACGCGCAGGCTGGCAAGGCCGACCACGACGCCGATCGCGCCGGCCAGCAGCATCGCCAGCGGCAAGGTGGCGAGGAAGGGCAGGCCGGCCTTGGCCAGCAGTGCCGACAGATAAGCGCCGATGCCGAGGAAGGCGGCGTGGCCCAGGCTGATCTGGCCGCAGAAGCCCGTGATCAGATTGAGCGAGAGCGCAAACAGCACGCTGATCGCCATCGAGGTGAGCAAGGAAATTTCGTAGTCCATTCTTATCTCCTTGCGAACAGGCCTTGCGGGCGCACCATCAGCACCGCGATCAGGAAGGCGAACGCGATGGCGTTGCGATCGAGCAGCTTGCCGAGGTAAATCGTGCCGAAAGATTCGATCACGCCCAGCACCAGCGCGGCGAGCAGAGTGCCGCGTACCGAGCCCATGCCGCCCAGCACGATGATCGCCAGTCCCTTGTAGGACGGCACGCTGCCCATGGTCGGCTCGACCAGGTTGTTCAGCAGCGCGACCCAGACACCGGCGAAACCGGCCAGCGCGGAGCCGACGAAGAAATTGATGTCACGCACCTGGCGCAGCTTGATGCCGAAGGATTCAGCCATCTGCGGATCGGACACGGTGGCCTGGCAGGCGACGCCGATGCGCGTCTTGTTCTGCAGATAACCGAGCGCGCCGATGATGACTGCGGTACTTGCCATCACCATCAGTTCGGCTTCCTTGAACTGCAGTCCGCCGAACAGGGCGACCTGCTGCTGCAAGGGCGGATTCTGGTAGGACAAGCCGGAAGCGCCGAACACGATGCGGAACAGTTCTTCGAAAGCGATGTACAACCCGATCGAGGCGATCAGCGCGACGAAGGGCGGCTGTTTCAGGATCGGTTCATAGCACAGGCGGAACATCGCAATGCCGGCCAGTCCGGCAACGGTCATGGCGACCGCGAAACCGAGCGCCAGGCTGCCGGTTGCGTTGGCGACCAGCACGCCGAGGTAACCACCCAGCGTGAACAAGGCGGCATGCGCCACATGCAGGATGCGCAGCAGTCCATACACCAGCGTCAGCCCCAGCGCGACGAGCGCGTAGATGGCGCCCTGGACCAGGCCCTGCGCGGTCAGCTCGACAAAGAGCATCTCCACTCCTCAAATTGGATATTGATGGCGCAGGCGGCGCATTGCCGCCTGCGCGTCGCTTGCCTTATTTGGCCGGCTTGGAAGGCGGCGTCAGCAGCGGGCCCGTGATCACCGAGTGGCGGTGGAAGGCCTTGTCTTTCACGATCTGCACCTGTACATCCTTCTTCACTTCATGCAAGTCGTTGAAGGACAGTTTGCCGATCGGCGTCTCGTAGCTGCCGGCGGCCAGCGCGGTCTTCAATGGCTCGCCGCCCTTGCCGTTGGTCTTCTTCAGACCTTCGATCAGCACGCTGGTTGCAGTGTAGGCGGAGGCGGCCACCATGTCGGCATTGGTGTTCGTCGCCTTGTGGTAGTCGGCAAGGAAGGCCTTGGTCACCGGCGAATCCGAATCGCGGTCGAGCGAGGTGGTCACATACACGCCTTCCGAGGCGGGGCCGGCGATCTCCATGAACTTGTCGGAGTCATAGCCTTCCTGGCCGATAATGGGCACGTTCACGCCTGCCGAACGCAACTGGCTGACCAGCGGGCCGGCGGTGAAGTAGTAGCCGGAGGCATAAATGATGTCCGGATTGTCGGACTTCACCTTGGATACCAGCGCGCCGAACTGGCGGTCCGGCATGCCGTACTCGTATTCATTGACGATCTGCAGGCCGAACTTCGGCGCACCTTCCTTGAAGCCCGCCGCCAGCGCCTGGCCGAAGTCGTTCTTCAGCGTGATCATCACAACTTTTTTCTTGCCCAGGTTATTCACCAGCATGGAGCCGGCGCGACCTTGCACTTCGCCCATGGCGGCGGTGCGGAACATGTAGTCGCCGGCCAGCGTGATTTCAGGATGGATCGCATAGGCAACCACATACGGCACCTTGCCTGCCTGGAAGATGGCCGCCGCAGCGCGCGTCGAGCCAGAGTACGAACCGGACACTGCGCCCACCACCTTGTCCTTCTCCACCAGCTTGGTCGCGACCGGGACGGCTTCCTTGGGCGAGGCCTGGTCGTCATAGATAACCAGGTCCAGCTTCTGGCCGGCGACACCGCCCTTGGCATTGGCCTGCGCCACGGCCAGCTTGGCGCCTTCCAGCGCCGACTTGCCGTCGGCCGCGGCAAAGCCGGTCAGCGGAACGTTGAAGCCGATCTTGATGTCGGCAAAGGCAGGCGAGACCGCGAAGGCGGCGCCGGCGATGGCGAAAGTGAGTAGTTGCTTACGGCGAAATGGAATCATCTACTGTCTCCTGAAAATGCGTCACACCAAGCGCTCATTCCGTTCGCGCTTTGCAAAACGTTCCGAATGCGTGCTTGAGCCCGATTGCGTACTCGAAAACCATGGACTGGCCCGAGTCGTCCAATGTATCATAAGTTGTATAGACAACTCTCGCAAGAAAAATCTTAATTGACAATACAAGTTATTGCCATAAAATCCATGGGCATTCATGAGAGGGTGGGATGAAGGACAGTTCGGCAAGCACATCGGCGGCAGAAGAAACGGCAGAGCGCGTACCCGTTTTTCAGCACATCAAGAATTACCTGCTGGCGGAAATCCAGGCCGGCAAATGGAAAGAGGGCGAAGCCATTCCGTCCGAACAGGCGCTGGCGAAGCAGTTTGAGGTCTCGCGCATGACCGTCAACCGCGCGGTGCGCGAACTGACCGACGAGCAGACTCTCACTCGCATCCAGGGTTCCGGCACCTACGTGGCGCAGCACAAATACCAGGCAACCCTGGTCGAGATCAAAAGCATCGCGGAGGAGGTGCGCGCGCGCGGCGACCAGCATCGCAGCGAACTGCACCTGCTGGAACGCAGCAAGGCAAACGAACTGCTGGCGCATGCCTTCGGCGTGAAGGCCGGCCATCCGCTGTTCCATTCCGTGATCGTGCACTTCGAAAACGACATCCCGATCCAGGTCGAGGACCGTTGGGTCAATCCGGACGTCGCCCCCGATTACATGCAGCAGGATTTTTCCACCATCACACCGAACGAATACCTGATGGCGGTGGCGCCGCTGCAAGGCGTGAACTACAGCATCGAAGCCTTGGTCGCGCCGCGCGACATCGTGGAGATGCTGCACATCCCTTCAAGGGAACCCTGCCTCGTGCTCAAGCGCAGAACACTGTCGAAAGGGCAGGTCGCGACGGTCGCCACAATGTGGCATCCAGGCAGCCGGTACCAGTTCGCGGGGAGTTTTTGACAGCGTGGTCCACGGAAAACACGGAACTCACGGAAGGAAAGACCTGGTTTTTTCCGTGTCTCCCGTGTTTTCCGTGGACAAAAGAAGAAAGCGATGGAAAGGACGGGTGGCGACTATCGCCGCAATGTGGCATCCGGACAGCAGGTACCAGTTTACGGGGAGTTTTTGACAGCGTGGTCCACGGAAATCACGGAACTCACGGAAGGAAAGACTTGATTTTTTCCGTGCCTTCCGTGTTTTCCGTGGACAAAATATTTCTCAGCGCGCCTTCTGTCTGAAGAGCAGGGGGCTGAATGCCTTGGCGGATACCGAGACGGTATCGCCTTCGCGCAGTCCTTCGATTTCGTCGTCCGATGCGATGACCTCGACGATGTCCTGCCCGATCAGCAGCGACACGATGCAGACCACCTCTTCGCGTCGTATTGCCAGCACCTGCGCATGCACATTCAGCTTGCCCGCGACGCGTTGCTGCAGGAAGACTTCCGTGGGCGTGCCGGACTGCTCGATGCGTCCGCCTTCCAGCTTCAATACGCGCTGAGAAAGCTTGAACACTTCACTGATGTCATGGCTGACCAGCAGCGTGGTGAGCCCGAGGCCTTGATGCAGGCGCAGCAGGTCGTCCTGCAACTGGCTGCGTAGCGAGGCGTCGAGCGCGGACAAGGGTTCGTCGAGCAGCAGCAGGGTCGGCCTTCTGGCGACCGCCCGCGCAAGCGCGACGCGCTGCTTCTGCCCGCCGGATAACGTGCCGGGCAGCCGGTGCTGCAAGTCCGCCAGTCCGGTGAGGTCGAGCAATTCATCGACCCATGCACTGTCATCTTTGGACGCGGCATAGGCGACGTTCTCGCGTACGCTCAAATTGGGGAATAGCGCATAATCCTGAAACACGAAACCGATCGCGCGCTTCTGCGGCGCCAGGCTGATGCGCCGGTCCGCATCGAACCAGACCTGGCCGTTCACGACGATCCGGCCGCCATCGGGCTCGGTCAATCCCGCGATCATGCGCAGGACGCTGGTCTTGCCGGCGCCGGATGCGCCGAAGAGCGTGACGAAGCATCTATCCGCGATCACTGCATCCACCGCCAGATCGAGCTGTCCGGACGAGCTGCGCAAAGTCTTGACGAGCGCGATGTCGATCATCTCAGTGCGCCCTCAGCCATTTCTTGTTGACCAGGTACACCGTCAGCAGGATCGCGAATGTGATCGCAAACAGCACGCCGGCATAGAAATTCGCCGCTGCATAATTCAGGCTCTCCACTTCATCGTAAATCGCGATGGAGGCCACCTTCGTCACGCCCGGGATATTCCCGCCTATCATGAGGATCACGCCGAATTCGCCTATCGTATGCGCAAAGCTCAGCACCGCACCCGACAGCAGCGCCGGTTTGATATTCGGCAGCAGCACGCGGAACAGGGTTACGGGATCCGGCTTGCCGAGCGTGCGCGAGGCTTCGATCAGCGACACAGGCAGATTCTGGAAACCCGACTGGATCGGATGCACCATGAAGGGCAGGCTGAAGATCACCGAACCGATCACCAGACCGGCAAAGCTGAATGCGAGCCGGATATTGAACCATTGCTCCAGCCACTGGCCGAAAGCATTCTGCGGACTGAATGCAAGCAGCAGGTAGAAGCCGAGGACCGAGGGGGGCAATACCAGCGGCATGCTCACCAGAGTTTCGACCACCGGCTTGAAACGTGTGCGGGCATAGGCGACCCAGTAGGCCAGCGGAATACCGATCACGAACAGGATCAGCGTCGTGACAGCGGCCAGCCGGAATGTCAGCAGCAGAGGTTGCCAGTCATAGCTCATGCATCCGCCTCCGGCACCAGGGTCATTTCATTGGCCTTCACCAATCCCTCTACCGCGTCGCCGACGGCAAGCTCAAGCGCATGCGAAGAGCGTGTCGTGATGATGGATTCGATGCGGCGGCCATCGAGATCGAGCGCGACGCGCGTCAGCACCTGGCCGCGCTCGATGGCGCTAATGGTGCAGGGAAGGCGGTTGCGCATGCTGATCAGACCGGACAGGTTTTTCGCGAGCGATACCTCGGTTTCCTTGAACAGCAGTACAACGGCCATGCCCGGCGTCCATGTGCCGATTTCATCGCCTGCGCCGATCAGCGTCGCACTGAACCGATGATCGCCGACTGCCACGTCGACCAGTGCGATGCTGCCATGCATGTCGATGGCGCTGATGGTGCCGGGCAAGCGGTTCATGGCAGCAGGTATCCGTGACGTTCGAGGATCGCACGCGATTTCGCTGACAGCACGAAGTCATGGAATTGCTGCGCGATCGCCGCGTTTGTCTTTGCGCCATGCGCGAGCACCACGATACCCTGGGCGATCGGTTGATACGATTCCTTCGGCAGTTCGATCCATTTTCCCTGGCCCTTCATTTCGGGCGAGACCACAACAGATTTTGCGGTGAATCCGACATCGGCGGCGCGTGACTGGATATATTGGTTCGTCTGCGAAATGTTTTCGCCGAATACCAGCTTGTCTTTCAATGCGGTGTCCAGCTTGAAATAGGTGAGTGCCTTCATCGTTTCGCGCCCGTAGGGTGCGGTCTTCGGATTGGCGACGGCGATTCTCGTCACCGCCGGACCCGCGAGGACGCCCTGCCATTTCGCAAGGTCGAGATCCTTCAGCGTCCACAGAACGAGTGTGCCGTACGCATACACCTTCGGCGCTGCGGTGGCGTGGCCTTCCTTGTGGAGTTTTTCCGGATAGTCCATGTCGGCCGACAGGAAGACGTCGAACGGCGCACCATTCATGATCTGGGCAGTCAGCTTGCCGGAAGAAGCGTATACCGGCTTGAGATCATGGCCCGACTCTTTCCGGAATGCTGTTTGCAGATCGTCGAATGCGTATTGCACGTTGGCCGCCACCGCAACCGTCAGGGTGCCGGCAGATGCCGGCACGCAGGCCATCGACAGCAACCCGACGAAAAGCAGGGATAAACGGTTCATGAGACGAACATGGAAAGGATAGGTCATGCCGGCGGCGTGGCGAATGCGTCATCATATAACGATGGCGGTGACTTTTCCATTCCAGGCAAGTATGCAACTCGCCCTCATGACGGAATGCAGTTTGTCGCTGTTGAACAAAACTCCTCTTCCGCAATGGAACCAGATCGCCGCTGAAGTCCACATAATGGTCAACACCAAGTGCAGTTAACGGACCGACTTCATCACGGCATCTGCGGGGGGGCGGCCGTACCGAACGTCTTGCGCAACCCATGCCATGAGTGATCAATACGACGATCCATACTCCGGTTATCCACAGCCGATCTATTCTCCTGAGTCCGGTCTGCTTTGGGCCGGCACTGAAGGGCAAATCGTCAATGCCGGCGTCTACTTTCTATGCTTGCTTTTTTGCTGGCTGGTCGTGCCCGTCATCTATGCGATGTACCGTTGTCTGAAAACGGTCTGCCATACCTACAGATTGACCGACCAGCGCCTGCAGGAATCGAGCGGCATTCTGTTTCGACAAACCGATAAACTGGAGCTGTATCGCGCCAAGGGCATCTCCATTCAGCAAACCTTGTTGCAGCGAATGCTGGGGCATGGCTGCGTTGTCTTGCTGACTTCCGATCGATCAACGCTTGTCGTCGTCCTCAACGTCATCAGCGATCCCCACGCGGTCGCAAGGACCTTACGCGACTGCGTGGAGCGCTGCAGAATCGCGAAAGGCGTGCGAGAGATCGATTAGCAGGCTGTAGAAATTCGCCCCAACCAATTGATTGAGGCGTTGTTTAAAAGGATTTCTACAGTAAATGTCGTTTGTGTTACCAACAATTCGCAGGTATTCGCCTGGCGCGTTGCCGCGTGGCGCACTGCACCATGGACGGTTGCGCGCCTCATTGCGCCACTCCCTGCGGCACCGCGAACAGTATTGGCGCCATGCGGCAGCAAATTGCTGGCCGCCATCGTCAACTTGAACTGGTGATCGACCCGGCGCAATCCGCGGTACATCGTCTGTCGAATGTGTCCTACGGTCTTGCCCCAGCCGAAATGCTCTTCAATGCGCGCCCGAATGGTCTAGCCGACAAACCAGCGAAACAGCATGTTGTAACGCATCTGCTCCATCAGCATGCGCTCGCTGCACACCGAGTAAAACACTTGCAGCAGCAACGCCCGCATCAGCTTCTCCGACGCAATCGAGGCGCGGCCGGTGTCGGCATAGATCAGATTGAACAGCCCGTTCAACTTCTTGAGCGCATCGTTGACCAGCCGGCGGGACCAGCCGCAACGGATGGTCCCGCCGGCACGAAATCCTCCAGTTTGCTCACCGTGAACAGGCTTTCCTGCATCTCATCCATTCCGCGCATCGCATTCTTTCCGTGATCATGAATACGATATCCATAACGTTTTCCCCGCAATCCGCGTTTACATGCGGCCGAATTTCAACAGCCTGCTAAGTATTTGAAAACAAGAAAAAGTTTTCACATCAGGATGATGTCGTACTGCTCTTGATGGTAGATCGTCTCGACCTGCAGTGAGATCGGCTTGCCGATGAAGTCGCCCAGCATCGCCAGATGCTGCGATTCTTCTTCGAGGAACATGTCGACCACGACCTGCGAAGCAAGGATGCGGAATTCGCGCGGGTTGAACTGCTTGGCCTCGCGCAGCAGCTCGCGCAGGATTTCGTAGCAAATGGTGCGCGCGGTTTTTACCTGGCCCTTGCCGCCGCAGGCCGGGCAGACTTCGCACAGGATGTGGGCCAGCGATTCGCGCGTGCGCTTGCGCGTCATCTCGACCAGGCCGAGTTGCGAGAAGCCGGACACCGATACCTTGGTGCGGTCGCGCGACAAGGCCTTGTTCAGCTCGCTGAGCACCGCGTTGCGATGCTCGATATTTTCCATGTCGATGAAGTCGAGGATGATGATGCCGCCCAGGTTGCGCAGCCGCAGTTGGCGCGCGATGGCATGCGCCGCTTCCAGATTGGTCTTGAAGATCGTGTCGTCGAAATTGCGGCCGGTGACGTAGCTGCCGGTATTGACGTCGATCGTGGTCATTGCCTCGGTCTGGTCGATGATCAGGTAGCCGCCTGACTTCAGGTCGACGCGCCGGCCCAGCGCGCGCTGGATTTCCTCTTCGACGCCGTACAGATCGAACAAGGGCCGTTCGCCGGTGTAGTGCACCAGCTTGGACAGGACCGAGGGCGTGTAGGTGGTGCCGAACTGTTGCAGCTTCTGGAAATTCTCGCGCGAGTCGATCTGGATGGTCGAGGTTTCATCGTTCACAAAATCCCGCAATACGCGCTGCGCCAGATTCAGATCCTGGTACAGCAGCGTCGGCGCCGGATTGGTCTTGGCTTGCTGCGTGATGGTGGACCAGGTCTTGCGCAGGTAGTCGATGTCCATCTGCAGGTCGGCCTCGGACGCGTCTTCCGCCATGGTGCGGATGATGAAGCCGCCTTTCTCTTCGGGCGGCAGCAGTTTCTGCACGCGGCTTTTCAGCAGCTCGCGATCGCTTTCGTTTTCGATGCGCTGCGAGATGCCGATGTGCGAATCCTGCGGCAGATAGACCAGCATGCGGCCTGCAATCGAGATTTGCGTCGACAGGCGCGCGCCCTTGGTGCCGATCGGATCCTTGATGACCTGCACCATCACCGACTGGCCGTCGTACAGCAGCTTTTCGATCGGCGTCTGCGTCGCGTTCGGATTGTCGTGCGGACGCGCTTCCCAGATATCGGCCACGTGCAGGAAGGCAGCACGCTCCAGTCCGATGTCGATGAAGGCGGATTGCATGCCGGGCAGCACGCGCACCACTTTGCCAAGATACACGTTGCCTGCCATGCCGCGCGACAGCGTGCGTTCGATATGGAGTTCCTGTACTGCGCCCTGGAGTATCAATGCAACCCGCGTTTCCTGCGGGGTGATATTGATGAGGATGTCTTCGCTCATAAAACGGGGATACCGGCCTGATTGAGTAATTCTGCGGTTTCATGCAGCGGCAGGCCCATGATGCCGGTGTAGCTGCCGGCAATGCGTTGCACGAATACCGCTGCAAACCCCTGGATGCCGTAGCCGCCGGCCTTGTCGTAAGGCTCGGACGTCGCGCAGTAGGCGCGCATCATGTCCTCGGTCAGCGTTGCCAGGGTGACGTCTGAAATCTGGGTGATCTGGGTGATGTTCTCGTCCTTGTGCAGCGCCACGCTGGTCATCACCTGATGCGTGCGGCCGGACAGCAGGCGCAGCATGTCCATCGCCTCGTTCTCGTTGGCCGGCTTGCCGAGAATGCGGCCGTCGATGACCACGGTGGTGTCGGCGGACAGGATAGGACGCAGCGGGAGACGGCGCATCAGCATGACTTTCGCCGCGTGCTCGACCTTTTCGCGCGTCACGCGCGTCACATAGGCGTCCGCCTGTTCGTTCGGCAAGACTTCTTCGCTGACCTCCGGCCCGCGCGGCGCCTGATCGCGCAGCAGCAGCAGTTCGAAGTCGACGCCGATCTGGCGCAGCAGCTCGCGGCGGCGAGGGCTCTTGGATGCGAGGTAAATCTTTTGGTTTGCCGATTTCATGAAGCCTTGCGAATTTAAACGCGGTGGTACGGGTGATTCTGGGTAATTGACCAGGCGCGGTACAACTGCTCCGCGAGCAGGACGCGCACCATTCCATGCGGCAGGGTCAGGCTGGATATCCGGACCAGCATATCGGCGGACGCCTTGAATCCGGCATCCAGCCCATCTGCGCCGCCTATCACGAATGTAACATCACGCCCGTCTTGTTGCCACTGCGTCAGAGCTTGCGAAAGTTGCATGGTCGTCAGATCCTTGCCTCGCTCGTCCAGTGCAATGACGCGCGAACCTTTCGGAATGGCGGCTTCGATCTTGGCGCGCTCCTGCGCCATCACGGTTTCGGCGGTCCGGCTGCCGGAGCGCTCGACCGGCTTGATCTCCTTGAGCTGGAGACGGCATTCCGGCGGCATGCGCTTGGCATATTCGCCGAATCCGTCCTCGATCCAGGCAGGCATCTTGTGGCCGACCGCCGCGATGATGAGCTGCATGGAGGCCGCCCGCCGCGCTTATACGGCAGCTTTTTTGGTGCTGGCGCGCTTGGCCGCCGTCTTTCTCGGCGCAGCGGTCTTGGCGGCGGCAACCTTTACGGTCTTGCCGACGGGCGTCTTCGCGGTTTTCCTGGCGGGCGACTTGGCGGCCGTTGTTTTCGTTGCCGGCTTGGTCGCCGTCTTTGCCGCGGTCTTGCGCGCCGGCTTCTTCGGCTCGTCGTCGACCGTGGTCTGGCTTGCGGCGAGATGGCGGGAACGCTTCTTCGGTGCTTCTTCCGTCTCTTCGGAAGCGGTGCGCTTGGAAATGCGCTTGGCGGCGCCGAGCTTGATTTCCTTGTCGCCCCAGATCTCTTCCAGGCGGTAGTAGTCGCGGATCGCCGGTTGCATGATGTGCACCACCATGTCGCCCAGATCGACCAGTACCCACTCGCCGGTTTCCTCGCCTTCGATGCTGACGACGTTGCCGCCGTGCTCCTTGACCTTGTCGCGCACGGACGCGGCCAGCGCCTTGGTCTGGCGGTTGGAGGTGCCGGAAGCGATCGCAAGGCGGTCGAACATGCTGGTCAGGTGTACGGTGTCGTAGGCGCGAATGTCTTGGGCCTTGACGTCTTCCAGGGCGTCGATGACGATGGCTTGCAGTTTTTTGATGTCCATTAGGTATAAAGGTGGTGTTGTTTTATATAGTCTAGCACCCCGGGCGGGATCAGCGCGTCGGCCCGCTCGCCCCGTTCCAGTGCTGCCCGGATATGGGTTGCGGAAATATCGACGGCCAGATTGGTCGCGATAGTGGTCAATCCATGCGATGTTTCGCGGATTTGTTGCGGGGTTGCGTCACGCCGGGCGAATTCCCGGCCGACTTCCGCAGGTACATGGGCGGAATCCATGGCAAACCCGGGCCGGGAAGCGGCACAGATATGCGCGTAATCAAACAGTTGCCGCCACTCTTTCCAGGTATGCAGCTGTTGCAACTGGTCGGCGCCGATCAGAAACGCGAGCGAAACCTCGGGCCCGAGTTCCTCGCGCACCGCGCGCAGGGTGTCGATGGTATAGGTCGGGCTGCCGCGCAGGATTTCCAGCGGATCCACCACAACCGGCACCGGCAGGCGGTCGAAGGCCAGCTTGACCATCGCGACACGATGTTCGGGAGAAGCCTGCAGGCCATTCTTTTGCCACGGTTTTCCCGCGGGGATGACACGCAGCTCATCCGGCGCCAGCAAGGTGGCGAAATACTTGCCGAGCGCGACATGGCCGTTGTGTACCGGGTCGAAACTGCCTCCCAGCAAGGCGATGCAGCGCCCCGTCACACCCATTCCCGCAGCGGCAAGAAGTCAGTATACAGCTTCGCTTCCGGCGTGTCGGGCCCGGGCGCCCAGTCGTAACGCCATTTAACCACCGGCGGCATCGACATCAGGATCGATTCCGTGCGGCCGCCGGATTGCAGGCCGAACAGGGTACCACGATCGAACACGAGATTGAATTCGACATAGCGTCCGCGGCGATACGCCTGGAAATCGCGCTCGCGTTCGCCATAGGGGATGTCCTTGCGACGCTGCAGCAGCGGCACATAGGCATCGATGAAATGGTCGCCCACGCTCTTGATCATCGCGAAGCTTTGCTCGAAACCGAGTTCGTGGAAGTCGTCAAAGAAAATGCCGCCCACCCCGCGCGGCTCCTTGCGATGCTTCAGGTAGAAGTATTCATCGCACCATTTCTTGAAGCGCGGATGCAGGTCGCTGCCAAAGGGCGCGAGCGCATCGCGGCAAGCCTGGTGAAAGTGCTTCACGTCGTCTTCGAAGCCGTAGTAGGGCGTCAGGTCCATGCCGCCGCCGAACCACCAGACCGGCTCTTCGCCTTCCTTGGTTGCGGTGAAAAAACGCACGTTCATGTGCGAGGTCGGGGCATAGGGATTGCGGGGATGCATCACCAGCGACACGCCCATCGCTTCCCAGCTGCGGCCGGCAATCTCGGGACGATTGGCCGCTGCCGTCGGCGGCAGGCTGGTCCCGCGCACATGCGAAAAGCCGATGCCGCCGCGCTCCAGCACATTGCCTTCTTCGAGAATGCGCGAAATGCCGCCGCCGGCAATCGGGCCGGCGCCATGCGGCCGTTCCCATTGGTCGGTAATGAACTGTTTGCCGTCCACCTGTTCGAGCGCGGCGACGATGCGCAGTTGCAGGTCGAGGAGGTAGGTTCTGACGGTGTCGGGCGAGATAGTCACGGGTGTAGTCGATGAGTGCTGATCGGTAGTTGGCGCACAAACGCGGCGTGGATTTGCACGAATTTTATTGCAAATTGACGCAACCGACGCTGCGCAACACGCTGCTCCCTTCGCTGCACAGGCAGGAAGGGAGGGTAACAAGGATGATGACGGGATGAGAACTAGCTATGACGCTTCAATGCCCGCCATCCGATATCCCGGCGGAATTGCGCGCCATCGAAGTGGATGTTGTCGACCACGTCGTAGGCATTCTTCTGCGCAATCCGGACGCTGTCGCCCAGGCCGACCACGCACAACACGCGTCCGCCGGAGGTGACCAGCTTGCCGCCGACCGCGCTTGTTCCTGCGTGGAAAGTAATGCAATTGGGCGATTCCTCGGGGATGCCGGTAATCACGTCGCCCTTGCGCGGTGCATCCGGATAGCCGGCGGCGGCCATCACGACGCCCAGCGCGGTGCGGCGGTCCCATTCCAGTTCGACCTGATCGAGCGTGCCGTTGACCGCATGTTCCATGACGCCGACCAGATCGGTCTTGAGGCGCGCCATGATCGGCTGCGTTTCCGGGTCGCCCATGCGGCAGTTGAATTCCAATGTCTTCGGATTGCCCTTGGCGTCGATCATGACGCCGGCATACAGGAAGCCGGTAAACGGAATGCCGTCCTTCATCATGCCGAGCACAGTCGGGTTGATGATTTCGCGCAGGATGCGCGCATGCAGCGACGGTGTGACGATAGGAGCGGGCGAATAGGCGCCCATGCCGCCGGTGTTCGGGCCTTCGTCGCCATCCTTCAAACGCTTGTGGTCCTGGCTGGTGGCCAGCGGCAGCACATGCTTGCCGTCCACCATCACGATGAAACTGGCTTCCTCGCCGGCGAGGAATTCCTCGATCACGACGCGCGCGCCGGCGTCGCCGAGCTTGTTATCCGACAGCATCATGTCGACGGCCGCATGCGCTTCCTCGATCGTCATCGCCACCACGACGCCCTTGCCGGCGGCCAGTCCGTCGGCCTTGATCACGATCGGCGCGCCTTTCTGGTTGATGTACTTGCGTGCAGCCTGGGCATCGGAGAAGGTCTGGTAATCGGCGGTCGGAATGCGATGGCGCTTCATGAAGGCCTTGGCGAAGTCCTTCGAGCTTTCGAGTTGCGCGGCTTCCCTGGTCGGTCCGAAAATCTTCAGACCCTGTTCGCGGAAGATGTTGACGATGCCGGCCGCCAGCGGAACTTCCGGACCGACGACGGTCAGCGCGACATGTTCCTTGATCGCGAATTGCGCGAGCCATACCGGATCGGTGATGTCGACGTTCTCCAGGCGTGCGTCGAGCGCGGTTCCGCCGTTGCCCGGTGCAACATAAACCATTTGGATCCGCTCGGATTGCGCAAGCTTCCAAGCCAGGGCATGTTCGCGGCCGCCTGAGCCGACTACCAGAATTTTCATGAGGTGCAAAAACAGTTAGTGGGTAGTGCAAGCGTTTTGCATGCACTACCTAATTTACTTGTGAAACGGGTAAAGCGAAAGGCTAACTTCCTGGATGGCTCACATAATGCAACACTGCAAGCCATCTTGCCGGCCGGCCGCGTTGCCTTGTGCCGGAGGAGGCTATTCTTCAATGACGGCGTTGGTATAGACCTCTTGCACGTCGTCGAGATTCTCCAGGGCGTCCAGCAATTTTTGCATCCTGACCGCGTCGTCGCCGGTGAATACGGTTTCGGTCGAGGGCTTCATGATGATCTCCGCCATTTCGGCCTTGAATCCGGTTTTTTCCAGCGCATCCTTGACCGCGGAGAAATCATTCGGGGCAGTGAGGACTTCGATGCCGCCTTCTTCGTCGGTGATCACGTCCTCGGCGCCGGCTTCGAGCGCGGCTTCCATCAGCGCATCTTCATTCGTGCCCGGCGCAAAGTACAGCTGGCCGCAGTGCTTGAACAGGAACGCGACCGAGCCTTCGGTGCCCATGTTGCCGCCGAACTTGGAAAAGGCATGGCGCACTTCCGCCACGGTGCGCACACGATTGTCGGTCATGCAATCGACGATGATCGCCGCGCCGTTGATGCCATAGCCTTCGTAGCGGATTTCTTCATAGTTCGCCCCATCCAGGCCGCCCGTGCCGCGCTGGATCGCGCGGTTGACGTTGTCCTTCGGCATGTTGGCGTCGGCGGCCTTGTCCACCGCGAGACGCAGGCGCGGGTTGCTGGCGATGTCGCCGCCGCCCATGCGCGCGGCAACCGTGATCTCCTTGATCAAACGCGTCCAGATCTTGCCGCGTTTTGCATCGGTTGCAGCTTTTTTGTGCTTAATATTGGCCCATTTACTGTGTCCAGCCATGGCAAATCTTTCTTGGAAATGAACGAGAGAAGGTCGGGATCACGGATTTTGGCGCAGAATCTGATCCAAAATAAGTGAGTACCGAGCCGAAAACCAATCTACAATTTTACCATATCGCCCTCTGTCAAAACCTCTCGGAAAGCCCGCCGAACAATGCCGAAACCACTACTGATCGCCAAGCACCAGCAGCAAGAGCTCGTACTGTTGCCCAATCTCGCCAATCGCCATGGCTGCATCACCGGCGCCACCGGCACCGGCAAGACCGTCACCCTGCAAACGCTGGCGCAAGCCTTGTCGGACATCGGCGTGCCGGTGTTCATGGCCGACGTCAAGGGCGATCTTTCCGGATTGGCAAAACCGGGTTCGCCAACGCCGCGCATCAAGGAGCGCTTCGATCTGCTGAAGCTGGAAGAGCCGGCCTGGTCCGCCTGTCCGGTCACTTTCTGGGATGTCTTCGGCGAAAAAGGTCATCCGGTGCGCGCCACCATTTCCGATCTCGGGCCGCTTTTGCTGTCGCGCATGCTGAACCTGAACGATGTGCAGCAGGGCGTGCTGCAACTGGTGTTCAAAGTCGCGGACGACCATGGCTTGCTGCTGCTCGATATCAAGGACTTGCGCGCGATGCTGCAGCATGTGGCCGAGCATGCGGGCGAACTGCAAACCGAATACGGCAACATTTCCGCCGCCAGCATCGGCGCCATCCAGCGCGGCCTGATCGGCATCGAGGAGCAGGGCGGCGACCGCTTTTTCGGCGAACCGATGCTCAACATCGACGATTTCATGCAGACCGACGCGCAGGGCAAGGGTGTGGTCAACATCCTGGCCGCCGACAAGCTGCTCAACTCGCCGCGCCTGTACGCGATTTTCCTGTTGTGGATGTTGTCGGAATTGTTCGAGCACTTGCCGGAAGTCGGCGATCTCGACAAGCCCAAGCTGGTGTTCTTCTTCGACGAAGCGCATTTGCTGTTCGATGAAGCGCCGAAGCCCTTGCTGCAAAAGATCGAACAGGTCGTGCGGCTGATCCGCTCCAAGGGTGTCGGCGTGTATTTCGTGACGCAAAATCCGCTCGACATTCCCGACACCGTGCTTGGGCAGCTTGGCAACCGCGTGCAGCATGCCTTGCGCGCCTACACGCCGCGCGACCAGAAGGCGGTGCTGGCGGCGGCGGAAACCTTCCGGCCCAATCCGCAACTCGACACCGCGCAGGTGATTACCGAACTTGGCGTCGGCGAGGCGCTGGTGTCCTTCCTCGACGAAAAAGGGCGGCCCAACATCGTCGAACGCGCCTTCATCCTGCCGCCGGCTTCCCAAATCGGCCCGGTCAGCGACGCCGAGCGCAGTGAAATCATGCGCAGTTCAATCGTGGCCGGCGTATATGACAAAGTCGTCGACCGCGATTCCGCCTACGAAAAGCTGAAGGGCAGGGTCGCCACCGAGATGCCGCAAACGTCGAAAGCGCCGCCAGGCAACGGCGGCACGCAGCAACCGCAACAACCGCAACAACCGCAGCCGAGCGGCCCGTCGCTGGGCGACACCTTCAAGGATGCGCTGGGCGGCCTGTTCGGCGGCAGCGGCGTCGGGCGCCGCAAGGACACGATGGTGGAGGCAATGGTCAAGTCGGCCGCGCGCAGCATCGGCTCGCAAGTCGGACGCGAAATCATTCGCGGCGTGCTGGGGTCGATCATGAAGAAGTAGAAGATGTCCACGGAAAGCACAGAAATCACGGAAACAGTCATTCCGTGTTTTCCGTGATTTCTGTGCTTTCCGTGGACCGATATGTTCCGTTTTTTCAATGAAATGTAAGAAAATCATTCGCGGCGTAAAATCGCCGGATGCTTTCTTCTTCCGCACAATCTCCCGCGCGCCAGGCATTTCTCTCCGGGCTCTCCATCGCGATCGCCGGCGCGATCCTGTTTTCCGCCAAGGCCATCGTTGCCAAACTGATTTACCGCTACCATGTCGACGCCGTGACGCTGATTGCGTTTCGCATGATCTTTTCGCTGCCGTTCTTTGCCGCCATTGCGATCTGGCAGGCGAGGATTTCGACGCCCCTGACCAACATCGAGCGCGCCTGGGTTGCCGTGCTCGGCATGCTCGGCTATTACCTGTCGAGCTTCTTCGATTTCATCGGGCTGCAATACATCTCGGCCGGGCTGGAGCGCCTGATCCTGTTTCTCACGCCCTCCTTCGTGCTGCTCATTTCAGTTTTCTTTCTGCACAAGAAAATCACGCGGCTGGAATGGCTGGCGCTGGGCACGGCCTATCTCGGCACGGTATTGGTTTTTTTGCATGACGTCAGACTCGGCGGCGCCAATGTCGGTCTCGGCAGTGCATTCGTGCTCGGGAGTGCGGTATTGTATGCGCTGTATTTGCTGCAGTCCGGCCATCTGGTTCGGCGTGTCGGCGCAATGCGGCTGGTCGCCTATGCAATGTGCGCGGCTTGTGTGGCATGCATCGTGCAGTTTTTCCTGCTGCGCCCGGTTTCGATGCTGACGCAGCCGGTGCCGGTGTACTGGCTGTCGCTGGTGAACGCCGTGTTTTGCACGGTATTCCCGGTATTTTTGACAATGATTGCCGTGGCCCGTATCGGTGCGGCAACCGCGTCGCAAGCCGGCATGGTCGGGCCTGTCTCGACCTTGTTCATGGGAGCAGTGATCCTGGGGGAACCCGTCACCGGGATTCAGTTGGCCGGCACAGCGTTGGTGCTTGTCGGAATTTATTTATTGTCTAGGAAAAAGGCTTAGGAAACAGCATGGATCTGGGAATCAAGGGCAAAACGGCGCTGGTGTGCGGCGCGAGTAAGGGCTTGGGGCGCGGTTGCGCGGAAGCATTGGCCGCCGAGGGCGTGCACGTGACGATCGTGGCGCGTACAGCGGATGTGCTGGAAGCGACCGCCGCCGAGATCCGTCAGAAGACCGGCGCGACGGTGACCGCAGTGGCCTGCGACATCACAAGCGCCGACGGCCGTGCAAAGGCGCTGGCCGCCTGTCCGCAGCCGGACATCCTGGTCACCAATGCCGGCGGACCGCCGACCGGGGATTTCCGCACCTGGACGCGCGACGACTGGATCGCGGCGCTGGACGCCAACATGCTCACGCCGATCGAACTCATCAAGGCGACCGTCGACGGCATGATGTCGCGCCGTTTCGGCCGCATCATCAACATCACATCGAGTGCGGTGAAGGCGCCGATCGATATCCTCGGCCTGTCCAACGGAGCACGTTCCGGCTTGACCGGTTTCGTGGCCGGCCTGGCGCGCAAGACGGTGGCCCACAATGTGACGATCAACAATATGCTGCCGGGGCAGTTCGATACCGACCGGCTGAAGAAGACGCTCGGCGCCGCCGCCGGTTCCTCCGGCAAGAGCATCGACGAGGTGTATGCCGCGCGTCGCCTGCAGATTCCGGCGCAGCGCTTCGGCACGCCGGCGGAGTTCGGTGCGCTGTGCGCCTTCCTGTGCAGCGTGCATGCTGGTTACATGACCGGGCAGAACGTCCTGCTGGACGGCGGAAATTATCCTGGAACGTTTTGAGAGGTTGCGGTGAAGAAGCGAATTGCATTGATTGCACACGACAAGAAGAAGGACGAGATGGTCGAACTGGCATCCGAGCATGCCGATTTGCTGCGCCAGTGCATCCTGGTGGCGACCGGCACGACGGGCAAGCGCCTGCATGATGAAGTGGGGCTGACGGTGGAGCGCAAGCTGTCCGGGCCGTTCGGCGGCGACTTGCAGATCGGCGCCGAACTCGTCGAAGGCAGGATCGACTGCGTGATTTTCCTGCGCGATCCGATGACCGCGCATCCGCACGAGCCGGATGTGAATGCGCTGGTGCGCGCCTGCGACGTGCACAATATTCCCTGCGCCACCAATATCGTGTCGGCCAAACTGCTGCTCGCGCAGATGGTGCCGCATCATCATCATCACAATCACAACACTTGAGGAGCAAGCATGGCGAAGGCAATTCGAATCAACGCAGTCGGCGGTCCTGAAGTGATGGAGTACGTGGATGTCGAGGTGGGTGAGCCGGGGCCGGGCGAGGTGCGCGTGCGCCAGGCCGCCTGCGGCTTGAACTATATCGATGTCTACTTCCGCACCGGCGCTTATCCGCAGCCGTTGCCGGCCGGCCTCGGCATGGAAGGTGCGGGCACGGTGGAAGCGGTGGGCGCCGGCGTCACTCATGTAAAGGTAGGTGATCGCGTCGCGTACGCCGGGCGACCGACCGGTGCGTATGCGGAAGCGCGCGTGATGCCGGCTTCCATCCTGGTCAAGCTGCCGGACGGAATCGATTTCGAGACGGCCGCGGCCATGATGCTGCAGGGCCTGACGGTGCAATACCTGTTTCATCGCACCTTCCCCTTGCACGGCGGCGAAACCATCCTGTTCCATGCGGCTGCCGGCGGAGTCGGGCTGATCGCCTGCCAGTGGGCGCGGGCGTTGGGCGTGACCATGATCGGCACGGTCGGTTCCGACGAGAAAGCGGCTCTGGCCAAGGCGCACGGCTGCGCGCATACCATCAACTACAACAAGGAAAACTTCGTCGAGCGCGTCAAGGAAATCACCGGCGGCAAGGGTGTTCCCGTGGTCTATGATTCGATCGGCAAGGACACCTTTACCGGCTCGCTCGATTGCCTGTCGCCGCTGGGCATGATGGTCAGCTTCGGCAGTGCGTCCGGCCCGGTGCCGCCCTTCAGCCTCAATGAACTGGCGTCGCGCGGATCGCTGTTCATCACGCGGCCGTCGCTGTTTGCGTATGCGGCCAAGCGCGAGGATCTCGACAAGATGGCGGCCGACCTGTTCAACATGGTGTTGAGCAAGAAGGTCAGGATCGAGGTCAACCAGCGCTACGCACTGAAGGACGTGGCGCAGGCGCACCGCGACCTGGAAGCGCGCAAGACGACCGGCTCCACCATTCTTCTGCCGTGAGCGCGGGCCATGGACGAGCAGAGTGAGATGAATCATCCGCCGGAACAAGCGACCGGGACGGACGGCACGCCGAAGTTCGGCCGCCTGCTGCTGGTCCTCGCCGCCGTCGTGATGCTGATCGTGGCGCTTACTTTCGCTTCGGAAGCAATGTATTCCTGAACAGCCTGCGCGCAAAGGCAACGACGTTCGGCACCATGGCAGACAACACAACACCGCGAGAAGAGACCGGCGTCGCGCCTGATCGCATGGCGCTGCTGCACACGCTCGCGTTTGCCGCCATGCGGCTGAGCGCCGCGCAGTTCGATGGGTTCACCACGCGCCTGGCGCAAGCACTGTCCACCTCCGGGCAAGCCGAGGATTCGGATGAATCCGCGCTGTGCCGCAGCGCCTCGGAGCACCTGAACCGCCAACGCGTCACCTTTCATCGTCTGCTCGCGGAGAGCCTGCAGGAAAGCTTGCTGCAAGCCGTGCAGGCAACCGGCATGCAGGGCGAGTCGCTGCTCGAAAGCGGCGCGATGGATTTGTCGCTGGTCGACTTCGCCGCGATGGAACGCAAGGTGCTGATCGATAACCTGAGCCAGGCCATCGACGCGGCCAACGCGGAGGCACTCGCCGTCCTCGGCATGCGGATTGCCCATTGGCTGCAGTCGGAAGTGGTCGGCATTCGTGCCAATCCGTTTCGTGCCGAAATCTTCCTCAAGGCTGCCGGCAATGCATGGGGCAAATTTGACTTGAACGCGGCCTCGCAGCGCATCGTGCTGCGGGAGATGCGGCCGGAAGTATTCCTGCAACTGGGGCCGATCCTGCAGGCGCTGAACCAGGAACTGGCGATCCGTCAGGTCTTGCCGGACGCCGAGCAGGAATATCGGCGCAAACGCGCCACGCCGATACTTTCCTTCACGCCCTCGGAGCAGGAGAAGCTGCGGCGCTGGCTGGCGCCGGACGGCATCCTGAACGTCATCGACGCGCGTGCAGCCGGATTGCTGGACAAGGCTTTCGATCAATTGCGGCGCGATGAAGACATCCCGCCCGCGGTCCGCGCGCTGATCGAAGGCCTGCGCGTTCCGCTGCGCAAGTCGGCATTGGCGGACAAGGAATTCTTCTTCCGTGAAGCACATCCGGCGCGGCGACTGGTCGATGCAGTGCTGACGGCAGGGCTGGCCTGTGATCCGGAAAAGGCAAGCGCCGATCCCTTGCATGAGCGGATTGCACAGGTGATGGATTGCGTCGACCCGGAAGGCAGCGAAACATCTTTCGATCGAATCATTGCCGAACTGCAATCGATTGCGACCGAGGGCGATGACGCTCTGGCAGGCAAGTTGAATCGGGCGATCGCCGGCGCCACCACGCAGGAAAACATCGGACAGGCGCAGCAACTGGCACAGGAAGATGTGATCGCGCGGATCGAAACCGGCGAGGTGCCCGGTTTTGTCGAGACATTTCTGCAGCACCAGTGGTCACGCGTGCTCAGCTTTGCGCACGGCACGCACAGTTCCAAACCCGAGGTGCTGACTAACGTGCTCAAGGCCATGGACGACCTGATCTGGAGCGTCAAGCCCAAGCTCGGACCGGAAGAACGCAGGGATCTGGTCGAGCGGCTGCCGGGGCTGTTGTCCATGCTCAATGCCTGGCTCAATGTGGTCAAGTGGGAAGGCGCCGAGCGCGACGCCTTTTTCAGCGAGCTGGCGGAGCGCCACGCCTCGGCCTTGCGCATGCCGGCCGAACTGACGCCGCGCCATCAGCTTGAATTGCGAATGAACGTGGTGCAAAAGGCGAGCGAACACCAGCTCGCCAAACGCGCGCAGCAACAGCAGGACGCCGCGCTGGCCGACTTCCTGCGCCAGATCGACGGTCTGGCGCAGGGCAGCTGGCTGGAGTTCGTGCGCAATGACGGCGGCAAGGTGAATTGCAGGCTGATGTGGATCAGCCCGGGCCGCAGCCGTTTCGTGTTCGCCGGGCGGCAGGGACAGCTCCTCTTTACGCTGACGAATGAGGCGCTGGCACAGGCCATGCGCGCCGACCGCACCCGCATCCACGCCACGAGCGGCGTGATCGGCCGTGCGCTGCAGGCTGCGCTGCGGGAAATAGTGGGTAACTGACGGGCAGAGGGCGGCGGCGCCGCTTATTGCATTTTCAGTTCCACGCGATGCGGAACACCGCTCTTGCCGGGGAAATCCGCGAACGCGCTGCGCACCATGTAAGGCATCACCGCGGCAAGCGAGCTGTTGGTGCCTTCGCTGACGACGGTGGTTTCATAGAGCTGCTTGTTGTCCGCCATGCGCGCGATCATGACGCGCAGCTGACGTGTGTACAGGCGGTACTGCGAAACGCGTTGTTCCACCACCGGTGGGCCGTACCAGAACGGATCGTAGAACGGGCTGTAATAGCCGCGCCAGGGCGGGCCATACCAGGCGGGGCCGTACCAGTAGGGATTGGGGTTGACGACCACGGGATAAACCTCGCGCACGTCGCGGCCATTGATGCTGTAGCTGATGGCGACCTTGAGCGTCGGCTTGACCGACGGCGAGGCTTCCATGAACCCGAGCCGGTTCAGTTCGGCGCGGACCAGGTTCTCGTAGTTGAGGTATTCGAGGTTATTGTTCTGATCCTTGGTGCGCTCGAACACGTAGTGCTTGTCCGGCAGGCTTTCCGGCCATTCATGGAAGGCCGTGACATTGCTCTGGATGGTGGTGCCGCAGCCCGCTACCAGGACGCTAGTTGCCGCCATGACGACGGCGATCAGCCAGGCTTTCATCGATTTTCTCCAGCGTGCATAGGCTCTTTGATTCAAATTCAGAATAGACCAGCAGCAAAAAAATTACGTAAGTTTTTGTAACGCTTTTGTGTCAATAATGGGGCAATGGTCGCTCAGCGCGGACTTTCAAAGAAAATGTAATTCGAGCCGAAATCGCTGATTTCAAAGTAAACCTTCTTTTCGCCGGGATCGGTGACCATATTGAAATTTTCGTCCAGCACGCCATAGCCGTAGCGGTAGGAGCGCGGCCGGTTGTCGTCGGTGCCCATGGCCGTCGAAATCTTGTCAATATGGATGAAGCGCCGCACCAGCTTGTCGCCGGCATAGAACTCCAGCACGCCATTGGTTCCGGTCCAGTTCTGTACCGAGCGGCTGATCTTGTTTTGTTGCTCTTGTGTGCAGGCCGCCAGCAACAAGGCTGTTCCGACCACTACAAACGCAAGGGATGATTTCTTCATGCTGCGGGGCTCCTCTCGATGCTTGACCGTCCAAGGAAGGCACATGCGTTTGCGCAAGTACGCGGCCTCGCCTAATACAAGTCAATACACCCTCTATCCACGGGTTGGTAGAATACCAGTTTGCGCCATTTTCTTCTGATTCAAGCCCCCATATGCGTACAGACACTCCGCAGACGATTTATCGCAAGGACTACACGCCGCCCGGCTTCCTGGTTGAGACGGTCGAAATGGGTTTCGACCTCGATCCCGAGTCAACCCGCGTAGCCACCCGCCTGACCATGCGGCGCAACCCCGCCAGCAAAGGCAAGAGCCTTCTGCTGTATGGTGAAGCCTTGCGCCTGGTGCAGTTGCGCATGAACGGCAAGTCCTTGACCAAGCGCGCCTACACGCTCGGGCAGGGAACGCTGGAAATCTTCAATCCGCCGAACGAGGTGACGCTGGAAATCGAAACCGTCACCCATCCCAACCTGAATACCTCGCTGATGGGCCTGTACGTGTCCAACGGCAATTTCTTCACCCAGTGTGAAGCCGAAGGTTTCCGCAAGATTACCTATTTCCCCGACCGTCCGGATGTGATGGCGAAATACAAGGTGATGCTGCGCGCCGACAAGGAAAAATACCCGGTGCTGCTGTCCAACGGCAACCTCGTTGAAGAGGGCGACCTGGGCGATGGCCGTCACTATGCGGTATGGGAAGATCCGTTCAAGAAACCCTCCTATCTGTTCGCCCTGGTGGCCGGCAAGCTGGTCCGGCAGGAAGAAAAATATACGCTCAAGTCGGGCCGCGAAGTGCTGCTGCAGGTCTGGGTGGAAGAGGGCAACCTCGACAAGACCCAGCATGCGATGGATTCGCTGAAGAACAGCATCCGCTGGGACGAGGAGCGCTTCGGGCTGGAACTCGACCTCGACCGCTTCATGATCGTCGCCGTCGGCGACTTCAACATGGGCGCGATGGAAAACAAGGGCCTGAACATCTTCAACACCAAGTATGTGCTGGCCAATCCGCGCATTGCGACCGATACCGATTACGCGGGCATCGAATCGGTGGTCGGCCACGAATATTTCCACAACTGGACCGGCAATCGCGTCACCTGCCGCGACTGGTTCCAGCTCTCGCTGAAGGAAGGCCTCACCGTATTCCGCGACCAGGAGTTTTCCGCCGACATGATCGGCTCGGCGAGCGGCCGCGCGGTCAAACGCATCGAGGACGTGCGCGTGCTGCGACAGGCGCAGTTCCCGGAAGATGCGGGCCCGATGGCGCATCCGGTGCGCCCCGATTCCTATGTTGAGATCAACAATTTCTACACCGTCACGGTCTATGAAAAGGGTGCCGAAGTGGTGCGCATGTACCAGACCCTGCTCGGCCGCGAAGGCTTCCGCAAGGGCATGGACCTGTACTTCCAGCGCCATGACGGCCAGGCGGTGGCCTGCGACGATTTCCGCGCCGCCATGGCCGACGCCAGCGGCCGCGACCTGTCGCAATTCGAGCGCTGGTACAGCCAGGCCGGCACGCCGCACGTGAAAGTGGAAGCGCAATACGACGCCGATGCGCAGACCTATGCACTCACGCTCACGCAATCCTGCCCGCCGACGCCGGGCCAGGCGAGCAAGGAGCCGCTGCATATTCCGGTCGCGATCGGCCTGCTCGACAGCCGTGGCAATGATCTTCCTCTGCATCGCGAAGGCATCAACAACGACGGCGCCGCACCGACGACCATGGTGCTGGAACTGACCGAGCGCCGCCAGACTTTCCGTTTCACCCAGGTGCCGCAACAGCCTGTGGCATCGGTGCTACGCGACTTTTCCGCGCCGGTCGTGCTCGATATCGAGTACACCGACACCGAGCTCGCCTTCCTGATGGCGCACGACAGCGACGCCTTCAACCGCTGGGAAGCCGGGCAGCGCCTGGCGATGCGCCGCATGCTGAAGCTGACCTCCGCGGTGCTGGAAAACCACGCGCTCAGCGACGCGGAGCTGGTGGAAAACGTTCTCAACAAGGCGTTTCGCGCGACACTCAACGACACCGCGCTCGACCCCGCGTTCCGCGAACTAGCGCTGATCCTGCCGTCGGAAACCGTGGTGGCAGAACAGATGGAGGTGATCGATCCGCATGCCATCCACGCGGTGCGCCAGTTCCTGCGCCGCTCGCTGGCGAGCGCGCTGCGCGTCGACTGGCTGGTCGCGTATCAATCCAATCGCACGCCGGGCAGCTACACGCCTGATCCGATTTCGTGCGGCAAGCGCGCACTGAAAAACCTGGCACTGGCCTACCTGATCGAACTCGACGATGCCGACGCGCACCAGCTCGCGCAGAACCAGTACGATCACGCCAACAACATGACCGACCGCATCGCCGCGCTCACCGCGCTGACCAACAGCAGCGCGCCGGGCAAGATGGCGGCGCTGGAGCGCTTCTATGAAGAGTTCGAGCAGGAGGCGCTGGTCGTCGACAAGTGGTTCTCCTTGCAAGCCACGGCGCGCACCACCGACGTCAAGGCAATACGCGAACTGATGCAGCACCCGGCCTTTACGCTGAAGAATCCGAACCGCGCGCGCAGCCTGATCTTCAGCTTCTGCAACGCCAATCCTTCGCAGTTCCACGCGATCGACGGCAGCGGCTACGCATTCTGGGCCGAGCAGGTGATTGCGCTCAACGCCATCAACCCGCAGGTCGCCGCTCGCCTGGCACGCAGCCTCGACCGCTGGCGCAAGTACGCACCGGCCCTGCAGGAAAAAATGCACGCCGCGCTGAAGAAAGTCGCCGAAACCAAGGCCCTGTCGAAAGACGTGCTCGAAGTCGTCACCAAGTCCCTCGCCAACTAACACATCGGAAAGACCCATGAAAAGAATCAGCCTCACGCAGCACCTTGTTGAAGAGCAGCGCCTGCATAACAGCATTCCGGCTGAACTGCGCCTGTTGATCGAAGTGGTCGCACGCGCCTGCAAAACCATCAGCCATGCAGTCGGCAAGGGAGCGTTGGGCGAGGTCCTCGGCAGCGCCGAAAGCGAGAACGTGCAGGGCGAGGTGCAGAAGAAGCTGGATATCCTGTCCAATGAAATGCTGCTCGAAGCAAACGAGTGGGGCGGCCACCTCGCGGCGATGGCCTCCGAGGAAATGGAAACGATTCACCCCATCCCCAACCGCTATCCGAAGGGCGAATACCTGCTGCTGTTCGATCCGCTCGACGGCTCTTCCAACATCGACGTCAACGTCTCCATTGGCACCATCTTCTCGGTGCTGAAAGCGCCGGAAGGCATGGGCGAGCCGACCGAGGACGCGTTCCTGCAACCGGGTGCCAAGCAGGTCGCCGCTGGGTACGCGGTCTACGGCCCGCAGACCGTGCTGGTGCTGACCACCGGCGCCGGCGTGAACTGCTTCACGCTCGACCGTGAAATGGGTTCATGGGTGCTCACGCACCGCGACATGAAAATCCCGTCCGAGACCAAGGAATTCGCGATCAACGCGTCCAACTCCCGTCACTGGCACCCACCGGTCAAGCGCTACATCGACGAAATGCTGGCCGGCGAAACCGGTCCGCGCGGCAAGAACTTCAACATGCGCTGGATCGCCTCGATGGTGGCCGACGTGCACCGCATCCTGAATCGCGGCGGCATCTTCATGTACCCCGCCGACGCGCGCGAACCGGACAAGCCCGGCAAGCTGCGCCTGATGTACGAAGCCAACCCGATGGCCTTCATCGTCGAGCAGGCTGGCGGCGCCGCGACCAACGGCAAGCAGCGCATCCTCGACATCCAGCCGCAGAAGCTGCATGAGCGGGTAGCGGTGTTCCTGGGCTCGAAGAGTGAAGTGGAACGGGTGACGAGTTACCACTTCGAGTAATTATTGCCGCATGAGCGGGGCCGCGAGACATCCATTCTCGCGGTTGATGACTGTCTGGAAACTTGATTCCTCTTGGGCGGAGCGCGGATTTTTCGGGGCTGAAAATGCTCATAGCGGATGGTTGTGGAGGCGATGCCGCACGCCGCTCTAGCGCGTTCGTAACTTTTCTTGATAGAATACGCGTTTTCGCTGATGTAGCTCAGTTGGTAGAGCAACTGATTCGTAATCAGTAGGTCGGAGGTTCGACTCCTCTCATCAGCACCAGAAAATGCAAAGGGTTCGCAGTCCTGCGAACCCTTTTTGTTTCTGGCTTGCGCTGATTGTCCTGCCGCGGTCAGCAAAGACCGGTGCGCCGGCACCTCATCGCTGGCGCTGACGCGACAGCATCCGACCTCCCGAGACTCGCCTCAAATTTATTGATTCGTTCCAATATTGATTTCAGTCAATATTGGTGACCAACAATCCGTTTTCCGGGCATTGACACGATTTGGCGTGTGCCTTCGCCTCCGGGCCTCGTCCGCCTTCGCTCCGCGGTTCCTTGACGTAATGGCAAGCATGAGAGAGTCGACACTTCATCTGCGCGACGCCTGGACGGCAGCACGCCGTCTGTCGTGTTCCAGATGTCGCTCCCTGCTGGTCGGGAGCATTGTCTTCATTCTCCGGCAGTTCGGCATTCTGCCGAGCGCGTTCCTGATCGACTACGGCATGCAGATCGGTTCGGCGCTGGAAGTGATCCTGCTGTCGCTGGCGCTCGTGCAGCGCATACGCATGCTGAAGGATGAGAATGTGCGCATTCAGAAGGAGGCGACCACGCATGTTTCAATGCGGTGCTGGAGGAGGAATGGCAATCCGCGCGCAACGGGCGCCGGGTGATCAGCTTGTTGATGCTGGACATCGATCACTTCAAGCAGATCAATGATACCTATGGCCATCTCGGCGGCGATGCCTGTCTGAAGCAGATGGCGCAGGCTATCCGGGAGCTGATCCGCTGTCCTGGCGACGAGACTTTCCGCTATGGCGGCGAGGAGTTCGCCGTACTGCTGCCGAATACGGATCTGGCGGGTGCGATCCATCTCGGCAAGACCATCCTCGACAAGGTCGCGTCGCTGCAAGTCGATTATGAAGGCAAGCAGATTCCGGTGACCGTCAGCATCGGCGCCGCGAGCATGGTGCCCCAGGCGGTCATGAGCAGCGGGGCGCTGATCGGTGACGCGAATCGTGCGCTGTATGAAGCCAAGCGCCGCGGACGCAACCAGGTGTGCCATCTTTGACAGGCTTTTTTCCTTCCCCTTTGCGGCACGTGTAACAGAGGCGCTGAAATCTCCCGTTTCTTGAACCGTGGCGGCCTTCCGGGGTCATTATCTGTATCGACTTTTCTTCTCAGCGCACAGGAGGATTTTCCATGGAAACGCAGAAGAATTTGCGAGAGCAGGCCCAGGAAAAATCAGGCGAGCCCATCACGCCGCCATCGGAACCGGTCACGCCGGCAAGTGAACCTCTTACCCCGGCCAGCGAACCTCTCATGCAGCCGCCCGAACCGGTGACGCCGGCGCCGGAACCCGGCACACATGACGATGCGCCGCCATCACTGCGCGACGACGCCATGCTCGACCAAAAAATTGCGGAGGCGAACGAACAGGCGGCGCAACTGCAGGACGCGCTGCTGCGCGCGATGGCCGATGCGGAGAACTTGCGGCGACGCGCGCAGGAAGATATTGCCAAGGCGCACAAGTTCGCGGTGGAGGACTTTGCCGAAGCCTTGGTGCCGGTCAAGGACAGTCTCGAAGCAGCGCTCAATATCGATACATCGTCGGTGGATGCATTCAAGCAAGGTGTGGAGATGACGCTGAAGCAGCTGTCCTCGGCCTTCACGAAAAACCGGCTGACGGAAATCAGCCCGGCGCCCGGAGAGCAGTTCGATCCGATGAAACACCAGGCCATTTCCGTGGTGCCTGCGGAGCAGGGCGCCAACACGATCGTCAACATTCTGCAGAAGGGCTACATGATTGCCGATCGCCTGTTGCGGCCCGCGCTGGTGACGGTCGCGGAGGAAAGACCGCGCCCGCCGGCTTCCGGGCAGGGGGCTTGATGGGACTTGAAAACAGGGTGCGACTTTATATATTCAATAGCGAATCGGACTAATTCGTATGAGGTGAAATCATGGCCAAGATTATCGGTATCGACCTCGGCACTACCAATTCCTGCGTTGCCATCATGGAAGGCGGTCAGCCGAAGGTGATTGAAAATTCCGAAGGCTCGCGCACCACGCCTTCGGTCGTTGCTTATCAGGACGATGGCGAAATTCTCGTTGGCGCGCCGGCCAAGCGGCAGGCGGTAACCAATTCGAAGAACACGCTGTATGCGATCAAGCGCCTGATCGGACGCAAGTTCGACGAGAAGGAAGTGCAAAAGGACATCGACCTGATGCCCTACAAGATCATCAAGGCCGACAACGGCGACGCCTGGATCGAGGTGCGGGGCAAGAAGCTCGCGCCGCCGCAGGTTTCCGCTGAAGTCTTGCGCAAGATGAAGAAGACGGCGGAGGATTATCTCGGCGAGAGCGTGACGGAAGCAGTGATCACGGTGCCGGCCTACTTCAACGACTCGCAGCGCCAGGCCACCAAGGACGCCGGCCGCATCGCGGGACTGGAAGTCAAGCGCATCATCAACGAGCCGACCGCGGCGGCACTCGCATTCGGCCTCGACAAAACCACCAAGGCAGAGCACAAGATCGCGGTGTACGACCTGGGCGGCGGCACCTTCGATATCTCGATCATCGAGATCGCCGACATCAGCGGTGAAAAACAGTTCGAAGTGCTGTCGACCAACGGCGACACTTTCCTCGGCGGCGAAGATTTCGATCAGCGCCTGATCAATTACATCATCGACGAATTCAACAAGATCAACGGCATCGACCTCGGCAAGGATGCGATCGCCTTGCAGCGTATCAAGAGCGCCGCCGAGCGCGCGAAGATCGAGTTGTCGTCCACCCAGCAGACCGAAATCAACGAGCCGTACATTGCGATGGCGAACGGCGCACCGGTGCACATGAACATGAAGATCACGCGCGCCAAGCTGGAATCGCTGGTCGAGGACCTGATCCAGAAGACCATCGAGCCCTGCCGCATTGCGCTGAAAGACGCCGGCATCAAGGCCTCCGATGTGCATGACGTGATCCTGGTCGGCGGCCAGACGCGCATGCCGAAGGTGCAGGAAAAGGTGAAGGAATTTTTCGGCAAGGAGCCGCGCAAGGACGTCAATCCGGATGAAGCCGTGGCAGTCGGTGCGGCGGTGCAAGGTTCGGTGTTGTCCGGCGAACGCAAAGATGTGTTGCTGCTGGACGTGACGCCGCTGTCGCTCGGCATCGAGACGCTGGGCGGGGTGATGTCGAAGATGATCGAAAAGAACACCACGATTCCGACCAAGTTCAGCCAGGTGTTCTCGACGGCGGAAGACAACCAGCCTGCAGTCACCATCAAGGTGTACCAGGGCGAGCGCGAAATGGCGAGCGGCAACAAGCTGCTGGGTGAATTCAACCTGGAAGGCATTCCGCCCGCGTCGCGCGGCATTCCGCAGATCGAGGTGACCTTCGACATCGACGCCAACGGCATCCTGCATGTCGGCGCGAAGGACAAGGCGACCGGCAAGGAAAACAAGATCACCATCAAGGCCAACTCCGGCCTGACCGAGGATGAGATCCGCAAGATGGAGCGCGACGCCGAGCGTTATGCGGAAGAAGACAAGCGACTGCGCGCCCTGGCCGAAAGCCGCAATCAGGGTGATGCGCTGGTGCACTCGACGCGCAAGGCGCTGGAGGAGCATGGCGCCAAACTCGGCGGCGGCGAGAAAGAGAAGATCGAAGCAGCGATCAAGGAGCTGGACGACGCCTTGAAGGGCAACGACAAGGACGCAATCGATGCCAAGGTGACGGCCCTGTCAACGGTGGCGCAAAAACTTGGCGAAGCGATGTATGCCGATACGCAGGGACGCCAGGCGGCCGATGCTGCGGCTGCCGGCGCGAACGAGCAGCAGCCGGCCGGCGGCGAAGACGTGGTCGATGCCGAATTCAAGGAAGTCAAGAAATAGGCAGGGGCTTGGCGGGAAGGCGCGCGCATTCCCGCCATGTTCGCGCTAGCGTGTTTCACGACCGAAGGCAGCAGCAGATATCGGAGGTGAAACGATGAAACACTATCGCAACTATGAATCGGAATTCTCGACCTTTCTCAGGGACCTGAAGCAAGACCAACCGGAAATCGACAAGGGGCAACGCGACGGCCGCAAGCTACTGTGGGACAAACCGCCGATTTCTCCGGATGAATTGCAGCTGGCCATGCATTCGGAGGTCAAGATGCAGCCCTACATCTACGACTAGGGCGTGTCATCAGTTACCTTGGCAGGAACCCTCCGGGAAGGGGACATATGCGTCGCATGCCGGTGTTGCGGGGGGACGCCGAGTCCTCCTTGCCGTAGCACCGCTACGTCGCGTCCCCGCGCCTTGGCCTGCAACGCATATGCCCCCTTCGCACTCCCGAAGTAATTGATGACACGCCCTAGATTCTCACGAAGTTTGTCGCGCATCAGACGCGGCGGCCGCATGCGACGCTCACAATAGCGAACAGGATTCTTGGACATGCGGTCGTGCGGCTTCCTGATTTCCTGTCGGCTGCGCGCCCACCGACTTTTCTTGAGGAGAAATTCCATGCCGTCAATTCCAGAGCAACTTGCATCCGCCACGCGCGCCAATTTCGAAGCTCAGCTCGGCCTGATCAATGCGCTGACGAGCAAGGCATTTGAAGGCGTCGAGAAAATCATCGAACTGAATCTCAATGCCACCCGGGCCTCGCTCGAGGAAGTCTCGGAAGCCGTGAAGCAGAGCAGCGCTGCGAAGAATGCGCAAGACCTGTTTTCCGGTGCCGCCGCGCAGGCGCAGCCCAATGCCAAGAAAGCAATCGACTACAGCCGTCAGCTGGCGGAAATCAGCGCCAACATGCAGGCGGAATTTGCCCGGGCCGCCGAGGCGCAAGTCGTTCAGGTGGCGGAAACCACGCGCACCTTGAAGAACCTGGTGGATGAAGCGTCAAAGAACACGCCGCCCGGATCCGAAAGCACGGTCGCGATGATGAAGACCGCCATCGACAACGCGAACTCTGGCTACGAACAATTGGCGAAGAATGCCAGGCTTGCGGTCGATACGCTGCGCGACAGCATGAGCACGGCAACCAGCCAGATCATTCAGGCTGCGGAGACTATTGCGCGGGCATCCGACCCGAATGAAAAACACTAGTGGCGCGCGCCATTGAATGGAGATGCGAAAGCGTCAGCGGGTGCGCACCCTGGCGTCGCATTTCCTGGATCGCCGCGTCGCCGTCGCCAGGGCGCACTTCGACGGCGCGTATGGCATCGAGCAACAGCATGACCTCGAATTGTTTCTGCAGCGCATCTGACACGGTGTTCAGCACGCAATAATCGGTCGCCAGACCGCCGATGAACAGGCGCGTGACGCCGGCGGCGTGCAAACGCTCTGCGAGGTCGGTGCCCTCGAAGCCGGAATAGGCATCCTTATCCGTCTCGGTGGCCTTGGAGATGATGGTCGTGCCAGACGGCAGTTGCAATTCGGCAGGGAATTCCGCGCCGCGGCTTTCGGCGATGCAGTGCGGCGGCCAGATGCCGCCGACGGGCTTGAAGGAGCAATGCGTGGCGGGATGCCAGTCGCGCGTCGCGACCACCGGCAGGTGCGACTGCGTGAACAGCGCGATGTAGCGGTTGAGCACCGCGACCACTTCGTCGCCCGCAGGCACCGCGAGGCTTCCGCCGGGAAGGAAATCGTTTTGCACGTCGACGATCAGCAACGCATCGTGGGGAGCCAAATGGACTGGACGCATAGGCGATATCTGCATATCAGAAAGGCGTTTCCGCGCTTCGCGGCACGTGGGGAGACTTTAATTTTACTCCGCCCGGCACCGGAATCCTTGACCCAAATCAGGCGAAGGAGGTCCTTGCCGGCGATTTTCCCGATTGATATGGCGGTTCCTTCCGGCGCGGAATAGACTAGAGATATTCTTCCGCGCTGCGGTCCTCTCTTGCACTGCCACCATGAAGCTCCATTGTGAAAGCGCCTTGCTGACGGATCTCTACGAGCTCACCATGCTGCAGGCGTATTTTTCCCGGCACATGAACGAGACTGCGGTGTTCGAGTTTTTTGTGCGCCGATTGCCCGAGCGGCGCAATTTCCTGATGGCGGCCGGGCTGGAGCAAGTCCTTTCCTACCTGACCGCGCTGCGCTTTGACCATGAAGACATCGCATGGTTGCGCGCCAGCGGAAAATTCAGCGCAGCCTACATCGATTCGCTCGCCGAATTCCGCTTCACGGGCGACGTGGACGCGATGCCGGAAGGCACGATCTTTTTCGCCGACGAACCGATCCTGCGCATCACCGCACCGCTGCGCGAGGCGCAATTCGTCGAAACCCGCATCATCAACCTCCTGCAATTCCAGACCATAGTCGCGTCCAAGGCGGCGCGTGCGGTGAATGTCGCCAACGGCAAGCGCCTGGTCGATTTCGGCCTGCGGCGCGCACATGGCGCGGAGGCCGGCCTGCTGTCGGCGCGTGCCAGCTATCTCGCCGGCTTCGATGCGACGGCGACCACGCTGGCAGGCGCGATGTTCGACATTCCGGTGTCCGGCACGATGGCCCACTCCTTCATCCAGGCGCACGAGTCGGAAACCGATGCCTTCGCCGGCTTCGCCCGCGCCTTCCCCGACAACGCCACCTTGCTGATCGATACCTACGATACCGAAGCGGCCGCCGAGCAGGTGGTGCGGCTGGCGCAATGGCTGCGGGAAGAGGAGGGCATCCGCATCAAGGCGGTGCGCCTGGACAGCGGCGAGCTCGGCACGCTGGCCTACCGCGTGAGGGAAATCCTCGACGCGGGCGGCTGCGAGGCGATCGGGATTGTTGCCAGCGGAAACCTCGACGAATACGCGGTGCAGGAGCTGACGGAGGGCGACGCGCCGATCGACGGTTTCGGCATCGGCACGCGCATGAACACATCCGCCGACGCACCCTTCCTCGATTGCGCGTACAAGCTGGTGGAATACGCCGGCCAGCCCTGCCGCAAGCGCTCGCTCGGCAAGATGACCTGGCCGGGGAGCAAGCAGGTCTACCGCCACACCACGGCGCAGGGCATACTCGAGGGCGATGTGCTGGCGCTGGCGGACGAGGATGTCGCCGGGGAGGCGCTGCTGAAGCCGGTCATGCGCGGCGGCGTGCTGCAGTACTCGCCGCCGCCGCTGTCCGCCGTGCGCGCTTATGCGCAGGAGCAGCTCTCCCGCTTGCCGCTGGCCTTGCATAGTCTGGAACCGGCTTCGCCGTACCCGCTCCAAGTTTCGCGGGCATTGCAAGAACTCACGCATCAGGTGGATGAAATCCAGCGCAGCCGCGCCGACAGCGACAAGCAGAGATGGGGGCTGGAGGCGGGTTGAGCGTGCAGCATGAAACAAGGTCGCAGCAGAATTGAACGCATTTCCGTGCCGTCCGGCATCGCCGCGTGGTGGAAGGCGTTGTGTGCAGGTCCATTCACGGCGGTGGAAGCCAGCCGCACGTAGCGATTGATGGAAGCAAGGAGAAACGATATGCCGATAGGCGAGATTTGCAACGTTGACGTCATCTGCTGCGACGCCAAGGCGTCGGTGTCGGATGTGGCCAAGCTGATGCGCGAGCACCATGTTGGCGATGTGATTGTGACCGGCATGCAGGCGCAGTCCCGCGTGCCGCTGGGCATCGTGACTGACCGCGATATTGTGGTCGAGGCGGTGGCGCCGGGCATCGACCTCGGGCTGATCACGGCCGGTGACGTGATGACCTCACCCTTGATGACGGTGGACGAAAACGCCGGCCTGTTCGAGACGCTGGAGCTGATGCGCAGCCTCAAGGTCCGCCGGCTGCCGGTGGTGCGCGAAGACGGCACCCTGTTCGGCATCGTCACCGCGGATGACATCGTCAACCTGCTGTCGGTGGAGCTGGCGATGGTGTCGCGGGTGATGGCAAAGCAGCCGGACGTCGAGCGGCGCGTGCGCCAGTAGCGGGTCATTGCAGCGCGTCGCCGAATTCATTTCGCGTCCTGCGGGAAGGCCTGCTCGAACGCCTTGACGAAGTCCGGCAGGCGGTCGCGAGGCAGATGCGTGATGCCGGCCGCTGCCGCACGCCCACCGCCAGTCTCGAACTGCACGCACAGTTGCCGCGCGCCCTGCCGACGGGTGAGCGGGGCGCGCACGCTGACCGTGAATCCTTCCCGCACATTCGGCGTGAGCACAGCGTGCGCGCGTCGCGGGTCGTTGTTGGCGAGGGTATTGGCGAACTCTCCGCGCACGCGGCGGCTCCATGCGGCGTCGGGCAGGACATGCACGCAACCGCCGGGAAGAACGGTGTGCGGCTGGAGCTGGCAAGCGAGTTCGATATCGTGCCGGCGCGCCTGCTTGATTTTGCCGAAGACCGGCTCGGCTTGCATGAACTGGAACGGGCTCTCGTAGCGCTCCAGGAGGGTGTACAGGGAGGCGGGATGAAGCACGGGATCGCTGTCGATGTCGCCGTAGGCGTTGTAGTTCAGGCATTCGCCGAGTTCTTGCAGGGCGGCGAGCTGCTGCGGCTGCAGCGCGAGCGATGCGGCCAATCCGCGCGCCGCCCGGCCGAAGTTGTCGCCGAAGGCCGCGACGATCGCCCACAGCCGGTGTCTGCCGCCCAGATAGCGGTCGACGATCATGCCGGTGCACACCGCCGGCGCAAGATCGATGTGCGCCTGCAGCGCCGGATGCGAAGGGATATCGCCCGAGCCGTGATGATCGAAATACTGCACCCGTACGCCGCGTTGCAGCAGCGACAGCAGCGCAGCGCGATTGACGTCGAGCGAGATATCCAGTGCCGCGACATCATCTCCCGAACGCGCGTCCACACGCTCCAGCAAGGCGATCTCGCGCTTGAGGCCGGTGATGCGGATCGCCTCGCGCGGCTCCGAAAGTCGCAGCTGGCGCAGCGCGCACATGCCGTCCGCGTCGCCGTTGAATACATCGAAACAGGTCATATCAGGAGTGACGGAAATGGTGAATCACGCATTGCAGGTTTCGGCGGCGCTGGCGGACATGCAAATCTTCGCGCTCGAAGGCAGCCGCCCTTTCGGTGAAGCGGTTGCACGGCATCTCGGCCTGGCCTTGAGCGCGCATGAGGAGCGCGGATTCGAGGACGGCGAGCACAAGGCGCGGCCGCTGACCGGCGTGCGCGGACGCGACGTGTTTGTCATCCACTCCCTGTATGGCGATGCAACGCACAGCGGCAACGACAAGCTGTGCCGCCTGCTGTTCTTCATCGGGGCGCTCAAGGATGCCGCGGCCGGACGCGTTACCGCCGTCGTTCCCTATCTCGCTTACGCGCGCAAGGACCGCAGAACGCAGCCGCGCGATCCGGTGACGACGCGCTATGTCGCCGCGCTGTTCGAGGCGGTGGGCAGCGATGCGGTGGTGACCATGGATGTGCATAATCTCGCGGCCTTTCAGAATGCCTTTCGCTGCCCGACCGAGAACCTGGAGGCGAACAAGTTGTTCGTCGCGCATTTCGCGCCGGCATTGCAAAAGGAAGAGGTGGTCGTGGTGTCGCCGGATGCCGGAGGCATCAAGCGTGCCGAAAGTTTCCGGCAGCGCCTGTCGCATGCGATCGGCAAGCCGGTCGGCGCGGCCTTTGCCGAAAAGCATCGCAGCCTGGGCGTGGTCAGCGGCGAGATGCTGGTCGGCGAGGTCGACGGTCGCGTCGCACTGATCATCGACGACCTGATCAGCAGCGGCGGCACGATCGCGCGCACCGCTCGGGCCGGCCGGCAACGCGGCGCGAAAAAAGTGATCGCGGCGGCCACGCATGGATTGTTCATGGCAGACGCGGAAACGGTGCTGGCCGATGCCGCACTGGATGGCATCGTGGTGGCCGATACGGTGCCGCCTTTCCGTCTGCACGCAGGCCCGCTCAAGGAAAAATTGATCGTGCTGGACAGCACTGCGCTGTTCGCCGAAGCGATGCGCAGGATGCACGAGGGCGGATCGGTCACCGACCTGCTGGCAGACAGTTGACAAACGACTGCGCGGGCCGATCCCTGGACCTGCGGTGCTCTGCGTACCGGTCGCACGCGTGCGCTCCTCGGTCCCGGTCTCGACCCGCTCGCCGCGTTTTTCAACAGTCTGCCTGGGGCGTTATAAGACATGGGCCGCTTCCGCATGTTGTTCCGCGAGTTGCAGATATTCCATCGCGCGGCGCGGCCATTCGGCGGAATAGCGGAACTGTTCTTCATTCAAATGGAAAATCGCGATGCGCGCGCGCACGCAGGCTCGCACGCTCTGGTAGAAGCGGATCAGGCCGGCGTGCGGCATGTCGCCCGACAGGTCGGCATGGGTGTGCAACAGCGTATCGCCGAGCGTGGGGCTGCCCAGCCGCTCGCACTCCAGCGCGAGGAAAGACAGCTCGTCGGCGCTGTCGGTGATGCGCAGCTCGCGCGAGAATTCCAGGCAGTCGATGATGATCGGCGGATCCTCCAGGCAGACATGCTCCGCGCGCAGATCGCCATGGCCTTCCACGATCCGATGTCCGTCCGCGCGTGCATCAAGCAGAGCGCCATTGCGGCCCAGCCATGCCTGCTGCGCGGCGCAGATGCGCTTGATGCGCGGCGCCGGCAGGCGGAAGGCAGGCGTGGCCAGCACGGCGCAGTTGTGCTCGATATCGCGTTCGAAACGCCGCCGGTATTCGACCGCGTCGATGGCGACCGGCGGGCAGCCGCGGTAGAAGCGCGCGAGCAGCGCCGCCACCCGCTGCATGTCGCTGGCCTGCGCGGACCTGGTCTTGAGCATGTAGTCCAGCATGCGCGAGGCCGGCACGCGCCGCATGCGGACTAGCCAGTCGATGACCCTGCCTTCTCCGCCAAGCGCGAGATGCCGCTGCTCGTTGATGACGAGCGGCACCACGCCAAAATAGACGTCGGGCGCGAGCCGCCGGTTGAGGCGCACTTCTTCCTCGCAGAAAAAATGCCGCGCTTCGATCGTGCCGAAGTCCAGCAGATCATAATGCACCGGCTTCTTCAGCTTGTAGGCATGGCCATCGGTCAGGAATACCCAGGACATGTGCGTCTCGATCGCTTCCACCCGATAGACCGAGTCCGCATAGCTGCTGGGCTGGCGCAGGAAGGCGAGCTTCGATTCAAGCGAGATCATTGCGCTTGCCTGCGCCGGCCTGGGTCAGTACAGCGATCACGTCCTCGTCCTCGACCTGGCGGAAATTGCGGTAGTAGCGGCCGACGCTGCCCATGAGCGCGAGCGGAAGCAGGCAGACGACCTTGTCGGCCAGCGGCTTGACGTATTCGAGGCTGTCGAGCGCGGCGACCGGCACCGCGCAGACCAGTTCGGCCGGCTCGCGTGCGCGCGTGGCATGCAGCGCGGCGATCATCGTGGCGCCGGTGGCAATGCCGTCATCGACCACGATCACGATGCGCCCCTTCGGATCGATCGGCGGACGGCAGGGCGTGTATTGCGTGCGACGCTTTTTCAGCACCTCGAGCTGGCGCTGCTTTTCCTCCGCGACATAGCGGCTGTTCGCACCATAGCGCTGCGCATCCGGCGTGATGTAGGTCCAGCCGGTTTCATCCACGGCACCCAGCGCGAATTCCGGATCGTAAGGTGCGCCGAACTTGTGCACCAGCACCACATCGAGTTCGCCGTCCAGCGCATCGGCGACCGCTTTCCCCATCGGCACCGCGCCGCGCGGAATCGCCAGCACCAGCGGATTGCGTCCGCGGTAGTGTGCGAGTCGCTCCGCCAGCAGCGTCGCCGCCTGGATGCGGTCCTCGAATTGATCGTGAAAGTGCATCTCGGTGCCTCACTCGTGTTGGCGCGCTTGCGCGCGGTGGACCAGTACCGGCATGCGGCATGCCGTCAGGATTTTCAGGGTAACGTCGCCCAGCAGCGCCTGGTTTCGCCCGCCGCGGCCGTGCGATCCCATGAAGATCAGGTCGCAGCGGTGTTCTTCGGCAGCGTCGAGGATCGCCTGCGCGGCGGATTTCGCAAACGCGACAACGCCGGTGAACTTCAACCCCGAAGCGGCGGCTTCCTGCAAGGGAGCGAGATAGGATTTGCCTTTCCTGCGCATCGACGCCGCGTACTCTTCTTCCGTCGGAACATCGTCGGGCAAGCTGTCCGACGCGGCGTATTCGTAGGGCGGCGCGACGAAGAGGCCGATGACTTCCGCGCCTTGCTCCGCCGCGAATCGCAGGCCGGCGAGCGCGGCCGCGCTTCCGATTTCCGATCCGTCGGTCGGCAGCAGAATCTTCCTGTAACTCACCGAGGTCTCCCTCTAGGGGTGTACTACGTGCGTTGATACGTCCCGATCAATTCCGCTTGTTCGAGGATGTGTCCGTGCATGGCATGCTCGAGTTGCGCCTTGGTCGGCTTGTGCAGGTCGGGCAAGACAAGGTCGAGCGCATACAGCTTGTGGAAATAGCGATGACGGCCGATCGGCGGGCAGGGGCCGCCATAGCCGGTGCGCTTCCAGTCATTGATTCCTTCGCGCGTGCCTTGCGGCAAGGTATGCGCGGTAGCGCCATGCTGCAGTCCGGCGGCGTCGGCCGGCAGGTTATACAAGACCCAGTGCACCCAGGTGCGTTGCGGCGCGGCGGGATCGGGCGCGTCCGGATCGTCGACGATCAGGGCCAGGCTCTTCGCCGCGGCCGGCACGCCCGACCAGCTCAGGGGCGGGGAGAGATCGCTGCCTTCGCAAGTGTGGATGGACGGCATGCTGCCGCCGGCGCTGAATGCGCTTGAAGTGAGAGTCATGCTCATTGCTAGCCCTCCATCGCGATGATATGCATGCTGCAGACAGTATCCGATTCATTCTAATCGCGCGTGTTTTTCCGGCATACCGCCGACCTCCGCGAGACCGGAATTTCTTGACCCTCATCAAAGGCGAAGCTGTGTGGCGCGGTGTAAGTTGAATGCAAGCGCGCCTCGCTGGAAAGAGAAAATCCACCATGCAAGAACCGAGCAACGATGTCTCCAGGAACATTCGCATACCGCTCTGGTATCTGCTGCTCTTGCCCCTCGTTTTTCTCATGATGCAAGTCCTCTTCCAGACGGAACGCACACAGCTCGCTTACAGTGATTTCAAGAATCTGCTGAATGCGGGGAAGGTGAGCGAAGCGAACGTTGCCGACGACGTGATCACCGGAACGCTCAAGGCCGACGGACTGGACCAGATCCTGCCCGAGCAAACCCGATCGCAGTTGAAATGCAAGGGTGAGCGCGGCTGCAACTTCATCACGGTGCGCGTCGCAGATCCGCAACTGGTGGAGCAAATGCAGGAACAGGGCGTGCGCTTCACCGGCCAGCCAAAGAGCGAATGGTTCAACACCTTGCTGTCATGGATCATTCCCCTGGGCCTGATCTTCTGGCTGTGGGGCGGTCTTGCCAAGCGCACCGGCATGTCGTCCGTGTTCGATATCGGCAAGAGCAAGGCGCGTGTCTATGTCGCCAGCAAGACCGGCGTGACCTTCGACGACGTGGCCGGCATCGACGAGGCCAAGGATGAATTGATGGAGGTCGTCGAGTTCCTGAAGAATCCGGAGCGCTACCGCAGGCTGGGCGGAAAGATACCCAAGGGCGTGCTGATCGTCGGCGCGCCCGGCACCGGCAAAACCCTGCTCGCCAAGGCGCTCGCCGGAGAGGCGGGCGTACCCTTCTTTTCGATCAGCGGTTCGGAGTTCGTCGAGATGTTCGTCGGCGTGGGCGCGGCGCGCGTGCGCGACCTGTTCTCGCAGGCAGAGGAAAAAGCGCCCTGCATCATCTTCATCGACGAGCTCGATGCGCTAGGCAAAGCGCGCGGCGTGAGCGTGGTGGGCGGCGCCAACAGCGAGCAGGAGCAGACGCTGAACCAGTTGCTGGTGGAAATGGACGGCTTCGATACCAACAAGGGCGTGATCATCCTGGCCGCCACCAACCGCCCGGAAATCCTCGATCCTGCCTTGCTGCGCCCGGGCCGCTTCGACCGGCATATCGCGCTCGACCGGCCCGACCTCAAGGGACGCGAAAAGATTCTGGCCGTGCATGCCAAGCACATCGTGTTGTCGCCCGAGGTCGATCTCTCGGTGGTGGCCGCGCGCACCGCCGGATTCGCCGGCGCCGATCTCGCCAACCTGATCAATGAGGCTGCCTTGCTGGCGGCGCGCAACGGCAAGGACAAGGTCGGCATGGACGACATCGACGAAGCCATCGACCGCATCGTCGCGGGCCTGCAAAAGAAGACCCGCGTGATGAATCCGAAGGAAAAGGAAACAGTGGCCTATCACGAAGCCGGTCATGCGCTGATCGCGGAATTGCGGCCCAACGCGGACCATGTGAACAAGATCTCCATCATCCCGCGCGGCATCGCGGCGCTCGGCTACACCCAGCAGCTTCCGACCGAAGACCGCTACCTGCTCAAGAAAGCGGAATTGCTGGACCGGCTCGATGTTTATCTCGGCGGGCGCGTGGCGGAGGAGCTGGCGTTTGGCGACGTGTCCACCGGCGCGCAGAACGACTTGCAGATGGCGACCGACATGGCGCGCCACATGGTGACGCAGTACGGCATGAGCGAGCGCCTGGGGCTGGCGACCTTCGAGGAAGCGCGCGCACCGTTTTTGTATCCGTCATCGCTGCAGGAAAAGAAGGCCTACAGCGAAAATACCGCCCAGGTCATCGATGCGGAGATCGCCCGGCTGATCGACGACGCCCATATGCGGGTCAAGGGCACGCTGACCCAGCACCGCAATCTGCTCGATACGGTGGCGCGTGCCTTGCTGGAAAAGGAAACGCTCGATCGCGAAGAATTGCGCAAGTTGATCGAGGGAACGCGGGCGAAAAGCGATTCGGTCGAGGGCGGATAAGACATTGGGCGGCATAGCGCGGCACTGCGCGTGATCCGCTTCTGCAACAAAGAGCATGCCGGACAGAAATCATCCTACCCGGAAAGCAATGTGGCTTACACCATGCCCAGTATCCGTCCGATTTCGGCGATGTAGGGGCTGTCCTTCAACACTTCTCCCTCGATTCTGGCCGTGACATTCTGCAGCGCGTCGCGCACGGCATGCAGGCTTTCGCCGACCCGGTCGTCCGTTTCATCGGGCGACGCAAGGACATGCTTGAGAGTATCGATTTCCTCGCGCAGATCCTGCACATGCGGCGTTTCCACGGGAGCCTTGGCCAGTTCCTGCTCAAGATCGGCAATGAGGCGACTGATGCGCTCCAGGCTGAAGTCCTGGTGTTCGGCGCTGGTGGCGCCGGGGCGCTGGTTTTCCGGAGTTGTCATGATGGCTGGTTTCTCCCTCGGTAGATGTAAAGCGTCCTTGCTTTGATTGTATACCCTTGAAAATGTTTGCGGTTGCACATGTCGCGCGAAAACAGCCCGGCCATACTTCTTTGCAAGTCGACAACGCAACGGGATTTGATTTTTCAGCCTTCGTGCAGTGCAAAAAGATATAGAGTGAAAACGGAGCCGCCGACGTCGCGCTCGACGCCGCGGCAAATTCCACTGTCTGATGCCTTGGATAATGTGCGACAGATGCAAGCCGCGCGTGAAAGGAGAAATACGATGAAATCGGTACAGCCACCTGGATCCACGTTTCGGCCCGGACGGCATCTTGAGATGTTTGATGGTCAGATCAAGGATCCTTATCAGGATCGGGAAAAACTAGCGGAGCCCACGGTGTGCGCGGACTGCGGCGCGGTGTATCACGAAGGCCGCTGGCAATGGAGTGCCGTGCCGGCGAATGCGCATCAGGCCATGTGCCCCGCCTGCCACCGCATCCACGACAAACTGCCTGCCGGCTTTGTATCCATCGAAGGGCCGTTTGCACAGGCGCACCGCGAGGAATTGATCAGTGTGGCTCGCAATCTGGAGGCGCGCGAAAAGGCGGACCATCCGCTGCAAAGGATCATGGCCATCGAAGACCAGGACAATCAGCTCGTGATCACCACCACGGACATCCATCTGGCGCGCGCGATCGGTGACGCCTTGCATCATGCGTACAAGGGCGAACTCGACTATCAGTACAACGAGGACGAATACCTGCTGCGCGTCCGCTGGCGGCACTAGCAGGCGGCCGAAAAGCGACCGCGCGGGTCGATTTGGGACGCTGCGGCGTTCCGCGCAGCCACACTCGGCCCGCTTGCCACGTTCTTCAACTGCCGCTTCAATCCGGTTGTGCGGTGTCCGCTATTGATTGACCGAGCGCCAGCTCCCGTCGGGCTGGCGGCAGGCGGTGCCGTAGATCGTTTCCTTTTTCCCACCGACCCGGCCGTCGACCGTGTATTCGCGGCAGGGCGTGCCGGCGCTTTCATACGTGCGCGTCGGCTTCACCGTATATTCATTGCCGGAATCCGGATTGCGCCAGTGCGAGGGCACGCCGGTGCGCACGCTTTCGAGCGAGTGGGCGACCTTGAGTCGATCCGTGTCATCCATCGAACGGCCGACCGAACCGCCCACGGTGGAACCCAGCAGCGTGCCGACCACGGTCGCCGCCGTTCTGCCATGGCCGCCGCCGACCTGCGAGCCGAGCGCGCCGCCCAGCACGCCGCCGATGACCATGCCGCTTTGTTCCTGGGTTGGAGGCGCGGCGCAGCCGGCGAACGCGACGGTGCAGCACAGGATGGTGATGCCGGTGAGTTTGGCATGCATGAGAGCAATCCTCCTTCAGGGATATCGTATTCAGCATAGGCCCCGTCGGCCTGGCCGTGTTGACCCTCCTTAAGGGAAACGTGTTCGCACGCCAGCTTTCTTTATTGCGCGCAACTTCGTCGGAACGTGTCGCCGATTCCGGGCGAGAGGGCGAAGCGAAGCAGGCGCCAATTCCGAAAACCTTGAGATAGATCACTTTTATCCCGGCTGTTGCGCACCTAAGCTGTGATTAGTACTGCGGTCGAGAATCCCGTCCCCGTTGCGCACACATGCGGAGGTCATCATGCCCATCACCATGTTTTCCGAACCGATTGCGGAGCAGGTATGGCGCAGCAAATATCGCCTGGTCGAAGACGGCCATGCCAGTGAACCTGACATCAGCCAGACCTGGTCGCGCGTCGCGCTGGCCTTGTCCAGTCCGGAGGCCCATCATCGCGACGAATGGCGCGCGCGATTCGAAGCCGCGCTGTCGCATTTCCGCTTCCTGCCGGGCGGCCGCATCCTCGCAGGCGCGGGCAGCGGGCGGCGCCTTACGCTGTTCAACTGCTTCGTGATGGGATCCTTGCATGATTCCATCGACGGCATCTTTTCGTCGCTGGCGGAAACCATGCTCACCATGCAGGCGGGCGGCGGCGTCGGCTGCGATTTCTCCACGCTGCGGCCGGCCGGTATGCCGGCGGCGGGATCGGGCAATATCGCGTCCGGGCCGCTGTCCTTCATGCAGGTCTGGGACCAGGCATGCGCCACGCTGGTGTCGACCGGAAGCCGGCGCGGCGCGATGATGGCGACCTTGCGCTGCGACCATCCGGATATCGAACGCTTCATCGATGCCAAGCGCGATCTGCATTCCCTGCAGCACTTCAACCTGTCGGTGCTGGTCAGCGACGCATTCATGCGCGCAGTGGAGCAGGACGAGCCGTGGCCACTGGTGTTTCCGCTGGCCGGCAGGAGCGCGCCCGCCGGCGCCATGGTATGTGAGCGGAAATGGTCGGGGTCATTCGAGACCGAGCAATGCATCGTGCTGCGCACCGTGTCGGCGCGTGCCTTGTGGGAACGTCTGCAGAAGGCGGCGTTCGAGTGCGGCGATCCCGGCGTGATCTTCATCGATCGCGTGGAAAGCGGGAACAATCTCTACTACGCCGAAACCATCAGTGCGACCAATCCTTGCGGCGAAGTGCCGCTGCCGCCGCATGGCGCGTGCAATCTCGGCTCCATCAACCTGACGCAGTTCGTGAACGATCCGTTCGGATCGCAACCGCGCCTCGACCTGCAGGGCATCGCCGCCACCGCCTCCGTCGCGACGCGGATGCTGGACAATGTGTATGAAGTGTCGAGTTTCCCGCTCAAGGCGCAGGAAAAGGTGGCGCACGCCTCGCGCCGCATCGGCCTGGGCATCACCGGGCTGGCCGATGCGCTCGCCATGCTCGGCGTGCGTTACGGGTCGGGCGCGTCACTGGATGTTGCGCGCACCGTCATGCAGACGATTTGCCACGCGGCCTATCGGACATCGATCGAGTTGGCGCAGGAACGCGGCGCCTTTCCCGAGTGCAATCCGCAGAAATACATCGAGGGCGCCTTCGTGCGATCGCTGCCGCGCGACATGGTGGAGGTGATTCGCCACAAGGGCATACGCAACAGTCATCTCACCGCGATTGCGCCGGCGGGATCGATCAGCCTGCTGGCCAACAATGTGTCCAGCGGCGTCGAGCCGATCTATGCCATGCATTATCACCGCAATGTAAGACAGGCAGACGGCACGACTGCCTCGGTGCCGGTGCGTGATTACGCATGGATGCTGTATCGCAAGCTGCATGGCGAGAAGGCGCGTCTTCCGGAGTCCTTTGCCGAATCGCGCGACATCGATGTGAGCGACCAGCTGAGGATGCAGGCTGTATTGCAGAGCTATGTCGACCAGTCGATTTCCAAGACGATCAATCTGCCGTCCGATGCCGACCTCGATGCCTGCATGGGCCTGTTCGGACAAGCGTATCAGCTGGGCCTGAAGGGGTGCACCATGTTTCGCCCTCGAGCCGGAAAGGCCGGCATATTGTCACCGCAGGGATCCACGACGACGAACGACAAAGCCTCCCCATGAGCCATGGAACACCGGATTCTTGTCCATAACGCGGACGTCGCTGCCGTCTTCCAGCAGATCGCCGACCTGCTGGAAATCGAAGGCAACAATCCGTTCCGCATTCGCGCCTATCGCAACGCGGCGCGCATGTTGAGCACGCTCGCGCCCAGCGTGCAGACCATGGTGGAAGAAAACCGCGACCTGAAGGCGTTGCCGGGCATCGGCCCCGACCTTGCCGGCAAGATCATCGAAATCGTCGCCACCGGCACCTGCGCCTTGCGCGAACAACTGCGCCAGGAATTGCCGCCGGCAATCCATGAATTGCTCTCCGTTCCCGGCCTCGGGCCGAAGCGCGTGAAGACGCTGTACGACGAGCGCAACATCCAGACGCTGGACCAGCTTGCGCGGGCGGCGCGCGCCGGCGAGATCAGCACCATCCCGGGATTCGGCAAGCGCGCCGAACAACGCATCCTCGAAGCGGTACAGGCAAGGCTGTCCAAGGCCAGACGCTTCCGCATCGACATGGCAGCCCGGATCGCGGAAGCCCTGGTCTCCCATCTGCGGGCGGGTGGAGACGTCAGGCAGATCGAGATCGCCGGAAGTTATCGGCGCAGGCAGGAAACTGTCGGCGACCTCGACATCGTGATGAGCTCCGTGCGGCCGATCCGCCTGCTGCAGTGCTTCACCGAGTTCGGCGACGTTGCGCAAGTGCAGTCGCATGGCTCCACGCGCGCCAGCGTACTGCTGCGGCAAGGCATCCAGGTCGATGCACGCGTCGTCGCCGATACCAGCTTCGGTGCGGCCCTGCATTACTTCACCGGTTCCAAGGCGCACAACATCGCGGTGCGACGCCTGGCGCAGGCACGTGGATGGAAGCTGAACGAATACGGCCTCTTCTCGAACGAGCGCCGCATCGCCGGCGAAACGGAAGCGTCTGTATTCAAGGCCGTGGGCTTGCCGTACATCGAGCCGGAACTGCGCGAGAACCGCGGCGAGATCGAAGCGGCGCAGGCCGGGCATTTGCCGACGCTGGTCGGGCTGACCGACCTGAAAGGTGACCTGCACGCGCACACCAGGGCATCGGACGGCAAGAACAGTCTGCGCGCGATGGCATTGGAAGCGCAGCGGCGCGGCTTTGCCTATCTCGCCATCACCGACCATTCGCAGAAGCTGCGGGTCGCGCATGGCCTCGACAGCGGCGCACTGGAGAAACAGATCGACGAGATCGATCGCCTCAACGAAGAGCTGTCCGGGATCAGGCTGCTGAAGGGGATAGAAGTCGACATCAACGAAGACGGCACACTCGACATGCCCGACGCCATGCTGGCGCGGCTGGATATCGTCATCGGCGCCGTGCACAGCAAGTTCGCGCTGCCGCGCGAGCGGCAGACCGAGCGCATTCTGCACGCCATGGACCATCCCTGCTTCACGCTGCTGGCGCATCCGAGCGGGCGCATGATCTTCGAACGCGACGCGTACGAGGTCGACATGCTGCGCATCATCCGTCATGCGAAGGAGCGCGGCTGTTTCCTGGAACTGAACGCGCAGCCGGAACGCCTCGACATGACCGACACCTATTGCCTCGCAGCCAAACGCGAGGGCGTGCTCGTGAGCATCGACTCGGACGCGCACAGCGTGTTCGATTTCGATGACCTGCGTTTCGGCGTCGGGCAGGCAAGGCGCGGCTGGCTGGAGAAGAAGGATGTACTCAACACGCGGCCGCTCGGCGCGTTGATGGAGTTGCTGGGCCGGACCAGGCTCGCCGCGTTGTCAACCTGAGATCGACGCTTTAGGGAGATGAAAATGGCAGCAAAGAGCTTGTTGTTCCATGAACAGGCGCGCGCCAGGTTGTGCGCCGGCCTGAATATCCTGGCTGATGCCGTCAAGGTCACGCTCGGTCCGAAAGGCAGGACGGTTGCACTCGGCAATCCCTACGGCCCGCCGACCGTCATCAATTCGGGCGTGATCGTGGCAAAGGAAATCTCGCTGCCCGATCCGTTCGAGAATGTCGGCGCGCAAATGGCGCGCGAAGTCGCGGCGAAAACCTCTGAGATGGCGGGCGATGGCACCACCACGGCAACGGTGCTGGCGCAGGCCATTGTGCAGCAAGGCATGAAATACGTCGCCGCCGGCTTTGATCCGATGGACCTCAAGCGCGGCATCGACGCCGCCGTGGACGCCGTGGTCGGGCGCCTGAAACAGAATTCGCGGAAGGTCAGCTCGAATCAGGAAACGGTGCATGTCGGTACCATCTCCTCCAACGGCGATGCAGCCATCGGCGAGATGATCGCGCAGGCGATGGAGCGCGTGGGCCGCGACGGCGCCATCAAGGCCGAGGAAGGGCGCGGCATGAAGAACGAGCTGGAGGTGGTCGAAGGGCTGCAGTTCGACCGCGGCTACCTGTCGCCGTATTTCATCAACGAGGAAGAAAAAGGCCGCGCCGTGCTCGATGATGCGCTGATCCTGATTTATGAAAAACAGATTGCCTCGATCAATGCCTTGCTGCCGGCGCTGGAGCATGTCGTCAAGACGGGCCAGCCGTTACTCCTGATCGCCGAGGATATCGGCGGCGATGCGCTCGCCACCTTGGTGCTCAACTCCCTGCGCGGCGCATTGAAGGTGTGCGCGGTCAAGTCGCCGGGTTTTGGCGACAATCGCAAGGCACAGCTCGAAGACATCGCGATTGTCACCGGCGCCAAAGTGATCTCGGAAGAATCCGGCCTGTCGCTGGAAAAAATCTCGCCGCAGGACTTCGGCCACGCGAGACGCATCGAAATCGACCGCGACGCGACTACCGTGATCGGCGGCGCGGGCGAGCCGGAAAAGATACGCCAGCGCATCGCGCAGATCCGGCAGGAGATCGAGCGGTCCAGCGCCACCTTCGACCGCACCCGCCTGGAAGAGCGTGCAGCCAAGCTGGCCGGCGGCGTGGCGCTGATCAAGATCGGCGCATCCACCGAGACCGAGCTGAAGGAAAAGAAATCGCGCGTGGAAGACGCGCTGCATGCGACCCGCGCCGCGGTGGAGGAAGGCATCTCGGCCGGCGGCGGCGTGGCCCTGCTGCGCGCGCGTCCGGCGCTCGACGGCCTCAAGCTGGGCAATCTGGCCCAGGAATCGGGCGCCAGGATCGTGCATCGCGCGTTGGAAGAACCCTTGCGGCAAATCCTGAAGAATGCCGGCAAGGACCCGGATGTGATTGTCGAGGATGTCGCCGCCGGCAGCGGCAGCTTCGGCTATAACGCGGCGAGCGAGGAATACGGCGACATGATGGCCATGGGTGTCATCGACCCGACCAAGGTCACGCGCCTGGGCCTGCAAAACGCGGCGTCGATTGCAGGCCTGATTCTCACTACCGATTGCATTGTCGTCGAGCGTCCGGGCACGGTGGAACACGGCGGGGAAATGGCGGGATTGGGAATGTGAGCGCTAGAATGTCGGTTGCGGCAGAGTTTCCTGCATTGCACAGACATTCGACCAGCCGAACCCCCATGTACAACGCACAACAGCATCGAGAAGAGCAGCACTGGAACCAACACAAGCTCAGTACGGAGGTCCGCGCGCCGGAAGCGCGGCTTTGGCGTTATGACAAGCCTGCGGTGATCCTCGGCCGTTCGCAACATGCCATGATGCAAACGGAAGCGGCCATCGCATCCGCCGGCATCGATGTCATTGCGCGCGACGCCGGAGGCGGGGCGGTGCTCGTCGGCCCGTGGATGCTGAGCGCCTCCGTCGTCCTTCCCGCCGCGCATCCGCTGGTGACGCTCAGCACCGCGAAAAGCTATCAGTGGATCGGCGATGTGTATGCATCGGCGCTCGCTGCGATCGGGGTCGCGACGCAGGTTCTCACGCCGGACGAGGCGCATGCATGGAAGCAGGACAATCGCGCTTCCTCGATCGCCTGGGCCTGCTTCGGCGGCCTCTCGCCGGGCGAGGTGGTGATCGACGGACGAAAGATCGTCGGCTTCGCGCAGGTGCGCAAGCGCAACGGCATCCTGCTGGTCGCCGGCCTGCTGCTGCACAAGCCCGACTGGACAGCGCTGTGCGAGGCGATGGGAAAACCGCAACAGGATGCCGCGACCCTGGCTCGCTGCACCACTTCCTGCGCCGAGCAATTGGGCCGTCATGTCGCGGCGGAAGACATCGCCGACGCACTCGAACTGTCACTCAGGCAGGCCATCGGCGCCGATCCGGATTGAAAATCCGTCACATTCCTCTTTCCCGGATCAAAACCCGGCGCGCTGCGGACTGTTAAAATCGGACGGCGTCCTTTCTCAATCACCGTCTGCCATGCCATCGCTCCCATCGCTGCATCTTCCGGCTTTCTTCGGCAAACGTGCAGTTCGCCGTTCGCTCATCACGGCGGGCGCCGCCCTTTTTCTGTACAGCCTGTTCGGCTTTGCCATCCTGCCGGTGATCGTCAAATCGAAACTGGAAAAGATGGCGGCGGAACAGCTGCATCGCCAGCTCACGGTCGGCGCGGTCGAAGCCAATCCGTTCACGCTGGTCATGAACGTGCGCGACCTGACACTGCGCGAGCCGGGCAGCGATGTCGTGTTCGCCTCCTTCGAGACGCTGACGCTCAATCTGGCCGCGGAGTCGGTATTGCGGCTGGCGCCGGTCGTGCAGCAAGTGCTGCTGACCAAGCCTTACGTCCATCTGGCGCGCGAGCAGGCGCATCGCTACAACATCGACGACATCCTCGCGCTGATCGCCAAGCAGCCGTCAGCGCCGGAGCCGGCACGTTTTTCAGTCAACAACATCCAGCTGCAACAGGGCCGCATCGACTTCGAGGACAAGCCGGTCAAGACCACTCACACCGTGAGCGACATCAAGCTCGGCGTGCCCTTCATATCCTCGCTGCCGTCGCAGGTTCAGGTATTCGTGGAACCGCTCTTGAGCGCGAACGTCAACGGCACGCCGCTGCTGGTGCAAGGCAAGGCGCGCCCCTTTGCCGATCCACGCGATGCGGTGGTGGAATTCGGCCTGCGCGACCTTGATCTGACGCGCTACCTGGAATACCTGCCTTTCAAGCCGCGCTTCAAGGTGCCCGGCGCCCGGCTGGACATGCAATTGAGCGCAAGCTTCCGCCAACCGAAGGGCGCGGCTCCGACCGTCTTGCTGCGCGGCGGCGCGACGCTGAAGTCCTTGCGCGTCAATACGCTGGACGGCAAGCAGGTTCTCAAGCTGCCGGAACTGACGGTGGCGCTGCACGATACGGACGTGTTCAGCAAGCGCATCGACGTGGCACGCGTGCTGCTGAAGGGGCTGGAAGCCGATATGGCGCGGGACCGCGACGGCCAGCTCAGCCTGCTGCAGCTGTTGCCCGCCTCGGCGCCATCAAGCGCGTCCTCGTCCAGAGTCGAAACCGGCAAACCCATGCCCGGCATCGCGCTCGGCGAGTTGGAAATCCGCGATGCAAGCCTGCGTTACACGGACGAGCACGCATCACGTCCCACGCATGCCGGTGTGGAGAAGCTGGACCTGATGCTGCGCAAGATGGCCGTCGATATCAACCAGCGCGTCGTCTCGGTTGGCGAAGTGAGGTCGGGCAGCGCGGGTTTCCTGCTGCGCCAGGACAAGCCCGGCGCGCCCGCTGCGCCGGTGTCTGAATCGGCCACGAAGTCCGGGCCGGGCGCGGACAAGCCCTATGCGATCAAGGTGGATCGCGTCGACCTGCAGAACTGGACCGCGCGTCTCGAAGACCGCAGCGACGCACAAGCGACAGTGACGACACTGGCGCCGCTCAGTCTGTCGGTGCAGGGATTCTCGACCGCATCCGCCACGCCCGCCCATGTGAATCTGAAAGCCGCCGTCAACAAGAACGGTCTGCTGGATGTGAGCGGAGGCATCGTTGTCGCCCCGTTCAAGGCCGACCTCGCACTCAAGGCGAAGGAAGTCGATCTGCTGCCCCTGCAGCCCTACATCGCCGATCGGATCAACCTGCGCCTGACGCGCGCGGCGCTGAGCGGCAACGGCAAGCTCAGCTTGAATGTAGCCGAAAGCGGTGCGTGGAAAGGCGATTTCAAGGGCGACATGACGCTGGGTAACCTCGCCACCGTCGACAAGCTCAACGGCAACGATTTCCTGCGATGGAAATCGCTGTTCGCCGGCGGCATCGACCTGCGCCTCGAACCGCTTGCCGTCAAAGTGGATCAGCTCGCCTTGTCGGACTTTTTTGCGCGCGTCATTATCGATCCGAGCGGCCGCATCAATTTGCAGGACATCGTGCGCGATACGTCCGGCGCGCACAAGAGCCTGACCGAAGAAGCGGCTCCGGCGGCCAAGCCGGTAGCGACCGCCAGCAGCGCGTCGCGGGCCGCAGGAAAAATGCCGCCGATCATGATCCGCAAAGTCACGCTGCAAGGCGGGCGGGTCCGCTTCACCGATAATTTCATCCAGCCGCACTACAGCGCGACGCTCAATAACTTCGGCGGCGCCGTGACCGAGCTGTCGTCCGACCCCGGCAGCAGTGCCGGCCTCGACCTGCACGGGGACGTCAACAACGCGCCGCTGGCCGTGACCGGCCGCATCAATCCGCTCAAGGGCGATCTGTTCCTCGATCTCAAGGCGAACGTGCGCGGCATGGAACTGGCGCCGCTGTCCGCCTATTCCGGCAGGTATGTCGGCTACGGCATCGAGAAGGGCAAGCTGTCCTTCGAGGCGGCGTATCGTGTCGACAAGCGCGTGCTGTCGGCCGAGAACCGCCTGATCCTCGATCAGCTCACCTTCGGCGACAAGGTCGACAGCCCGACCGCGACCAAGCTGCCGGTGCATTTCGCGGTGGCGCTGCTGCGCGACCGCAACGGCGTGATCGACGTCAACCTGCCGATCGGCGGCTCGCTCGACGACCCGCAGTTCTCCATTGGCGGCGTCATCGTCAAGGTCATCGTCAACATCATCACCAAGGCCGTCACCAAGCCTTTCGCACTGATCGGCGCGCTCTTCGGCGGCGGCGAGGAGCTGTCCTCGCTCGCTCTCGCTCCCGGCAGCGCCGCCATCCCGCCCGCCGCGGAAGCCAAGCTGACCTCCTTGTCCAAGGCATTGACCGACCGTCCCGCGCTGCAGCTGGAAATCGCCGGACACGTGAACCCCGAAGCCGACCGCGACGGCCTCAAGCGCGCATCCGTCACGCGCAAGGTGCGCGCGCTCAAGATGAAGGATTTGCAAGCCCGTGGCAATACGCCCGAGCCGGGCAGCGTGGTGGTCAGCGCCACCGAATATCCCGAGCTGCTGACGCGGGCCTACCGCGATGAAAAATTCCCCAAGCCGCGCAACCTGGTGGGCTTGCCCAAGAGTCTTCCGGTGGAAGAAATGGAGAAGCTGATGATCGCCAATGCGGAAGTCAGCGACGACGATCTCGTCACGCTTGGCAACCGGCGCGCGATGGCGGTGAAGACCTGGCTGCACAGTCACGGCCAGATCAGCGACGATCGCATGTTCATCCTTGCGCCCAAGGTCGGCACCGAGGGCGGAAAAGACGGCAGCGCAAGCGGCGTGGATTTCTCGCTGCGCTAGGGCCAGATGAATTTAATGGCTGTCACGAGAACGCTGTGGATGTCCACGGAATTCACGGAAAGCACGGAAAAAAACACATTTTTTGTCGTTGGTGGGCATCCGTAATTTCTCTGTACAGATCAGAAACTTTTGTCCACAAAAGACCTAAGCGACACTCGGAATCTCGCACAAAAAGCAAAAAGCCAAGGGGTTTTTCCGTGTTTTCCGTGATTTCCGTGGACATCCATAAGGATCTGCCGCACCGCTTGAACTCACGAGGATGGCGCAAGCCTTAATAGGCTGTTGAAAAACTACTGCGCGGACCGATTTTTGGGTCTGCGGTGCTCGGCGTATCGCTCGTACGCGCGCGCTCCTCAACCCAAATCTCGGCCCGCTCGCTACGTTTTCCAACAGTCTGCTAATGCGACATGAACACCGGAATCGTCATCGACTGCAGCATGGTGCGCGTCACGCCGCCAAGCAGGACTTCGCGGAAGCGCGAATGCCCGTAGCATCCCATCACCAGCATGTCCGAGCCGAGATCGGCGGCGAGCGACAGCAAGGCGTCGCCGACTTCGATGTCCGTCTTCTGCTGCGTGACTTCCACCTTGATGTCGTGGCGCGCCAGGAATAGACCGATGTCGGCGCCCGGCTGCTCGCCATGGGCTTCAGGCCACTCGCCCGGATTGAATACCGCCACATGCACGATCTTCGCGCGCCGCAGAAGGGGAATCGCGCTGTGCACGGCGCGCGTGGATTCGGCGCTCGCATTCCATGCGATCAGCACGTTGTCGCCGGTCTGTTTCAGCTCGGTCGCATACGGAATCATCAGCACCGGACAGCCGCAATTCATCGCCACGTACTCGGGGAAGTTCCCGTACAGCATTGGTGACGGCTCGTCCGGGTCGATCTGGCCGATCACCGCGAGGTCGCTGTAGCGCCCCTGCACGCTGATGCCGCCCAGCAGTTCGTCGTCCACCAGGCGCCGCTCGCGGGAAGCGACGCCGGCGGCAGTGGCGAGTGCGTCGAAGCGATCGAGGGCATGATTGGCCCTATCCTGGGCAATCTTCAGGTACTTGTCCAAATGGGGATCGACCTGCCCGAATGCCATCGACTCATAGGCAATTTTCGAGACGCCGGTGACGGCCGCGCCGACCAGGTGCGCGTCTTCCGCGATCGCCAGGCTGGCTGCAATATTGACTCGCGCGTCCAGGTGGCTGGAACCGTCCACATGAACCAGAATGGTTTTGTAGGGCATGTTTTCCTCCCGTGGAAATGAGAGTGTCGGCACGCTATCGGACGATCGTGCACCGATATTGCGCTGCCACTATCAAGCTATGCGCTGCCCGGCATTTTTTCAATCGGGCGACCGGCGGATACGGCATCAAATTGGCGTGAACTTATTTCATATCAAGCCCAGGGCAGGAGATGCGTCTCCTGCCCCAGCTTCGTTTACGCTGCCTGCGGCACCTGGAAGAATCCGGCCTTGTCGCCTTGCTCCAGCTTGCCATACGCACGGTTGATGCCGCTGATCACGGCGAGCACGGATGCGGTGACGATGTTCTGGTGCATGCCGACGCCGAAGGTACTGCCCGGCACGCCATCCGCCACGACTTCCACATAGGCAACCGCAGTCGCATCCGCGCCATGTCCGACCGCCCGTTCCTCATAGGCGTGCAGTCTGGCGGGAACGCGCAAGGCATGCAGTAGCGCGTCGATCGGGCCGTTGCCTTCGCCGCGCGGCGTGATTTCCTGTTCGAACAGCTTCACCGTCAGCTCCACGCCCTGCCGCTGCGCATGTTCGAACAAGCGGTGGCTCACATACCGCAGCGGCTCAACCGATTCCAGGTATTCCTCGCGGAACAGGGTCCAGATATCCTGCGCACTGACTTCCTGTCCGGTCATGTCGGTCAGCTTCTGCACGGCGCTGCTGAATTCCACCTGCAGGCGGCGCGGCATCGCCAGCCCGTATTCCGCTTCCAGCAGATAGGCGACGCCTCCTTTGCCGGACTGGCTGTTGACGCGGATGATGGAGTCGTAGGTGCGGCCGAGATCGGCCGGATCGATCGGCAGGTAAGGAACGTTCCACACTGCATCCGATGCCTGCACGGCGAAGCCTTTCTTGATCGCATCCTGATGCGAGCCGGAGAAGGCAGTGAACACCAGATCGCCGACATAGGGATGGCGCGGATGAATCGGCAATTGGGTGCAATGCTCGACCGTGCGCGCGACTTCGTTGATGGCGGAGAAGTCGAGGCCGGGATGCACGCCTTGCGTGTACAGGTTCAGTGCGAGCGTGACGAGGTCCACGTTGCCGGTACGCTCGCCGTTGCCGAACAGGCAACCTTCGACCCGGTCGGCGCCGGCCATCACCGCCAGTTCCGCAGCCGCCACCGCAGTGCCGCGGTCATTGTGCGGATGCACGCTCAGCACGATGGAATCGCGGCGCGCGAGATGGCGATGCATCCACTCGATCTGGTCGGCATAGATGTTGGGCGTGGCGAGCTCGACAGTGGCGGGCAGATTGATGATCACCTTGCGTTGCGGCGTCGCCTCCCAGACGTCCACCACGGCGTCGCACACTTCCTTCGCGAATTCCAGTTCGGTGCCGCTGAAAGTCTCCGGGCTGTACTGGAAAATCCATTCCGTGTCCGGCTGCTGTGCGGCGAGTTGGCGGATCAGTTGCGCGCTGCTGACGGCGACTTCCTTCACGCCCGCCTTGTCGAGGCCGAACACGGTTTCGCGAAAATTCGGCGAGGTCGCGTTGTACAGATGGACGATGGCGCGGCGCGCGCCGCGCAGCGATTCCATGGTGCGTTCGATCAGATGGTCGCGCGCCTGCGTCAGCACTTCGATGGTGACATCGGCGGGAATTTCATTGTTCTCGATCAGGCTGCGCACGAACGCAAAATCGGTGTCCGAGGCGGACGGAAAGGCGACTTCGATTTCCTTGAAGCCGATGGCAACCAGCGTGCGGAACATGCGCATCTTGCGTTCGACATTCATCGGCTCGAACAGGGCCTGGTTGCCGTCGCGCAGATCGGTGGACATCCAGATCGGCGGTGCGCTGATGACGCGGTCAGGCCAGCTGCGGTCGGTGAGTTTGATCGGCGAAAAGGATCGGTACTTGCTTGCGGGATTTTTCAACATGCGGTTCTCCATTGCATTCAACTTCGACAAATTTGACTGTCCGTGGCGAAGCGGCTGCCAGGCTGCCACCGGCGCGTGGCCTGACAACCGATGATTAGTCGTAGCGTGATCGAAGCAGGATGAAAGAGGTGCATGGCATTTCTCGCAAAAATTGGACAAAGAACTTGCATCCTGTTTCTGGAACAGGAGCACAAGGGGCCGACAGGGAAGGGGGAAGTTTTATGCGCGCGGGACGCGCAGTAGCAGACCCAGCTCGGAACGAGCTGCCAGGCAGGAAAGAAGGTTGGTCTGCGACGTGAACATTCGGCCAATCTAAGTCAAGCGAGGCAAAGGTGTCAAGTTTTTCAAAGGGATTCCCGGGCGATTGCACGAAGGCGGGCGCTGCGCAGGTGAAAGAATCGATTGTCCACGGAAGACACGAAAATCACGGAAAAAAAGCAACACCTGTTCTTTCCGTGATTTCCGTATCTTCCGTGGACAGAGCAGTGGCATCATGAAATCGTCCTGAGGGGATTCGAGTTATAGTTCCAGTCTTTGCCAAGGCCCAACCGGAAGCCGATGAGATCCATTCCTACATTCTCCGTAGCTCGCCTGCCTGAAATTCGCTTCGGCGCCGGGCGCTTGAAGGAAACCGCCGAGGTCGCCGCACAGTACGGCAACAAAGCCTTGCTGGTGACGGGCGGCAGGTCGTTCGTATCCACGCCGTACTGGCAGCAATTGCAGGACGCGCTGAAAGCCAAGGGCGTCGCGTGGGAATGGCTGCAGGTGATCCGGGAGCCCTCACCGCACCTGGTGGATGAGGCCGTGGCGAAATACCGCAAGGCCGGGATTCAGGTCGTGGTCGGCGTCGGCGGCGGCAGTGCGCTGGATGCGGCCAAGGCCATCGCGGGCTTGCTGACCAGCGGGCATTCCGTGATGAACTATCTGGAGGGCGTCGGCCACGGCATGGCCTATGAAGGTCCGGCGCTACCTTTCATTGCCGTGCCCACCACCGCCGGCACCGGCAGCGAGGCGACCAAGAATGCCGTGCTGAGCCTGCAAGGCGATACCGGTTTCAAGAAATCCTTCCGCCACGATGCGCTAGTGGCACGCGTCGCGATTGTCGACCCCGACCTGCTCGCATCCTGTCCGCAGGAGTTGATCGCTGCCAACGGCATGGATGCCTTCACCCAGTTGCTGGAATCCTATGTGTCGCTCAATGCGAGTCCGTTCACCGACGCGCTTGCCTGGTCTGGGCTGGAAGCGTTCCGCGATGGCTTCTGGGCAGCATGGGATCCTGCGCATCCGCATCGCAGCGAAGGCTTGTCTTCGATTGCCTATGCTTCGCTGCTCTCGGGAATCACGCTGGCGCAGGCCGGCCTCGGCTCGGTGCATGGATTGGCCGCACCGCTGGGCGCCTACTTTCCGATTCCGCACGGCGTCGCCTGCGGCACGCTGGTCGCGGAAGCGACGGCGGTGAACATTCATGCACTGCGCGCGCGCGACCCGCATGCGCGCACCCTGCGAAAATATGCGCAAGTCGGGCGCCTGTTGTCGGGCGTCCAAGGCAATGACGACAATGCCGCTGCCGACATGCTGGTGCGCCTGCTGCATTCTTGGGCGGAACGCCTGAAGCTGCCGCGACTGGGCGCCTTCGGCATGAGTGCAGAACAGGTCGACAAGGTGGTCGAGAATTGCCGCGGCGGCAGCATGCGCACCAATCCGATTCTGCTGAATTACGAAGAGCTGGCGCAATTGCTGCTCGCGCGGCTGTGACAAAATACGGGTATTGCCCATCGCACGTTCGGAGCCGGATGACATCATCCCTTATTTTCCATGGCCATCCATTTTGATCTGACCGACCTTCGCCTGTTTGCCAACATCGCCGAGGAAAACAGCCTCACGCGCGGCGCGGAACGGTCCCACATGTCGCTGCCGGCGGCCAGTACCCGCATCAAGAACCTGGAAGACAGCGTCGGCGCAAAGCTGCTGATCCGCACCAGCCAGGGCGTCACGCTCACGCCGCCGGGACAGGCTTTCCTGCATCACGCGCGCCTGGTCCTGCAGCAGCTCGAATACCTGCGCAGCGAGCTGCAGGAATATGCGCAAGGCATGAAAGGCCATGTGCGGGTGTTTGCGAATACCACGGCGATGACCGAATTCCTGCCGGCGATCCTGCCGGCCTTCCTTGCGAGCCATCCCGATGTCAGCGTCGATTTGCGGGAGCGACTCAGCCACGACATCGTGCGCGCGGTGAGCGAAGGCAAGACCGATATCGGCATCGTTGCCGGCAATGTGCGTACCGAAGGATTGGAGGTGCTGCCCTATCGCGAAGACCGGTTGGTACTGGTGTCCGCATTGGCGCATCCGCTGGCGCATTTGAACGTGACGAGCTTCGAGAACACGCTGGACTACGATCACGTCGGCTTGCACGAGTCGAGCGCGATCCATGCCTTCGTCAACCGTGCGGCGGATGAATTGAGCAGGACGGTGAAGGCGCGCATTCGTGTCGGCAATTTTGAAGCGGTTTGCCGCATGGTGGAGGCGAATGTGGGGATCGGGATGCTGCCGGAGTCTGCGGCGCGGCGGCATGCGAAGACGATGGCGATCCGGATTGTTCAGTTGAGCGATGAGTGGGCGTTGCGGAAGCTGCAGATTTGCGTGAGGAGCATGCAGTTGTTGCCGCATTTTGCGCGGGATCTGGTGGAGATGTTGGTGGAGGATAGTGAGAGGCAGGGTGGTTGAGGTTTTGACTGGCGTTTGACGGGTCTTTCTCCGGCGATGCAACGCCTTGTTCTCTCCGTTGTGGCTTGCCGGGGGCGGCCCGGCGGCCGCTCACTTTCTTTGCTTCGCCAAAGAAAGTAAGCAAAGAAAGGCGAACGCACCTCGCTGCCCCTGCGGGGTTCCCGGCAAATGGGACGCCGAAGCGGGAAGCGAAACCAACTCGCCTTCGGCTCAAACATGTTTCGCTTCTTTATCCGCTTCGGCGCCCCATTTGCCGGCAGCTCACAGCGGGAAAGGCAACAGCCTCTTGGCGCGGCGTGAGTCTGTTGGCGTCTTCATTTTCTTTGTGTTTTGACAACCTCCTTTTTCTTTCCCTTCCTTGGGGTTAATCCCAGCCAAAGTCCGCCTTTCGGATTTCCAAATTGTGCCTTGGGGGCACTTCCTTCAGACTAAGCCTGTCCTTTCGTCAATCCGCGCTTCTTCGTCGCTTGTCATGATGAAAGGCACGAATTCCAGCGGCGAATGCTTTCGCGCTCGCCCATTCCCAACCATTGACAGCAATCGACACGCTCATGGACATGCCTTATTTGCGTGAATGGCTCGGCCGGACCGAGACCTATCACGATGAAATCACCCGTACGCCGATCACTGCCTTGTCGGCGACACTTGATCGGGACGATGCGCCACCGGGCAAGGGCGAGGCGCTGCCGCCGCTGTGGCACTGGTTGTATTTCCTGCCGGTGCATCGCCAGTCGGAGCTCGGGCCGGACGGGCATGCCGCGCGCGGCGGATTTCTGCCGCCGGTGCCGCTGCCGCGCCGGATGTGGGCGGGCGGTCGTTTGCAGTTCCATCATCCCCTGCGTCTGGCCGATGCGATCACGCGCGAGTCGCGCATCGTTGACGTCAGCTACAAGGAAGGCCGCACCGGCCCGCTGGTGTTCGTGCTGGTGCGCCACGAGATCAGCAATGCCGACGGCGTCGCGCTGACGGAGGAACACGACATCGTCTATCGCGACAACCCCAAACCCGACGACCCGGCGCCGAAGCCGATTGCGGCGCGCAGCGATCACGACTGGATGCGCGAGATCCGCCCCGATGACGTGCTGCTGTTCCGCTATTCCGCGCTGACCTTCAACGGCCATCGCATTCATTACGACCGCCGCTATGTCACCGAAGTGGAAGGCTATCCCGGTCTGGTCGTGCACGGGCCGCTGATCGCGACCCTGCTGATGGACCTGTTGCGGCGCAATCTGCCCGAGGCTGTGGTCGCGCAGTTTTCGTTCCGCGCCATCAAGCCCTTGTTCGACACCGCGCCGTTTTTCGTGTGCGGCAAGCTCGATAGCGACGGCAAGACAGTGTTGTTGTGGGCCAAGGACGCGACGGGTGCGCTGACCATGGATGCGAGCGCGACGCTCGTGCAAGTACCGAATTGAATCAAAGGAAAGAATCAATGTTGCAAGCGACTGATCAATACCAGGATGTACGTGATGCGGTGCGCGATTTGTGCGCCGAATTCCCGGCGGAGTATTTTCGCAAGATCGACGAGGCGCGCGGCTATCCCGAGGAATTCGTCAATGCGCTGACCAAGGCAGGCTGGCTGGCCGCGCTGATTCCGCAGGAATACGGCGGCTCCGGCCTCGGCCTGACCGAGGCTTCGGTGATCATGGAAGAGATCAACCGCTCGGGCGGCAACTCCGGCGCCTGCCACGGCCAGATGTACAACATGGGCACGCTGCTGCGCCACGGTTCGGAAGAGCAGAAGCGCAAGTATCTGCCGAAGATCGCCAGCGGCGAACTGCGCCTGCAGTCGATGGCGGTGACCGAGCCGACCACCGGCACCGACACCACCAAGATCAAGACCGTGGCAGTGAAGAAGGGTGACCGCTATGTGGTCAACGGGCAGAAGGTGTGGATCTCGCGCGTGCAGCATTCCGACCTGATGATCCTGCTGGCGCGCACCACGCCGCTGGCGGACGTGAAGAAGAAATCGGAAGGCATGTCCATCTTCATCGTCGACCTGCATGATGCGATCGGCAAGGGGCTGTCGGTGCAGCCGATTCTCAATATGGTCAACCACGAGACCAACGAGCTGTTCTTCGAGAATCTGGAAATTCCGGCGGAAAACCTGATCGGCGAGGAAGGCAAGGGCTTCAAGTACATCCTCGACGGCTTGAATGCGGAACGCACGCTGATCGCCGCCGAGTGCATCGGCGATGGCTACTGGTTCATCGACAAGATCACGAAATACGTGAACGAGCGCATGGTGTTCGGCCGACCGATCGGACAGAACCAGGGCGTGCAGTTCCCGATCGCGAAAGCCTACGTCAACCTGGAAGCGGCCAACCTGATGCGCTTCAAGGCTTGCCAGTTGTTCGACGCGCACAAGGCTTGCGGCGCGGAAGCGAACATGGCGAAGATGCTGGCGGCCGACGCATCCTGGGAAGCGGCCAACGCCTGCCTGCAATACCACGGCGGCTTCGGCTTCGCCTGCGAATACGACGTGGAGCGCAAGTTCCGCGAAACGCGTCTTTACCAGGTCGCGCCGATCTCGACCAACCTGATCCTGTCGTACGTGGCGGAACACGTGCTTGGATTGCCGCGTTCGTTTTAAGGAGCCAGGATGCGACCACTTGATGGAATCACTGTCGTCACACTGGAGCATGCAATCGCCGCACCGTTCTGCACGCGCCAGCTGGCCGACCTCGGCGCGCGCGTGATCAAGGTCGAGCGCCCCGGCGTGGGCGACTTCGCGCGGGCCTACGATACCCGCGTGCACGGCCTTGCATCGCATTTCGTCTGGACCAATCGTTCCAAGGAAAGCCTGACGCTCGACGTCAAGCATGCCGAAGCCGATCGCATACTGCACAAGCTTCTCGCCAATGCGGACGTGCTGGTGCAGAATCTCGCGCCCGGCGCGGCGGAGCGTCTCGGCCTGTCCTACGAAGACTTGCAGGAAAAGTATCCTCGCCTGATCGTGTGCGACATTTCCGGCTATGGCAACGACGGCCCCTACCGTGACAAGAAGGCCTACGACCTGCTGATCCAGAGCGAAGCGGGTTTTCTCTCGGTCACCGGTACGTCGGACGAGCCGGCCAAGGCCGGCTGCTCGATTGCCGACATTGCTGCTGGCATGTACGCATACACCAACATCCTCGCCGCATTGCTCCAGCGCGGCAAGACTGGGCGCGGCAGCCATATCGACGTCTCCATGCTGGAAGGCATGGCCGAGTGGATGAGCTATCCGCTGTACTACGCCTTCGACGGCGCACCTCCGCCACCACGCGCAGGCGCCGCACACGCCACCATCTATCCCTATGGTCCGTTCCCTACGGGCGACGGCAAGACGGTCATGCTCGGCCTGCAGAACGAACGCGAGTGGCGGGTGTTCTGCGAAAAGGTCTTGCAGCAGCCGGCGCTGGCCACCGATTCGCGCTTCTTCAACAACTCCGCCCGTAGCGCTGCGCGTGCCGAACTGCGCGCGATCATTGTCGAGGCATTCTCGAAGCTCACGGCGGAACAGGTGATCGAGAGACTGGATGTCGCACAGATCGCCAACGCGCACATGAACGACATGCACGACCTGTGGCAGCACCCGCAACTGAAAGCGCGCCAGCGCTGGGTGGAAGTCGATACCCCCGCCGGAAAGATTCCGGCGCTGCTGCCGCCCGGCGTTCCGGACGCGTACGAGCCGCGCATGGACCCGGTGCCGGCGCTCGGCCAGCACACCGACGCGATCCTGGCCGAGCTCGGCTATGACGTGACGGCCGTCGCGGTATTGCGCGACGAGAAGGCGATCTGAACAAACTGCACACTATTCCGAAAGACAACGCATGAGCAATCACCCCAGCCAGACACTCGCCGCCTTCGCCGCCACCCTGCGCTTTGAAGATATCCCCGCGCATGTCGTGCGCCGCGCGGAAGACCTGTTCCTCGACTGGTTCGGCTCCGCATTGGCGGGCAAGGGCGCGCGGCCGGTGGAAACCATCGAGCGCTTTGCCCTGCAGATGGCACCGGGCAACGGCGACTCCGAAGTGCTGATCTCGCGCCGCCGCACCACGCCGCTGTTCGCGGCCATGGTCAACGCTGCCGCATCGCATTTTGTCGAGCAGGATGATGTGCATAACGGCTCGGTATTTCATCCGGCGACCGTCGTGTTTCCGCCGGCGCTCGCGGTCGCGCAAGCGCTTGGCTGCTCGGGTCGCGATCTGCTCGTCGCTGCGGTGGCGGGCTACGAAGTTGGCATCCGCGTCGGCGAATTTCTCGGCCGCTCGCATTACCGGATCTTCCACACCACCGGCACGGCCGGCAGCGTCGCCGCCGCTGCTGCGGTCGGCCGTCTGCTGCAATTGACGCCCGAGCAGATGCTCGACGCAATTGGTTCCGCCGGCACGCAAGCCGCCGGACTATGGGAATTCCTGCGCGACGCCGCCGATTCCAAGCAGTTGCACACGGCGCATGCGGCAACATCCGGACTGATGGCGGCCTATCTTGCCAGGGACGGCTTCACGGCCGCGAAGCACATTCTCGAAGGGAAGCAGGGCATGGCTGCCGGCATGTCGAGCGATGCCGATCCGGCGCGGCTGACCGATCGCCTCGGCGAACGCTGGGCGCTGGCGGAAACCTCCTTCAAGTTCCATGCGTCCTGCCGCCACACCCATCCGGCCGCCGACGCGCTGCTGCAGGTGATGCAGCAGCATGTGCTGACACCGCAGCAAGTGGTTCGCGTCACCGCGCAGGTGCATCAGGGCGCGATCGACGTGCTCGGCCCTGTCGTCAACCCGCAGACCGTGCACCAGGCGAAGTTTTCGATGGGAACCGTGCTCGGCTTGATTGCACAATTCCAGCGCGCCGGACTGAAGGAATTCGAGGAGGCTTACAACGACCCGCGCATCGCGGAATTCCGCGGCAAGGTGCACATGGAGCTCGACAGCGAAGTCGATAGCGCCTATCCGGTACGCTGGATCGGCAAGGTCACTGTCGAGACGAGCGATGGCCGCATCCTGCATGGCCGCGTCGACGAGCCCAAGGGCGACCCCGGCAACACGCTGAACCGCGCGGAGCTGGAGCAGAAGGCCTTGCGTCTTGCGGAATTCAGTCATGCCGCGATGGAAGATGAAATGGGCGCGGCGTTCCGGCGCATCTGGAACTTGGCGCAGCCGGGCAAGATCGAGCGCTTCTTTGCGTGAGGGCGAACCAAGCATGAAAAATATCCTGGCGCGTTCCTATCTCTTCGTTCCCGGCGATCGTCCAGAACGCTTCGACAAGGCCTGTGCCGCCGGCGCGCATGCGGTGATCGTTGATCTTGAAGACGCCGTACCGCCCACCGGCAAGCAGGCCGCGCGCGCCGCCGTGGCCGCCTGGGTATCGCCCGATCATCCGGTGCTGGTGCGCGTCAATGGCGCGGGCAGCGAATGGTTTGCGGATGATCTGGCCTTGTGCGGCTTGCCCGGTGTGGCCGGGATCGTGCTGCCCAAGGCGGAGAACCCGCGGGACATCGCGCAACTGGTCGCTGCGGGCGCACAGCGCGTGCTGCCGCTGATCGAAACAGCGCAAGGCGTATGGCATGCGCACGCTCTGGCGACGACGCCCGGCGTGCCGCGGCTGATGTTCGGTTCGATCGATTTCCAGCTCGATGCCGGCATCGACGGCGATGTGGACGAATTGCTGTATGTGCGCTCGCAATTGGTCCTGGTGTCGCGCGTCGCCGGCATCCAGCCGCCGGTCGACGGCGTGACCACCGCTCTCGATGACCCCGAGCAATTGCGCAGCGACACGCAGCGCGCGCGCCGGCTCGGCTTCGGCGGCAAGCTGTGCATACATCCGAAGCAGGTGGAGCGGGTGAACCGGCATTTCCTGCCGAGCGAGGAAGACGTCGCCTGGGCGCGGCGCGTGTTGCAGGCAGCCGCCGATGCGCAAGGCGCGGCGGTTGCGCTGGATGGAAAGATGGTTGATCTCCCGGTGATCCGCAAGGCCGAGGAGATTGTCAGCGAAGTGGAAAGACGCTAATAGCCGCCGCGGCGGTATTTCAATAACGAAGGAGACGATAATGCAGAAAACCCGTTTGACACTGATTGTCCTGACCGCGCTTGCGCTGTCCGGAAGCGCCATGGCGCAAGCACCCATCGTGATCAAGTTCAGCCACGTAGTGGCCAACGATACGCCGAAAGGCAAGGGCGCCGAGCGCTTCAAGGAACTCGCTGAAAAACTCACCAACGGCCGCGTCAAGGTCGAGGTCTACCCGAACAGCACCTTGTACAAGGACAAGGAAGAGATGGAAGCGCTGCAGCTCGGCGCAGTGCAGATGCTGGCACCGTCGGTATCGAAATTCGGGCCGCTGGGCGCGAAGGAATTCGAGGTGTTCGACCTGCCTTACATCTTTCCGAGCAAGGCCGTGCTGTACCGCGTAACCGAAGGCCAGATCGGCAAGGATCTGTTCAAGAAGCTGGAACCCAAGGGCATCACCGGGCTGGCTTATTGGGATAACGGCTTCAAGGTGATGACCGCCAACAAGCCGATGCACACACCGGCCGATTTCAAGGGCCTGAAGTTGCGCATCCAGTCGTCCAAGGTGCTTGACGCGCAGATGCGTGCGCTCGGCGCCAATCCGCAGATGCTGGCGTTCTCCGAGGTGTACCAGGCGATGCAGACCGGCGTGGTCGATGGCGGCGAGAACACGCCATCCAATGTCTACACGCAAAAGATGCACGAGGTGCAAAAGCACCTGACCGTCTCGGACCATGGCTATATCGGCTATGCTGTGATCGTGAACAAGAAGTTCTGGGACGGCCTGCCGTCCGACATTCGCGCGCAGCTGGAAGAAGCGATGCGCGGCGCGACCAAGTACGCCAACTCGGTTTCCCAGCTTGACAATGACGCAGCGCTGGAAGCGATCAGGAAATCCGGCAAGACCACGGTCTACGCGCTGAACGAAAAGGAAAAGGCGGAGTGGCGCAAGGCATTGCAGCCGGTGCACAAGGAAATGGCCGGCCGCATCGGCAAGGACCTGATCGACGCGGTCTACAAGGAATCCGCAGCCTTGGGTTACAAGTAAAATACCGGGTGGATGGCACGCACGTTATCGCGTGCCCTGCCGCTTGGCGAAGTTTCAGAGATAGAGGATACGATGCAACTTGCTCCCGATCATATCGAACTTGTGTGCGACGAAATGCAGCTGGTCAATGAGGCGCTGCCGCAAGGCGCGCGCGTGCTGGAGCTGGGCTGCGGCAAGGGAGAAAAGACGCGCCTCATCGCCCAAGGTGGCAGGGCGGCGTCGATACTCGCGCTGGAAGTCGACCGCGTCCAGCACGAGAAGAACATGCAGGTCGCCGACCTGCCCAACGTCCGCTTTGCGCTCGGTGGCGCGGAGGATATTCCGGCCGAGGATGACAGCTTCGACATCGTGATGATGTTCAAGTCGCTGCATCACGTGCCGATGGAAAAGATGGATCGCGCCTTGCAGGAAATCCGCCGCGTACTCAAGCCGGGCGGCCTGGCCTATCTGTCCGAGCCGATCTTTGCCGGCGCATTCAATGACATCCTGCGCCTGTTTCATGATGAGGAAGAGGTGCGCAAGGCGGCTTTCGCGGCCATCCGGCGCGCGGTCGAAGCGCGGCAATTCGCGTTGGTGCGGCAGATCTTCTTCAAGGCGCCGGTGCGCTACCAGGACTTTGCGCAATTCGAACGCGCCGTCCTGAAGGTGACGCATACCAGCCACGTGCTGTCGCCGGAACTGTATGAAGAAGTGCGCACGAGATTCGAGCGGCATGTCACGCCGGAGGGCGCCTTGTTCCACGCGCCGATGCGCATCGACCTGCTGCGCAAGGACGCGGAATAGCTCTTATTCCACGCTGTTGAGCACGCGGGCGGAGTCGAGCGTCTCGTCTTCCGTTTCCAGCGGAATATAGATGGTGAGCGTGGTGCCTCGGCCGGGAGCGCTCTGGATGCGGAATTCGCCGTTGAGCGCATTGATGCGTTCCTCCACACCGACCAGCCCGAAGGAATTGGCCGTCTTGCGGCTTTCCGGATAGATGCCCACGCCATTATCCATGATGGTCATCGCCAGGCGGTTGTCTTCCTGGTAAAGCTCGATCAGCACGCGCGTCGCATTGGCGTGGCGGATCACATTGGTCAGGGACTCCTGCAGGATGCGGAACAGCGAGGTGGCACGCGTATCGTCGACCACGAATTCCTTGTCGCCGATGATGAGGTCGCAGGCAATGCCGGTGCGGCGGCGGAATTCGGCGACCTGCCATTCGATCGCGGCGGTCAGGCCGAGATCGAGCACCGCGGGGCGCAAATTATTGATGATGGTGCGAATCGTCTTGACCGTCGCATCGAGATGATTGAGTGCGCCGCGCACCTTTTCATTGAGCCTGGGATGCGTCTTGCCGGTGCGCGCGTCAAGCATCGACACATCGATGCGCAAGGCGAGCAGCGTCTGTCCGAGCTCATCATGAATCTCGCGGGCGATGCGCTTGCGCTCGTCTTCCTTCACCCGATCCTGGTGTGCGGTCAATTCGCGCAGCAGCTCCCGCGAACGCTGCAGCGCCTCGACCGTATGCTTGCGTTCGGAGACATCCATGATGGTGCCGCGCAGCAGCATGTTGCGATCGTCATGTCCGAGGCGCGAGATCGTCTGCACCCAGCGCACCGTGCCATCCACCAGCGTAATGCGATGCTCGAGCGTGAATTCTTCGCCGGTGATGATCGAATGGTCGAGTCCGGCTCGCACCTTGTGGCGGTCTTCCGCGTGGATGTGGCGCAGGAAAAACTCATAGTGCGGCTCGTCCAGCAGGCGATCGACGCCGAAGATGCGGTAGGTCTCGGCCGACCAGTTCATCTTGCCGCTGCCCGGTTCCAGCACCCAGCTTCCCAGGTGCGCCATATGCTGCGCCTCGGCCAGGCTGGCCTCGCTATTGCGCAGATCCTTGGTCATTTCCTGCGCCAGCTCGACCGCGCGACGACGCGCGGTCATCAGTGAATAGTAGATGGAGTACAACAGTATCGTGCTGGTCAGGCCGCTGGCCAGCATCAGCCAGGGCAGATAGGGATCGTATCCGTCCGCCATCTGTGACTTGTTGGCCGTGAACTCCGCCTCCCAGATGCGCGGCCCGACAGGCATGACCACGCGCTTGACGAAGATGTTGCCGGTCAGTGAAGGCGGCAGGATGTGCTTGTCGCCGGTCGGCGCCGCGCTGTCGAACAGCAGGTGCGCCGGGTCGGTGGTTCCCGAAGCCTGGTTCTCGTCGTTGCGTCCGATATCGTAGAGACGCACGCGCAGGTAGTTCATCGTGCTCTTGTCGATGGCGCCGAGCATCAGCATGCGCACGTCGAACCCGGCACCGACCGAACCGTAATAGGCGGCACGCCTTTGCTCGACGCTATCGAGCGGCATGCCGCGCCGGTAAACCGGCATGCGCATCGCCAGGCCGATATGGTGATACGGGCCGTTGATCTGAATCAGCTTGCCGGAAGAGGTGACCTGGCCGGTGTCGCGTGAGGCGGCGAGTGCTTTTGCGACCGCCGGAAGCGCCCACATGTCGGAACCGAGCACGCTGCGGTTGCTGACCATCGGTTCGAGATAAGTCAGTACATGATATTCGCTGCGATCTCCCGCCGGCCTGATTGCAAAGTCCGGGTAGCCTTGCGGATCGATGCTGGTGTCCTTGCGCACGGCTGCCTCGAAGGCGTTCTTGTCCTTCGCAAGCACGCGCGGGGCGAAGTTCAGGCTTTTGATTCCGGGAAAGCTTTGCGCGATATTCAGCTTTTCGACATACACATGAAACTGCTCCCGGGAAATCCGGTCACTCGTATAAAAAAGCGCGCTGACGCCGCGCAGCACGTCGATATACGACTGAACGCGTGCCTTGATGGCGAGCTCCGCATTATTTGCCTGATAGGAAAAATGCGTTTCGTTGCTTTCGTCGACGGATTCGGCCGTCAGCAGCGAGAGCGCCAGCGAGATCGCCAATCCCGCCCACCACGCGGTGGAACAGAACAGGGATTTGAAAAATCGTTTGGAAATGCGCATCTGGCGATCAAAAACTCTGTTGCACAACGATAAGCTTGAAAACCATTCCCGTGGCAGCAAGGGGTGAACTTTCATCACGAAAGTTGCGATTCTTTCAGGATTGGTCGAAACCGGAGTGTATAACTTTTTCCCTCCGGTTTGTTTTTCTCCGAGCCTTGGCCAAGGGCGCAATGAGCGCTGTTTTCCTTGTAACCGGCATCATGAGCTATTCGAAAGCCGGTGCGTATCCCATTTGACTTGGATCAACAAAGTTACCAGTATGACAATGTTTTGTTGTGCTAGAGTAAATCGCACGCTGATGAAGAAAAGCAACAGCATGCAAGGCTTCATCGGCGTGACGTCTCCATTAATCGTTATTGAAAGGCGGCACCCATGAAGAAAAATACTGAAATGGCAGTAGAAAAAACGGTCGCAGCGATTTTTGCGTTGGATCTCGATCCGATCAAGTTCAAGTTGATGAGCAAGGAGGACGGATACGGGTGGACGCAGGCGAAAGCCGACCATTACGAGCAGGAATACAAACGCTTCCTCTCGCTGGTGGTGAAATTTCCCGAGGAGAGCATCGTCCCGAGCGTGAACGTCGACAAGTTCTGGCACGCCCACATTCTCGATACCATGAAATACGCCGAAGACTGCGACAAGGTTTTTGGGTATTTCCTTCATCACTATCCCTATTTCGGGCTGCGCGGAGAAGAAGACGCGGCCAACCAGGTGAAAGCGGCCGACACCACCCGTCGTCTGTACGAACAGGAATTCGGCGAGCCTGGCGCCGGGAATGCCGCTTATTGCGGCCGCGCCGCCGACCAGAATTCTGCCTACTGTGGTGCAGCCGCCGGCAAACCTGCGGAAGCGTCCGCCTATTGCGGTGCAGCGAGTGCTTATTGTGGCGCGGCAGCAGGCAAGCCGGCGCAGCCGCAAGCTGAAGCGACAGCCTATTGCGGTGCCGCAGTCGGCAAGCCTGCAGAAGCGACAGCCTATTGCGGCGCGGCTGCTGGCAAGAAAGCCGCCGTGAAGCAGGCTGAGCAGAGCGCGTACTGCGGCGCCGTAGCAGCAGGCCGCGAGCAGGCGACCGCCTACTGCGGCGCGGCAATCCACGCCTGAACCACCCACGCCTTCACGAAGCGGGAAATTGGCGCCTCACGTCGAATGACGTCGGGCGCTTTTTTATTGCCTTGAGAGTTGCAGAAGTGAAGAGTGCAGGCGGTTGACACCCGTCCGAAGGCTCAGCACACCGCGACCTGATTGCGGCCGTTGCTTTTGGCGAGATACAAACCGTCATCGGCGCGCTTCAAGGCCAGGTCGGCGTTCGGCTCTCCTGCGCGGTACTGCGATACGCCGCAGCTGACAGTAATCTTCAGCAGGTCGCCTTTGATTTCCACCGGACGCTCCATCACCAGGATACGCAGCCGGTCGGCCACGGTCCGCGCTTCCTCCACACCGGTATTGGGCAGCGCCATGATGAATTCCTCGCCGCCGAAGCGCGCAAACACGTCCGCTTCGCGCAGGGATTCCTTGCATACGGTGGTCAGCATCTGCAGCACCTTGTCACCGGCCGGATGTCCATACATATCGTTGATGCGCTTGAAGTGATCGGCGTCGATGGTAATGAAGGACAGGGGAAAGCCGTGCCGGTTGGCGGCGCTGACGAGCTTGGGCACCGACTCGAAGAAGAAGCGCCGGTTATACGCGCCGGTCAGCGGATCGGTGATCGAGGTGAGGCGCAGTTCCTCGCTCAGCTTTTGCAGTTCGAGATGCTTTTGCTCCAGTGCCTGGTGCGCGCCTTCCAGCGCCAGGCGCGATTTTTCACGCTCGCGAGCCCGCTCCAGCACTTGATTCAAGGACAGCAGCGAGAGTGCTAGCAGGGAGAGCGCGCCGGCGGTGAGGAGCGCGATCCGCGTTGCGACGACATTGACCTGTGCCATCGGCACGAACACGTGAAGGCTCCAGTCGGAGCCGGGAATCGTGCCGGACTTGAGCAGATAGCGCACCGGGGGTTCGTTCGCGGCCTCATCGCCCTGGCTTATGCTGACGATCTGTTCGCCGCTCGGCAAGCGCTCGATCAGGCTCGTGGGCAGCGGCGGCTTCAATACCGTCTCGTATTGACGGGTGTGTGCCAGCGTTTTCTCGGCCGATTCAGACAATGTGCGCAAGGGGCGGTACTTCCAGTCCGGCAGCGAACTGAGAAAGATGACACCGTTGTCGTCCGCCACCACGACTTGTTCCCGGCTCTTGCGCCAGCCCTGGTCGATATCGCTCATGTCGATCTTGACGGTGGCTACGCCGATCACCTTGCCTGCAAAGCTGATTGGCTGGGACAGGTAATACCCCGGACGCCTGCTGGTGGTTCCCATGCCGTAGAATCGGCCGCTCCGGTTTGCCAAGGCATCCTGAAAATAGGGACGATACGCGTAGTCCTGCCCGACGAAACTCTCTGGCGTTTGCCAGTTGCTGGCGGCAATCACCCGTCCCTTCTTGTCCAGGATGTAAATCACCGCGGATTTCGCGCTGCCGTTGGTCTGCTCGAGAAAAAGATTGGCCCGACGAAGCGCGGCCGGATCACTTTCATGCTGCAAGGCATCAACGATGGTCGGGTGGCTGGCCACGACTTCGGGCAGATAGCTGAACTTGTCGGTCGGCGCGAACAGGTTCGCGCTGGACAGCTCCAGGCGGTATGCCGCCTCTTGTTTCAGGTCGGTGATTCCATCCTTCCAGCTGATGGTATAGGACAAATAGGCCGCGGAGGCGACAGCGATCAAAACAATGAAGGCGTGGCCGATTCGTTTACCGGTGTCGTTCAGCATGCTTGTCCACGCGTTATTTCCGTACGAGAATTGTACAGCCTGACGCCCGCCGCGCGGTGCGCGAAACTTGTCGGAAAACGGCCTGGTGTGCCGAGAAACCACAGCCCATGCAGATTGTGCATGGCGCGACAATCGCAGCGAAAGCTTTGCATTTCGGCACGCTTCCAGCACATTTCTTGGTCCTGCGGCACAATACACAGCGAACAGGACTTCCGCCTGTCAGCGCATCGGCTTGGGAGGCAAGGCGTCAAATGTCGAAAAACGGGGCAAGAGGGCAGCGGCGGTGCTCGTTCAACGGGCGGACCGCACCAGGCTTCGCGGACCAGCGGGTGGCAGCATGAACCTTTCTCGCGTCGATCTCAATCTATTCGTCGTATTTGAGGCGATTTATACGCTAGGCAGCATTACTGCGGCAGGGCGCAAGCTGAACCTGTCGCAACCGGCGGTCAGCCACGCGCTGGCGCGCCTGCGCACCTTGTTCGACGACCCGCTGTTCGAACGCAGCAGCCGGGGCATGGAGCCGACGCCGCTGGCACGCGCCCTGATTCTCGACGTGCGCAATGCCCTCGAACGGATGGAGGGGACGCTTCATCGCACGGTCCACTTCGACCCGTCGACCACGCGGCGCCGCTTCACCGTCGCCATGGGAGATCCCTTCGACTCCTTGCTGCTGCCCTTGCTCATGGAGCGCATCGGCCCGGTCGCGCCCGGCATCGAAGTGGCGACGCTCTACAGCGACCGGCGGCGGGTGGAGCCGGCCCTGCTGGAGGGATCGCTGGATCTCGCGGTCGACCTGCTGCTGCCGATGCCGCCGGCGATCAACCTCAAACCCATCCTGTCCGAGCCGATGATCGTGATGGCGCGCCGCGGCCATCCCGACGTCCGCGGCAAGATCGACCTCGATACCTACTTGGGGCAGGAACACATCCAGGTATCGTCGCGCCGGCGCGGATTGAGCGCGGAAGACATGGCGCTGCGCCGTTGCGGCCTCACGCGCCATGTGCGACTGCGCTGCGAGCACTACGGCGCCGCGTGCCGCATCGTCAGCCGCACCAACATGCTGATGACCATGCCGTTCAGCTTCGCCAGCATGGCCAACGAATCGGTACAAAATCAGCTGCTGCCGGTGCCCTTTCCCGTGCCGCACCTCGAATTGTTCCTGTACTGGAACATCAGCAGCGACAGCGACGCCGCATGCCGGTGGCTGCGCGAACAGATCCTGCTGACCATGGCTGAAGTGCAGGGACACAGCGCTCAATCCACGGAATCCACCGAGTCCGCCGAAACGACTTCCTCCTGACAACTGCCGACGCGATATGCACAGCATGCATATCGCTCCATCGAACGAAATCATTGGATTCGCCGCGCGCCGCATCTTAAGCTTGGCGCTTCACAAACATGAAAGCTCCCCAGGCGCGGCTTGCGCAGACGAGGGAGCGTTGCTGTCAACCGGCCCGATGCACCACGCGCAGTGCCGGCACGGGTTGAGTCCAGCCGAAAAAATGCATCGCTCAGGAGACAAGTAGCATGAACAACCCCGTCCGCCGGTTTGCACTGGCACTCTCGATCGGCGCTGCGTTGGCAACGCCCATGGCGCAGGCCGACAATGTCAAGATCGCCTTCATCGATCCGCTCTCGGGCGCGTTCGCGCCGCCCGGGCAGAATGCGCTGCACAGCTGGCAGATCGTCGCCGACATCGCCAACCAGCAGAAGTGGGCCGGCCCCGGCAATACCTTCGAGATCGTCGGCTTCGACAACAAGGGAAGCCCGCAGGAATCCCTGATCCAGTTGAAGGCCATCATCGACCAGGGCTATCGCTACATTGCGCAAGGCGCGGGCTCCGGCGTCGGGCTGGCATTGATGGATGCGATCAACAAGCACAACGAACGCAATCCCGGCAAGGAAATCGTCTACCTCGACTACGCCGCGCTCGACCCCGACATGACGAACAGCAAGTGCAGCTTCTGGCACTTCCGCTTCGAACCGAATTCCGACATGCGGATGGAAGCGCTCACCAGCTACATCGCCAGGAATCCGGATATCAAGAAGGTCTACATCATCGGGCAGAATTACGCACTCGGCCATCAGGTCAGCCGCGCGGCGAAGGAATACCTGCGGCGCAAGCGCCCCGACATCCAGATCGTCGGCGACGACCTGCACCCGATTGCCACCGTCAAGGATTTCTCTCCCTATGTCGCGAAGATCAAGGCATCCGGCGCGGATTCCGTCATCACCGGCAACTGGGGCGCCGACCTGGCCTTGCTGATCAAGGCGGCCAAGGATGCCGACCTGAAAGCGAATTTCTACACCTACACCGCCTACACGACCGGCGTGCCGCTCGCCATGGGCTCCGCCGGCGCGGACCACGTCAAGAACGTCAGCTACTGGAACATCAACAATGAAGGCTTTGTCGGCAAGGACATCGCCGATGCCTTCAAGAAGAAGTTCAACGACGACTACTGGCTGATGTCGACCCATAGCGCCATCACGATGATGTCCAGGGCCATCAAGGAAGCCGGCTCCACCGACCCGGTCAAGGTCGCCTTTGCCATGGAAGGCATGAAGGCCAAGTCGCTCAACGGCGAAGTCGAAATGCGCAAGGCCGACCATCAGCTGCAACAACCGATCTACATCAATACCTGGACCAGGACCAACGGCAAGGATGTGAAGTACGATCAGGAAAATACCGGCTATGGCTGGAAGACCGAGAAGAAGATCGACGCCTATGTCGCCACGCAGCCGACTTCATGCCAGATGAAGCGGCCGTCCAGGTAATCGGAGTCGTTGGCATCCGGCACGGATGCGCACAAGGAGAGTTTGCCGATGAATCATCCGACCGATGGCCTTGTCGTTGTTGCCAAGCGCGAATGCCCGACATGCGCGCTGGTGGAACCCTTGCTGCAGGAACTGGCGCAGGCGGGAAAGCCGCTCGCCGTGTATGTGCAGGACAGCGCCGATTATGCGGCCGGCTGTCCTGCCGTGTTTTACGACGAGACCCTGGAAACGTCCTACCGGCTGGGCATCGAGGTGGTGCCGACTGTCATCCGCTTCGAGAATGGCCGGGAGGCGGAACGCTGCTACGGCTGGCATCGCGAAGACTGGCAAAAGATTACCGGACACAGCGAACTCGGCAAGGACTTGCCTGCGCTGCGGCCCGGCTGCGGTTCGAAGACGCTGGAGCCGGGCGTGCAGGAGGAGCTGGCTGTCCGTTTCGGCAATGTCCGTTTCGCATCGCGGCCGATCGAGATCGCCGGCAGCGAAGACCTGATGGAGGCATGCTTCGAGCGCGGCTGGACCGACGGCTTGCCGGTCGTGCCGCCGACGCGCGAGCGCGTGCTGCGCATGCTCGCCGGGACCACGCGTTCGCCCGAGGAAGTGGTCGGCACCGTGCCGCCCGATCTGGTCGCCTGCACCGTCGAGAAGGTCGCCATCAATGCCGTCATGGCGGGATGCAAGCCCGAGTACATGCCGGTGGTGCTGGCCGCACTGGAAGCGGCGCTGACCGACGATTTCGGCATGCATGGCATACTGTGCACCACGATGTTCGCCGGGCCGATGGTGATCGTCAACGGCCCGATCGCGCGCGCCATCGGCATGAATTCCGGGGTGAATGCGCTGGGCCAGGGCAACCGCGCCAATGCCACCATCGGGCGTGCCTTGCAGCTCATCATCCGCAATGTCGGCGGCGGGCGGCCGGGCGAGCTGGACCGCGCGACGCTCGGCACGCCGGGCAAGTATTCATTCTGCTTTGCCGAGGCCGAAGACAGTGCATGGGAGCCGCTTTCGGTCGAGCGCGGCTTTGCCAAGGGACGCTCGACGGTGACGCTGTTCGCCGGCGAGGGCGTGCAAGGCATCGTGGATCAGAAGTCGCGCACGCCGGAATCCCTGGCGCGCAGCTTCGCGCTCTGCCTGCGCGCGGTCGACCATCCGAAGCTGGCCATGGCGGGCGACGCGGTGCTGGTGGTATCGCCGGAGCACAGCCGCGTGTTCATCGAAGCCGGCTGGAGCAAGGCGCGGCTGCGCGAGGAACTGGAGCGCCTGCTTCAACTGCCGGGCGAAGAGATGGTGGTCGGCGCCGGCGGCATCGCGGAAGGATTGCCGCCGTCGATGGCGGCGGGCAGCGTGCCGAAATTCCGCCCCGGCGGCCTGATCATCGTTCGTGCCGGCGGCACCGCCGGATTGTTTTCTGCTGTGATTGCCGGCTGGGCCGCGTCAGGCCCGGTTGGTTCGACCCCTGTCACCAAGGAGATCGCTGTATGAAAGAAGCATCCATCCTGCTGGACCCGACCGCCGAGCGCGCGGCGGCGATGCGCGCCTTGCTGGCGCGTCCCGCCTCGCTAGCCGGACTGACGGTCGGCATTCTTGATATTTCCAAGGCACGCGGCAATGTCTTCCTCGACCGCGTCGACGAGCAATTGCGGGCGCGCGGCGTGAGCGTCAAGCGCTATCGCAAGCCGACCTTCACGCGCACCGCGCCGATCGCGCTCAAGCAGCAGATCGCGACCGAATGCAATCTCGTCATCGAAGGCCTGGCCGACTGAGGTTCCTGCACGTCGTGCTGTATGCATGACATCGCAGACCTTGAAGGTCGTGGCATTCCGGGAGTCGCGATTGCGTCTACTGAATTCGTGCAGGCAGCGGCTCTGCAATCCAAGGTGCTCGGATTCGATCCGGTCATGGTGTTCGTGCGGCATCCGATCCAGGACCGCAGCGACGATGAGTTGCGCGCGCTGGCCGACGAAGCGATCGAGGCGATCCTGCGCGGGATCACCGCGCCTTAGGCGACCTGTCGCCGGGAGGCGCGTGTGAGCGCGGCTGAACTTCCGCGCGTGCACCTGCCCTCGGTCGATCGCGTGCTCGCCTGGCCGGTCGTTGCGGCATTGATCGCCGCGCACGGCAGGCCGCTGGTCGTCGACGCGGTGCGCGCCGAGCTTGCCGCATTGCGCGCGCAATCGGCAACCCAGGGCGACGACGCGATTGCGCAAGGCATTTCGACCCGGGTCCTGGCCGACGCCACGCCGTCCCTGCGCAAGGTTTTCAATCTCACCGGCACGGTCCTGCACACCAATCTCGGCCGTGCGCCGCTGCCGCCGGAAGCCATCGAAGCCATGGTGCAGGTGGCGTCCGGCGCATCCAATCTCGAATACGATCTCGCCATCGGGCAGCGCGGCGACCGCGACGATCACGTCGAGCAGTGGCTGTGCCGGCTGACCGGCGCGCAAGCGGCGACCGTGGTGAACAACAATGCCGCGGCCGTGTTGCTGCTGTTGAACACCCTGTCGCTGCGCAAGGAAACCATCGTGTCGCGCGGCGAGCTGATCGAGATCGGCGGTGCCTTCCGTCTGCCGGACATCATGGCGCGCGCCGGCTGCAAATTGCGTGAAGTGGGCACGACCAACCGCACCCATCTGCGCGACTACGAAGAAGCGCTCGGGCCGCGCACCGCATTGATGCTCAAGGCCCATACCAGCAATTACCGGATCGAAGGTTTTGTCGCGGCGCCCGACGAACGCGCGCTGTCGCAACTGGCAAAGGAAAAGAGTTTGCCTTTCGTCGTCGACCTCGGCAGCGGCACCCTGATCGATCTCGCGCGCTTCGGCCTGCCGCATGAGCCGACGCCGGCCGAGACCCTTTCCAACGGTGCCGATCTGGTCACCTTCAGCGGCGACAAGCTGCTGGGCGGTCCGCAGGCGGGCATCATCGTCGGCCGCGCCGATCTGATTGCGCGCATCAAGAAGAATCCGATGAAACGCGCGATGCGTTGCGACAAGGTGACCATCGCCGCATTGGCTGCCGTGCTGCGCTTGTATGGCGATCCGGAGCGGCTGGTGCAACGTCTTCCCGCCCTGCGCCTGCTGGCGCGCTCGCCGCTCGACATCGAGGCACTGGCGCATCGCATGCGGCCCGTGGTCGGCGCCTGGTTGCACGGACGTGCCGAAGTCGACGTGGTGCCAGTGCACAGCCAGATCGGCAGCGGTTCGCTTCCGGTCGATGTGCTGCCGAGCTTTGCGCTGCGCATTCTGCCGAACCGCCCCGGACGTGCATCGGGAAGGGCAGTCGAGCAGATTGCCGCTGCCTTTCGCGATCTCGCCGTGCCGGTGATCGGCCGCATCGCCGACGGCGCTTTCCTGCTCGACATGCGCTGCCTGGAAGAAGAAGAGTTGTTCGTCGCAGGCTTCGCGGAGATGGCCGCGCCATGATCGTCGCCACCGCCGGCCACGTCGATCACGGCAAGACCACGCTCGTCGGAGCGTTGACTGGCGTGGACACCGATCGCCTGAAGGAAGAGAAGGAGCGCGGCATGTCGATCGACCTCGGCTTTGCCTACGCCGACTTCGGCCACGGGCAGCGCATCGGATTTGTCGATGTGCCGGGACATGAGCGCTTCCTGCGCAACATGCTGGCCGGGGTGGCGGCCATCGATTTCGCGCTGCTGGTGGTTGCCGCCGACGATGGCCCGATGCCGCAGACCGTCGAGCATCTGGCGATTCTCCAACTGCTCGGCATGCAATGCGGTGCGATCGCCTTGACCAAGATCGACCGGGTATCCGCGGAGCGGGTGCACGCGGCGCAGGCAGAAGTGCGGAGCCTGCTGGCGGGTAGCGGCCTGGAAGCTGCGCCGATTTTTCCCATGGCGACGACCTCGGGCGAGGGCGTGCAGGCCTTGCGCGAGCACTTGCGGGACAGTGCTCGCGCGCTTGCCGCGAAACCCGCGCGCGGCCATTTCCGTCTCGTGGTCGATCGCAGCTTCATCCTGTCCGGCGCCGGCCTGGTGGTCGCGGGACCGGTGCTGGCCGGGAGCGTGAAGGTCGGCGATCAGCTGATCGTGTCCCCGCAGGGCATCCCGGTGCGCGTGCGCGGCATACATGCGCAGAATCTTCCCGCCGATGCGGCGCGTGCCGGCGAGCGCTGCGCGCTCAACATCGCGGGCAGCGAGCTGCGACATGAAATGGTCGGGCGCGGGAACTGGCTGGTCGCTTCGGCCCTGCACGCGCCGAGCGATCGCATCGATGTCTGCGTCAAGGTGCTGGCAAGCGAAGCGCGTGCGCTGGCGCACTGGAGGCCGGTGCATGTGCATATCGGTGCCGCCGTCGCGAATGCGCGTGTCGCGGTCCTGGGCGAACGTGCGATTGCACCGGGGCAGAGCGGCTTTGCCCAGCTGGTGCTCGATGCGCCGGTCGCGGCGCTGCATGGCGACCGTTTCGTGTTGCGCGACCAATCGGCGCAGCGTACGATCGCCGGCGGCGAGGTGGTCGATCCGTTCGGTCCTTCGCGCGGAAGAGCGAAGTCGGCCCGGCTGACGCAACTGGCGGCAATGCGCATTCCGCAAGCTGCGCATGCATTGAATGCCTTGCTCGATGCGCAGCCGGAAGGCGTCGATCTGGAACGCTTTGCGCTGGCAAGAAATCTTGTCGCGGATGAAGTGGAGGCGCTGTGGACCGCACTCGGCATCCATGTCGTCAATGCCCGGCATGGCCGTCTCGGATTTTCGCCGGCACGCTGGCGGTCGCTGCAGGCGCAGGTGCTGGCTGCGCTGGAAGACTGGCACGGCCGGCAGCCGGAGAGTCTCGGCCCCTCGGAGGCGCAACTGGAAGCGGCGGTGGGCGTGCCGGCGCGTTCGCTCCTGTTAAGCGCCGTGCTGGCGGAGCTGATCGGGCAGCACAAGCTGCGGCGGGCAGGATTGTGTGTGTCGCTTGCGCAGCATGTGGCACGCTTGTCGGAAGGCGATGCGGCGCTGCTGGCGAAGGTGAGTACGCTGCTGGAAGCGAACGGTTTGCGGCCGCCGATTGTCGGCGAGCTCGCGCGCATGCTGGAGATGGAGCAAGCCGTGTTGCTCGCGTTTCTCGAACGGGCTGCCGCGCTGGGCCATCTCCTTCGCGTCGCCAAAAACCGGTTTTTTCTGCCTGCGACGATGGAGACGCTGGCGGAAGCGGCCCGACAGCTCGCCGGCGCTTCGGAGCAGGGCAGTTTTGATGCGGCCGGCTACCGTGATCGCACCGGCATAGGCCGCAATCTGACGATCGAGGTGCTCGAGTTTCTCGACCGCATTCGGGTCACGCGCTTTGCGGGAGGACGGCGGCGCCTTGCCTGATCGCAGGAGTATGCGAGCATGGTTCGGCTGGACTGAAGAGTTGTAACTCAACGGAAGGGAATCGTATCCCGGTGGAGCGCCCGGACTTCAAATCCGGCGAGACGCGCGCGGCGTGTCTGGTGGGTTCGACTCCCACTCCCTTCCGCCACTGTATTGTCAGGGCGAGAATGCCGCGCTAATCCAAAGTCGAAATATGCGGTAGCGGGGGGGCCCGCGATGTCGCCAGGCCGCGCAAGGCCAACGCCATGCCGAAGGACGCGTAGACCAGGAACATCGATGGCGTCGACAGGCGTTTTTCGAATCCCGGCTGCAGTCGCTGCGGCGTCAGATTGTAGTCGACAAAGCATGCCAGCCCGGCGACCGCGGCGCCGCCGGCCACAGCACGGCCGACGTCGCCGCGCTCGGCCGCTTCGCCAAACCATTTCTCATAGATGACGGCCCACAGCGTGGACGAGGCGTGGTGAATCACATAGCCGATGCCGGTGTAGCGCGGGCTCGGTTCGTCGTGCTCGGCGGCACCATCGCCCCAGATCCAGTGGCTGATTGCATTGGTCGGCGCATAGGGCGCCCCGGTTTCGCGCTGGCCGCGCCCGCCCAGCACGGCTGTCGAAACGAGACTGGCAATACTGCCGGTGACGGCGCCATCGCGAATTGCTTCCCGCCAGTTTTTCATGCTTTCTCCATGCGGCATGGCCGCGACTGAACTACGCGACCCGCTTGCCGGTCGTATTGTGTGTAAACAGATCTTGTCGCGACGTCAGAAAACCATGCAGTCGCTCCTGCGCAACTGACGGCAGGAAATACGAAAATGATGTTTCGCAGACACTTTCGAACTCTTCCATGTGACGCGTAAAAACAGGCGGGGTTCCCGCAGACGGAGGACGCGAAATTGGTCGTGCTGCTTACCGGAGCAAGCGGTTTCATCGGGCGCCATCTGGTGCAAGCGCTTGTCGCGTCGCAGCATCGGGTCATCTGCGCGTCGCGTCACGCGCGGCACAGCGAGAATCCGCAGATTCGCACTATCGGCGCCGACTTCACGCGCGACTTCGATATCGACACCTGGCTGCCGCGCGTGCGCGACGTCGATGTGGTGATCAATGCGGTCGGCATCATCAGGGAGCGTGGCGCGCAGACCTTCGAGGCCATTCACGAACGCGCGCCGGCAGCGCTGTTTGCTGCCTGCGCCGCCAGCCAGGTGCGGCTGGTGATACAGATCTCCGCACTCGGCGCGGACGAACATGCGCAGAGCGCCTACCACCGCAGCAAAAAGCGCGCCGACGATTTCCTCAGCCGCTTGCCGGTGCATGCGGTGATCGTCCAGCCTTCGCTGGTCTACGGCCCCGGCGGCACCAGCGCGCGCTTGTTCAATACGCTGGCAAGCCTGCCCTTGATCGGATTGCCGGGAAATGGCGCACAGGCGATCCAGCCGGTGCATATCGACGATCTGGTGGCGGCCATCATCGCGCTGCTGGATCGCCCGCCGACCAGCGGTACGCGCGTCGCGCTGGTCGGTCCACGCGCGATCACGCTGCGGTGCTTCCTGGGCGCGCTGCGTCGCGCGATGGGCATGGGCCGGGCGCGCTTCGTGCCGATGCCGATCGGCTTCATGCGTGCGGCCGCGTCGGCCGCATCGCGCCTGCCGGGCAGCCTGCTCGATGCCGAAACCTTGCAGATGCTCGAACGCGGCAATACCGCCAGTCCGGCGCAAATCACCGCCTTGCTCGGCCATGAACCGCGTGCTCCGAAGCAGTTCATCGCCCGGCATGACATGCGCGCCGAACGGCTGCAGGCGCAGCTCGGCTGGTTGTTGCCGCTGCTGCGCGTGTCGATCGCGCTGGTCTGGATCGTGACAGGCATCGTGTCGCTCGGCGTGTATCCGGTCGCCGACAGCTATGCGCTGCTGGCGCGCGTCGGCATCAGCGGCATGCTTGCCCCTGTGATGCTGTATGGCGCGGCGCTGCTGGATCTGGTGTTCGGCATCGCGACTCTGGCGCTGCATTGGCGGCGGCGCCGACTGCTGTGGCTGGCGCAGATTGCGGTCATCGTCTTCTATAGCATTATCATCAGCTGGCGCTTGCCGGAATTCTGGCTGCATCCTTACGGCCCGCTTCTGAAAAACCTTCCGATGCTGGCCGCTATCTGGCTCCTGCTGGAAGTGGAGGAACGCTGATGGATTACCTGACCGTGAAATGGCTGCATATCCTGTCGTCCACCTTGCTATTCGGCACCGGGGTGGGTTCCGCCTTTTATCTGCTGTTCACGAGTTTCAGCCGCGACCTGCGTGCGATTGCGGTCGTGACACGCCTGGTCGTGCTGGCCGACTGGATATTCACGACAACGACCGTGGTCATTCAGCCGCTCACGGGCTTTTACATGATGCAACTTGCCGGGCTGCCGATGCGCACGCACTGGATCGCCTGGTCGCTCGCCTTGTATGCCGTCGCCGTTGCGTGCTGGCTGCCCGTGGTCTGGTTGCAGATGCGCATGCGCCGCCTCGCGCGCGAGGCCGTCGAACGCAAGGCGCCGCTCGCGTTCTCCTATTGGCGCTATTTCTGGACCTGGGTCGCGCTCGGGGTCCCGGCGTTCATCGCTTTTCTGATCGTGTTTTACCTGATGGCCGCCAAGCCCGCGTGAGCGTGCAGGCAAGCACGACATGGCGGCCGCAAACGGTTTCCGTTTCGATTTTTTCGATGATCCTTGGCGCAAGCGCAAACCCCTTGTTGGCCGGCGCTGTTAGCCTCGCTGAAATTCGTTGAAACCGACTCCACCGATAAAAAATGGGTGGGCTCCGCGCGTGCGTCTTGCCGGGTCGGGGGCGCTGCCGCCAAGAGCAGTGTGGTTGCACATATAAGCTTGGAGTAGACTGTTTTTGCGAATTCGTCATAACGAGACGCCAATGGCATTTTCATTTCCGGAGAGATCCATCATCGTGCGTTACGCGATTGCTGCCGGCCTGGCTGGCCTGGCAGCCGCCTTGCATTGGGCGCTGCAGCCTTGGGTCGGGGCGCGCAGTCCTTTCCTGCTTTTCCTGCCGGCACTGCTTGTTACCGCGATGATCGCCGGACGCGGACCTGCTTTTGCCGTCCTGTTGATCGGGATGGTCAACGGTGCGCTGCTGCTTGATCCGGTCGGGCACCTCGCGGTCGCGGCCGTTAACGATCGCGCGGTCATGCTGGCTTATCTTGCCGTAGGAATATTGCTGGCATTTCTCGGCGGCAGATTTCGAATGGTGACCCATCGCGCGGCGGAGGCAGAACAGTTGCTCGGCCTTGCGCAAGAGAATGCCGG
>NZ_DATFAF010000007.1:0-41893 GCF_035254865.1 Noviherbaspirillum sp.
GGTCAAACATGTGGCCGACATCATGAACGAGATCAGTGCTGCCAGCCAGGAGCAGAGCGCCGGAATCGAGCAGGTCAATCTGGCGATCAACCAGATGGATGAAATGACGCAGCAGAACGCGGCGCTGGTGGAAGAGGCGGCCGCGACCGCAGAGAGCATGCAGCAGCAGTCGGTCACCCTCGCGCAGGCAGTGGCGGTATTCAAGTTGCAAGGCGGCGGTTTCACACTACAGCCTGCGTCTATCGAATCAAGCGCACACGCGCCGCAGCGCGCGGTCCCGGCCAAAGCCATGCCGAGGCAGCGTGCCAAACAGTTGCCGGCCGCGCCGAAGGCAATCGCAAAGGCCAAGGTGGCGACCAGCTCGGATGGCGATTGGGAGGAATTCTGATTTTCGACGCGGGGGCGATTCGCGTGCGCCGGATTTTCAGGAGAAAAGCGGAGGCGCGCTGCGGCGCGCCTTTTCTTTATGGCAAATGACGCGGTAATCATGTTCTGTTTTCCTCTTTGTTCGGGGTTGCGACTGCGCATAATCGAGGCGGCGTCTTCTTGCAGCATCGGTTCTGCAGCCTCAAGTTCGGCAGGCATGGCGTCGATAACAGAAGTGGATTAACCGAATTGCGGCCGGCGGGTTCCGCAGCGACGAGGCGGAATGGGATTCTTGGGAGGCCGAATGAAGACAATTGATAGAAAGTCACTTCGTTATGTGGTGGCGGGCCTCGTTGCGCTCGCTGCCGGCACCTTGTTCGCGGCCTTGCTCAACTGGGTTGCAGCCGCCGCGTTGGGCCCGATTGGCCTGGCCGCCATTGCATCTGCCGTGGCGGCTGTGGTCGCATTGGCAACTTGCCCGAATAACACGCGCGAACTGGCGCAAGCGGTTGAAAAGATCGGTCAGGAAGTCGACCACTTCATGATCGGCGCTGCCGAGACTTCCTACTTCGTCGATTTGATCAAGAAACGAGTCGATACGGATTTGCAGACGACAGAAGACATCGTTGGCAAGGCAGATCAGACTGCGCAAACTACCGAACAGATCGCCGCCAACGCGCAGCGGGCATCCAAGGTGGCGGCCGACGTGCGTACCGAAAGCGTTGCCGGGCGTGCCGAGGTCGATGAAGGGCTGCGACGCATCAATCATGCCCGCCAGGACGCACAAACTGCCTCGCAAATGATGAGCGCGTTGCAGGAGAAGGCACGCCGCATCCATGTGATCACCGAAGTGATCAATGAGATTGCTGCGCGCACCAATCTGCTTGCCTTGAATGCGGCGATCGAAGCAGCGCGTGCCGGCGAGCATGGTCGCGGCTTTGCCGTCGTGGCCGGCGAAGTACGACAACTGGCGCAACGCACCAAGTCCGCAACCGACGACATCGGCGTGATGGTGCGCGAGATCAATGAAGAGGCTGAGCGCGCCGCGGCGGGCATGACGGCCTTGACCGGCAAGGTGCTGGACGCTGCCCAGAATGTCGAAAAGGTCCACTCGCTGCTCGGCAGCATCGAACGCTCGGCAGGGGTGTCGGAAAACGAAGTGCTGCTGATTTCCGCCGCGTCGCGGGAACATGTGGAAACCACCCAACTGATCGCGGATGCGATCTCGCGCATCCGCGACGGCATGATGGCGACCGAGGACGAGCTGCCGCGCGCGGCGAACTCCGCCATGATGCTGTCGGAACGCGGCGAAGAACTTTTTGATGTGCTGTCGCATTCCCATGCGCGGACGGCGCATGACCACATACGGATCGCCGCCCAGCGTGGCGCAAGTGAGATCGGAAAGCTGTTTGAGACAGCGATTGCAAGTGGCCAGATCAGCGAGATGGCACTGTTCGATCGCACATACAAGCCGATTCCGAACACCAATCCGCTCAAGCATACGACGGCCTTCGATACATTTACCGACCGCGTGCTGCCTTCGATCCAGGAGCGCATCCTTGAAGAAATGCCGCAGTTGACTTATGCCGGGGCGGTGGATGATCATGGCTACTTCCCGACGCACAACAAGCGGTTCTCCAAGCCTCTGACCGGGGACTACGAAACCGACCTGGTGAACAACCGCACTAAGCGGATTTTCAATGACCGAACCGGTGAACGATGCGGTGCCAGCACCAATCCGTTCATGCTGCAGACCTACAAGCGCGATACCGGCGAGGTGATGCATGATTTGTCGGTGCCGATCTATGTAAACGGGCGGCACTGGGGCGCCTTCCGTGTTGGTTATCGATCCACTGCGACCCCGGAAACTGCGGCCGTGAACAAGTTGACGAAGCAGACGCCGGCACCGAGCAACAAAAAGCGCGGCCTCGTTACACATGGATAGGGTTGATGTCGATGCAGGTCGACAGTATTTTGAATTTGGACACGATCAATAGCGGAAAGAAGCCTGGAGTGACAACTACGGTACGACCAAACAAGCCGGATACAGTCAAGGAGTTCGAGTTCACGGCTCGCGACTTCAACAGGGTACGAGGCCTCATTTACAAGCGTGCCGGTATCGCACTCGCGGACAGCAAGCACGAGATGGTCTACAGCCGCCTGGCCCGCCGCCTGCGCGCGACCGGCGTGCGTTCCTTCGAACTCTATCTTGACACTCTGGAAAACAGGCCGGACAGCGAAGAATGGGAGGCGTTCACCAATGCGCTGACGACCAATCTGACATCGTTCTTTCGCGAAGCGCATCACTTCCCGATACTCGCCGAACACGTCAGCGCAAGGCCGCAACCGGTCACCGTGTGGTGCGCCGCCAGCTCGACCGGCGAGGAGCCGTATTCGATCGCGATGACCTTGTGCGAAGCACTCGGTCCGGCAGCGTCGCAATCGCATGTGATCGCAACGGATATCGACACCAATGTCCTCAATACCGCTGCCAGCGGCATTTATGGTTTGGACAGGCTGGACAAGATGTCCCCGGAGCGCGCCAGGCGTTTTTTCCTGCGTGGTAAAGGGCAGCAGGACGGGCTGGTGAGAGTGCGCCCCGAGTTGCGGCAGATGGTGACTTTCAAACAACTGAATCTGCTGTCCGACGACTGGCCGATCTCAGGACCCTTCGACGCAATCTTCTGCCGGAATGTCATGATCTATTTCGACAAGCCGACGCAAGGTAAAATTCTTTCGCGGTTTGCACCTTTGATGAAGCCGGATGCATTGCTGTTCGCCGGCCATTCCGAAAATTTTCTATATGTGTCCGATGCATTCAAGTTGCGAGGCAAGACGGTCTACGAGCTGGATCCGACCCATTCCGCGCATCGCATGGTCGCGCGCCGTGTCGAGAAATAATCTATGAGCTACGGTATCGAAGAGCAGTTTGCGACGAACGTCTATTACGATCGGACCTTCGATTGCGACGCCGCCAAGATTCTTCCCGGTGAGTACTACTTCACCTGCAAGGACATGATGATCGTGACGGTGCTCGGCTCCTGCGTCTCCGCCTGCATCCGGGATCGGGTGACCGGCATTGGCGGTATGAATCACTTCATGCTGCCGGATAGCGGCGGGGACATCGACAGCCCGGTATCGGCCTCGATGCGTTATGGTACCTATGCAATGGAGGTCTTGATCAACGACGTCCTGAAGGCCGGCGCAAGACGGGAAAACCTGGAGGCGAAGGTCTTCGGCGGCGGCAATGTGCTGCGCGGCTTTGTCGCGATCAATGTCGGCGAGCGCAACGCGCAATTTGTACGCGACTATCTGCGCGCCGAGAATATTCGCGTCGTCGCGGAAGACCTGAATGATGTCTACCCGCGCAAGGTTTACTTTTTTCCGCGGACCGGGAAGGTGCTGGTCAAAAAACTCAAGCAACTGAATAACAATACGCTGGTCAACCGCGAGCAGGATTACGCAAGTCGTCTCCAGACGACGCCGGTGGTTGGCGATATCGAGCTGTTCGGTTAAACCGCTTTGCACAACGGCCGGCAAGATGCCTGCGCAAAGGGTGGCGCCCGCAATGGAAAGCATGTGTCATGAAAATTAAAGTCCTGATTGTTGATGATTCGGCGCTGATTCGCAGCGTGATGAATGAGATCATCCGGCAGCAGCCGGATATGGAGGTCGTCGGCGTGGCGCCGGATCCGATCGTCGCGCGCGAGCTGATCAAGCAGACCAATCCCGATGTGCTTACGCTTGACGTTGAAATGCCGCGCATGGACGGTCTGGACTTCCTTGAGAAGTTGATGCGCTTGCGGCCGATGCCGGTGGTAATGGTGTCCTCGCTGACCGAACGCGGCTCGGAAATCACGCTGCGCGCGCTGGAATTGGGCGCGGTCGATTTCGTGACCAAGCCCAAGCTGTCGATCCAGAGCGGCATGCTGGAATACGCCGAGCTGATCACCGACAAGATCCGGGCCGCCGCCAAGGCGAGGGTCAAGCCGCGCACCATCGCGCATGCCGATCCGAACAGACCGCCTTCGGAAGGCCTGCCCTTGATCCGCAATCCGCTGACCAGTAGCGAGAAACTGATCATCATCGGCGCATCGACCGGCGGTACCGAGGCGATCAAGGAGTTCCTGGTGCAGATGCCGTCAGACTGCCCCGGTATCCTGATTACGCAGCACATGCCGGAAGGATTCACCCGCTCATTCGCCAAACGGCTGGACAGTCTGTGCAAGATCTCCGTGAAGGAAGCGGAGGGCGGCGAACGCGTTCTCCCCGGTCACGCGTTCATCGCGCCGGGTCACTCGCATCTGCTGCTGGCGCGCAGCGGCGCCAACTATGTGACCCAGCTCGATCAGGGGCCGCCGGTGAACCGGCACCGGCCTTCGGTCGATGTATTGTTCGATTCGGCTGCGCGATTCGCAGGCAAGAATGCTGTCGGTGTCATTCTGACGGGAATGGGCAAGGATGGCGCGGCAGGCATGCTGACGATGAAGAACGCGGGCGCCTATAACTTTGCGCAGGACGAAGCGAGTTGTGTTGTGTTCGGCATGCCGCGCGAGGCGATCGCAATCGGCGCGGCGCATGAGGTCGGCGCCCTGCACGCGCTGCCCGGCATGGTGCTCGGCTACCTTGCGGCGCATAGCAGTCGCGCACTGCGTGTCTGACGACGTTGCAAGAACGACCACACAGGCTTGTCGCAGCTTGTATTTGTCACGCCACTGACCGGGTTGTTTAGGTGCATAAAGAACAGTGGAAGGATTATACTTAGTACGCCGCTCGAATTCGCAGGTGAGCGGCCGGTCTATAACGTTTTATAGAATCAATGGAGCATTTCATGGCTGGTCCAAATACTAAATTCTTGGTGGTTGACGATTTTTCGACGATGCGTCGTATCGTTCGCAATCTGCTGAAAGAATTGGGCTACACAAACGTCGATGAGGCGGAAGATGGTGCCATGGCGCTTTCAAAACTCAGGAGCGAACAGTTCGATTTCGTCATCTCCGACTGGAACATGCCGGTGATGGATGGACTGACCATGCTTCAGCAGATCCGTGCCGACGCCGCCTTGTCCAAGTTGCCTGTCCTGATGGTGACGGCGGAAGCCAAGAAGGAAAACATCATCGCTGCGGCGCAAGCGGGAGCGAATGGATACGTGGTGAAGCCTTTTACCGCGGCTACCCTGGACGAGAAACTTTCAAAGATTTTTGAAAAGCTCGAAAAAGTAGGGGCCTGACGTGGACAAAGCGGTGACCCAGTCGAGGTCCACTGAGCTTGTGCAGGAGGAGGTGCTGGCGCGCGTCGGCCAGATGACGCGCCTGTTGCATGAAAACCTGCGCGGTCTGGGATTCGACAAGCTGCTCGCCAAGGCGGCACATGATATTCCCGACGCCAGGGACCGACTGGATTATGTCGCAAGAATGACCGAGCAGGCCGCGCAGCGCGTTCTGACGGCAACCGAAACGGCGAGCCCCCTGCAGGATCAAATCGTTTCCGGCTCCGACAAGCTCGAACAGGAATGGCGGGCACTGATGCAGTCGCCGTTCACCGAACTCCAATGCCGGGAGATGGTTGAGCGTACCATCGCGTATCTTGACGAAACGCGAAGCAACGCCACCGTCACCAGGCAGCAGTTGTTGGACATTATGATGGCGCAGGATTTTCAGGATCTGACCGGACAGGTTATCAAAAAGGTAACCGAGCTTGCGCATGGCATCGAACAGCAACTTGTTCAGTTGCTCATTGATTATGCACCGCCCGAAGTGCGGCGTGAGGCAGGGCAGGGTTTGCTGAACGGTCCGCAGATCAATCCCAATGCCAGTGCCGATGTGGTTGCCAATCAAGGGCAGGTGGACGACCTGCTGGAAAGCCTGGGCTTTTGACCGCCCGCCAATATCGACGACGATAATGTCGATCTACATCACCAGATAAGCGCAGATGCACGAAGATTACTTCATTGTCCGGGAGCCCTTGGTCAACACGCAGGAGCGCGTTATCGGCTTCGAGCTTTCCTGGCACAACACCACAGCGGGACGCCGCAAGCCAACCGATGTAGAAATCATTGCATTGGCACGTTTTGTCGCCGGACATCTCAACGATACCGAGGCGGGCGCCTTGCTGGGGGATCAAATCCTCTTCGTGGAGGCGACGCCGGAATTGCTTGCGCATGAAGCGCTTTGTGCCTTGCCGCCGAAGGGTACCGTGTTTTCCTTGCGCGGATCGGATGTGGCCTCGTCCGAGGCAATCACGGCAATTCAAGCCGCGCGCTCATTCGGATATGGCATATCGCTGCGGGACGCCGATCTGGGCGCGATCGACAAGAGTGTGCTGCAACACGTGTCGTATTTTGAGGCGCCGATCGGTTTGCCGGATTTTGCGGCGCAAGTACGTCTTCATCGCTCGCTCAATCTGATGTCGCTGCGCATGGTTGCGCGGCAGGTGGACAATTGGCAGGCGTACGATACTTGCGCCCAGCTGGGTTTGTATGCGTTTGTCGGCCATTTGCACCTGACGCTGCGGCCCAACAATTATTCGCGGGATATCAATCCGGCACAGGCCATGATCCTGCAGTTGATGGACATGGTGCGGAAAAACGTCGACGTCCGACAACTCGAAAACGTGCTGAAGCGCGATCCTGCCATATCGTACAAGCTGCTGCGGTATATCAACTCGGCCGGTTTCGGACTGGGGTGCGAGATTCAATCCTTGAAGCATGCCGTCACCATGCTCGGCTATTCGCCGCTCTATCGCTGGCTGGCGCTGCTGCTGGCAACGGCCACGTCGACCGGTTATTCGCCTGTTTTGATGCAGACGGCCGTGGTCCGCGGACGTTTTGCGGAGCTGCTCGGCCAGACCTTCCTGCCCAAGCATGAAGCGGAAAACCTGTTTGTGGCCGGCATGTTCTCCTTGCTCGACAAATTGCTCGGTGTTCCGATGGAGGACGTGCTGGAGAAGATCCAGTTGTCCGAGTCGGTCACGCAAGCGCTCCTGTCGCGCGAGGGTATTTACGGTCCCTTCCTGGCTCTGGCGGAAGCCTGTGAGCTGAACAGTCCCGAACTGGCGTCGATGGCCACGTCCTTGTGCATCGATGCCAGGCAGGTGAGCGACGCACAGATGGCTGCGCTCGCCTGGGCGCAGAGCCTCAGGCTGTAGCTTTCCGCTGCGGCGAAAATCTCCTTTCGGCACGGCCTGCCCCTCCGCATTTGCGAATAGCGGGGGGTTTTCTCTCCTATTCACGGGATCGTCTTCCTGCCATATCGCCAATAATCCTATCTATTAGCCCCCAATGTATCGGCGCATCCGCCGCACGGGGTGAAACAGGAGTCGGCGATGGCCGAAGACAGCGATCTCGAAAGAACAGAACCAGCGTCGCCCAGGAGACTGGAGCAGGCGCGTGAGGAAGGCGACGTTCCCCGCTCGCGGGAACTCGCTACCTGCACGGTTCTGCTCGCCGCGGGCCTCGGCTTCTGGTTTACGGGCGAAGGCCTGATCCGCCGTCTCAATCACATGCTCGCATCCGGCTTGAGCTTCGATCGCGAACAGGCATTCGATTTCAATCTCATGCTGATGCGCCTTGGCTTCAGCCTCGGCGATGTCGTGATCGGCCTTGCCCCGCTGGCCGGTATCCTGGTTCTGGTAGCGCTCGGTTCTCCATTGCTGATCGGCGGTTGGTTGTTCACCACCAAGTCGCTGCAGCCCAATTTCTCGCGCATGAATCCCCTGAGCGGTCTTGGCAATATGTTCTCGGTGCGCGCGCTGGTGGAATTGCTGAAGGCGATCGGCAAGGCGATCCTGGTCGGCACCGTCGCCTGGCTGGTCGTATCCTCGCAAATCGAATCCATGCTTGCACTGAGCGTCGAGCCGCTGGCCTCCGGCACTGCCCACCTTGCTCACTTGCTGCTGATCAGCTTTATTTCCATCGTCGCCAGCCTGGTCGTGATCGCATTGATCGACGCGCCGTACCAGATGTGGCAGTACGCCAACAAGCTGAAGATGACGCGCGAAGAAGTGCGCCAGGAAGCCAAGGAATCGGATGGCGATCCGCAAGTCAAGGCGCGCATCCGCCAGATGCAGCGCGAGATGGCGAAGCGCCGCATGATGTCCGAAGTGCCGAACGCCGATGTGGTCGTGACCAACCCGACTCACTATGCCGTGGCCCTCAAGTACACCGAAGGCAAGATGCGCGCGCCGACCGTGATCGCCAAGGGCGCCGATGAAGTCGCCGCCAAGATTCGCGAGATCGCGGCCGAGCACAAGGTCGCATTGCTGGAGGCACCGCCGCTGGCGCGTGCCCTGTATCGCCATACCGAGCTGGGCGATGAAATTCCGGCCGCCCTTTATACCGCAGTGGCTGAAGTGCTCGCCTACGTGTTCCAGTTGCGCGCTTACAGCAAGCACGGCGGCGTCCGTCCGGCGAAGCCGGAGCAACTGGAGGTGCCGCCCGAACTGGATCCGCTGAACACCGCGCAAACGCGGCCCGATAACGGATTGACGCAATGAATAACCTGACACTGCCCGCATGGCTGAGCGGTTCGTCGAGCAAGGCGCTCGCGGCGCCGATTCTCATCATCATGATGCTGGCAATGATGGTGCTGCCTTTGCCGGCATTCGTGCTCGACATGTTCTTCAGCTTCAATATCGCGCTGTCGATCATCGTGCTGCTCACCAGCCTGTACACGGTCAAGCCGCTGGACTTCATGGTGTTCCCGACCGTACTGTTGGTCAGCACCATGCTGCGCCTGTCGCTCAACGTCGCATCCACCCGCGTGGTGCTGACCGAAGGTCACACCGGTCCGGACGCCGCAGGCAAGGTGATCGAGGCCTTCGGACACTTCCTGATCGGCGGCAATTACACGGTCGGCATCGTGGTGTTCATCATCCTCACCATCATCAACTTCGTGGTTGTCACGAAGGGCGCAGGTCGTATCGCGGAAGTCGGTGCGCGCTTCGCCCTGGATGCGATGCCGGGCAAGCAGATGGCGATCGATGCCGACCTGAATGCCGGCATGATCGGTGAAGCGGAAGCGCGCCGCCGCCGCCAGGAAGTCGGACAGGAAGCCGAGTTCTACGGCGCGATGGACGGTGCGAGCAAGTATGTGCGCGGCGACGCGGTGGCCGGCATCATGGTCACCATCATCAATATCTTCGGCGGCCTGATTGTCGGCATGGTGCAGCACGACCTTGATTTCGGCATGGCGCTGAAGAACTACACGCTGCTCGCCATCGGCGACGGGCTGGTCGCGCAGATTCCTTCGCTGATCATCTCGACTGCCGCCGGTGTCGTGGTATCGCGCGTCGCAAGCGAACATGACATCGGCGGGCAGTTGGTCAACCAGTTGTTCGCCAAGCCGGAAGTCTTGTACATCACCGGCGGAATCATCGGCGGCATGGGCGTCATCCCGGGCATGCCGCATATCGCCTTCATCATGCTCGGCGGTGTCCTTGCAGGCGGTGCGTACATGCTGAAGAAGCGGGCCGAAAAGGCCGCGGAACCGCCGCCGCCCACACCCGAGGTTGCGATGACTGCACCCGAGGTGGAAGAAGCTACCTGGCAGGACGTGGTCCCGGTCGATACGCTGGGACTGGAAGTCGGATACCGCCTGATTTCCCTGGTCGATAAGGGCCAAAGCGGCGAGCTGCTGCGTCGTATCAAGGGCATCCGCAAGAAGTTCGCGCAGGAGGTCGGCTTTCTGTCGCCGTCCGTGCACATCCGCGACAATCTCGAGCTCAAGCCGACCGCCTATCGCATCACGCTCAAGGGCGTGGAAGTCGGCAGCGGCGAAGCCTATGTCGGGCAGTTCCTGGCGATCAATCCCGGCATGGTCAGCGGCAATCTACCCGGCACCGTGACCGCCGACCCGGCATTCGGACTGCCCGCGGTCTGGATCGACGCAGGCATGCGCGATCAGGCGCAGGCGATGGGCTATACCGTGGTCGATGCCGGCACCGTCATCGCCACGCATCTGAACCACTTGATCACGACGCATGCTTCCGAGCTGCTCGGCCGGCAGGAAGTGCAGCAGTTGCTTGACCATCTCAGCAAGGAATCGCCGAAGCTGGTGGAAGACCTGGTGCCCAAGCTGATCCCGCTGTCGACCTTGCAGAAAGTGTTACAGAACCTGTTGATGGAAGGTGTGCATATCCGCGACATGCGCACCATTATCGAGACCATGTCCGAATACGCGGCCCAGGTCCAGGATCCGAATGAACTGACGGCACTGGTGCGCATTGCGCTCGGCCGTGCGATCGTGCAGCAGATTTTCCCGGGAAGTCATGAGCTTTCCGTCATTACCCTGGACAGCCGCCTGGAACGCATCCTGATGCAGGCGATGCAATCGGGCGGACCGGACGGCGCCGGCATCGAGCCGGGCCTGGCGGACACGATCGTGACGCAAGCCGAACAGGCGACACGCCAGCAGGAGCAGATGGGGCTGACACCGGTGCTGCTGGTGCCCGGCCCGCTGCGCGCACTGCTGGCGCGCTTCCTGCGCCGCGCACTGCCGCAGCTCAAAGTGTTGTCGCACGCCGAACTTCCCGATTCCAAGACGATTAGAGTTACCAGCCTAGTTGGAGGCCAAGCATGAACGTAAGAAAATTCTCCGCAAAAACCTCGCGTGAGGCGTGGCGCCTGGTGCGCGACGCCCTCGGCCCGGATGCGGTGATCCTCTCCAACCGCACGATCAATGGCATGGTCGAGATTCTCGCGCTGGCGCCGGAAGACATGTCGGCGCTTGCCGAGCCTGTGATCGAAAAACCCGCAGTGTCGGACTCGACGCTCGCTGCCTTCGGCGCCAAACGCCAGGCCGAGCCGAATCCAGCGAACACACCTTCGGCATTCGGCGCCGGCCGGCCGATCGACAGCGACCAGGCATCCAACCTGGCCGACGCGCTTGCGTCCAGTCGCGGTGTAACTCAGCCGAAGGAGAAAGCGGCAGCGGAATTGACTGAAGTGATGTCGGAGTTGCGATCGATGCGCGGCATGCTGGAATCGCAATTGGCCGAAATCGCATGGAGCAGCCAGCAGAAACGCGAGCCGATCAAGGCATCGATCATGCGCGAAATGCTGTCGGCCGGTTTCAGCGCCAGCCTCGCGCGCTATCTGACGCAAAAGCTGCCGGCAGGCGAGAAACCGGAAAACGGCCTGAACTGGGTGAAATCGGTCCTCGCGCGCAACCTGAATGTGATCGGCAACGAGAACGAGATTCTGGAGAAGGGCGGTGTCTATGCGCTGGTTGGCCCGACCGGCGTCGGCAAGACCACGACAACGGCCAAGCTGGCGGCGCGCTGCGTGATGCGTCACGGTGCCGGCAAGCTCGCATTGATTACCACTGACGGCTATCGTATCGGCGGTTACGAACAACTGCGCATCTACGGCAAGATCCTCGGCGTGATGGTGCATTCGGTGAAGGACGAAACCGATCTGCGCATCGCACTGGATGAATTGAAGAACAAGCACACCGTCCTGATCGATACGGTCGGCATGGGGCAGCGCGACAAGATGGTGGCTGACCAGATCGCGATGCTGTCGGGTACCGACTGCAAGGTCAAGCGCCTGCTGTGCCTGTCGGCGACCTCGACCGGCGAAACGCTCAACGAAGTCGTGCGCTCGTATCAGGGCGATGGTCTGGCGGGCTGCATCATGACCAAGCTTGATGAGGCGGCGACGGTGGGAAATGTGCTCGACGTCATGATCCGCCAGAAGCTGAGCCTGTACTACGTGGCCAACGGCCAGCGCGTGCCGGAAGACTTGCATGTGCCGAACCAGCATTATCTGGTCGATCGCGCATTCAAGCTCAAGCGCGAAACTGCACCGTTCCAGTATCACGACGAGGAACTGCCGCTGGTGATCGCCACCACGGCACATGCCATGAATGATAAAAGTTTGCGCGAGGTGACACTTGGCTAGTTTCGATTTTGATCAGGCCGAAGGCCTGCGCCGGATGCTGGCCGGTCCGAAGCCGCGCGTATTTACCTTCCTGTCGGCTGCATCGCCGGAGGAAAAGGGCGCCATGCTGGTGAACCTCGGTGCATCGCTCGGACAAGCGGGCAGAGACGTGTTGCTGCTGGATGCCTGCCTTGGACAAGACGGCATCGCAACACGCCTGAAGGCGACGCGCGGTGCGAGTTTGATGCAAGTGGCACGCAATGAGCGTTCGCTTGACGATGTCATTCAGCTAATGCCGCAAGGGTTTGCTGTGGCGGCGCTGTCGCGCGGACCGAGCAGAATGGAGAAGGATTCGGAGCAGGCGCGTCGCCTGGAAGATGCCTTTGGCGTGCTGGCCAAGCGTGCCGACATCATGGTGGTGGATGCGGAACTGGACAAGGAGGACAACTTCGCGATCCCGGCGCTCACCAGCAGCGAGATCGTGGTGCAGGTGTCGAACAATCCGGCTTCGATCAAGAACGCCTATGCGATCATCAAGCGCGTCAACGGACGCCTGGGGCGGCGTCCTTTCAGTCTGCTGGTCACCGGAGCCAGCGAAAAGGAAGCGCAGGTCGTGTTCGAAAACATGGCGCAAGTCGCGAAACGTTATCTTGCTGTCAAGCTCAATTCGATGGGCTCTGTGCCTGCGGACGAGCACCTGAAACGCGCCATGCACTTGGGGCGTGCGGTGGTGGATGCCTTTCCGCTGGCAGGTGCCTCGGTGGCGTTCCGGAAATTAGCTGGCCGGGTCGTATTGTCTGAAGTCGCTACCGCGGGATAACATGGTGCGATTGCAACTACCGGTCGCCGCATGCAACCGGAAAAGACACTATGTACACCGTTAGCGGAAAATCCGACAAGAATCACCTGCTGGAGATGCATGTTCCGCTGGTGAAGAAGCTTGCGCATCAGATGAAGGCCAAGCTGCCGCCGAGCGTCGAGGTCGATGACCTGATCCAGGCGGGCATGATCGGCTTGCTGGACGCGATCAACCGTTATGAGGAAACGCACGGCGCGCAATTCGAAACCTATGCGGTGCAACGCATTCGCGGCGCCATGCTGGATGAACTGCGCAACAGCGACTGGCTGCCGCGCGGTATCCGTCAGAACATGCGCAAGATCGAAGAGGCGATGAACAAGCTGCAGCAGCGCCTCGGCCGTACGGCGAAGGAAGCCGAGATTGCGAAGGAACTGAAGGTCTCGCTTGAGGAATACCAGGACATGCTGAGCGAGGGCAGCGGCCACCAGCTGGTGTATTACGAAGATTTTCACGACAAGGACGAGAACGAACATTTCCTTGATCGTTACTGCGTCGATGAGTCGAGCGATCCGCTGAAGGCACTGATGCATACCGGTTTCCGCGAGGCGGTGATTCGCGCGATCGAGGCCTTGCCGGAACGTGAGAAGATCCTGATGGGGCTCTATTACGAACAGGAGATGAACCTGAAAGAGATCGGGGCAATCATGGGGGTGTCCGAGTCGCGCGTGTGCCAGTTGCACAGCCAGGCCATTGCACGCATGCGTGCGCGGCTCAAGGAGCAGGCATGGACTGGGCTAGCCTAGCCGGCCTGCTGCTCGCGGTCGCGGGCATCCTGTCGGGGCAGTTTCTCGAAGGCGGGCACATGGACTCGCTGGTGCAGCCGGCGGCATTCGTGATCGTCGTCGTCGGCACCATCGGCGCCGTGCTGCTGCAAAGCGGCTCCGTCAACTTCGTTCGCGGCATTGCGATGGCGCGCTGGATTTTTTTTCCGCCGGAGGACAAGAGCCGCACGCTGGTGCAGGACATCACCATGTGGAGCACGACCGCGCGCCGCGAAGGCTTGCTCAGCCTGGAGCGCTTTCTCGATGATGTGAAGGACGATTTCACCGCCAAGGGTTTGCGCATGATCATCGATGGCATCGACCCGTACAAGATTCGTGAAATCCTCGAAGTCGACATCTCGACCTACGAACGGCGCGAGCGGCACGGAGCGAAGGTCTGGGAGGCGGCCGGCGGGTATTCTCCGACCATCGGCATTCTCGGAGCGGTACTGGGATTGATTCACGTGATGGAAAACCTGACCGACCCTGGCAAGCTGGGTGGCGGCATCGCGGTCGCGTTTGTCGCGACGATCTACGGTGTCGGTCTGGCCAACCTGGTATTTCTTCCTGTCGCCAACAAGCTCAAGACCCTCATCTCCGACGAGGTGCGTCGGCGCGAAATGCTGACGGACGTGTTCTGCAGCGTGGCGAATGGCGATAATGCGCGCGTAGTCGAAGAGCGCCGGTTGGCATACAAATAGCCCGCACCATGGCGCGTAAAAAATACGACGAAGAGAGCGACAATCACGACCGCTGGCTGGTGTCGTATGCCGATTTCATCACTTTGCTGTTCGCCTTTTTCGTGGTGATGTATGCCTTGTCCTCGGTCAACGAGGGCAAGTATCGGGTACTGTCGAATTCACTCGTCAATGCATTCGGTGGAGTGCAGATGGCGCCCATCAAGGGAACGCCGCCGCCGGTGAGTCCCATTCTTCCGCGCAGCCTGCCGCCGGTAAGGCCGCGCAATGCCGAGGCATTGCGCAAGGAGAGGGAGCAGTTGACCGGCGTTGCGCGCGACATCCTCAAGGTCATGGCGCCGCTGGTCGAGCAGGGCAAGGTACGCGTTACGCAATCAGGCCGGGGCGTGTCTGTCGAGATCAATGCAAGCGTCTTGTTCGCGCCGGGTGACGCCCACCTCTCGGAGGCCAGCAGTCAGGCGCTGCGGGCAGTGGCAGCCGTCCTCAAGAATGACGACCATGCGATCCAGGTGGAGGGACATACCGATAGCGTGCCGATCCGGAATGCGCTGTTTCCCTCGAACTGGGAGTTGTCGGCCGTGCGCGCGTCGAGCGTGATACGGCTGTTCATCGATAGCGGCATCGACGAGGCACGCCTGACCGCGGTCGGACATGGGCCGACACAACCGGTGGGATCGAACGAGACGACGGAAGGGCGCATGCGCAACCGCCGGGTGGCGGTCATGATCCTGTCGAATTTGCCGGACCCGGCGACTGACGTGCCTGTGGAGGCACAGGGCAAGAAATAGAAAAAAATCAGGAAGTGCGCGCGATGCCGGCTGGATCACCGGCACGGGGAAGTTGCTTCTTGTCAGCCGACAACCAGTTTGCGGCTGGCGGCCTGCCCGGTGGATTGCCCGTTCGGGCCATACATGTTGCCGCCTTGCGGATTGCCTTGCAAAACGTTCAGTGCTGTCTGCGCGCGCGCCATGTGCTTGCCGATCAGCAGGCCGTTGACGCGATTCAGCTCTTTTACCTCTTTGGCCAGTTCCAGCAATGCATTCCATGCCTGAACAGCTGTCGGTGGCGCTGTTTTCAGCCATGTCTTCATGCCGGCTTCGCTGGCTTCGATTCCGGCAGCGGTCAAGCTGCGATGACGGCGTTGTGCCAGTTCGGTCATGCGTACCACGACCTTGTTCTTTTCCTCGGCAAGCCTGGCGAGCGCTTCGACATCGGCGTTGATGAGGACCGCTTGTTCCTCCTTGAGCAACTGCAGCAGAGCATTGCCCTCTTTGATTTCTTCGCCGAGATTGATCGCCGGGTTCTTGCCAGAGTTTTGCATTTTTGTTAAGCCTTGCGCGTGTGGATCAGGTCGTTGACCGTGTCCAGCAATCCATTCGCGACCTTCTCCGGGTCGACCTTGAATGTGCCGTTGGCGATCGCGGCCTTGATTTCTTCCACCTTGCTTGCGTCGAACACGCTATTGCCGCCGACTTGTGCCAGCGACTCCAGTTTCGACGAGATGTGGACACTATCCGATCCGGCCGGCGCCTTGCTGACGCTGCCTGCCTTGTCGGCGCTCTTTCCCGAGCGAGTTTGCGTCGTCTCGACGCCCAAGCCCGCGGTTTTCTTCAGCGAGTCATTGATTTTCACGGCATCTTCCTTGTCTTGTTAATGTCTGATTCATGTCCGGCCAACGGATTTTCGCATCTTGTCATGTTGTTTATCGACGCATTCTTCCGAAACTTTAGCATTGAATCCCGAAATCAGGAAAAAGCACGTGAATTAGTAGCTTACTTCAACAACGCCGCCCGCTTTTGCTACGCCGCTGACGACTTGGCCGGATGCGGTCCGAGCTTGCGCAACCTGGCCTTCAGCCGCGTTGTTCAGCGCGCGCGCCTCCGCGGAAACGCTAAAACCCGGGCCGCTGGAAACCAGTCGCACGGTTTGCCCTTGCTGAACCGCCTGCTGGCTTCTTAGCGCATCGTTGCGCAAGGGTGTGCCTGCAGACAATGAAACCACTGCTGTCCGACCGATCGCCTGCGACATCTCGGTAACGATGCCGGGCGGCAGTGCCGTGAGATCACCCTTGACCTTGGCAAGTTCGTTCGCGCTGATCAATTGGCCTTGCGCCAAGGGCGCCGCCGTCACAAGGTATTCGGAAATAACCTGCACGGTCGCCGAAACATAGATGGTCCATGGCGACGGCACCGAGCAGCGGATGCCGACGGTCGTCTTGCCCCAGAGTCGGCTGCCATGCGGCAGGAAGGGCTCGGGAGCGGCGCACGCAGGGAGGTAAGTTCGTGTATCGATTTGCCCGACGCTGACGTTGACCTGGCCTGGCAAGCCGTTTGTCTGCACTTGCAGGAATTGTTGAACTCGTTGACGCAAGGCTCCCACGTCTTGCTGGGGCGCGGCTGTCTGCGCGGCTGCGGCGTTTGCCAGCAGGCAGAGTGCAGCGAGCATTGCGTTGAAGGATGTTCTCATGGCGGGCAGAGCTTTGAATTCAGGCTCAATGTTAATGAGCGGGCTGTAAATCAAAAGCGCGAACAGGGGAGGGTTTTAGAGTCTTCTCTGCCGATCGTTGCGGCTACCGCCTTCGTATGATCGAGGCTATATCAATCTATCATCGGCTCGAGTTGTCAGAACTTCAACCGATGCCTTCCGGAGGTGGTCATGATCGGAAAACTTGACGAAGCGTTTCAGTTCCAGCAAACGGCGTTACGGGTTCGTGCTGAACGCCAGCAGGTTCTGGCATCGAATATTGCCAATGCGGACACGCCCAATTACAAGGCGCGCGACATGGATTTTAACAGCGCGCTGAAGCAGGCATTGGCAGGTGGTGTCCAGGCCGCGAGCCCATTGGCTACGACTTCTCCCGCGCACCTCGCCGGAACGGCAGCCGGTACGACACCAAGCGGCGCGCCGCTGCTGTATCGCACGGTGCGGCAAGGTAGTGTGGACGGCAATACGGTCGATATGGACATGGAGCGCAATCAGTTCACCGATAACGCGTTGCGTTACGAGGCTGGCGTCACCTTCGTCAGTACGCAGCTCAAAAATCTGCTTGCAGCGCTTCAGGGGCAATAATCATGTCGCTATTTAATATTTTCAACGTCGCCGGCTCGGCCATGAGCGCCCAGGGGCAACGACTCAATACCGTGGCCAGCAACATCGCCAACGCTGACAGCACGAGCAGTTCGACCGGCCAGGTTTACCGTGCCAAGCAAGTCGTGTTTCAAACTGTGCCGACCGCCGACCCGACCGCGAGCGGCGTCCAGGTGCAACAAGTCGTGGAAGACAAGTCGCCGCCGAAAATGGTGTATGACCCGAAGCATCCCCAGGCAGACGCGAATGGCTTCGTCACGATGCCAAACGTTAACGTGGTGGAGGAAATGGTCAATATGATTTCCGCGTCGCGGTCCTATCAGACCAATGTCGAAACCATGAATGCGGCAAAGACCATGCTGTTGAAGACGCTGACGCTCGGTCAATGAATAAGGAGCTCTGAATGACAACCGTGCAATCCAATACCGTTTCGTCCGATCTGATGTCGACGATGAACGGAACACGCAAGACTGCGGCGTCGACGGCACAGGAGGCGCAGGATCGCTTCATGACGCTTCTTGTTACGCAGATGAAGACGCAGGATCCATTGAATCCGCTCGACAACGCGCAGGTCACCAGCCAGCTCGCGCAGCTGTCGACCGTGACTGGCATCGACAAGCTCAATGCGACCTTGCAGGCACTGCAGGGAAGCTATCAATCCAGTCAGTCGCTGCAGGCGGCCAACATGATCGGGCATGGCGTTCTGGTGCCCGGATCGAATGTCGATCTCGCTGAAGGGCGCGCCGTATTCGGCATGCAACTGGCTGATGCGGCGGATAACGTCACGGTCACCATACGCGATGGTGCCGGTCATGCCGTGCATACGATGGATCTGGGTGCGCGGGAGGCCGGTACCGTTCCTCTGGTATGGGATGGCGCAACCGACAGCGGCGCGGCGGCGACGGACGGCAGATACACCTTTGAAGTTGCGGCGACGCGTGGCGGGCAGCGCTCGAGCGCGACCGCGTTGTCATTCGGTCAGGTTTCAAGCGTAACAACCGGCGCGCAAGGCGTCAGCCTGAATGTGCCCGGCGTGGGCAGTGTCAGTTTGAACGATATTCGCCAAATTCTTTAAGTCGATTGCATAAACCCGGAAAGCAGGGAGAGAAAAATGAGTTTTCAACAAGGTCTGAGCGGTCTCAATGGCGCGTCGAAGCAACTGGAAACAATCGGCAATAACATTGCGAACGCCAACACTGTCGGCTTCAAGGCGGCCACGACGCAGTTTGCCGATGTCTATGCGAATTCATTGAGTGGAACTTCCGGCCTGGGGACGGCGGGTATCGGTACGCGCGTTTCGCAGATAGCGCAGCAGTTCAGTCAGGGCAATGTAACGGCTTCCAATAATGCGCTTGATATGGCGATCAATGGCGGCGGCTTTTTCCGCCTGACGAACGGCGGCGCCGTAAGCTACGCCCGCAATGGCCAATTCCAGCTCGACAAGAACGGTTTTATCGTGAGCCCCTCCGGAGGACACCTCACCGGCTTCGGGGTCGACTCGCAAGGGCGGATCGCCACCGGCAGCGCGACCGATCTGCAGATTACAACGGCGGACCTTCCGCCGAAGACGTCGACGGAAATTGATGCGCAGTTGAACCTTGATGGGCGATCGACACCGATCACCGCGGCATTCGATGCGACCGATCCGACGACCTACCATAATGGGACCTCGGCGACGGTTTATGACAGCCAGGGTAATCCGCATGTCGTTCAGACCTATTACGTGAAGACGTCCGCCAATACATGGAATGTCTATGCCGCCTGCGATACGGCAACCTCGGTTAATGGCAGCGCGACTCCGCCCGGACTCGTGGGAACGTTCACCTTCACGTCCGCCGGTCAAATCGTCGCGCCGTCCTCTGCTTCAATAGCACTGGATTTGCCTAACCCGCCGGCGGCTAGTCCGACGAACGGCGCGGCGGACTTCACTGTGACCTTGAACTTGAACGGAACGACGCAATTCGGTTCGACCTTCAGTGTGAATTCTCTGGTGCAGGATGGCTATGCCTCCGGCCGCCTTTCCGGCTTTGCCATCGGCAACGATGGCGTCATCACCGGTCGCTATACCAACGGCAAGACATCGACGCTCGGGCAAGTCGTGCTGGCGAATTTCAGAAATCCGAATGGCCTGCAACCGCTGGGCAACAATCAGTGGGCGGAAACGGCCGGTTCCGGCGAAGCGCTGGTCGGTGTGCCGGATTCCGGCAGCCTGGGCCTGATCCAGGCATCGGCAACGGAAGACTCGAATGTCGACATGACGGCGGAGCTGGTGAACATGATCACCGCGCAGCGCGTCTTCCAGGCGAATGCACAGACCATCAAGACGCAGGATCAGATTCTGCAGACGCTCGTGAATCTGAGGTAATGATTGTTGAAGATGCGGGCTTTGCCTGCATCGACGGAGGAAACGGATGGATCGCCTCATATACACAGCCATGACTGGTGCGAAGCACATCATGGAGCAGCAGGCCAATACTTCGCACAACCTGGCAAACGCGACCACGACGGGTTTTCGGGCGCAGCTGGATTCGTTCCGGGCCGTGCCTGTCGTCAGTGAAGGGCTGCCGACGCGCGCCTTTGTGGTGGATGCGACAGTCGGGACTGACTTCACGCCGGGGCCGATCCAGAACACCGGGCGCGACCTGGACGTGGCAATTCAAGGCAAGGGATGGATTGCGCTGCAGCTTGAGGATGGCAGCGAGGCCTATACCCGGAACGGCAGCTTCAAGGTCAGCGACAACGGCGTGCTGCAAACGCAAACCGGCATCAATGTGATGGGCGACGGCGGGCCGATCTCGATTCCGCCGGATGTCACCATCTCGGTCGGCAAGGACGGGACGGTATCGGCGATTTCCACTGTCGGCAAGGCCGGTTCCGCCACCACGCTGGGCCGTATCAAGCTCGTCAATCCGCCGGAGGAATCGATCGTTCGCGGCGACGATGGATTGTTCCGTATGAGCGGCGGAGACGCCGCCGATGCCGATGCCGGTGTTGCCGTCATCGGTGGCAGTCTGGAAGGAAGCAACGTGAGCGTGGTTGATGCGATGGTCAACATGATCAGCCTCGCGCGGCAGTTCGAGATGCACATGAGCTTGCTGAAGAATGTGGAGAGCAATGAGGCGAAAGCAAGCCAGCTTTTGTCTTTGACAGGCTAGCATCAGGATCAAAATGAGTCGTAACGTGCCGGCGTAGAACGCTTCGTCGGCGATGAAAGAGGTTTTCGGAGAAAAAAATGATTCGTTCCTTGTGGATTTCAAAAACCGGTCTGGATGCGCAGCAGACGCAGATGGACGTCATCGCCAACAACCTGGCCAACGTGAATACGGCAGGCTTCAAGCGCTCGCGCGCGGTGTTTGAAGACCTGCTCTATCAGACGGTTCGCCAGCCTGGTGCGCAATCCTCGCAGCAGACACAATTGCCGACCGGCCTGCAAATCGGCACCGGCGTGCGCCCGGTTTCCGCAGAACGTGTCTTCACGCAGGGTAATCTGCAACAAACCAACAATGAGAAAGACCTTGCCATCCAGGGCGTCGGATTCTTTCAAGTGCTAATGCCCGACGGAACGACCGCGTACACGCGCGACGGATCGTTCAGTATCGACAACCAGGGCCAACTGGTAACGGCCAGCGGCTATGTTGTCCAGCCTGCTGTGACTGTTCCTGCCAATGCCATCACGATGAGCATCGGTCGCGACGGCACGATCTCGGTCACGCAGCCGGGCGTCAACGCCCCGGTTCAGATCGGCGCGATCCAGCTCGCGACGTTTGTCAATCCGGCCGGGCTGGAAGCAAAAGGCGAGAACCTCTTCATGGAAACCAGCGCATCGGGCAGCCCCAACACCAACACGCCCGGAAGCAACGGCGCGGGCACGCTGGCGCAGGGTTATGTGGAAACGTCCAACGTCAACGTCGTGGAAGAACTGGTGAGCATGATCCAGACCCAGCGTGCGTATGAGATCAACAGCAAGGCAATACAAACATCCGACCAGATGCTGCAGCGCCTTTCCCAGGTCTGATCGATTTTTCGTGGCGAGGCTGACATGAAGTGCGTTCCTGCGATCGTAATTGGTTCTTTGCTGGCGGTATTGCTCGCCGGTTGCGCATCGGTGCCGGAAACGATCATTCAGCATCCGAGCAGCACCATGCCGCAGCAACAAGCCGCGGTTGCGCCATCCAACGGCGCCATCTTCCAGGCATCGGCATACCGGCCCATGTTTGAAGATCGCCGTCCGCGTCTGGTCGGCGACATCCTGACGATTGCAATCAACGAGCGCACAAGCGCCGGGAAGACGGCGGCCGATTCCGCCAGCAAGACCGGCAGCGTGAGTTTTGCTGCGCCAACGCTGTTCGGCGTGCCTTCCACGACGACCGCCAAGGCGTCGCTTTCGGCAACCTCATCCAACAAGTTCGAAGACAAGGGATCGGCCAGCTCCAGCAATACATTCAGCGGAACGATCACTGTCACGGTCGCGCAGGTCCTGTCGAACGGGAACCTGGTTGTTGCCGGCGAAAAGCAGGTCGCGCTCGATAAGGGCGTGGAATACGTACGGTTTTCCGGTGTCGTGAACCCAGACACCGTGGGCGCGGGTAATGTCGTGTCTTCAACGCAAGTAGCGGACGCGCGTGTCGAGTACCGAACCAACAGCCGCATCGACAAGGCTGAAATAATGTCGCAACTGACCCGCTTCTTCCTGAGCATCTTGCCGATGTGATGCCAATGTCGGAATGCATATGAAATACCTCGATCTTATTACGCTGAAAATCCTCAAGCCGCTTGCCATTGCGGCTGTCGCCTGCGCGTGGAGCATGACGCCGGCGCATGCGGAACGCCTGAAGGACCTTGCGTCGATTCAGGGCGTGCGTCAGAACCAGTTGATCGGCTATGGATTGGTGGTCGGCCTGGATGGCAGCGGCGACCAGACGACGCAGACACCATTCACCGTGCAAAGCGTGGTCAGCATGCTGCAAGGGCTCGGCGTTAATCTGCCGCCGAGCTCCAGCCTGCAATTGAAGAATGTGGCGGCGGTGGTTGTTACCGCCTCGTTGCCGGCGTTCGCGCGGCCCGGGCAGACGCTGGACGTCACGGTTTCTTCGATGGGTAATGCGAAGAGCCTGCGTGGCGGGACACTGTTGATGACGCCCTTGAAAGGCGCGGATGGACAGATCTACGGTATCGCGCAAGGCAATGTGCTGGTGGGCGGCGTGGGGGCATCCGCCAACGGCAGCAAAACGCAGGTCAATCATCTCAGCGTGGGCCGCATTTCGGCGGGGGCGACGGTCGAGCGCTCCGTGCCAACGACTCTTGGCAGCGGCGACGCAGTGTATCTCGAGCTCAACGACACCGATTTTTCCACCGCCAGCCGGGTCGTGGATGCAGTCAACCGGCGCTTCGGCGCAGAGACCGCATCAGCGCAGGATGGGCGGGTAATCCGTGTTCGCGCGCCGCTCGGAAGCGACGAGCGCGTGGCCTTCCTGGGCGCACTCGAGAGCCTCAGCATCACGCCCGCGCAGATGGCGGCCAAGGTTATTCTGAATGCGCGCACCGGTTCGGTCGTGATGAACCAGGCGGTGACGCTGGATAGTTGCGCGGTCTCGCATGGCAACCTGTCGGTCGTCATCAACTCGCAGCCAGTGATCAGCCAGCCGGCGCCATTTTCCACCGGGCAGACTGTCGTGGCCGCGACGTCGCAGATCGATATCCAGAAAGAGCCTGGCCAGGTACTCTTGCTCAAGAGCGGTGCATCGCTGGCCGAGGTGGTCAAGGCCCTCAATGCGATCGGTGCGACGCCGCAGGACCTGCTGGCGATTCTGCAAGCGATGAAGGCGGCCGGTTCGCTGCGGGCCGAGCTGGAAATCATTTGATATGGGCGCGTCATGATCAACCCAACCAGCCTCTCGGGAAAGCTCGCGATCGATGTCAAGGACATGAACGAGCTGCGCCAGGCGGCCAAGGCGAATTCGCCCGAAGCGCTGAAGACAGCCGCAACGCAATTCGAGGCGCTGTTCATGAACATGATGTTGAAAAGCATGCGCGAAGCGACGCCGCAAGACGGTATGTTCGACAGCGAGCAGACCCGCATGTATACCTCGATGCTGGACCAGCAGTTGAGCCAGACCATGGCAAGCCGCGGCATCGGCCTGGCTGACGCCTTGTTCAGGCAGCTCTCCGGCAAGGTCGGTAATGCGCCGACTCCGGCGGCGGACGGCATGTCTTCTTCAACGATGGATCCGGCAGCGCTCGGCGGCGCACGGGCGCCATCCTCGCAACCGGCACACATCAAGGACTTCCGCGATCGGCTTGAACCCCATGCGGAAGAGGCCAGCCGCGCCACCGGCATACCCGCCAAGTTCATGCTCGGACAGGCCGCGCTGGAAAGCGGATGGGGCAGGCGCGAGATCATGGAGCAGGATGGCAGTGCAAGCCACAATCTGTTCGGCATCAAGGCCACCGGCGGATGGAAGGGACGGGTCGTCGAAGCCGCCACGACGGAATACGTCAATGGCGAGCCGCAAACGAAGGTGGAGAAATTCCGTGCCTACGATTCCTACGCAGATGCGTTCCGCGACTATGCCAATCTCTTGCGCAGTAATCCGCGCTATGAAAGCGTGCTCGCCAACGCGCAGAGCGCAGAGGGATTTGCCCAGGGCTTGCAGCGGGCGGGTTACGCCACTGATCCGAATTATGCGGCCAAGCTGACGCGCATTATCAGACAGTCATTGTCCGCGTGACAATGTTCCAACAAAGATCATACGTACGGCTCTCAAGTTTCCGGCAGCCGTGCCGATGACTTAGATATCATCGAATCGGCAGAAAAGAGCAAATCATGGCATCCAGTATTCTCGGTGTGGGGCAAAGCGCGCTGAATGCCGCGCAAACCGGCCTGGTCACGACAGGCCACAATATTGCCAACGTGAACACGCCCGGCTACAGCCGACAGGAGATCGTGCAGGTCGCCGCGCCGGCGCAGAATATCGGCGTCGGCTTTGTCGGCAAGGGTACCGAAGTCAGCAACGTTCAGCGGGTTTTCGATCAGTATCTGTACAACCAGGTGCTGTCATCGCAGGTCTCGAAATACTCGGTAGATAGTTACTACTCGCAGATCAAGCAGATCGACAACTTGCTGGCCGATCCGACAGCCGGCGTGTCATCGGCCATGCAGGATTTCTTCGACGGCGTGCAGGACGTCGCTTCCAATCCGAGTTCCGCCGCATCGCGCCAGGCGATGCTGTCATCCGCTACGGCGCTGGCCGCGCGCTTTCAAAGCGTGGGTGGGCGGCTGAACGAAATGCGCCAGGGTGTGAACGACCAGATCACAACCAGCATCGGCGTCATCAACACCTATGCACAGCAAATCGCGAATCTCAATGACGCGATTGAAAAGGCGCAGGGCACTTCCGGCGACAGCAAGCCGGCGAACGATTTGCTCGATCAGCGCGACCAGCTCATTTCCGAGCTGAGCAAAGAAATCAAGGTGACAACCGTCAAGCAGGGCAATAGCGTCAATGTCAGCATCGGCAATGGTCAGGCGCTCACGGTAGGCACGCAGGTTTTCAAACTGGTTCCGGTAACCTCGCAGACCGACCCCAGCAAGATTCAGGTCGGTTACCTCAAGAATGGCGCGGTGAGTCCGCTTGCGGACAGCAGCCTCCCCGGCGGCAAGCTGGGCGGCCTGCTTGACTTCCGCACGAATTCGCTGGATCCGGCGCAAAACTCGCTTGGGCGGGTGGCGACCGGCCTCGCGATGACCTTTAACGCGCAGCATCAGTTAGGGCAGGATCAGAATGGCGCAATCGGTGGCAATTTCTTCACCGCCGGGGCGGCGCAGATCAACCCGAGCAGCCAGAATAACCAGACCGCGCCCATCGCATCGATCGGAGCTGCGATTACCGATGCCAGCAAACTGACAACAAGCGATTATCGTTTGCAGTTCGTTGGCGGCAATTATGTGGTGACGCGTTTATCGGACAACACGCAACTCTATTCGAACGCGGCGTTCCCGGCGGCGGCGAACGTTATTGAAGGGGTGACCCTGACCAATACAGGCACCTTTACCGCCGGTGACGAATTCATCATCAAGCCGACGGCCAATGGCGCTTCCGGTTTTGGCGTTGCGATCAACGATATCGCAAAAATCGCAGCGGCGGCGCCGATTCGCACCGTAGCGCCGACCGCCAATACGGGAACTGGCACGATCAGCGCGGGGACGGTGAATGCACCGCCGCCCGCGAATCCGGACCTGCAGCAGCCGGTCACGATCACGTTTACCTCCGCGACGACCTTTAACGTCACGGGTACGGGCACCGGCAATCCGACCGGCCTCACCTATACGGCGGGCGGGAATATTACCTATAACGGCTGGACCGTGCAGATCAGTGGTGCACCGGCAAGTGGAGACACCTTCACCATCGGGCCGAACACCAATGGCACCGGGGACAATCGCAATGCCTTGCTGCTCGGGGGACTGCAGACGGCGAATACGCTGGCCAACGGCACGTCGACCTATCAGGGCGCCTATACCTATATGGTGAGCCAGGTCGGCAACAAGACGCGTGAGCTGGAGGTGACCAGCCGTGCCGAAGACAAGATGCTCGAGCAGTCGATCGAGGCGCAGCAGGCAACGTCGGGCGTCAATCTCGATGAAGAGGCAGCAAACATGATGCGCTATCAGCAAGCGTACCAGGCAGCCGCAAAGGTCATGCAAACCGCAAGCCAATTGTTTGAGATGCTGCTTAACCTTGGCCAATAAGCCACTAGGAGTTAACGATCATGCGCATCAGTACGAACACCATATTCGACAAGGGCACCGCTCGGATGGGGGAGCTGCAAACCGGAATCGCCAGGACGCAGCAGCAGGTATCGACCGGCCGCAGGATTCTTTCGCCCGCTGATGATCCGGTCGCGTCGGCGCGCGCGCTTGACGTGACGAACGCGCAGGAAATCAATTCGAAATTTGCGACAAACCGGCGCACCGCCAAGGACTCTTTGTCGATGGCGGAAGGTGCGTTGCAGAGCGTGACCAGCCTTCTTCAGGATGTAAAGGCACTCGTGGTCGAGGCCGGGAACGGCGCACTCGACGATACGCAACGCGGCTATATCGCAACCGAGCTGCAGGGGCGCTACGACGAATTGCTTGGCTTGGCCAACAGCCGTGATGGCGTCGGCAACTACATCTTTGCCGGCTACCAGACATCGACGCAACCGTTTTCGGCGACTGCCTCCGGCGCACAGTATGCAGGCGACCAGGGAGCGCGCCTGTTGCAGGTCCATACCGGACGCCAGATGGAAGTCGGCGAAAACGGCGACGCCTTGTTCCAGAAGATCAGCAGCACAGGGACCTTCGCGTCTGCCGCCGCCGGCACCAACAGCGGAAGCGGTGTGATTTCCGCTGGCGCAATTGCCGACGCGTCACTCCTCAATGGGCATAGCTATCGCCTCGACTTCACCGTTGTCGCAGGGCCCGTCACGACATACGCCGTCGTCGACACCACGACCTCTACCACGCTGTCCACCGGGAATCCGTATGTCAGCGGTCAGCCGATAACATTCGGTGGATTGAAGTTCGATGTCAGCGGCGCGCCCGCCAACGGCGATAAGTTTACGGTTCAGCCGACCAGCAACCAGAGCATTTTCACTACGCTGAAAAACCTGATCACGACTTTGCAGGCACCGGGAACAGGGACAGTCGCACGCGGCAACCTCGACCATGGACTTCAAGTTGCCAACGGTAACCTCGATAGCGCCTTGGACCATGTGCTGACGGTGCGCGCTTCGGTTGGCGCAAACCTGAAGGAGATCGATTCGCTCGACAACCTCGGTGAGGACTTGAACGTGCAGTACGCGCAGACATTGTCCGGATTGCAGGACCTCGATTATGTGCAGGCCATCACGGACCTCATGAAACAGCAGACGTCTCTGCAAGCTGCACAACAGTCATTTGCAAAAATCACCAACCTGTCATTGTTCAATTACATCTCGTAATTCTTCAAGCAAGCTGCGTTACGAGGGGCGTCCGGGTGGCGCCTCTTAACGGGGACCCGTCATTGCCGGCGTCGCAATCTGGCGCGTGATCTCCAGCCCCTCGCCAAACAAGCGTTCCAGCGGCGTCGCCAGATACGGAAGCGCAAGCGCAATGATGATAAAGCCAACCCCGAGGGTAATGGGAAAGCCAATGCCGAACAGGTTGAGTTGTGGCGCGGCGCGGGTGAGAATTCCAAGGGCGATATTGGTGACAAGCAGCGCGGCGACGATCGGCAATGACAGTTGCAAGCCGGCGCTGAATATCAGTTGGCCCCAATCGGCAATCTGTTTCATTCCTCTCACGCCAATGGGCGCGGTCGATATCGGCAGCGTGACGAAGCTTTCCGCCAAGGCCGACAACAACATCAAATGGGTATTGGTTGCCAGGAATAGCATCAACATCAGTAGTGCAAGAAACTGACTGATTGCCGATGAGCGGCCGCGCGTTTGCGGATCGAAGAAGGTTGCAAAGCCGAAGCCCATCGTCAGACCCGCGACTTCTCCTGCCATCTCGACGGTAGCGAAAACGACGCGCATGGCAAAACCCATGGCAAGACCGATGATCAATTGCTGGGTGAGAATCAACAAACCGGCCAGCGAAATCGGATCTGCGTCCGGCAGAGACGAGATGGTGGGAGTGATGATCAGTGAAAGCAGAATACCCAAGCCGATCTTGATGCGCACGGGAACACTCATGTTGCCGAACAGCGGCGCAGTTGCGATCAAGCCGAGGATGCGCGTCAGCGGCCACAGGATCGTCGCGATCCAGGCGTTGAGTTCAGCGCTGCTGAAAGTAATCATGCGACTTCATCAACTGGCCGGGCAGGCGCAATGCGCTCCCGGCGGTGCGGCGCATTGATGCTATGCTTTCCTCGCATTCCGTGCATTCGCCGATTCGCAAGCGATCCCAGCGTTTTCAATTACCCGACCATGCCGGGGATGCTGGAAAACATCTGCCGCATGAAGTCGAGCATGACCGTCAGCATCCATGGCCCTGCCACAATCATGGCGACAAAGACGCCAATGAGCTTGGGAATGAACGACAAGGTCATCTCGTTGATCTGCGTTGCGGCCTGGAAGATGCTGACGATCAGACCCACCACCAGCGCAACCAGCAGCATGGGTGCCGACACCATCAGGGTCACTTCGATGGCCTGGCGGCCGATGGTCATCACGCTTTCGGGAGTCATGATTTATCCTCAATAAAAACTTTGCGCAAGAGAGCCGATCAGCAATTGCCAGCCATCGACCAGCACGAACAACATCAGCTTGAAGGGCAGCGATACGATGGCCGGTGACATCATCATCATGCCCATCGACATCAGGATACTGGCCACCACCATGTCGATGATCAGGAAGGGAATGAAGATCGCAAAACTGATCTGGAAGGCGGTCTTCAGTTCGCTGGTGATGAACGCCGGGATCAGCACGCGCAGGGATACGTCCTCAGGGCCGTTCAGCTGCGGCGTGTTGGACAATTTGACGTACAGCGCGAGGTCGGCCTGTCGTGTCTGCTTCATCATGAAGCCCTTGAGCGGTGCGGCTCCGCGTTCCATGGCCTGCGACATCGTGATCTTGTTTTCCGACAGCGGCTGATACGCATCGGCATAAATCTTGTCGAATACCGGCCCCATCACGAACAGCGTCAGAAACAGCGCGAGTCCGATCAATACCTGGTTGGGCGGTGCCGTCTGCGTGCCGAGTGCCTGCCGCAAGAGCGACAGCACGATGATGATGCGGGTGAAGCTCGTCATCATCAGCAGCGCAGCCGGCAGCAGCGACAGGCCCGTGAGCAGGATCAGCGTCTGCAGGCTGAGCGAGTAGGTCTGTCCGCCGCCGGGGCCAGGAGTGCTGGTGATTGCCGGCAGCCCGACCTGCGCGGCCGCGATGAGCGGTATGCCGAGCAGGGCCAGGGGCAGGAGACGGGAAAGGATCTTTACTGCGGAGTACGCAAGGTTGCTAGTGTTGATTGCCATTGCGTTTTTCAATTGTTTGCTTGAGCCATGCGGCAAAATTCGTTGCGGCCGGCGCGATGTCCGGCAGCGGGGAGATTTCCTGGCGCGGCATGCTGGAAAGGGCATTGACCCGCCCCGGAGCCACGCCAACCACGATCCATTGATCGGCGACTTCCACCACGATCACGCGCTCGCGATTGCCGACGCTGACGCCGCCGATGACTTTGACGACACTGTTGGTGCTCGTGCCCGCAAGGCCGATGCGCTTCAGGATCCACGCCGCGCCCGCCATCAGAGCAAGTACGACGACCAATCCCAATGACACCTGCAGCAGACTTCCGGTGGAAGCGGGAGCCTGCTCAGCCGCAAAACCAGGGATGGCAAGCAACAGCGCCGGGAGGATACGCAGACGCATCATTTGTTGAGTTTTCTGATCCGTTCGGACGGCGTGATGATGTCGGTAAGGCGGATACCGAACTTGTCGTTCACCACCACGACTTCGCCTTGCGCAATCAGGCAGCCATTGACCAGGACATCCATCGGTTCGCCGGCCAGACCATCAAGCTCCACGACGGAGCCTTGCGCCAGTTGCAGCAGATTCTTGATCGCGATCTTCGTGCGGCCGAGTTCCACCGTGAGCTGCACCGGAATATCGAGAATGAAATCGATATCATTATGCGTGCCGGTCTTGACGCTGCCGCTGGAAAAATCCTGGAACATCGCCGCCGCGGCCTGCTGCTTTTGCACCGCTGCCTGTTCGGCCTGTGCCTGCTCGGCGAAAGCCGCCCCCCAATCGTCGTCGGCTGTCGTCTGGGTATCGTTTTCGTCAGCCATGTTCTTCTCCTTGCGTGAAATCGTTGGTGCTATAGGTCAGGAGCTTTTCCACGCGCAGGGCATACTGACCGTTGAATTTTCCGTAACTGCATTCCATCACCGGCACGCCGTCCACCTTGGCGGCGACGGTTTCCGGGATGCTGATCGGGATGATGTCGCCGACTTTCATGTTCAGGATGTCGCCCAGCGACGATCTCGCGGTGCCCAGGTCGGCGACAAGCTGCACTTCCGCGGTCTGGATCTGCTGCGTCATCAGGCGCACCCAGCGCTTGTCCATTTCCAGCGTCTCGCCTTGCAGGCTGCTGGTCAGGATGTCGCGGATCGGCTCGATCATCGAATAGGGCGTGCAGAAATGCATCTCGCCGCTCACCGGGCCGAGCTCGATGGTGAAGGTGGTGGCGACCACCACTTCGTTCGGCGTGGCGATATTGGCGAACTGCGTATTCATCTCGGAGCGCACATATTCGAACTCGACCGGGTAGACCGGCTCCCAGGACTTCGCGTAAGTTTCGAACACGATGCCGAGAATGCGCTGGATGATGCGTTGCTCGGTCTGCGTGAAATCGCGGCCTTCGACGCGGGTGTGGAAGCGCCCGTCGCCGCCGAACAGATTGTCGACCAGCAGGAACACCAGGTTCGGATCGAACACCATCAGCGCGGTGCCGCGCAGAGGCTTCATGTGGACCAGGTTGAGGTTGGTCGGCACTACGAGGTTGCGGATGAATTCGCTGTATTTGTGCACGCGCACCGGGCCGATCGACACTTCGGCGCTGCGGTGCAGGAAGTTGAACAAGCCGATACGCAGCAGGCGCGCGAAACGCTCGTTGATGATTTCCAGCGTCGGCATCCGGCCACGGACGATGCGTTCCTGCGTGGCCAGGTTGTATGGACGTATCCCCGATTCGTCTTCCGGCGCGGCACTTTCGTCCTGATCGCCGGTGACGCCCTTGAGCAGGGCATCGACTTCTTCCTGGGAAAGGAAATTGTCAGCCATGATGTTACTGAATGACGAAGGACGTGAAGAAGACGCCTGTCACCGCCTGCGGCGGGCTCTGCGGTGTGAACGGTTGCTTCACCTTGGCGATGATTTCATCCTGCAGCTTTTTCTTGCCTTCCTCGGTCGCGAGTTCGGAAGGCTTCTTGGTGGACAGCAGCAGCAGGATGCGGCTGCGCACCAACGGCATGTACACCTTGATCAGCTCGACCTGGGCTTCGTCGGCAACCTGCATCGTGAACGCCACTTGCAGATACTGGTCGCCGTTCTCGTGCTGCAGGTTGACAGTGAATGGATCCATCACGACAAAGACAGGTGGCTTGGGGGCCACGCGCTTCTTTGCCGTTGCGTGTGCTTCGTCACTGGAATCCGTGAAGTACCATGCGGCGCCGGTGCCGCCGCCGATGAGGAGCAGCGCGATGGAGAGAAGCATGAAAAGCTTCTTCTTCGATTTCTTGGGAGCGGCTGAATCGTTTTCGGCGCTCGCTTCCGCGATCGGCACGACTTTCGGGTTTGGTTTCGGCGCTGTTGCCATCGTTTTCCTCTTTCAATCCGCTGAATCCGCAGTGCGGTCTTCATTCAGATTTTTCACGCGTATGCTTGCTTCCGATTATCCGGAAAAACTATCGTCAGGATGCGTCGAAAAGAGGGATGAAGTCAATGCATATTCGCGCTTCCAGGGACAGCGCAAGCCTCTCCGAACCTCGGCGCTCAGACGAAGGTGTCGACCAGGCCCAGCCCGGAGTTGGCCGGCTGGATGCGGGTCACGCGTATCGGTGCATCGTTGCGGGTGTCCGCCTGCTCGATGCGATGCGTCGGATGGGCGTTGTGCTGGTCCGGCGCATTGTGCTGATTCGGCGAGCCGCTGTTGACCGTTGCCTGTCCGAGCTGGATGCCTGCCTCGCCCAGCATGTCGCGCAGTTTCGGCAGCGCCGCTTCAAGCGCCTGGCGCACTTCCGGCTGGGCCGCGGTGAAGGTGGCGCTGGCGTGCGAATTCGAGACGTTCAGCACGACTTGCAAGGGGCCGAGATCCGGCGGATTGAGCGTGAGGGATGCGCTTTGTTGTTCGCCTGCTACCATCCAGACAACTTTTTGCCCCAAGGCCTGATCCCACGCCGGCGTGCCGACGCGTGGCGAGAGTTGTTCCACCGCATGGGCAAGCGCGGGTTGCGCCGCGTGGAGTGCGGCCGACTGAATCTGCTGCATGCCGTTCGCACTGGTGGCGACGGATTCTTTCATCTCGTTGGCGAAATCCGGAACGCTTGCCGCGAGCGCCGTACCGCGCGACGGGTCCTTGTCCTTGGCGGCGATGTCAGGTGCGGCTGCGCTTGCTGCCGCAGGCAGGTCCGCGCGCTGCGCTCCGTTCGTTTCCGGCCGTGACCGTGTCGTTGCTGTCTTGTCTGTCAAAGCGGAGAGTTTGGTGTCCTGCTTCTCCGAAAGGGGTTTTCCCTTGGGAGTGAGCGCCTGCGTGGTGTCGGTCACTTGCGTGCTTGCGAGCGCTGCGATGGTGGATGCGTCCGTCGTGCCGGCGGCAGTGACCAGCGCAGGATCTGTCGGGGTCGATGCGTCCTTTACGTTGGTCGCCTTGGTTTCTCCCTTTTGCGCAAGCGGGTTCGTCATTTGCGTGAGGTTGGCGACCAGTGCGAGCATTTCCTCCGGCAGCGTCACGCCTGCGGGCGTGGCATCGCTGGTGCTGGCGGTGTCGTCCTTGGCGCTGCCCGCGTCCGCTGACTTGGCTTCGGGCGCTTGCTTATTATCGCTCGTGGAGGAGTTCTTTGCGGCGTTTGTGTTCCCCGCGTCGGACCGGGCAGGGGCTTCGCTTGCTTCATGGCGGTTCGCCACTTCGCGCGACAGCACCTGGCCGAACGGCGCGGATGACGAATTGGCATCGGGCTGCTTTGCTGCCGGCGCGGGGCTCGAAAGCGCATTGACCGGATTCATGACCTGAGATGTCTGCATGTCTGTCTTACCGTTTGTAGTTTGCCTGCCGGGTTGCGTATTCGTCCATCAACTTTTGATCGCGCTTGTTTTCCTTGCGCTGCTCTGCCTGGTGCACGCGCGTCGCAAGCGTGTCGTAAGAGATGCGCTTGCGCTCGCAAGACTGCCATGCATTGCGTTCGGCCGCGATGCGGTGCTTTGCATCATTGACAATCTGCTGCTGGCCGGCGATTGCTGTATCGAGCTTCTCCAGAAACATCTGGAAATTGCGATAGCCCGCCGCGCTGATACCCGCCGCCATGCCTGCCTTCAGGCGCGACTCGTAGTCGTCGCGGTACTGCATCAGCAGCGCGAGCTTCTGCTCGGTGTCCGCGCAGGTACGAATCGCCATGCCGAGCCGCTTTGCGGCGTCGTCGGTCTGGCTTGTTGCCAATTCAATAAGCGTGTCGAGAGCAGAGTTTGTTGCCATGATTCATTATAGGTCTGCATTTTCGAAACCTATCCTCCGAATAGCGCGGCAAGTTGCCCCAAGCTCTCCTGAATGCCCGAACGTTCCATGATTCCTTGCTGCAGGAAGGCTTCGATTCGCGGATGCAGATTGATGGCCTGGTCCAGCACCGGATCCGAGCCTGCGCTGTAGGCGCCGACGCTGATCAGGTCGCGGTTGCGCTGATAGCGGGAATACAACTGTTTCAACTGGCGCGTGAGCTTCTGGTGGTCTTCGCTCGTGATGTTGTGCATGGCGCGGCTGATCGACTGTTCGACGTCGATCGCGGGATAGTGTCCTGCATCGGCCAGCGTACGGTTGAGCACGATGTGGCCGTCCAGGATCGCGCGCGCCGCATCGGCGATCGGATCCTGCTGGTCGTCGCCTTCGGTCAGTACGGTGTAGAAAGCGGTGATAGAGCCGCCGCCGACTTTGCCGTTGCCGGCACGTTCGACGAGTGTTGGCAGTTTTGCAAACACTGATGGCGGATAACCCTTGGTGGCTGGCGGCTCGCCGATTGCGAGTGCGATTTCGCGCTGTGCCATGGCATAACGGGTGAGTGAATCCATGATCAGCAACACGCTCTTGCCCTGGTCGCGGAAATACTCGGCAATCGAATGCGCATAGGCCGCACCTTGCAGGCGCATGAGCGGCGGCGTGTCGGCCGGCGCGGCGACAACGACGGAGCGCGCCAGTCCGGCCGTGCCGAGAATCTGTTCAATGAATTCCTTCACTTCGCGGCCGCGTTCGCCGATCAGACCGACCACGATCACGTCCGCGCCGGTATAACGCGCCATCATGCCGAGCAACACGCTCTTGCCGACGCCGGAACCTGCGAACAGTCCCATGCGCTGGCCGCGACCGACGGTCAGCATGCTGTTGATCGCCCGTACGCCGACGTCGAGGATGTCGGTGATCGGCGCACGCGTGAGCGGGTTGGCGGCGCGCACATTGAGCGGCGCGGCATGCATGGTATTGAGCGGGCCGAGGTTGTCCAGCGGTCTGCCGGCGCCGTCGAGCACGCGGCCGAGCAATTCCTCGCCGACCGGCAGATGCCGTCCGCGATCGCTCGGGCGACGGCGCGGGTGGGCGACGGTGCCGGGGCGCGGCAGACTTTGCGCAACCTCGACCGGAAACACGCGGGTGCCCGGCACGATGCCTTCCACATCGCTCTGCGGCATGAGGAACAGTTTGTCGTTTTCAAAACCGACCACTTCGGCTTCGATGCGTGCGCCGCTGGGCAAGGGTACCGTGCATGCGCTGCCGACGGCCAGCCTCAAGCCGACGGCTTCCATCACCAGGCCGGCCACGCGCGTGACGCGGCCGGACACCTGCATTGGTTCGGGAATCGAGACCAGCGCCCTGCAGTCGCGCAGGTAAGCTTGCCAGCGCGCGTTGTGACCGCCTGTCATTCCAGCCAGTCCGATTGTTTGCCGAGCGCGTCGGCGATGCGCTGCCAGCGCACGGCGGGTGCCGCGTCGATCTGGTTGCTGGCGGTCTCCACGCGGCAGCCGCCGCGCTCCATCTGCAAATCCTCTGCCACGCGCCAGCCGGCCTTGGCCAGTTCATCGGCCATGTGGCTCTTGACGATTTCGGCATCCTGCGGATGCAGCACCAGCAGGGCGGGTTGCTGCAGGCTGGGCAGGTAGCGGATCGCTTCGCCGACGATCGACAGCACGATTTCCGGGCGTACCTTGAGTGCCGTTTTCAGCATGGCCTTGGCCATGTCGAGCGAGAGGTTGAGGATGTCGTCCGCGACTGCCTCGCTTGCGCGCGCAACCTCACCCGAAAAGTTTTCAGCCACCTGGCGCAACAGCAGCAACTCGCGCGCGGCTTCGGCGCGCCCTGATTCCAGACCGGCGGCACGCCCTTGCGCAAAGCCTTCCTCATGGCCTTGACGACGTGCGTCCTCGCGCAGTTTGGCAAGCTGCTCCGCCTGAAGCTTCGCATTGGCCTGCGCGTTGTGCTGCATGCTTGGGCGCTCGTCGCCAAAGGAGGCCAGTTCCCAGCGCTGGTAGGCGGACAACTGTTCTTTGGGGATGGCATTGGAGCTCATGGCTTGATCCTGACAATAGATTATTTCTGGCGATACAAGCGTTCAGCCGTCCTCGGGGACGACGTCAAATATAGGCATCCTCGCCCTTGGCGCCAAGGATGATCTGACCTTCGTCCGCCAGGCGGCGCACGATCTGCAGGATTTCCTTTTGCTGCGCTTCCACTTCCGACAGGCGTACCGGGCCTTTCGATTCGAGGTCTTCGCGCATCATCTCGGCCGCGCGCTGCGACATGTTCTTGAAAATCTTCTCGCGCAAGTCCTGGTTGGCGCCCTTGAGCGCAACGATGAGCGATTCGGACTGCACTTCGCGCAACAGGATCTGGATGCCGCGGTCGTCGATGTCGATGATGTTGTCGAACACGAACATCTCGTCCATGATTTTCTGCGCCATGTCGCCATCGTAGTTCTTCAGGCTGTCCATCACCGAGGTTTCGACTTCGCCGGACAGGAAGTTGAGAATTTCCGCCGCCGAGCGCACGCCGCCGATCGGCTTTTTCTTCAGGCTTTCGTTGCCGGTCAGGAGCTTGGTCAGCACTTCGTTCAGCTCGCGCAGCGCGGCCGGCTGCACGCCGTCCAGCGTGGCGATGCGCAACACCACATCATTGCGCAGGCGCTCGGAAAAATAGGTCAGGACTTCGGACGCGTGATAGCGCTCCAGGTGAACCAGGATGGTGGCGATGATCTGCGGATGCTCGTTGCGCACCAGGTCTGCGACGGACTGCGCGTCCATCCACTTCAGGCTTTCGATGCCGCTGGCGTCGCGCGTGCCGAGAATGCGGTTGAGCAGGGACGATGCCTTGTCTTCGCCCAGCGCCTTGGTCAGCACGGTGCGGATGTATTCGTCCGAATCGAGGCCGAAGGAAGTGTTCTGCTCGGTCTCCGAACGGAAATCGTCGAGCACTTTTTCAAGCTGCTCGCTGGCGACCGCTTTCATGGTCGACATCGCCGCGCCGAGCTTCTGTACCTCGCGCGGGCCGAGATACTTCATCACTTCGGCGGCTTCTTCCTCGCCCAGTGCCAGCATCAGGATTGCCCCTTTCATGACGCCGTCTTCACTCATTTGTTCCCACCCATGCCTTTACCACGTTTGCGACCATCTTGGGATCGTTTCGCGCCAATTGCTTGGCCGCGTCCAGGTTGTCCTGATAGGTGCGTTGCTTGCTTCCCATCGGCTCCACATCATGCGAAATCTGCGCTACCGCGGTCTCCGGCGGCGCTGCGGGCGGCTCGAAAGTCTTTGCAATCTTGCGCAGCAAGGGCTTCAACACCGCGAAGAACAGGTAGGCCAGGATCGCTGCGGCGAGGACATACTTGCCGGCGCCCATTGCCATGTTCAGCGCCTCGGGACGCTTCCAGATCGGCGTCTCGGGAATCACTTCCTTCTCGGCGCCGGCAAACGGGCTGTTTACGACATTGAGCGAGTCGCCGCGATCCTTGCTGAAACCCATGGCTTCCTTGACCAGATCCGTGATCTGGGCTTTCTCCGCGTCGCTCAGGGGCTTCATCGTGACCTTGCCGTCCTTGCCGATTTCCTTCTTGTAGTTCACCACGACCGCCACCGACAGGCGCTGGATGCCGCCCATGGGTTGTTGCGTGTAGCGCACCGTCTTGTCAACTTCGTAATTGACGGTCATGTCCTTGTGCGCATTGCCCGATGCGGCAGCGGCAGCGGCAGCGGGTGCGGCGGCATTGGCGCTTGCAGTCGGTGCGGTGAGCGGCGCGGTGGCAGGCGCGGGCGGCTGATTGCTCAGCGCACCCGGCACGCCGGATGCCGTGGCAGGCGCGCCGTTCTGCGATTCGCTCAACTGCTGGCTGCGAATGGCAGAGGTGTTCGGTGCCTGGTTCGGCTTGTAGATCTCCGCCGCCTGCTCGGTGTGGGAGAAGTCCACATCGGCGGTGGCTTCCGCGCGCACGTTGTTGAGTCCGACGATGGGCGTCAGGATCGATTCGATGCGCTTGACGATGTTTTGCTGCAGCTCCTGCACATACTTCAGCTGGGTCGGATCGAGGCCGTTGCCGCTTCCCGGTGCGCGGACTTCCGACAGGAGATTGCCGTTCTGGTCGACGACGGTGACATTCTTGGTCGGCAGGTCCGGGACGCTGCTGGCCACCAGGTGCACGATGGCACTGACTTGCTGTTCGTCCAGCGTGCGGCCGGCATGCAGATTCAGCAGCACCGACGCCGTCGGCTTTTGCTGGTCGCGGATGAACACCGATGCTTTCGGCAGCGCCAGGTGCACGCGCGCTGCCTGTACGGCGGCAAGTGACTGGATGGAACGGGCCAGCTCGCCTTCCAGCGCGCGCTGGAAGTTGACCTGTTCGAGGAACTGCGAAACGCCGAGTTTCTGGTTTTCCATCAACTCGAAGCCGACGCTGCCGCCTTTGGGCAAGCCTTGCGAAGCCAGCTTCAGCCGCACATCGTGTACCTGGTTGCCGGGCACCAGAATGGCGGCCCCGCCTTCGGCAAACTTGTACGGCACGTTCATCTGTTGCAAGGACGACACGATGGCGCCGCCGTCACGATCGGAGAAATTCGAGAACAGCACGCGATAATCCGGCTGCTGGCTCCACATCCACACGCCGGACATGACGGCCGCGACCGCCGCCACGCCGAGCATCAGGAAAAAATTCCGTCCTCCCGGCGTCTGCGCGAAGCCGACAATGCCTGAACCGGCGGGGACGACGGCGTTTTCGCCTGCTACAGCCATGGTCCGCCTCCCGGGTAGGTGCCGCGATGCGTGTTGTTTTTCATGTCATGTCCACATATTCGAGGTTTATGCCTTAGTGCAGGATTTTCGGCTTCTTGCACAAATTTAATCGTTGGAACAGAGCGCGATTCTTGCCGTTTATCTTCCGCAGGCATGGCCGGTTCGCGTGATACCTTAGCGTCGTGGAAAAAGGTGTCTGCCGTTGCTGGCTGACGGTAATTGATTGAATGGGGGCCGCATGAAAACCGGAATGATCGATGCAAGCAGAATCGAGGCGATGATTTCTCAGCTCAAGGCTGCGGCGACCCGCCCTCAGGATGGCATCGACGCGCCCCAGCTCGGCCAGGCGGCACCCAAGGTCGACTTTGCCAGCGCACTGAAGGCAACGCTGGACCAGGTCAACGGCGCTCAGCAGAAATCGGAAGATATGGCGAAGCGATTCGTCCTCGGCGACGATACCGTCAGCCTGTCGGATGTGATGATCAATTCGCAGAAGGCAAGCATCGCTTTCCAGGCAACCGTCCAGGTGCGCAACAAGCTCGTATCCGCCTACCACGACATCATGAACATGCAGGTATAAGGGCGCTTTTACGGCCTTCCTGGCCATGTGCACGCGCGCGTCCGCCGCACCTCCATCTCCACCTGCGCCGCTTCAGCCCATTCCAGTCGCTTTCGCATTCCGCTCGCGCTCCAGCTTGGTAATGTAACGCTGTACCGCCGACATCATCGGTTTGGGCGGGTCGACGAACATGCATCCCAGCTTGCGAATCGATTTCCCGCTGGTCAGCGTGTAATCGTGCGAATTGCGAATCTGCAGATCCACCACGACCTGGCTGCCGCCGGGCAGATCGATCCGGCACGCCTTGTAAATGCGGCCGATCGTATTGTCGAGCATCTTTTTCTCGTCGACGATGGCGATACCGCCGCCGCTGATGTCCTTCAGCGTGACGATGACCGTCGTGCCGGCGCCACCGGTGTCATCGGGAGGGACATGAATGCTGCAGCGAAGCGGATTGGCGACCGGAGTCGGTATGCGGTAGTGCTCGCGCCGCTGCAGGCGTACCAGCGTCGCGGGGATGGCGATGTACAGGGCAGGGAGGTTTTCATACAGGCATTCGCCGACCTTGTCTGCGAAAAACAGGATGCGGATGTTATCCAGCACGGTCTCAAATGAGACGTTGTCACTTTCCAGAATGCGCTGGTTGAGCATATTGCTCGGCGCGCGGTCGATCACCACGATGCCGGTTTTTTCGTCGACCGCCAGCACCGAAGTGACAACGGAGTCCGAACCGCCGTCGGCTTCCATGCTGACAAGCTGGTTGCGCTCCTGCATGCCGCGCAGCAGGCTGATGATCTCGCGCCGGGAATGCACCTGATACGGGCTAACATCCTCCGTTCCGAACTTGGTATTGAATGCCATTGATGTCAACTTTTCCTGCGCAGTTTTCTGTTTGTCAAGGCAGGGCTTACCTTCCCTTGTCTCCGTTGTGCCTGGCGGCGTCAATATGGTATAGCCACGCGAGCAATTCCGCTACTACTCGATACAAGGCGGGCGGAATATGGCGATCCAAGTCAACCTGCATCAGCAGCGCAACCAGCTCCTTCGACTCGTGCACGAAGACACCGTGCTCGCGTGCGCGGGATATGATTTCTTCCGCGATCAGCCCACGCCCCTTGGCGACCACCTTCGGTGCCAGATCTCCGGTCTGATAGGCCAGCGCAACGGCGTTCTGGGCGGGGTTAGGGCGATTCATTGCGCTTCACCAAAAACATGTCGAGCGGCGCGCCCGCCGCTTCCAGGGCGTCGGCAAGACTGCCGCTATGCTGGCGCAGCGATTCGGCGGCATCCTCGCTCGCGGCATTGATCTGGACATGCACGCGCGAATCGGTCAGTCGTACCGTCGCCGATATTTCGCCCAGATGCGGCAGCTCGAAGCGTACCGTGCTGGTCCAGGACGATTGTTGCTGTTCCGCGGATCCTTCTTTCTGCTTGTCCTCGCGGACTTCCCATTCCATCGGCTGGCCCGGCCACAGCTCGCCCTGCCAGCGCACCTGGTGGTGTTCCAGCGCATTGAGCTGAAGATTGATGAGGCGACCCGATTCCTGATCGATCGTCGGCAATTCCTCGGGCGGGCGCGAGATGACGTCGACATCGGTGGTGGCCGGGTTTCCCGGCTGGGATTGCGCTTCGCGCATCAGGTCGAGCAATGCCTGCGCGCCGCTGCCCAGTTCGCGCATGCCCGCCGCCAGCCTGGTCAGATCAATATTGGCGGGGTTTTGCTCGGTTGTGTGATGCGCCCGATTCGACGATGCTTGCGGGAGTTGCGCCTGCGGTTCTTGCGCGAGATCCGCCAGTGAACGGCTGCCGCTGATCCAGTCATGCAGATGCGATTCGTAGAACACGCCGCTGGAGGCGAGTGCTTGGAAAAGGCTGGTGGCAACCGTCTTCGGATCGGCCGCCGCGACCGCCGGAGCGCTCACCAGCGGCGTGCGTCCGGGAATCACGTCTGGCGCGCCATCCTGCTCGGCGGATTGCAGAAGATGATCGATCAAGCGCGCGGTTGTGCTGAGCGAAGCCGTCGTGCTGCCTTGCTGCATGAGCAGAAAGGTAGGGCGCGGCTCGCGCGCAACGAACACCATGGAAAGCTGGTCGCCGACTCGGGTGCCGACCGGAAGCGCCATGCGCGCGGTCGTATCGGCAACCTTGACCAGATAGGTGCCGTCGTCCAGCATCGCATCCACGGTCGCGTGCAGTTCCTTGCCGATCGCGATTTGCGTCAGCCTGCGAAATATCTCCTGGCGCGAATCGGTCGCGGAGACGACAGGCGTAGGGGCCTCAAGCGAGGCCGGGGGGCGGGTAGTGTTGAGATCGGCCCGCGGGAGCATGGCCGCTATCCGGCCTGGTTCGCGCCGTAGGCCTTCGAGAGTTTGCGCTCGGTGCCTGCGCTGTTGATCATGACCGACAGTCGCGCCATCCACGGCTCGGTGATGTCGCGAATCTGACGGTCATCCTCAAGAATCTTCTTGATGATTCGCGTCTTCTTTTCACGCGCCATCGGCGTGAGCGGCTGGCGCGGCTGATCATTCTGCTTGATGATTTCCACCTGGCTGGAGCAGCGAGACTCTAACGCGGCCAGCTGTTCCCAATCGCCCGTACGTGCGGCCGCCAGCATCTGATCGGTGATGTCGGCAACGGTCTCGTAGAGTGCAAGGATTTCTTGGTTGTCCATTTGATCAGGCTTTCACTAGGCGGGA
>NZ_DATFAF010000008.1:0-24948 GCF_035254865.1 Noviherbaspirillum sp.
TGAACGTGGTGCAATGCATGCGCTTGCACTATCCGCCGAACGCCCTATGCTGATTCTTGTCGGCGAAGTGATGCGCGTTGAAGTGACGTTTATTTAACGCACTAGCTTTTCCATCGGGAAAATCCCAGGCAATTTCCCTTCCCTGGGATTTTTAAACGATGTTTACAGGACTAAATCGGTACTGATTAAGGAATGGGCACAAGACCATGTTAAGGCTGAGCAAGATGGCCGACTACGGCACTGTGGTTCTGACCGCGATGATCAGCGAACCGGAGCGCAGTCGCAGTTCGGCGGAGATCGCGGCTGCCATTCATGTGCCGGCGCCGACGGTCAGCAAGATTCTCAAGATGCTGACGCGCGGCGGGCTGGTGATGTCCTTGCGCGGGGCGAAGGGCGGCTATCTGTTGTCGCGCCCGCCGCAGCAGATTTCGATGGCGGACGTCATTTATGCGATGGACGGGCCGATCGGTATGACGGAGTGCAGCGTCACTCCCGGCCTGTGCGTGCAGGAAACCGGATGTGCGGTGCGCGCCAACTGGCAACGCATCAATCGCGCCGTGCTGGGCGTGTTGCAGGACATTACGCTGGACCAGATGGTGCAGCCGCTTGTGCGGCCGGATATGCAGAAGATCGATGCCAGCGAGATCACATTGAAGCGGTCGGTGAAGTCGGCTGCCGCTGGGTTTAACGGAACATAGGAAGGACATCATGGCAGAAGCAGTCACCGCACTGGACGAAATGATCGGCGGCGAATATCGACATGGTTTCGTCACCGAACTGGAAACCGATACCGTGCCGCGCGGCTTGAGCGAGGACACGATTCGCTTGATCTCGGCGCGCAAGAAGGAGCCGGAATTCATGCTGGAGTGGCGCCTGAAGGCGTATCGGCATTGGCTGACGATGACCGAGCCGAAGTGGCAGGCCGTCAAGTTTCCGGCCATCGATTATCAGGACATCATTTACTACTCCGCGCCGAAATCGATGAAGGACGGGCCGAAGAGTCTCGACGAGGTCGATCCGGAACTGCTGCGCACCTATGAAAAGCTGGGCGTGCCGCTGCACGAGCGCGAGCGCCTAGCGGGCGTGGCAGTCGATGCGGTGTTCGACAGCGTGTCGGTGGGCACGACCTACAAGGACAAGCTGGGCGAACTCGGCATCATCTTCTGCTCCTTCTCCGAAGCCGTGCAGGAACATCCGGAACTGGTGAAGAAATACCTCGGCTCGGTGGTGCCTTCTTCCGACAACTTCTATGCGGCGCTCAACTCGGCAGTGTTTTCCGACGGCTCGTTCTGCTACATCCCGCCCGGCGTGCGCTGCCCGATGGAGCTGTCGACCTATTTCCGCATCAACGCGAAAGACACCGGGCAGTTCGAACGCACGCTGATCATCGCCGACGAAGGCGCGTATGTGAGCTATCTCGAAGGTTGCACCGCGCCGATGCGCGACGAGAACCAGTTGCATGCCGCCGTGGTGGAGCTGGTCGCACTGGACAACGCGAAGATCAAGTATTCGACGGTGCAGAACTGGTATCCCGGCGACAAAAACGGCGTGGGCGGCATCTACAATTTCGTGACCAAGCGCGGCGATTGCCGCGGCGCGAATTCGCATATCTCCTGGACGCAGGTGGAGACCGGCTCGGCCATCACATGGAAGTATCCGAGCGTGCTGCTGCGCGGCGAGAATTCGACCGGCGAGTTTTATTCGGTGGCGCTGACCAACAATTATCAGCAGGCCGATACCGGCACCAAGATGATCCATCTCGGGCGCAACACACGCAGCACCATCGTGTCGAAGGGCATCTCGGCGGGGCATGGCCAGAACGCGTATCGCGGCCTGGTGAAGATCATGAAGAACGCCGAGGACGCGCGCAATCACACGCAATGCGATTCGTTGCTGCTGGGCGATCTGTGCGGCGCGCACACCTTCCCGTACATTGAGGTACGTAATCCGACCGCGAGCGTCGAACACGAGGCATCGACTTCCCGCATCGGCGAAGACCAGCTCTTCTATTGTCGCCAGCGCGGCCTGTCGGCGGAAGATGCGGTGTCGATGATCGTGAACGGCTTCTGCAAGGAAGTCTTCAAGGAACTGCCGATGGAATTCGCGGTGGAAGCACAGAAGTTGTTGAGCGTGAGCCTGGAAGGCAGCGTGGGTTAACTGAGGAAAAACAAACATGTTGAAAATCACCAATCTGCAAGCATCTGTCGAAAAGAACCCGATCCTGCGCGGTCTGAACCTGACCGTCAACGCGGGCGAGGTGCATGCGATCATGGGGCCGAACGGCTCGGGCAAGAGCACGCTGGCGCAGGTGCTGGCCGGACGCGAAAACTATGAAGTGACCGGCGGGGAAGTTCTGTTCCAGGGGCGCGACCTGCTGCCGCTGGCGCCGGAAGAACGCGCACGCGAAGGCGTGTTCCTCGCCTTCCAGTATCCGGTCGAGATTCCCGGCGTGAGCAATGTCCATTTGCTCAAGGCTGCGGTCAACAACGTGCGCAAGCATCGCGGGCTTCCCGAGCTCGATGCCATGGAATTCCTCAAGCTCATCAAGGAAAAGATGAAGCAGATGGACATGCGCGACGAGCTGTTGTACCGCTCGGTCAACGAAGGCTTTTCCGGCGGCGAGAAGAAGCGCAACGAGATTCTGCAGATGGCCTTGCTGGAGCCGAAGCTCGCGATTCTCGATGAGACCGACTCCGGGCTCGACATCGATGCGCTGCAAGTCGTCGCCAAGGGCATCAATGCGCTGCGCAGCCCGGAGCGCTCGATGATTCTCGTGACTCACTATCAGCGCTTGCTGGACTACGTGGTGCCGGATTTCGTCCATGTGCTGTCGAAGGGACGCATCGTCAAGTCCGGCGGCAAGGAACTGGCGCTGGAACTGGAAGAGCGCGGCTATGGCTGGCTGGACGAAGCCGCGTCCGCATCCGCCAAGCGCACCCCGGTACGCGCGGAGGCAAGATGATGTCCGAAGCTCGCAACCATTACCTGACCGACTTCGCGCGCGTCATCGACCTGTTGCCGGGCAGCGGTGTGCCCTGGCTCGGGCGGCTGCGCAAGAGTGCGCTGGATGTCTTTGCGCAACGTGGTTTCCCGACCCGGCATGACGAGGAATGGAAATACACCAGCGTGGCGGCGTTTGAAAAGCAGGCATTCCGCTCCACCATCGAATGCCGCAGCAGTGCCGGCGCAGCGGCGCTGGTGGATCGTTTTGCGCAAGGCAGCGCGTCCGATCATGTGCTGGTGTTCCATAACGGCCGTTATGCGCCGTGGCTGTCCTCCATCGGGACATTGCCGGACGGCGTGAAGCTGGCCAGTCTCGCCGATACGCTCGACGTGGCGCCGGAAGTACTGGAACCCTATCTTGCGAACGAGGCACAAGCAACAGTCTTCGGTGCGCTCAATACTGCCTTCATGGCCGACGGCGCCTATGTGCATCTGAAGCGCGGAACGGTGCTGGAGACGCCGGTGCATCTGCTGTTCATTTCGACGGAAGAGGGCGGCGCCAATCACGCGCGCAACATCATCGTTGCCGAAGAAGGCGCACAGGCGACGATCATTGAACACTATGCCGGGCTGGACGGCGCGGTGTACTTCACCAACGTGGTGACACGGATCTTCGCTGCCGCCAATGCGACGGTCGCCCATCACAAGCTGCAGCAGGAAGCAGCGGGCGCATTCCATGTGGCCGGCATTCACGCGCTGCAGCAGCGCGACAGCCGCCTGGAATCGCATTCGTTTTCGCTGGGCGCGGCCCTGGCGCGCAACGACATCACGACGGCATTTGAGGCGCCGGGATGCGACGCGATCCTCAATGGCTTGTATCTGGTCGGCGGGCAGCAGCATGTGGACCACCACACGCGCATCGACCATCGCCAGCCCAACGGCACCAGCCGCGAACACTATCGCGGTGTGCTCGACGGCCAGTCGCATGCGGTGTTCAACGGTAAGGTTGTCGTGCAGCCCGGCGCGCAGAAGACCAATGCGTATCAGGCCAACCATAACCTGCTGTTGTCGCGCGATGCGGAAATCGACACCAAGCCGGAACTGGAAATCTACGCCGACGATGTGAAATGCAACCACGGCGCAACGGTCGGACAGCTGGATGAAACGCAGTTGTTCTATCTGCGCTCGCGCGGTATCGACGAGGTCGTGGCGCGCAGTCTGCTGGTGCATGCCTTCGCGCATGATGTGATTGAACGCATCCGGGTCGCGTCCTTGCGGTCCCGGCTTGAACAAATCCTGCTGACGCGTCTTCCGAAGGAGGGCCGTATCGAACGCATCGGGCAGGAAGAACGACTCGGAGAACTGTGATGAAAATGGAATCGGAAGTGTTGCGACATCCAGGCCACATCAACAGCGACGTCGCCCGCTGGCGCGAGGATTTTCCCGTGCTGCGCGAAACGATTCGCGGCAAGCCGCTGGTTTATCTCGACAACGCGGCGACGACGCACAAGCCGGTATCGGTGATTGAAGCCGAGGCTGCGTTCTATCGGCATACCAATTCCAACGTGCATCGCGGCGTGCATACGCTGAGCCAGCGTGCCACCGACGAGTATGAAGCGGCGCGCGAAAAGGTACGGCGCTTCATCAACGCGGCCAGCACCAGGGAAATCGTGTTCGTGCGCGGCACGACCGAAGCGATCAACCTGGTGGCGCAAAGCTATGCACGACCGCGCCTGACCGCGGAAGACAACATCATCGTCAGCGCGATGGAGCATCACTCCAACATCGTGCCGTGGCAGATGGTGTGCGGCCAGACTGGCGCGGAACTGCGCGTGGTGCCGGTGAACGAAGCCGGCGAGCTGGATGTCGAGATGCTCGGCCACTTGATCGGTCCCGGCACAAAGCTGGTCGCGATCACGCATCTCTCGAATGCGCTCGGTACCATTACGCCGGTGAAGCGCATCATCGAGATGGCGCATGCGCATGAGGTGCCGGTGCTGCTGGATGGCGCACAGGCGATTGCGCACCTTGGCGTGGACGTGCGCGAGCTTGACTGCGACTTCTATGCGTTCTCGGGGCACAAGATTTTTGCGCCGACCGGCATTGGCGCCTTGTACGGGAAAGAAACGCTGCTTGACGCAATGCCGCCTTATCAGGGTGGCGGCGACATGATCAGTTCGGTTTCCTTCGGCGAAACCCTGTACAACGAGCTGCCGTACAAATTCGAGGCCGGCACGCCGAATATCGCGGGCGCCATCGGACTCGGTCACGCGCTGGATTATGTATCGTCGGTCGGCATCGCGGCCATCGCTGCGCATGAGCACGCGCTGCTGGAGTATGCCACCGAACTGGCAAGCGGCATCAAGGGTTTGAAGATCATCGGCACCGCACAGCAGAAGGCCAGCATCCTGTCCTTCACGCTGGAGGGCGTGCATCCGCACGACATCGGCACCATTCTCGACCACGACGGTGTCGCGATTCGTGCCGGCCATCATTGCGCGATGCCGATCATGCAGCGCTTCGGTATCGGTGGCACCGCGCGCGCGTCGTTCTCGCTCTATAACACGCACGCCGAAGTGGATGCCTTGATCGCAGGAATCCGGAAAGTACAGGAGATGTTTCAGCGATGAGTGATTTGCGTGATCTTTACCAGGAAGTGATCTTCGATCACTACAAGAAGCCGCGCAACTGTCACGCGATGGCCGATGCCAACCATGTTGCGCACGGCCACAACCGCTTGTGCGGCGATCAGTTGACGGTGTACCTGCATGTCGAAGGCGACGTGATCCAGGATGTGAGCTTTGAGGGTACGGGTTGCGCCATCTCGACCGCCTCGGCCTCGCTGATGACCGATGCGCTCAAGGGCAAGAAGCTGGACGAGGCCGCGCACCTGTTCGAGGAATTTCACCATCTGGTCACGCATGACGACGCCACGCCGGACGATGATCTGGGAAAACTGGAAGTGCTGGCAGGCGTGCGGGAATATCCGGCGCGCGTGAAGTGCGCCACGCTGGCATGGCACACCATGCAGGCGGCACTGAAGGACCGGGCCGCACCGGTCACCACCGAATGAATCCGTCATCGACACACTGAGCGAGAATCAACATGGAAGCAAGCAAGGACATACTGGCCAACGAGGCCGAATCCGTCGTGAATGAAGACGAACTGAGATCCGACATCATCGCCGTGCTGCGCACGATCTACGACCCGGAAATCTCGGTCAACATCTTTGACCTGGGCCTGATCTACACGCTCGACATCGATCCCGAGGGGCATGTCGAAATTGAAATGACCCTGACCGCGCCGGCCTGTCCGGTAGCGGGCACCTTCCCCGGTGTGGTCGAGGGGCGCGTGGCGGAAGTGCCGGGCGTGAATTCGGTGCATGTGGAACTGGTGTGGGAGCCGCCGTGGAGCATCGATTCCATGACGGATGAAGTCAAGCTTGAACTCGGACTGTTGTAAACATCTTTCAAGGTAAAAAGACAATGAGCTACCCCGCATTCTTCGACCAGGCGCCTGCCATCACTTTGCATGACGGGCTCTCGCAATTCCTCGGTGCGTTTTCCGACGGCTTGATTACTTACCACTACATTGACGCGGTGCGCCTGGCCGGACACTCGTGCCCGACCGTGGCCGGGGCGTACCTGATGACGCGCCGCGCGCTGGCACTGCTGTACCCGGACCAGACGCCGGAACGCGGCAAGGTGCAGGTGCGCTTTGCTTCGGCGGCCGATGAGGGCGTGACCGGGGTGATCGGAAGTGTGGTGAGTTTGATAACAGGCGCGGCAGGGCCGGGTGGGTTCAAGGGGATCGGGCGCAACTTCCGGCGCCAGGACCTGATGTATTTTTCCTGTGCGATCGAGGGCGAAGCGAGTTTCGAGCGTGTCGATACCGGTGAGTCGGTGCAGCTTGCCATGAACATGGGCCGGGTGCAGGGCGATCCGCGTGGCGGCGCCTTGTTGAGGAAACTGCTGGAAGGCGTCGCCACGCCCCAGGAAGGGGAGGAATTCGCCACGCTTTGGCAAGACCGCGTACGGCGCATCCTGATCGAGCACGCAGATGATCCGGAGTTGATCTCAGTCAATGCAGCCACAGTCTGAGGCCGCGGGGAACTTGTCCCGATCAAATACTGTCGCACGGCAATCGCAAACTTGCGGCAAAATACGCTGCAAGACAACCTTTTGGATACGCCTGTGACTTCCTCCCTGCCAGATATCGAACTGTCCGAAGAACTGATTCGCAAGTTCGACAAACTCGGTCCGCGCTACACGTCCTTCCCGACGGCGGACCGTTTCAACGCCGGTTTTACCGACCAGACCTACCATACCTATCTGGCGCAGCGCGCCGAAGGCCGCGCCAACCCGCCCTTGTCGATCTACCTGCATTTGCCGTTTTGCGAATCGCTTTGCTATTTCTGCGCTTGCAACAAGATCATCACGCAAGACCATGAGCGCGTAACCGAATACCTGCGCTACCTGGACAAGGAAATGGCGCTGGTCGCGTCGCACATCGGCCCCGATCGCAAGACAGCGCAGCTGCATCTGGGCGGCGGCACGCCGACCTTCTTCAATGCCGACGAATTGCGCCAGCTGATGGCCATGGTGCGCAAGCACTTCGAATTCACGCCCGACGCCGAACTCGGCGTCGAGATCGATCCGCGCACGGTGCGCGACGGCACGCTCGACATGCTGGCCGGCCTCGGCTTCAACCGCACCAGCTTCGGCGTGCAGGACTTCGACCCGGAAGTGCAGAAGGCGGTCAACCGCATCCAGCCGCTGGAAATGGTCGAGAAGGCCGTGAGCGACAGCCGCAAGGCGGGTTTCCAGTCCATCAACGCCGACCTGATCTATGGCCTGCCCAAGCAGACGCTGGAAAGCTTCAGCCGCACGCTCGACAGCCTGATCCAGGTATCGCCCGACCGTATCGCGCTCTACAACTACGCGCACCTGCCCAGCCGCTTCAAGGCGCAGCGTCTGATCGTGGCCGCCGACCTGCCGTCGGCCGAGGAGCGCCTGCAGATATTCCTGATGTCGACGCGCCGCCTGCTGGAAGCGGGCTATGTGTACATCGGCCTGGATCACTTCTCCAAGCCGGATGATGAATTGAACAAGGCGCGCCTGGACAAGACGCTGCACCGCAATTTCCAGGGCTATACCACGCGCGCGGAATGCGACCTGATCGGTTTCGGCGTGTCCGCCATCGGCAAGGTCGGCAGTTCCTACAGCCAGTCGGTGCGCACGGTGAAGGCGTATTACGAGCATCTCGACCAGGGCCGCCTGCCGGTCGAAAAAGGCTTTGAACTGAGCAAGGACGACCTACTGCGCCGCCAGATCATCATGACCCTGATGTGCAGTCTGCCGCTGGAATTCGAGGACATCAATCGCCAGTACGGGATCGATTTCGAGACGTATTTCGCGCCCGAGATGAGCATTCTGAAGCAGTATGAGGATGCCGGCCTGATCACCATCGACCGCAGCGGCATTCGCGTCACACCCAAAGGCCGCCTGTTCGTGCGTGCGGTCGGCATGGCCTTCGACAAGTATCTGACGCAGCCGACCACGTCCACCTATTCGAAGCTGATCTAAGTCACCGGGCATCCGTCGCTTACGGATGCCCGACCTTCACCACGTCAGGGGCGGCTTGCTGTCCGCCCCTGAAGAATTCCCTCACCGATGCCTGCCCCAGGCACCACAACACCGGAAGCACGACAGCCAGCGTGACCAGTCCGGTGCCCGCCAGCACCTGATCGTCAAGCAGATAGAAATTGCAGAGGCGCGTCGACGTGTCCTGATAGAGCATGCCGGCGATCGCCATCATCGATGCGAAATTGCCGAGGAAGAAAAGCTGAAGAATGGTGTTGGCGCGCGACAGCGACGCGGGCAGCACGAAACCGGCGACGAGCAGCGAGGCGAACTTGCCGGCCTCCATCATGCCCGACGCGACCGCGCTGTCGAGCGCCTTGGGAATCATCCAGTAGGCGCTCGCCAGCAGAAACACCGCCAGGCCGGTCAATCCATATTCGTCCCATGAAGCCGCATATCGGGCCGTGCGGCGCAGGCCGGGCAGGCGCGCGAGAAAGCGGTTGAGCGCGACGCCCGCGATCAGCAGCATCGGGATTTGCACGAGCATATGGCGCGCCATGGTCAGCTCAAGCGCTTGCCTGCATGCGATGGCGACGACAAGTAGCAGGATGCCGAGCACGGCCCATGCCGCTGTCTTCAGGGTGTCGGAAAATTTGAAATGCATGGTCTTCATGACACGGCTGCATGGCGTGCGCTCGCGCGTCGTGCGGCCGCGAGTGCATGGGCCAGCGCGACTTCGGGCTGGTCGTAGTCGATGATATGCGCCAGCCGTCCGTCGGGCGTCAGGATGTGGAAGGCGGCATTGTGCTGGAATTCGCCCAGCGGCGCGGGTACCACCGTGATGCCGAAGGCATCGAGCAGTTCGCGGCGCTGTTGCGTGTTCGCGATCCGTGCGAAGCGCCAGGCGCCAGCATCTGCGTGCATGCGCTTCGCATACCCGGCCAGCGCGGTCTGTCCGTCATCCGGGTCGAAGCTGATGCTCAGCAGGCGGATCTGCGACTCCAGGCCTTCGGCCCTGATCCTGTCCTGAAGCTGCTGGAGTTCGGTGCCGACTACCGAACAGATGGTATTGCAGCGCGTGTAGAAGAACACCGCGATGGTCGCGCGGCCATCCTCGTGCAGCGCCTGTGCCAGCGGCAGCGCGCCGCCGTCCTCGTACTGGATCGTGGTCGCGGGAAGATGCCGCGGATGCTCCTCGATCGCCAGACGCCGCCCGTCTTCCGTCGTGAAGACGCGGAAGCCATCCGTCACGCTGTGAAGCGCGACGGCGGCGAGCGCGGCCACCAGCAGCAGCGCCAGCAAAGTCTTTACCGGCGCGCCGGCATCACTTGAGTTTGCCCAGCTCATCGTCACCGTTCCACGGTGTCTTGCGGTCCTTGCTTGCCTCGCGCGCGGTCTTCACCGCAGCGGCGTCGATCTTGCCCGCGCTGTTGCCGAAGTTGGAGCGCACATAGGTGAGCACTGCGGCGATCTGCGCGTCGTCCAGCTTTTCGCCGAAGGCCGGCATCGCGCCGTCGTAGCTCGTGCCTTTCACGGTCAGCTTGCCCGAGATGCCATGCAGCAGGATGTTGGCGGCGAGCGTGTCCTTGCCGGTCACCCATTCCGAGCCGGCCAGCGGCGGGAACACGCCGGGCAGGCCGGCGCCGGTGGCCTGATGGCAGGCGGCGCATTGCGCGCCGAAGATCTGCGCACCATCAGCCGTGCCGCCTCCTGCCTGCGCCATCAGATCGGTTTTGGTGCGGTTGTCGCCCAGCGCGGGGTCGGCATTGGGGCGCGCCATGAAGATGTAGCCGACGGCCCACAGCAGCGCGAGGCTGACAATGACGATCACCTTGCGCGGCACCGGCGTTCCGCTTTCATGCGGATCGGGATGCTCGCGCATCTGCGCGGCGGTTTGCTTGATGTCCTGAATCATGTGTGAACTCCGTGTGGTTTTCTTCGCAAGCGGCGCTGCGACTACTTGCTATTTCTTCTTGACGTCATCCGCCGTGATGGCCGGATAAGTGTGGTCAAGTCCGAGCAGGTACTGCACCAGGTCCATCGCTTCCGGCTTGGCGACCACCACCTTGCCCGGCGGCGCGTAGCCGGGCGGCAGGTTCACCACACGGTCGCCGCTGTCGGCCTGGTTCTTGACCTCGAACAGGTAAGGGTAGGACGGCATGATGCTGCCAGGCGTATAGGCGCGCGGCTGATAGAGGTGGCCAAGCTGCCAGTCGGCGCTCGGCTGGCGCGCTCCGATGTTGAAGAGATCGGGGCCGGTGCGCATGGTGCCGAGCAGGTGCGGGCTGTCGTAGTAGTAATCGGCGGCGACCGAGGCGCGACCCCAGCCGCGCTGGGTGTCCGGCGCCTGCGCCTTGTCGCGCGGCTGCTGCGAGTGGCAGTAGATGCAGCCGTTCTTGATGTACTGCTCACGGCCGCGCAGTTGCACCGAGGTGTAGGGCTTCAGGCTGGCGGCCGGCTTCAGGTCGGACAGTTGCAGGTAGGGGACTACGACCAGGGTCGACGTCGCAAGCGCCAGCGTCACCATGGCGCCGGTCAATAATTTCAGTTCGTTTTCCATGAATATTCTCGCGGCAGGGAGACAACGGGAGCGGGAGTGTGCAGCAGCGCGGCGCCGATGCGGCGCGGGCCGTAACGCAGAGCCATCGCGATGAAGTGGAACGCAAAGACCAGGTGGCCGAGCGTCATGATCGCGCCGCCGACGGAACGGGCTTGCAGGTAGGGCAGGGTGACGGTGACCGAATCCATGAAGGGCTTGGCTGCATCAAGCATGGCCAGACCTTGCAGCCAGCCGCCAATGGTCAGACCGACCACGTAGATCGAGAAGCCGGTCACGACCAGCCAGAAATGCGTGGCGATCAGTTTCGGATAAGGCCATTCCCAGGCCATCACGCGCGGCATCACGAAATACACGGCGCCGAACATCACCATCGAGAAGAAGCCGTACAGCCCGAGGTGCGCGTGCGCCACGGTGTAATGCGTGAAGTGGGTGATGGTGTTGACGCTGCGCAGCGCTTCCATCGAGCCCTGGAGCGAGCTGACGGTGTACATCATGCCGCCCAGCACGATGAAGCGCAGGGTCGGCGAATAGATCAGCGCCTTGAAGCTGCCGCGCATGGTCAGATGCTGGTTCACCGAGAAGGAGATCACCGGGATGATCATCATCACGCTTTGCACGATCGACAAGGTGATCAGCCAGCCGGGCACCGGGCCGCCGATCAGGTGGTGTCCGCCGACCTGGCCGTAGAAGAAGGCCAGTGTCCAGAAGCCGAGCAGCGACAGGTTGTACGACTGCACCGGACGGCCGATGATTTTCGGCAGGAAGTAATACACCGAAGCCAGTGCCATCGGCGTGTAGAACAGGCCGAGCACGTTATGGCCGAACCACCAGTTCATCGTGGCTTGTTCGACACCGAAATGCAGGCCCGGAATATTGCCGATCAAAAACAGCGTGGGGAACCAGAACAGCGCAGCGCCCATGTACCAGATCGATACATAGAGATGGTCGACACGGCGATTCTGCAAGGTGAACACCAGCGGCAGCGCGACCAGCAGGCCGCCGACCACCAGCAGGATGTCGACTTGCCAGGGAATCTCCAGCCACTCCATGCCGTCGTTCAGACCGACTGCGATGCAACCCAGGCCGGCGATCAGGCCGGCATTCCAGATCATCGCGCCGAGCACCGCGAAGCGGCCGCCGATCAGCGGCGTTTTCAGCAGGCGCGGCAGCATCCAGATGGCGATGCCGAGCGCGGCCATCGGCGCCCAGCCGTAGGCCACTGCGTTGAGGTGGATGGTGCGGATGCGGCCGAAGGTCAGCCATGCCTGATTGACCAGCCAGTCGGGTTCATGCAGCTTGATGGAGCTGATCAGGCCGGCGCTGGAGGCGACGATCAGCCACACCACCGCGCAGGCCAGGAACACGAAGGCCACGAAGGCGGTCGACTTGTCGGCCTCGATGCGCTCGGCCAGCTCTTTCGACAGGCTCGCTTCCTGCTCCGCATTGAGCGCCGGTCCACTGTGCGCGATGGCGGCATCCTGCAAGCCGGCGCGCTGCGCGGCGTTGGCGGCGGGCTCTTCGATGCGGCCAACCTCGCCCGGCGAGAAAATCACTTGCGCGGCGGCCGGGTTGTTGTCGAACAGCTTCCTGCGCAGGGACCAGATAAAAAAGAACAGTCCGGTAATGGACAGAACAAAAGAAGACAACAGTATGGTGGCGGTGTCCATAATCCTGAAGATGAAGGGTGGGGGTATACCGAATGCCGCGTTTTCGATTTGCCTTGAAAAACCTTGACCTGAGTCATTTGAGAAACGCGGTATCTCATGCTATAGCTGGGGCATTATAAGATATATGAAGAATGCTTGTTTAAGCGAACGCTTGAATTATTCTTCTAATAAAAGTCGGCACGCGCACCGACCATCCTTGATGCGGCCGTCTTGTTGGCAAAAAAGCCAGAACTTTTGAGATTGCGGTCCGGTCATACTTTCACGCGATATAGATCGTCTTAATACCTAGGCGATTGTCGCGACCAAGACGTGAGGCGCTTGCCGACGCCTGGTAATCCGACGCCTGCTGTTACGCCCTCGTTGCCATCGCTGCCATCGTTGTATAGCGGGAGTCCATTTTGCAGGGAGAAGATCATGTCCTTACGTTCGCTTGCCTTGTTTGCCCTGTTCGGCGCCATGGCCAGTCCGGCCATTGCACAGACCGCGCAGACCCGGGCAGAGTTCAAAGTGCCGGACGAATCCACCATTCCTTCCGGGCCGCAGGGCGACGCCATCCGCAACGGCAAGCTGCTGTTGACGCAAACGCATCAGCGCTTGCCGAACAATGTCGGCAACAAGCTGACTTGTTCGAATTGCCACCTCAATGCCGGAACCACGCCGGGCGCGTCACCCTGGGTCGGCATCTGGGGCGCATTCCCCGAATACCGTTCGCGCAGCGGGAAAATCAATTCACTGCAACAGCGCGTCAACGATTGCTTCCAGCGCTCGATGAACGGCAAGGCATTACCTTACGACTCGCAGGAAATGAATGACATCCTGGCCTACATGCAGTGGCTGTCGAGCGGTGTCCCGGTCGGCATGAGCGTCCAGGGGCGCGGCTTCGGCCAGATCAACCGGGATCTGAAGCCGAATGCGGAGAATGGCAAGGCGGTGTATGCGGCCAAATGCGTGAGCTGCCATCAGGCGGACGGGCAGGGGGTGAAGAATCCCGACGGCAGCTATGCCTTCCCGCCCTTGTGGGGCAAGCAATCCTTCAACGTCGGCGCGGGCATGGCACGCACCTATACGGCAGCCGCCTTCGTCAGGCACAACATGCCGCTCGGCCAGCCGGATACGCTGACGGAGCAGGAAGCGGTTGATGTTGCCGAATACTTCACGCATCAGGCCCGCCCCGACTTCCCGGGCAAGGCGAAGGACTGGCCGAAGGGCGACAAGCCCAAGGATGCGCGGACCGAAGGCTGACGTACGCCAGGATCTCAGCTCCGGTGCAGCCGGTAGTCGACGTCGATCAGCTTGACCAGCAGCAGCGCGGCGACGATGTTGTGCAGCACGCCGATCAGCACCGCGCGGCCGGCGATGATCGTCGCCATGCCGAGCAGGAGTTGGAGTGCGAGCAGGGCCAGTAACACAGGGGCAGTGCGATTCAGTCCGCCACCGGAATGCCGCAGCCGCCCACAGAGCATGACAACGGTCGCCAGCAGGACGAGCGCGACCGCCACATGCACGGCACTCAGCCAGTTTACCGCCCGCAGCAGGTCTGCGTTGCCGGCCGAGTAAATCCTTGTCGGGTTGAGTGCCTTCCAGGTCGCGACGTCCGGCCACAGCGCCAGCTTGCCGGCTGACGTCAGCGCCTTGCAATCGATTTCGGCGATCAGGCCGGCTACCCAGCTGCCTATCCATACCTGGAAGGCAGCCACCGAGCGCGCGGTGGATGCGAGCTTGCTCAACGCCCGTTCCGGCCGCTGGTAGGATTCGCGCGGCACGAACTCCAGCCGCAGGCGCCAGAACAGGGCCGCCAGCGCCATTCCGCCGATCACATTGCCGATCACGACGGCGGGCACCACGCTGCCCGAAGTAAAGCGGCCAAGCACGGCGAGAAAAACCGTCAGGACCCACAGCAGAGCGAGCAGGACATTGCGGCTGCCGACGACGGGGCGGCAGCGCAGCACGAAGAAGGAAATCGCGATCAGCAGCAGGCCGACGGATGAGGCGCTGACCCGATGCATCGCGCGCGACATCAGAGTGAGCGTGGCGGGAAAGGCGATGTTGGTGCAACCGTTGTGTTCGATGCGGATGAAGGCGCTGGTGGCCAGCACCAGAAGCATCAAGGCCGCGGCAAATCCGCACAGGTTCGCTGTCAAGCGGGCATAACGCGCATCACTGTTCATTCATTCTCGCCGTGTGCATTGGAAGTCATCGCCTTCAGAACGATGACCAGGAAGATGATACCGCCAATCACGGCGATCAGCCCGCCCAGTCCCATCAAGCCCATGCCCGCGATTTCCTGGGTGCTGCGCAGCACCTGCTCGCTGCCCGCCACCTTGCGTTGCACGCCGTAGCCGCCGGACCAGACCAGCCCGACGATGTGCAGCAACTGGCCGACGCCGTAGACATATGGCTGCAAAGCCGCCATGCGCGAGGACGGCTGCCGATAGCCCAGGCGCGGCAGCAGATGATAGGTGAGGCCCATCAGCGCCAGCGTCACGCCGACGATGCAGCCGTGGTAGTGCGCCGGAATCTTCACGTTGCTGCCGTGGATCAGGAAGCCGATCAGGCCGCCTGCTGCAAAGAGCGCCAGCGACGACACCAGTGCCGCGTGCAGCGGCTTCTGCTGCGGCGTCAGCGCACGGGAACGATAGCCGGCGAGGCCGACGATGACGGCGAGTCCGAGCGGCAGGATGGGCAGTCCGCCGCCGAAGCGCATCAGCCAGGTCAGCAGGTTGCGGTGTTCGACCGAGGCGACGTCATAGGCGAGATAGATCGGCGGCACCGCGAACACTGATGCCAGGCCGATGGCGAACAGCAGCAGGGCAACGCGCGGCGTGAGCGGCGCCCGGGCGCTGCAGGCACTGGCCAGCCACAGCCAGGCCACCAGCATCATCAAGGTGTAGGTGAACTGGATCACATGGCCGCTGCCCCAGAACAGCAGCTCGTAGTACGCCTTCGCTTCCAGCGCTGACGGCACCTTGAGCAGCGACCACACCAGTGCGAACAGCGCGACCGCGGTCGACACCGCCGCCGTGTTCAGGCCGAAGGACAAGGCCGCCTGCCCGTCCGGACGCGTGCCCACCTTGGGCGCGCTCAGCAGGCTGCGCAGGGTCAGCAGCGCGATGCCGATGCCGAACACGATCAGCCCGCTCATGAACATCGGGTCTTCCAGCACCGGCACGTAGTTGCTCATGATCGCGCCGCCACGTCCGAAGAAGGGCGCCAGGCTCATGATGGCCGCGCCCAGCGCCGCGCCGGCCCAGCCGCTCCATGCCAGCGCGAGCCGGCCGCGTCCGCCGTTGATGCTCCACAGCAGCCCGGCGAAGGCAAGAAACCACACCAGCACCGACAAGTCCACATGCACCACCAGCGCCACATGGAAGAAGTCCGCGACCGGAAACAGCTTTTGCAGGTAGGGCGTGCGCGACAGCACCAGCAGCACCGACAGGATGCCGGAAACGATCAGCGAAGCCAGCGCCAGCCACAGCCATGCGCGCGCCAGCGTGCGGCGTTCGTCGCCTGCGACCGCGAGCGAGAAATCGGTGGCGGACGGGGCAGCGGCAAGGGCGGCGGGAGCGGCTGCGGGAGGGGTATGCGTGCTGACGTTCACTTGATGATCACTCCACCTTGTTCATGATTGAAATCGATGACCAGTACTTGCGCCGGGTGCAATTGCACGACTTCGCTACGTTGGTAATTGAAGCCTTTCACCCGCACCGAATCGTTGAGGCGCACCGTGATGCGATGTTCGCCGGCCGGCGTCGTGAAGCGGCGATACACGCTCGACGCGCCATCGTGCGACAGGCCCGAGGCCGGCAGCACTTCGCGGTACAGCGGCTTGCCGTCGAATTCGACCTCGATTGTCACCGGCGAGCGCTCGCGCGGGCAGACCTGCGCGGCGCGCATATTGCGCGACAGCTTGCTCAGTTCGGCCGCGCTGCGGTCGCGGCAGTCGCCGACCAGTTGTCCGGTGTGGCTGATGCTCAGGCGGATCAGCGCCTCGTTGCTGCCGAGATGTCGATAGGCCGGCGCGCTCGACAGGTAGCCGACGCCCAGCATGAACACGGCAAACAGGACACAGCGTGCGATCCATTTAGTCATGATGCTCTCCCGCTGCTTCGGCCTCGCTCGCATCCGGCATCGGCGCAAGCTTCAGCAAATCCTTGCGGAAGGCATCGATTTCCCCGGCCAGCTTGTCCGACTCGGCAAGGCTGCCCGAGGACAGCCGCAGGCGCGCCAGGTCGATGTTATTGCGACGCAAATGCGGTTCGCGCTCGCCCGCGATGCGCTGCCGGGTCCAGACATGGCCGAGGCGGAATTCGCATTCGCCTTCATGGCAGTCGGTGATGAACACGCCGTCCGCGCCGTTGCGCAGCGCAAACTCGATGAAGGAAGGCGGCAATTGCCCGGTGCACAGCAGGCTGACGGTCGCGACATCTTCGCTTGCCAGCTTGTTGACGCGCATGCCGTGATCGCAGCCGAACACCACGATGCGCGGCTGCTTGCCGGTCAGGCCGTGCAATGCGCTTTCCAGCTCCGAGCGCAAGGCTTGCACCGGGCGCTGCGGCATGTCGATGCCCGTCACCAGCTCGCCGATGCTGCGGAAAGGCGTGGAAGACGGGCAGGCACCGGCGCAGATGCCGCAGGATGCGCACAGTTCCGGGTTGACCACCGCCTGCATCGCATGCCGCGCGCCATCGGTGCGCGGCTGCATGATGACCGCCGAATACGGACAGTCGTTGAAGCAGCGTCCGCAGCCATTGCAGTTGTCCAGGTTGACCACGGCCACCGGCGCGCGCTTGCGCCTGAACAGGAGCGGAATCAGCAGCAGCACCAGCGTCGATCCGACCAGCAGCGCCCACACCGGGCCGGGCGTCCACGCATACAGCAGGGGATAGACCGTCAGGTAGAACCAGTCGAGCGGAAGAACCGCCGGCGCCACCATCATGTCGGCCGGCGCCATGCTGATCGCAGGCTTGAGAAGCGACAGCAGCATCAGTCCGATGAAGGTGCACCAACCGAGCATGCGCGAGGGCTTGGTCTTGGCGCGGCTGATGCGCTGGATGTGGATCCACATCCCGGCCAGCAGCAGCAGCGGCAGGCCGATGTGCAGGAACACCAGCAAGGAAAAGAAGCGGTCGCTGATCGTTTCCGGCGTGAGGAAGTTGCGCACCATCGCGCCGCCGAACACCGGCAGCCAGTCGAACAGTTCGGCCGTACCCACCGCGATGAATTGCGCCAGTTGGTCCCAGGCCAGCCAGTAACCGTTGATGCCGCTGGCGAAGGCCAGCCAGATGAGCGGAATGCCGCTGACCCAGGAGAACCAGCGGAAGCCGGCATAGCGTCCGTACAGGAATTCGCGCACCAGGTGCAGCGTCATGGTCACCGTGAAGGCATCCGAGGCATAGCGATGCAGGCTGCGGATCACGCCGCCGAAATACCATTGCGCGGTAATCGCCGCGACCGACTGGTAGGCGCCGTTGACGCCGGTGTCGAACACGATGAACAGGTACAGACCGGTGGCCGCGATGATCCAGAAGAAAAAGTAGGACAGCGCGCCGAGGCTGTGCCAGGGGTTATGCACGGTGCCGAAGGCGCGGTCGAATGCTCTTTCGATGAATTGCAGCAAACGCAGCGCTGCTGGAAACGGCGAGGTGGCCGGCTTAGTTGCAGGCCTTGGTGCAGGCTTGTCGGCCTGCTTGACTGATAGATCCGTCACGTTAAATCTGCTCCTCATCGTTCATCCGACGAATCTAGTCGGTGCGGAAGAACGTTATGAATGTCCACGGAAAACACGGAAGAAATCCTTGGAATTTTTTGCTTTTTGTGGAACACGCGGACTGGCTTGTAGGTCGTTCGCGGGAAAAAGTCTCTGCTCTATGGCAGGGAAATTAGGGATTTCCACAAAAGACAAAAAATATCGCTTCCTTCCGTGATTTCCGTGTTTTCCGTGGACATTCATAACCATTAAAATCATCTGGGCACTCTCTAAGCCTTGCGCTGGCGTCTCCACTCGCTGACCAGCATCCATGCGACGCTGCCGAGTATGCTGGCGCCCACCAGCAGACCGACGATCACTCCGTAATTGGCGCGATAGGTGCCGGTGCCGCCGTCGTACACGGTGCACAGCAGGCGCACGCGCACCAGCACGCCCGACCAGCCGGACGGCACCGACACCACGCCGTGGTCGATGTCGCGCAATGCCGCGACGATGGCCTGCGCGTTCAGGCTGTCGCCATACAGTTGCCGGTAGATGCGGCCGCTGCGATCGAGCACGCTCAGCTGCGTGATATGGTCAAAACCCTTCGGCGTGGCGAGGTAGCTGAAACCGAAGTCGCGCGTCAGTGGCGCCACGGTTTTCAGATCCGGGCTGAGGAACTCCCAGTTGCGCGCCGTGACGCCGAGTTGCCGCGAGAATGCCGCCATCGCTTCCGGAGAATCGAAGGGCGCGTTGAAGCCGATCGTGACCGTGTGAAAGGCTTCCGTTCCCAACAAGTCCTGCGTCGCATTCACCGCCTTGGAAATCAGCACGGTATCGCTCGGACAGACCTGGAAACATCCGGTGTACACAAAGCTCACCAGCAGCGGCTTGCCGCGATAGGACGACAAGCGCACCGGCTTGCCGGTGCGGTCGCGCAAGACGTAATCGCCCGGCGTCGTGCCGATCGCGGCCTGGCTGGTCTGATAGACAGCCTGCGGGTCGAGCTGCGCCTGTTCCGCCGCGCCGGCATGCCATCCTGTGGACAGCATCAAGGCGGCGATCAGCGCTTTCGATTTGTTTGCTAGTGCCGCCATACCGCATCGGCGACGGCCGCGGTGATCAGCACGGTGAGTTGCAGCAATGAGGCGTGGAAGTTGACCATCGCGCTCGCGCGATCCGGACGCCGCGCAAGGCGCACGCTCTTGTCCAGGAAATACGCGCCGCCGATCAGCGCCCCGGTTAGGTAGATCGGGCCGGCGCCGAACCACATCGGCAACAGCGATGCCGACACCAGCGCAATCGTGTTGGCCAGCACCACCCGCGCGGCTGCCGGCACGCCGATCACCACCGGCAGCATCGGCACACCCGCGGCCGTGTAGTCGTCGGCGCGCGCGATCGCCAGGCTCCAGAAGTGCGGCGGGGTCCACAGGAACAGGACCAGCGCCAGCGAAAGGGAAAGCGGCTCGGGCTGCGGATTGACCGCCGCCGCGCCCGCCATCACCGCAAAGCTGCCGGCCAGCCCGCCGACCACGATATTGAGCCAGGTGCGGCGCTTGAGCCAGACGGTATAGACCACCGCATAGAAGAATGCGCCGAGAAACACATACAGCGCCGAGACCCAGTTGAGCGCCCAGCCGGTGGCCAGCGTCGATCCGATCACCATGATGGCAATCAGCCACAGCCAGTGCGGTCCATGCCGCAGCGTGCCGGTGACGAAAGGGCGGTTGCGCGTACGCGTCATCTTGACGTCGATGTCGCGCTCCACATACTGGTTGAAGGCGCCGGCTGCCGCCGCCGAGAACAGCACCATCATGCCGATCAGGGCCGCCTTCCACGCCGGCGCATGCGCGCCCGGCGTCATGGCGAATCCGGTGAGCGCAGTCAGCGCGATCACCACGCCGATACGGAGTTTGAAAACGTTGAGTATTTGTTTGATGGGGTTGCTCATGTCGGCTGCTCTCCAGAGGAATTGGGACATGGATGCCATCGCGGGCTCCACCTTCCTGCGGAAAGCGGAGCCCGTGGCATGCAACCTGTCAGCTCATGCCCCACACCTGGGACAGGTACTTCCAGTTGATGAAGTAGTACAGGACGAAGGCAACCAGGAACACCATCGCGAACACGAAGGTGCCCGGTGCGGCGAAGCCGGCAATGCCGACGCCGCCATGTCCGCCGACCGAAGCGGTCACCGGCGTGACAACCGGGGTCGGCTTGTTGCTGAGCGCGCCGCCTTCCAGCTTGCGGCCGAACAGGATCGAGCAGACCGTGATCAGGATGTAGGCGCCGCCGCCGATCACCGCCGCGACCGCGCTGATGCCCACCAGCGACATCAGCAAATAGGCGCTGCCCGGGAATTCATAGGGCAAGGCCGTACCGGCGAAGGAAATGTCCCAGTGGCGGCGCGGCACGCCGAGCGTACCCGCGCCCATCATCACCAGCGAGAACACGCTCATGCCGATGCCGAACAGATAAGGCTGCCACTTCGCCAGTCCCGAGAACATGATTTCGCGCTTGAACAGCACCGGAATCAGGAAGTAGGTCAGCGACATGAAGGCCAGCGTGGTGCCGATCACGACGGTTGCGTGGAAATGGCCCGGCACGTAGATCGTGTTGTGGATGATCAGGTTGAGCTGCTCGGTACCCATCATCACGCCCGAGATGCCGCCGAGGAAACCGAAGCCGACCAGCGAGATGAACATGCCGGAGAACACCGGATTGCCCCATGGCGCCTTGCGGATCCACTCGAACAGACCCTTGTTGAAACCCTTCTCGCGCTGCGCCACTTCGATCGCGCCCGGAATGGTCAGGCCGTGCACCATGGAAGCGAGCACCGCGAGGTACATCGCATAGCTGGTGTTGAAGATCTTCCATTCGGAGGAAACGCCCGGATCGACCAGGATGTGGTGCGCGCTGGCCAGTTGCAGGAAGAAGATATACAGCAGGAAGGCGGTGCGCGACACGCGCTCGGACATCGGCTTGGCGCCGAACACGATGGCGGCAATCGCATACCACACCGAGATGTGCGCGGCGACGTTGATCTGCTGCGACGAATGGCCGAAGGCCCACCAGATCACGCGATACATCAGCGGATCGATCGCCTTGATGTAACCGACCACCCACAGGAAGGTCGGGATCAGGATGATCGCGCCGGACGCAATCGTGAACACCGCGATGATGGCGGCCGTCATGGCGCCGAAGGTCACCAGCGGAATCGAGCCGGTGTAGGTTTTCTCCGCCTTGGCGACAACCAGCGTGCCGAAGAAGATGAAGCAGCCAATCAGCGCACCGACCGCAAACAGGATCAGGCCGAGATAGAAGGCCGGGCTGCCCTGCATCGGCACATACGAGGTCATCATCACGCTCGAATTGCCCTGGAAGATCGCCACGTTGGTGGTGATCCCGCCGATCAGCATCAGCGCAAACGCCAGCCACGCCATGTTGGGCGTCGCCAACCGGCATCGCAACAGGGTGGAGGAGCAGAAGTACAAGACCGCGATCTCGAAGAAGATGATCCAGAACACCAGCATGTCGAGGCCATGCGCGGTGAGTACCAGATAGAAGGTGTCGGCGGGCAGCAGGTGCACCGCCGGCCAGCGCGTCAGTGCGATCAGCAGCGCCAGAATGCCGCCGATCAGCAGGAACACGACGGCGGCAACGGCGTTGGCCTTCATCAGGTTTTCTGCCGAGGTATGGAACTGCAGCCCCGTCCGCGGACAGGTGCGGAAAGTCTCTTGGTTAGCCATGGGCATCCCCCTTATTTGTTCACGACATAGAGGCGGTTGACCATGGTGTGATGGCCGATGCCGCAATACTCGTTACAGACGATGGAATAGGTTCCCTCCTGGTTCGGCGTCACGGTGACCACCATGTCGTAACCGGGAATGACCTGCAGGTTGATGTTCGAAGGCTGCAGGGAGAAGCCGTGCATGTAATCCATGGCCGACAGGTGCAAGCGGTAGCTCTTGCCCTTTTCCAGTTCGAGGATCGGCCACCATGCCCACAGGCGGGCAACCAGATAGACGTCGCTGCCCGCTGGCGGATGCACCACCGGGATCTTCTGGTCGCTCTCGGTGCGCACCGTGTATTTGTCGACCATCTCCTGCGCCTTCTTGCCATGGGCTTCCGGCGAGACGCGGTAGGCTTCATTCGACAGGTTCTGCTTCCCGGTCACATGCCAGTACGGCATCATGAAGAACATGATCAGGCACCAGAAGAAAGCGATCGCAATCCAGGTTCCTTCGACGCGGTCCAGCGGCTGTTTCCACCACAGCCTCGTGGTTGGCGGATGTATGGCGCTCATAGCAGTCTCCTTATTTCGCGATCGGGATCGTCACGATTTCCATGATTCCCCACATGGTGTAGAACACCGTCGGAACGGCGACACCGATGAACAGCAGCAGGAACGGGTTATCCAGGATCTGCTGCATGATGGGAACACGCTCTTCCGATTCTTCGTTGGTATGCAACTCAGGATTTGCAGACATCGTTTCCTCCGTGTGGCCGGTGATCCGGCATTGGTTATATGGAGCGGCGCGGGTACGCCGATTTGATCGAAATCACGAACGTAGACTTTTGGCAAGGTAGAAGTTACGCAAGCGCCAAACGAAAAAACATGATACGAATCAAGAAAAAAGAAAAAGGTCGACTGGCCGAAGGCTGCGATCGGGCCGTCGAAAGGTCGCTTTGTGCGTCGCGGGAATTTGGCGATAGTGCGTCGTGAAGCGGTCTCGCCGTCAGGATGTGAGACGAAATCCGGCGCGCTTTGCTGCGTTGCGCCGACAGGAAAATAATCGCGCGAGGCTTCATCGCCCGTATGCCGTAAAAGCCACAAGAGCCATTACCGCGGGTTGGCGCTCGGACCGAAAGTGTTGCGTTTTATTTGCGAGCCGGAAATATCAATGCTAAGGTTGATTTCAATGCTGCATGGCCTTGATGAACGCGGATGAATCATTCGCGCCGGGCAGCCCGCGAAATCGCAATCTGAACAATTTTCACGACGGCTGACGGAATGAAACTGCTGACCGGAGCCTTTTCCGACCTTGGCGAACTGCATGCCCTTTTGGGACAGCCGGATCTGCAAGCTTCCGTACGCGCTGCCAAAAGCGTGCTGGTGCAGATCTACAACAGGGACGACGACACGCAATGGATCACCGCGATCGTGGACGCCTTGCGCGCGCTGCGCGAAGACATCGTGGTGGTCGGCGCAACCACCTTCGGTCACATCAGCCACGGCCAGGTATGTGACGCACGCTCCGTCATGTCCCTGACCTGCTTCGATACCGCGGAACTGGTCCTGGTCGAACAGGACTGCCACGTCGGCGAGGAGGTGGACGCGGCGAAGCGCCTGGTCGGTGCGCTCGGCGACAGGATCGCTTCCATCAAGGGCGTGCTGCTGCTTGCCACGCCCCTGGCCTTCAATTGCGATCTCCTTCTGGCAACTATCAATACAGTGTCCCCAGGATTTCCCGTCTTCGGCGGTGGCTCGGCGGATATCTCGCAGCACCGCATGACCCACGGCGGTTTCGTGGCGGTTGCACTGTGCGGCGGCACGCTGGAAATCAAGCGTGACGTGCATCTCGGCTGGCAGCCGATCGGGCGCAAGCTGACCATCACCAAGGCGGCGGGTCCGATCGTCTCGATGATCGACCACAAGCCCGCGATCGACATCTACAAGCGCTATCTCGGCATCGATTCCAGCGACAACTTTTTCCTGAATGTCATGGAGTTTCCCCTCCTGGTGGAACGGCATGGCGAACTGCATGCACGCGTGCCCTACCAGGTACGCGACGACGGCAGCATCTTGTTTACCGCGGAACTGCAGGAAGGCGAGGAAGTGCACTTCGGCTACGCACGCATCGAGTCGATGAGACAGCGCGTGCAGGTACTGGAAGGCGCGGTGCGCGAGTTCGGACCGGAAGCCATCCACATCTATTCCTGCATCATTCGGCACTTCGTCCTGCAACGCGGCATCGACCTGGAGTTGTCGCCCTTCGAACGGCTGGCACCGACCGCCGGCTTCATCACTGCAGGCGAATTCTGCAGCCGCCCGGAAGCAGCCGGGCTGCGCAATGCCGCCATGGTGGTGGTCGCGATGCGCGAATCGCCCGCGCCTTGCAAGGCAAGGCAGGACAAGAGCGGGTCCGCCTTCGAGTCACGCAATCTGTACGAAGACAACCACATGCGCATCCTGCTGCGCTACCAGCACTTCGTGCAGGCGATCACGGAAGACCTCGAAAACGCCAATGCGGAACTGGCCCGCCTCGCCGAGCGCGACCCATTGACCGGCCTGTTCAACCGGCGCGCGCTCAACGGCATGATGCAGAGCGAACTGGAGCGCAGCCGCCGCTACGGAAAATCCTTCAGCATCATCGTCTGCGACATCGACCACTTCAAGCGCTTCAACGACCTCTATGGCCACCAGGCCGGCGACACCGTCCTGAAGGAACTCGCCATCGAGCTGCAGGCAGAGGCGCGCGCGAGCGACGTCGTCTGCCGTTTCGGCGGAGA
>NZ_DATFAF010000009.1:0-65678 GCF_035254865.1 Noviherbaspirillum sp.
GAAATCACGATCCGGGAAGGCAAGGGCAACAAGGATCGCATCACGATGCTGCCATTGGCATCGGTTGCCGCACTGCCGGAGCAGATCGCGTATGCCAGGTCCTGCTACGAAGGAGATCGCGCCGTTTCGCGCCCCGGCGTCATGCTGGCCGACGCCCTGGAAGGCAAATAGTGCGATCCCCTGCCGCTCACTCCTCCCCCGCCGCCAAGCGCACCGTGTACTGCCCCGTCTTCTCATCCCGCACGATCTGCAGCAGGCCGTGCTTTTGCGCATCCTCCATCAGCTCCTTGAAGGAGCGGTAGCCATAGGCCGACTCGTTGAAACCGGGACGGCGGCGCTTCATGGTCTGCTTGACCATCGAGCCCCAGATTTTTTCGTCTTCGCCGCGCTCGGCGATGAGGGCTTCGACGGTGCCGACGGCGAAGTCGAGCGCGTCCTGGCGCTTGTCTTCTTCCGTTTTCGGGGCGGGCGCCTTGGTGCTGCCGTTGGTGTTCTTCTTCGCCGGCGCTTTCTTTTCGGCGGGCTTGCGCTTGGGTTTCTGCTCGCGCACCAGGTCGTCGTAGAAGATGAATTCGTCGCAGTTGGCGGCGAGCAGGTCGGAGGTGGAATCCTTGACGCCGATGCCGATCACGTACTTGTTGTTCTCGCGCAGCTTGGAGACCAGCGGCGAGAAATCGGAGTCGCCGCTGATGATGACGAAGCAGTCGACATGTGACTTGGTGTAGCAGAGGTCGAGCGCGTCGACGACCATGCGGATGTCGGCCGAGTTCTTGCCGGACTGGCGCACATGCGGGATTTCGATCAGCTCGAACGCGGCTTCGTGCATGGGCGCCTTGAAGTCCTTGTAGCGGTCCCAGTCGCAGTAGGCTTTCTTGACCACGATGCTGCCTTTGAGCAGCAGACGTTCCAGCACGCGCCGGATGTCGAAATGCGCGTACTTGGCGTCGCGAACACCGAGGGCGATGTTCTCGAAGTCGCAGAACAGCGCCATGCTGGTGATTTCGAATTGGCCTGCCATTGCTTGCTCCTGTGTTGTTGTTTGCGGGCGGTATGCATGAAATGTCGTGTGTGATGCCTGTGACATTCTTTCCAGCTTGAAAGGGTACACCCTTTCACGGCGATCAGCGAAGCGGAGGCCGGATTTGCGCTGTGTTGAACAAGCATCAGATTCCGCTGGCACTCCGCGATTTGTCTCTCTATATTTTGCAGATCAGCGAGGAGGGGACGATGATCAAGACCTGTCGGGAACGCAGCCCGGAATTTTTTCGCCGCAGAAAATTTCTTGAACGTCTGGGCGCGCTCGGCGCATCGCTCACTCCGTTCTCCGCCCTCGCGGCCCAGATCACGCTCCCCTTCGACAACGGGGAACGCGATGTGTTGGCTTTTCCGCAGAAGCGTCCGCTGATCGTGCTCACGCACCGGCCGCCGCAACTGGAAACGCCTTTCAGCGTGTACAGCGAGGGACCGATCACGCCGAACGATGCGTTTTTCGTGCGCTATCACTGGAGCGGTATTCCGACTTCCATCTCACCGGAAAGCTTTCGCCTGCATGTCGGCGGCGCGGTGAACACGCCGCTAACACTGTCGCTCGACGAGATCAAGCGCATGGCGGATCCGGTGGAGGTAATCGCGGTGAACCAGTGTTCCGGCAACAGCCGCGCGCTGTTTTCGCCGCGCGTCAATGGCGGCCAGCTGGGCAACGGCGCGATGGGCAATGCGCGCTGGACCGGTGTGCCCTTGAAGAAGGTGCTCGAAAAAGCCGGGGTGAAGGCGGGCGCGGTGCAGGTGTCCTTCGACGGCCTGGACAAGCCGCCGGTGGGCAACGGTCCGGATTTCATCAAGGCGCTCGACATCGATCATGCGCTGGATGGCGAGGTGCTGCTGGCGTGGGGCATGAACGGCGAGGATCTGCCGATGCTGAACGGTTATCCGCTGCGCCTGGTGGTGCCGGGCTACTACGGCACCTATTGGGTCAAGCACTTGTCCGAGATCGCGGTGCTGGACAAGCCGTTCGAGGGTTTCTGGATGAATCCGGCCTATCGCATTCCCGATAACGACTGCGCGTGCGTGCCGCCCGGCGCCACGCCGGCGAAAACGGTGCCGATTGCGCGCTTCAATGTGCGGTCCTTCATTACCAGTCCGGCCGAGGGCGCACAGCTGACGGCTGGACGCGAGACCGTGGTGAGCGGCATTGCGTTCGACGGCGGCTACGGGATCACGGAGGTGGCGTTCTCGGGCGACGGCGGGCAGACCTGGCGGGCGGCGCAGCTGGGCAAGGATCTGGGCCGCTATTCCTTCCGCGAGTGGAGCATCGCTTTCGTTCCGCCACGCGCCGGCAAGCACGCGCTGATGGTGCGCGCGCTCAACCGCATCGGCCAGAGCCAGCCGATGAACGCGCTGTGGAATCCGCCCGGCTATATGCGCAACGTGGTCGAGACCACGCACGTGGTGGCGGTATGAGGAGGCCGGCCATGGAAACCACCAACACGCGGCGTGCATGGCCTCGCCTGCTGCTGGCAAGCTTGGCGCTGGCGCTGAGCTCGACGGTGTGCGCGCTCGACATCACCTTGCCGCGCGAGACCGCGCGCTTCAAGGAAAGCGGACTGCCGGGATACAAGCTGGTGCTGGAGAACTGCATGACCTGCCATTCGGCGCAGTATGTGCAGATGCAGCCGCCGTCGTCGCCGCGCAGCTACTGGAGTGCGACGGTGCAGAAGATGAAAAAGCCGTTCGGCGCACAGTTCGCGGACGAAGATATTCCGGCGATGGTAGACTATTTGGCGAAGACTTATGGCGCGGAGCGCACGGCGACCGCGTCGATGACGGGGAAATAGCCGGGGAATTCGTTGCCCATTCTCTCCTGCAAGCAAGGCGTCGGTGAAAACCGACGTGCTCATGTGCTGTCGAATTGCTTTGGTGTGCCGTCGATTTGCCCGCTTGCAACAATTGCATGCGATGATGCCGCATTGATCGACGCATCTCCTTGCATCTCGTTGATGATTTTTGCCCACGGAAAATTCCGATGGAAAAACCCATGAACAGACCAAGACCGGTATTTTTCAATCTGACGCAATTGCAGATGCCGGTCGGCTCCGTGACCTCCATCCTGCATCGCATCACCGGCGTCATTCTGGCGGTCGGCACGCCGTTCTGCATCTATCTGCTCGGGCTGTCGCTGGCCGATGCGCAAGGCTATGCGCGCGTGGCCGGCATGTTCGCACAGACTATCTTCAAGCTGTTGGCGGTGCTGTTCATCTGGGCGCTGGCGCATCATCTGCTGGCGGGAGTGCGCCATCTGCTCAGCGATATCGATGTCGGGTCGCATCTGCAGGCCGCGCGCACCAGCGCATGGGTTGTCAATTGCAGCGCGGTGGTGATTGCGCTGTTGAGCGCGGGAGTTCTGTTTTGAAAAAAGCGCTATCCGGATTGCGCGCATGGACGGTGCAGCGCTTCACCGCCGTCTACATGCTGCTGGCCGTCCTGTTCGCACTCGTTCACTTTGCGTGGAATGCGCCGCACGGCTTCGAGGCGTGGCGCGCATGGCTCGGCGGACCCTTGGTGCGCATGGCAACCTTGCTGTTTTTTGTCGCCCTGCTGCTGCATACCTGGGTCGGTCTGCGCGATGTGATGATGGATTACATCAAGCCGCTGGCGCTGCGCCTCGCCCTTCTTGCGCTGCTCGGCTTCTATCTGGTCGGCATGGCCGCGTGGGTCATGCGTATTCTCTTGCTCCTGTGAGGCGATCCGCCATGCGATTCTCGATCTACCGTTACGACCCGGATGCCGACAAGGCACCGTACATGCAGGACTACGATATCGCGCTGGCGCCCACCGACCACATGCTGCTGGACGCGATCCTGCGCATCAAGATGGAAGACGACTCGCTGACCATCCGGCGTTCCTGTCGCGAAGGCGTGTGCGGTTCGGATGCCATCAATATCAACGGCCGCAACGGCCTTGCCTGCATCACGCCGATCAGAGGGCTGAAGGAGCCGGTGGTGTTGCGTCCCCTGCCGAGCTTTCCGGTCATCCGCGACCTGGTGGTGGACATGACGCAGTTCTTCAAGCAATACCACTCGATCAAGCCGTATCTCATCAACGATACGATCCCGCCGGAGAAGGAACGCCTGCAGACGCCGGAGGAGCGCGAGGAACTCGACGGGTTGTATGAGTGCATCCTGTGCGCCTGCTGCTCCAGCCAGTGTCCGTCCTTCTGGTGGAATCCGGACAAGTTTGTCGGGCCGGCCGGATTGCTGCAGGCCTATCGTTTTATTGCTGACAGCCGCGACACGGCGACGGAAGAACGGCTGGATGATTTGAACGACGCCTATCGCCTGTTCCGCTGCCGCACCATCATGAACTGCACGGAAGTGTGTCCGAAGGGCCTGGCGCCATCGCGCGCAATCGAAAAGATCCGGCTGATGATGGTCAAGAGCTCGTTCTGAACAGTCGTCGCGGACGGATTTCGGCCGTCGCAACATGAGGATCGATGATATGAAAACGCTCGTGAGTCAGCTGCAGCGGGAACACCGCAATCTCGACAAGCTGGTCGGACTCTTGTCCAGGTTCCCTGCGCCGCCCTCCGCGCTGCCGCCAGCGCCTTCCGAGATCAACCTGCTGGTCGACGTGCTGTTTTACCTGACGCAATTCCCCGATGTCCACCATCATCCGGTGGAGGATCGCATCGTTGCCGCGCTGCGCTCCAAAAAGGCGCTGCCCGCCGATCTGGGCGAGGAGATCGAGCGCCAGCATCATGTGCTGGCCCGGCAGGGACGCGAGCTGATGCGCGATCTCGAATCGGCGGCGCGCGAGGAAACCGTGTCGTGGGCGCAGCTGCCGCTGGAAATCCGCCTCTACGCGGAGCGCTTGCGGCACAACATGATGGTCGAGGAACTGAGCCTGTTTCCGCTCGCCGTCGCGATGCTCGACGCGAGCGACGTGCAAGCCATCGGCGCGGACCTGGCGCAAGCGCCTTCCGACCCGCTCTTCGACCACACCGCAACGACGCGCTTTGCCGACCTGCACCGCGTCATTGCGACGGAAGCGGGCTGCGGCTGCTTTGAGGAACGCAGCCCTAGCCTTCCAGCGCGTCCGGCGTAATCTTCACGCTCACGTTTTTTCCGCCGCGCAGCAGTTCCGCGCTCACCGTCGTGCCGGGTTTGGTCTCGCCGATCAGGCGCGCGAAATCGGCGGTGGTCTTCACCGGCTGGCCATTGAAGGCCACCACCACGTCGCCCGGCTTGATGCCGGCCTTGTCGGCGGGGCCGCCGCGCTGCACGGCGGCGACCAGCGCACCAGTCGTCTCCTTCAACCCCAGGGACGAGGCAATGTCCTGGGTCAGTTCCTGCAACTGCACGCCGATGCGGCCGCGCACCACCTTGCCGGTTTCCCGCAACTGCTTTGCAATGCCGGTGGCGATGTCGATCGGTATCGCGAACGAGATACCCATGTAGCCGCCGGTCTCGCTGTAGATCTGGGAATTGATGCCGATGACTTCGCCTTCGGTATCGAACAGCGGACCGCCGGAGTTGCCGGGATTGACGGCGACGTCGGTCTGGATGAAGGGGACATAGCTGCCGTTCGGGAGCAGGCGCCCTTTGGCGCTGACGACGCCGACGGTGACGCTGTTTTCGAAGCCGAAGGGGGCGCCGATGGCGGCCACCCATTGGCCGGGCTCGACCTTGCCGGGATCGCCGATCTTCACCACGGGCAGGCCGTCCGCCTTGATCTTGACCAGCGCGACATCGGTGTAGACGTCGGCGCCGATGACTTTGGCCTTGAACTCGCGCTTGTCGGTCAGCTTCACGATGACTTCGTCGGCCTGGTCGATGACATGCGCATTGGTCAGGACGTAGCCGTCCTGGCTGATGATGAAGCCCGAGCCGAGGCTGAGCGTCGGCGCTTCGCCGGTGTCGGGGGTGGCGCCGAAGCGACGGAAGAATTCATACAGCGGATCTCCCGGACGCAAACCGGACTGTCGGCCCTGCTGGATGGCGCTGATGTTCACCACGGTCGGTCCGGCCTGCTTGACGAGGTTGACGAAGCTGGGCAGTTCGACGCCGCGTGCCGGTGCTGCCGCCGGGGCGGGTGTGGAGGCAGGCGCAGGGGCCGGCGTGGCGGCCTGCGGAGAGGTCTGCTCTTTGCCGGACGGAGAACATCCGCCCAGCAGCAGGAGCAGGGCGATGGCCGTGACCGCTGTGCAGCGGGCCAGTGGGTTGTTGGACATGCATTTCTCCCTTGCAGCTTCGGCAGCGACCGAAGGGCATGCACCCTTCCGCGCAGATAGCTGGAGCGCTGAGTTCGCTGGCCTACGGTACCCGATGCGCGGGAGGATCGGTTGAGGCAGCGCAAGAGCTGGGACTGCGGCGCTTCCTGTCCGAAAGTTATTCCCGCAACACAATGATTGCACTCGCATGCGCGCCGTATTGGGCAGCAATAACAACAATGCCGAGCGCGGGATAGAAAACCGCCACCCGTTGTCAACATGACTTCTTCACTGCACCCGAAAGGCATGTCATGAGCGACGAACGTCCGATTCTCACTACCCGCCAGGGCCATCCGGTGAGCGACAACCAGTCATTGCGCTCGGTCGGCGAGCGCGGCCCTGCCACACTGGAAAACTATCAGTTCATTGAGAAGATCACGCACTTCGACCGCGAGCGCATTCCGGAACGGGTGGTGCACGCGCGCGGCACCGGTGCGCATGGTTATTTCGAAGCCTACGGAAAGATCGGCAAGGAACCGGCATCGACCTACACACGCGCCAGGGTGCTGAACGAAACAGGTGTGCGCACGCCCGTGTTCGTCCGGTTTTCCACTGTGATCGGCAGCAAGGACTCGCCGGAGACGGCGCGCGATCCGCGTGGTTTCGCGGTCAAGCTGAAGACGGTTGACGGCAACTGGGACCTGGTCGGCAATAACCTGAAAGTGTTTTTCATTCGCGATGCGATCAAGTTCCCGGACATGATCCACGCATTCAAGCCGGACCCGGTCACCAATCGCCAGGAGCCGTGGCGCTTTTACGATTTCGTGTCGCAGTCGCCGGAGGCACTGCACATGCTGACCTGGGTGAAAAGCCCGTGGGGCATTCCGGCCAACTACCGCGAGATGGAAGGGTCGGGCGTCAATACGTACAAGCTGGTCAACGACGAAGGCGTCGCGCACCTCGTCAAGTTTCACTGGCAGCCGAAGCAAGGCGTGCGCAACCTGACGGCCGCGCAAGCGGCCGAGATCCAGGCACACGATGTCGGCCATGCGACCAAGGATTTGCACGATGCCATCGAGCGCGGGGATTTCCCCGAATGGGAATTCTGCGTGCAGCTCATGACGGACGACGAGCATGCGGAGCTCGACTTCGATCCGCTCGACGACACCAAACGCTGGCCGGAAGACAAGTTTCCGTTGCTGCCGGTCGGGCGCATGGTGCTGGACCGCAATCCGGACAATGTGTTCGCGGAGACGGAGCAGGCGGCGTTCGGCACCGGGGTGCTGGTGGACGGTATCGACTTTTCGGACGACAAGATGCTGCAGGGACGCACGCTGTCGTATTCGGATACGCAACGTTATCGCGTCGGGCCCAATTATCTGCAATTGCCGATCAACGCACCGCAGGAAAAGGCGTCGACGCACACCAACCAGCGCGATGGCCAGATGGCCTATGGCGTCGATGACAGCGGCGCGAACAGGCACATCAACTACGAGCCGAGCATGCTGGGCGGCGTGCGGGAAGCGCCCAGGCCGGAGAAGGAATACCACCAATGGGTCGAGGGCCACCTCGGGCGCTACCAGACTTCGCGCACCGCGGATGATTACAAGCAGGCCGGCGACCGCTATCGCAGCTTCGAGGATTGGGAGCGCGAGGACCTGATCGCGAATATCAGCGGTGACCTGAAGCAATGCCCGGAGCCGATCCAGCTGCGCATGGTCTGGCATTTGTGGCATTGCGACCATGACTTTGGCACGCGCGTCGCGCAGGCGGCGGGCATCGCGCTGTCGAAGGCGAAGGATTTGCCGCCGCTGGAGGGCAAACCGGCGCCGCATGCGCGGCGGGCGGCGGCGACTTATACCAGCGGGCTTGCCGAGCAGCCGGGGTCGGCGGGCGAGAAGAAGTAAGGGCAAAGCCGGCCCGGCCTCGCGCCCGGATCAAGCCTGGCGTGCCAGCGGATTCTGGGTCGGCGGGCCGATCCGGACAAGCGTGTTGCGGTCGGTATGATGGAACGTTTCTTCCTTCCCGCGAATCAGCATCGCCGTGTCTTCATCGTAGGACCAGGTGTCGTCGGCACTCGCCGTGCCCATCGCCATCGCAATCTACCCGGGTGGCATCGCCAGCGTGTGAATCACGGTCCCGGTGGCCGGCTCCTGCCGCCGGTAGCCGACCTGGTCCAGCGGATTGCTGTCGTCATTCGACGGCTCAGTATAAATATCCAGTAGAAAACCGCTCATACCGTCATTCCCCGTCCCGTTGCCGCGATAATGCGTTTGAAGAATTAGAGAGCGAAAATATTGTGCCGCCTCAAGAGGCGGATATTGCATTGCCCGGGCAATTAATTGCAGGATCCGAGGTCTATTCCAATGACGCCGTTCGCAGGCGAAGATGTGGGCCCGCGGCGTGCGATCGAGGCGCAATTGAAGGAGGAGTTCGACTGCATTTGCAAGAAAACATCGAAGCTGCGCCATACCAACAATTGCCGTCATCTTGGCGCGCTGGGCGGTAATCATTTCGTGGAGGTGTACCTCGACGAGACGGGATTTGTCCGGCTGATGCTGCACTCCGGCTCACGTGGCGGTGCGAAAGGTGATTGCCAAGCCCTTCGATGTACATGTGGAGGCGGTGAATTGTCACCATTATGTGCAGAAGGAGGTGCATTTCTGGCGTGAGGTGCTGCTGACCCGCAAGGGTGCAGTGTCGGCACGCGCGGGAGAACTCGGCATCATCCCCGGCGCGATGGATGCCCAGAGCTACATCGTGCGCGGCAAGGGCAATGCGGAGAGCTTTCACAGCGGCAGCCACGGCGCGGATCATGAGCCGGCACGAAGCGAAGCGGCGCGTCCCCGTCGAAGATCAGGCGATCACAACGCGCGGCGTGGAATGCCGCAAGGAAGCGGGCGTGATCGACGAGATACCGATGGCCTGCAAGGAGATCGACAGTCTGATGGAGGCGCAGCGCGACCTGTGGAGGCGATGCACACCTTGCGGCAGGTGGTGTGCGTGAAGGGATAAGGGGCACGAAGTCTCTGGCGCAGGCCTTCAATAGTTGCGCGGCATACACAAAATGCAGAATGGGAACACGGAATTACTCTGGATCATTCACTCCGTCAACGTTTAGTTTTATTATCAATCCATTGTCTGCACAGGGTCAGCAAAGGCCCGGCAAAACAAGTGCGCGTCTGCACGACCGAAAGACGCCGATGAAATCCGGCGGCACTCCGTTTCAGCAATCCGGCAGAAGGACGCACGCCCGGCACACGACAGGTGTTCATACGATGCAACACAGGTGATGCAATGATTGCCCATATTCTGGCGCTCGACATCGCGGGAAATCCTTTCGGCTGGATTCCGGCGCAAGACGCAGTGATCTACTACGCGACCGGCAAGGTGGCGTGGGAGCTGGGCGGGCTGAGCATGGTGTTCCGCGGCGGTTTCCAGCGCTCGGGACTGCAATCGAGAATCACCATCAAGCCGATCATCGCGATTGCCGGCAGCGAGCACATGGCGCGCAAGCTGCGCAACGAACTCCCGCTCGGCAATCAGAACTACCTGCTGTTCAAGCGCGACCGCTATACCTGCGCCTATTGCGGCGACCGTTTCAGCCACAAGGACTTGTCGCGCGATCACATTCTTCCGCGCGTGCGTGGCGGCAAGGATACCTGGATGAATTGCGTGACCGCCTGCCGCCGCTGCAACCAGGAAAAGGGCGACAAGCTGGTCCAGCACTTCCGTCCGCTGCTGTATGTTCCCTACATTCCCTGCCGCGCCGAACATTATCTGCTCAGCGGCAGGAATGTGTTGGCCGATCAGCACGACTACCTCGCCGCGCAACTGCCCAAGCATAGCCGCCTGTTGAGCTGATTTTCTTGCTCTCCTTTCAATGGCGTGCTTGTCATTGGCAATCCGTCAGTGCAGCCATGGCGCGCCGCATCCCTCCAAATAGCTTCCCTTCAAGATTTATTTGAGGAACTATTTCTATGCGTCAAAACTCAGATAGGCGCTATTCACCAACAGTGCGCCCACAGTGAATCACTGTCGCTTATCTGAGGAGTTGTTCATGCTGAAATCATCCCGGAATCGGCAAGCCGATCATGGCCTGTCATCGCGTTTTCTGCATCACGCCGCCTGCCTTGCCGCCGCCTTGTTTGTCTTCGCCGGTTGCGGTGGCGGAAGCGATTTGCCCGAGACCCAGTTGAGCAATGTGCAATCCTCGCCCAGCCTTACCAGCGCAGCCCCGGTCGCACCGGTTCAAACAGAGCCCGGACAGGGCCGCATGAGTGTGTCGCCGGCACCGGTGATGTCCGCAGTGGACGCTCCGCCCACGGGAGCGCCGGCATCGTACTGACGCCGCCCGCCAGACCGCCTTCCCGTTAGCCGAACCATGCATGCCGGAGGGCGATGGCGCGACCACTTATCCCGCATGGACATGAAGTTGAGCCCGCATCAACGCGCACTCCTCCCCTTGATCGGCCTGCAAGGCGCCGTCGGCAGCCTGGGCGGATTCATCGGTTTTTTCGTCGTCGGACGGGAAGACCTGCAGGCCATGTTCCGCTATACCGCCGGCATGCTGACGGCGGCCATGGCGGCGACCTTCATCACCTATTTGCTCGGCCCGCGCTTGCGGCTGAGCGGGCGGCGGCTGTTCCGCCTCGGCTTCCTGTTCCCCGGCGTGCTGCTGCTTGTCGGCGGGCGCTCGGTCACCACCATGGCGATTGCCTACGGATCCTTCATGGGCGTGACCTGGGGCGCGCGGCATTCGCTCGAGATGTCGCTGCTGCAGGATCATGACCGCGACGGCTATGCCTCCCATTCGGTCACCATCTCGGTGATGCTGAGCGTCGCTTTCACGCTGATCGCGACGCTGCTGCTGACGGGCTTTTCCGAGCAGAGTCGCTACGTGTACTGGATGTATGGCGCGCTCTGCCTGCTGGGCGGCGTCTTCTTCGGCAAGTCGATACCGGATACCGCGCCGGTGTCGCTCAAGGCGCCGCTGGCGGTGATTCGCCAGCCGCAATTCGTCGCCTGCCTGCCGCTGTTTTTTCTGGAATCCGGCCTGTTCGGCATCAGCCAGGCGATGGCCTCGGCCGGCGCGGTCAATGCGCTCGGCTCGGCCAGCCGTTTCGGCTGGGTCGCCACGCTGGCCGGACTGGTCGGTGGCCTTGCGCTTTTCACCACGCGCCACAGCCGCCACCTGCACAACCGCGCCAACTGGTTCGGCGGCGCCAGCGCGGCGGTCGGCCTGGCGTTCATGCTGCTCGGCGCCAGTGTCTGGATGCCCGCGCTGTACATCGCCTACTCGGTGCTGCGCGCGGCCGCCGTGCCCTTCCTGTCGGCCGGCCAGCAAGTGCTCAATCAATGCACGCTCGATATCCACGGCGAGCTGTCGGACCGCATCTTCGCGCGCGAATTCGTGCTGTGGGCGCTGCGCATGCTGTCGCTCATTCTGTTCTGGGGCCTGGCGCAAATCCTGTCGCCGATGCAGTTGATGGTGGCCGGCTCCGGCATGCTGGCCGGCGCAACGGGCATGGAGTATCTGATCGGGAAATCCCTGTTCTGGAAGAACGCGCCGCTGCAGGAACAAGCGGCGTGAGCGCGCCTGCGGTTTGCACCGGATTTGTTTCGCGCAGGCATCGCACAGACCATCGCTATTGATGCATGTCGCGCGGCATGCATGCGGATTTGCGTGCACATGTCGGCTTCATTACATTGGTCCCTGCCTGCGCTCCCGGCGCGGCGCATCCTCATGTCAACCCGAAAGGCTTCCATCATGCCGACGCAAAACAGGAACAGGATCATGCTGGCGCTGCAGGGCGGCGGTGCACACACCGCGTATGTGTGGGGCGTGGTCGACCGTTTGCTGCAGGATGAGCACATCGACATCGCGGCCGTCAGCGGCACCAGCGGCGGCGCGATGATCGCCGCCGTGCTGGCCTACGGCCTCTCGCTGGAGCATGACCTGGACGGCCATCCGCTCGACGCCGCAGCGCGCCGCACCAATACCCGCGCGCTGCTCGACAAGTTCTGGATCGACGTGGCGGCGCTCGGCAACCTGTACTGGAATCCCTACCGCTTCACCGCCAATCCGCTGCATCCCTCGTGGAACATCGACGGCCTGCCGGTGCCGGTCGCGCTCAATGCGCTATCGCTCATCAGTTCGCCGTATCAGTCGCCGTTCGCGCCGAGGCAGAATCCGATTGCACTGGCGATTGCCGACTGCATCGATCTGGAGGTGCTCAAGCACAGCCGCATCGGCCCCGCGCTCTACGTCTGCGCCACCAACGTGCGCACCAGCCAGCCGAAAAGCTTCACCAAGAAGGAAATCGGCGTGCCGCACCTGCTCGCCTCCGCCTGCCTGCCGGTGGCGGATCGCGCGGTGCTCATTGACGGCGATTATTACTGGGATGGCGGCTATGTCGCCGACCCCGCGCTGGCGCCGCTGATCGAGCATCACAAGGAGACAACGCGCGACCTGGTCATCGTCGGCGTCAATCCCATCGTCGAGGCAAAGTCAGAACTGCCGCCGAATACCGCCTGGAAGATCATCGACCGCATGAACGAAATCACCTTCAATGCCTCGCTGATCGCCGAGATCAAGCGCATCCACGAGGTCAACGAGCTGCTGCGCCAGGTGCCGCCCGAGGCCTATGCCAGGCAGGCGGGCGGCAAGCTGCACAACAAGATGGAAATCCTGATGCACTACATACCGCCGCATGCGGAGATGGCGGGCTACGGCGTGGCGAGCAAGAGCAACACGGCGCTCGCCTTCCTGCAGCATTTGAAGGAACTCGGACGGGAAGTGGCCGACGCCTGGCTGGCCGGCCGCATCGACGGCGGCGGCGCGTCGCTGCTGGGGAAGTCGTCGGACACCAACCTTGGCGACCTGTTCATCGATCCGCATCGGCCGGAAGCCGAAGCGCTGCCGCAAGCGATGCAAGGCGTGCGCATGACGCGCGCTGGGTTCGAGACGATGGCGGAATGATCTTAGAACCTGTTTAGTGTCTTTTTGGCAGGCGCGTTCTACCGGGAAGGGATGCAGTGCAAGACGCGCCGCGCCGCTCAGACTGGGCGTCTGCGCAAGCGGCGCAACGCCGCAATGCGCCCTTCCCGGCAGAACCCTCCGGGCAGCCTCCTGAGCTGGCCGCCTACGTTGTTGCAGCTCCTTGCCGTAGCACCACTACGTCGCGTCGCCGCGCCTAGTATACGGCCTGCTCAGGAGGCTGCGCGCCTGCTAAAAAGACACTAAACAGGTTCTTATTTCTCCGCCTTGCCCAGCGTGGCAAAATGCAGCACCCATTCGCGCTGCGCATCCACGGCAATCAGCGCCGCCGCCTCATCATCGTAAAACGCGCCGACCGGACAAGCCGCCAGTCCGCGCGCGACGGCGCCGAGCAGCCAGCGTTCGCCCAGCATGCCCGCTTCGAGATAGGCATGGCGATAGCCGCGCGCTCCTTGGGCCAGCATGCGCTCACGGTCGGCCGACAGCACCAGCACCACGGCGGCATTGCCGATCACCGGTTGCGACAAGGCGGCCGATTGCGCGGCGGCGGCGAAATCGCCCTGGCGCACCGGCACCAGCGCATGGCCGGGCACATAGCGATAGACGCCCGCCGGCAATCCCGCAACGCGATTGACGACCAGATGGATATTGATCGCATCCGAGAGTAGCGGCGGCAAGGCCATGTCGGCCAGCATCGAGGACAGCATGGCCAGCGGCACCGGATCAGCGAGGAAGCGGCGCGTGCTGCGGCGACCGACGATGACTTCGCGCAGGTCTTGCGTGGCGGGCAGCGGCGGCGGCAATGCGATGGCTCCCGCTTGCTTCTCTTCCGGCACAAGGCGCAAGGAGGTCGCCTCTTGTGCCATGCCGGTGATGCCGAGCGCCGTGCCCTGCGGCATCGGTGCCGGGACGAAATGCGCCGGCGATCGCGTGCCGGCCGCCGGCGCATCAGTCGCATGCCGCATTTGCATGACCGCAAGCACGCCCTCCTCGACGCCGTCGATGCCGAGCGCCCTGGCCACGAGCGCGTCGTCGAATTGCGCGAGCGGCCTTGCCTGCATGCCCGTCTGGTGCGCCGCCAGCCGCAGGTTTTCCATCAGGTGGCCGGCGTCCGCTACCGCAAGACGGTAAGCGCGGTCGCGATACTTGTTGCCGGTGCGACGGAACACGGCGCTGAGCAGCGCCACGGCATCGGCGCCTTCCGCTTCGGGCGCGCCGAACCGCGCCGGCGCGGCGCCCAGCGCATCGAGACGATGATGCTCGGGGTCGTAGTGATACAAGCCGGCCGGAAGGCCATCGACCGCACGCGCCACGAGGTACAGTTCAATCGGATAGAGTGCGCCGGCGGAGGGCGCGGCGCGCAATGCGTTCCCTTCGCGCCGACCGGTCACGCCGGCCGACAGGTACAGCATCTCGCCCAGCTCGTCGCGCCGCAAGCGCTGCCTGTGCAGGGCGGGACTGCGCAGCGCGTCGCTCAAGCCGCGCGCGCCGGCCGCTCTTCGCTCCAGTGCGACATGGGCGACGCCCGGATACGCCTTGAAGGGCGGCGGGACCGCGCCCCAATCCACTGCCGGGGCCGGCCTGGTCACGCTGTTGCGGGAACCGGATGACAACTCGTGGTAACGGATCACCGCATCCACCGATGCGGCTTTTGCCTCGTCGTAGGGCACGGCGGCAGCGTCCAACGCGAGGGGCAGGAATGCGGCGCCCGCCGAGGCGATGCGCATCAGCAGCGGCAACAGTATCCGGATGAGTCTTGGCGGCATGATGAATGCCCCGGCAAGTGTGGACCTGCGGGAAATTCTAGCCGGACAAAAGGCAATGCATGCTGCGCCAGATCATTTCACGCAGACTTGCTCGTCGGCCTTGACCACGCGGTTGCGGCCGGCGCGCTTGGCGGCGTACATCGCCTGATCGGCGCATTCGATCAGCTCGTCCATGGTCTGACCCGGAATGCAGGGTGCAATGCCGGCAGACACGGTGACGCGGAAATCCGGTTCGAGCGCGGCGAATTCGACATGGGCCAGCTCGCGCTGTATGCGCAGGATGCAGGACTCGGCGACGGCGATCGAGGTTTCCGGCAGAATCAGCAGGAATTCCTCCCCGCCCCATCGGCCCAGCAGATCGGTCGACCGGATGCAGCGTGCGGCCAGCCCGGCAAAGGTGCGCAGCACGATGTCGCCTCCGCCGTGGCCCCAGGTATCGTTGATGCGCTTGAAATGATCGATATCGATGACGCACACGCAGAAGCTGCCATTGCTGCGTTCCGCCCTGTTCTTCTCCCGATGCAGCATGTCGAGCAGGTAGCGCCGGTTGTACAGTCCGGTCAGCGCATCGCGCTCGGCCATTTCGGTCAGCCGCGCCAGTGCCGCTTTCAGTTCCGCATTGCTGGCCTTCAGGCTTGCCCGCAGCTGGCTTAGCGTGCCGGTCAGCACGGTGGTGAATCCCAGGATCACCCACAGCGAGATCCAGTGCACGAACTCGATTCGCCAGTCGACGCCTGCCGGGTCATGGCGGGAAGCGAGCGCGACGACGAAGGGGAACAGGGCCAGCGGCAGCAGCGCAAGATGGATCAGTTGCCGGAACGAGAGATGCATGCCGGCGAACATGATGCTGATGACATAGGCATAGATGAAGGTGCCGCGCAGCGGGCCGGCATAGATGATGGTGTAACTGCACAGGAGGATCGAACCGATGGTCTGCGCCTTGGTCATGCTTGGGTCGCTGAAGCGCAGGTTCCGCCCGGAATGGATGAGCCCAAGGAAGGTGGCGGACACCACGATGACGCCGATGGAATACCCGGCCAAGGGAAACAGCGGATACAGGCCGTACCAGGCGCAAAACGCCATGACGAGGTCGCACAGCACATAGAAACCGATGGAAAGCAGTGTCCGGACGAGCCTCAGTCGCTGGGCAGACGCAATATCACGGGGCTGCGATTGTGACAAGTCGCACTCCAATCTATCCGATTTGAAACAGATTGTAGCCCCGCGATTGATCAGATGTCACACTTGTTTCCCGCACTTTGTTGGAAATTCGCGAAAACCGGATCGCCGTAAACCAGACCTTGGCCGCACCTTCTGTCCGACTCACACGCGCTCGATGATCAGCGCGATGCCCTGCCCCACGCCGATGCACATGGTGCACAGCGCGTAGCGGCCCCTGGTGCGTTCCAGCTGGTTGAGCGCCGTGGTGACCAGGCGGGCGCCGGATGCGCCGAGCGGATGGCCGATCGCGATGGCACCACCGTTCGGGTTGACCTGCGCGGCATCGTCCGCGAGGCCGAGATCGCGCGTGACGGCCAGCGCCTGCGCGGCGAAGGCTTCGTTGAGCTCGACGACATCCATCTGGTCGATGCGCAGGCCGGTCAGGGCCAATACCTTTTTCGAGGCGGGCGACGGGCCGAAACCCATGATGCGCGGCGCCACGCCGGCAGTTGCCATGCCGAGGATGCGCGCGCGCGGCGTCAGCCCGTGGCGGCCGGCGGCGGCTTCCGATGCCAGCAGCAGCGCGCAGGCGCCGTCGTTCACGCCCGAGGCATTGCCGGCGGTGACGCTGCCTTCGGGGCTGACCACGCCCTTCAGCTTCGCCAGGGCTTCCACCGTGGTGTCGGGGCGCGGATGCTCGTCGGCGGCAAACACCTTCGGCTCGCCCTTCTTCTGCGGAATGGTGACCGGCACGATTTCGTTGCGGAAGAAGCCGGCGGCATTGGCCGCTGCCCAGCGCTGCTGGCTCCTGAGCGCCACGCCGTCCTGATCGGCGCGCGCGATGCCGAATTCGCGCGCCACGTTTTCCGCCGTCTCCGGCATGCTGTCGACGCCGTACTTCGCCTTCATCAGCGCATTGACGAAGCGCCAGCCGATGGTGGTGTCCTCGATCTTCGCGCCGCGCGAGAACGCGCTGTCGGCCTTGCCCATGACAAAGGGCGCGCGCGTCATGCTTTCCACGCCGCCGGCGATCATCAGCGCTGTCTCGCCCGACTTGATGGCGCGCGCCGCGCTGCCGACCGCGTCCATGCTCGATCCGCACAGGCGGTTGATGGTGTTGCCCGGAACGCTATCAGGCAAGCCGGCCAACAAGGCGGCCATGCGGCCGACGTTGCGATTGTCTTCGCCGGCCTGGTTGGCGCAGCCGTAGGCGACATCGTCCAGCGCCGCCCAGTCCACGCCCGGATGGCGCTCCATCAGCGCACGAATCGGAATCGCCGCCAGGTCGTCGGCGCGCACTTGCGCCAGCGCGCCGCCGTAGCGGCCGAAGGGCGTGCGGATGGCGTCGCAAATGAAGGCTTCAGTCATGTTGTTTTCCTCGAGAGTAATGGTTCGGTTCGTCCGCCCGGCGGCCGCGGAGCTCACCCATGAAACGTGCTGCCGTTCCACACCTTGCGCAGGATCAGCGGCGAAATGCGATAGCGGTCTTCGCCATAGCTGCGTCCCAGGTTGCCCAGCACGCGCATCAGGTAATGCAAGCCTATCGTGTCGGCCCAGGCTAGCGGGCCGCGCGGATAATTGACGCCCTTGAGCATCGCGGTGTCGGCCGCCGCCGCATCGCACACGCCCTGGTTGACCGCATCGGCCGCTTCATTGGCCAGCATCGCCACGGTGCGCATCACCGCCATACCGGGCACGTCGCCCAGACGCGATACCTTGAAGCCGCATACCTGCAGCAGGCCGACGACGGCGCGATAGGCCTCGGGCGTGCACTGGTCGGCCGGGCACAAGGCGGCCCTGGTCGCCTTGGTGTAGTCGAGCGCGAGATCGAGCAGAACGGTGTTCGCAAGACCGTTGTCGGCGGCGCGTTGCGTGGCGCTGCGGCCGTCGGTCAGATAGAGCACCGCACCGCCGCATTTCAGCAGGGCGTCGTCTTCCTGCGATCCCAGCACGCGCGTCACCGCGACGCCGGCGGAGGCCGCACGTGACGCGATCGCCTCGGCCACCAGCCCGGAGCTCTTTACCGTCACTTGCTGCGGCGCATCGGCTTGCGCTTCGGTGTGCGGCGCGGGCGGCGTGCTGTCATCGCCGTAGCGGTAAAAGCCGCGGCCCGATTTGCGGCCGAGGAAGCCGCCGTTGACCAGTTCCTGCTGCACCAGCGAGGGCGTGAAGCGCGGATCGTTGAAGTAGGCCTGAAACACCGATTGCGTGACCGCGAAATTCACATCGTGGCCGATCAGATCCATCAGCTCGAAGGGCCCCATGCGGAATCCGCCGGCTTCGCGCAGGATGGCGTCGATGGTGGCCGGTTCGCCGGCCTGCTCGTTCAGCAGGCGCAGCGCTTCGGCGTAATACGGACGCGCCACGCGATTGACGATGAAGCCGGGCGTCGAGCGCGCGTAGACCGGGCTCTTGCCCCAGGCGGAGGCGGTCGCATAAATTGTTTGCGCAACCTGCGGATCGGTCGCCAGTCCGCTGATGACTTCCACCAGCGCCATCAACGGCACCGGATTGAAGAAATGCATGCCGGCGAAACGGCCCGACAGGCGCAGGTTGGCGGCCAGTGCGGTGACGGAAATCGAGGAAGTATTGGTGGCGAGAATGCAGTCGTCACCGACGATGCCCTCGAGGTCGGCGAACAGGCGGCGCTTGACGTCGAGGTTCTCGACAATCGCCTCGATCACCAGGCCGGCATCGGCGAAGCCTGCGAGCGAATCCGCCACGCTCAGGCGCTGCCCGGCGGCGTCCGCCGCTTCCGCCGTCATGCGGCCCTTCTCGGCAAGCATGCCGAAGGTCTTGCGGATGCCGGCGATCGCTTTCTCGACCGCCTCCGGGCGGGTGTCGTACAGCCTGACCGGATGGCCGGCGGCCGCGGCGACTTGCGCGATGCCGGAACCCATCGCACCGCTGCCGACGACGCCGACGATGCTGGAGGACGCCAATGCAGTGTTCATGGTAGTCACTCCCCGCTCAAGCCTTGGCGCGCGGCGTGGTCAGCACCACCTTGCCCTGCACCTTGCCCGCCTTGACCAGCGCGAGCGCGCTGGCGAACTCTTCCATCGGGAAGCTCCGCATGACGTTCGGCTTGATCTTGCCGTCGGTGTAGAGCGCGAACAGTTCGTCCTGCACGCGGCGCACCCACGCCGGATCGCGCTCGCGATAATCGCTCCATTGCAGGCCCGAGACGAGGATGTTCTTGACCAGCAGATAGTTGGCCTTGATGACGGGAATGCGTCCGGCCGCGAAACCGATCACCACCATGCGGCCGCGCCACGCCATGGCGCGCAGCGCCGCGTCGAACACATCGCCGCCCAGCGGATCGAGCACGACATCGACGCCGCGTCCGCCGGTCACGCTGTACACCTGCTGGCGCAGCGACTCATGCAGGTTGTCGGCGGCGAGATTGATGATGGTGTCGGCGCCGTTCGCCTTCGCGAGCTTCGCATGTTCGTCATTGTTGACACCTGCCAGCACCGTTGCGCCGAGGCCCTTGGCGATCTGTACCGCAGCGAGGCCGACACCGCCAGCCGCGCCATTGACCAACACGGTTTCACCCTTCTGATATTGGCCGCGCTCGACCAATGCGAAGTGCGCGGTCTGGTACACCAGGCCCATCGCGGCAGCATCGGTGAACGGCATGCTGTCGGGCATCACGAAGGTATTGCTGGCGCGCGCCACCAGTTGTTCCGCATAAGCGCCGGATTCCACCTGCGCCACCACCCGATCGCCCGGCTTGCAGGACTTGACATTGCGTCCCACCGCCGCGACCACGCCGGCAGCATCCTTGCCGGGGCTGAACGGGCGCGCCGGCAGGATCTGGTACTGGCCGCTGATCACCAGCAGGTCGGGATAGTTCACGCCGATCGCATGCACATCGATCAATACATCGTCGTCCCCGAATGTGGGAGTGGGCACTTCTTCGATCTTGAGGGTCTCCGGCTCACCGTGTTCCCTGATCAGGATTGCTCGCATAGGAATTGTTCTCGTTGAATTTGTGGGGGGCCACGGAAGGCACGAAATACACGGAAATATTCTCTGGTTTTTTCCGTGATTTCCGTGGACAGATAAATCATCACTGCATCACCTTCAATCCAGCCCGCAATGCTGGCATTGCAGCGTGCCGGAAAATCACTTCATGTCCACGGAAAACACGGAAATCACGGAAATATTCTCTAGCCTTTTCCGTGATTTCCGTGTTTTCCGTGGACAGTTGAATCATTGCTGCACCAGGCATCAGTCGATGCCGAAATCCTTGTTGGCCTCGCCCAATCCCGGATAGCCGCTGGACTGGTCATGGCCGCGGAAGGCATCCTGCACCGGCACCGGCAGCGCGGTGATGTGCTTGCCGCCGCTGGCCAGTTCGCGCGAATACACGCCGCGTTCGCGGAAATGCGTATCCGCCATCGCTTCCTGCATGGTGGCGACAATCGCGCAGCACACATCCTTGCCTTCGAACACCGCACGCCAGTGCGCGGCGCTCTGCGCACCGATGATTTCCTGGATGCGCGCCTTCACGGACTCGGGCGACTGGCTGTCGTCGAGCAGTTCGCGCGGCGCGTTGATCGCTTCGATGAAGTTTGCCCAGAACTTGTCTTCCAGCGGCGCGGCGGCGAGGAACTTGTTGTCCTTGGTGCGATAGATCTGGTAGCGCGGCGTGCCGCCGGTCACCAGGTCGCCGCCCGGTGTCGGCCACTGCCCCGCCACCTGCCCGTTGCCCAGCGCCCAGTAGAGGAAGGTGAACAGGTTGTCCGCCATCGCGATGTCCAGCTTGCAGCCCTTGCCGCTGCGGTCGCGCTGGCGCAATGCCAGCAGGATGTTGACCACGGCCGGATAGGTGCCGCCGGCAATGTCCGCGATCAGCGCGGGCGGCAGCACCGGTGCGCCATCCGAACCGGCCGTCAGGCCCAGCATGCCCGATTCCGCGACGTAGTTCAGGTCGTGCGCGGCCACGTTGGCGCGCGGACCGGACTGGCCGTAGCCGGTGATCGCGCAATAGATGATCTTGTCGTTGATCGCCGACAGCGCTTCATAGCCGAGACCGAGGCGATCCATCACGCCGGGGCGAAATTGCTCGACCACGATGTCGGCGCTTTCGATCAGGCCGCGCAGCTTGTCGACCACGCCCTTCTCCTTCAGGTCGATGGCGATGCTGCGCTTGCCGCGGTTGAGCAGCGCGAAGTTGACGCTGTCGTCGCCGAACTTCGGCACGTAGCTGCGCATTTCGTCGCCACGGCCGGGACGTTCGATCTTGATCACCTCGGCACCGGCCTCGGCCAGCACCAGTGTCGCCAGCGGACCGGGGAGCAGCGTGCTGAAGTCGAGGACGCGCACCCCTTCTAGCGGACGCATCATGTCAGCCTTCCTTTTTCTGGGCGCGCACCTTCGCCACGCGAGCGCGGCGGGCCGGCGCGTAGGGCGATTCGCCGAGCGCGTCGAACAGCGACTGCGTGACATCGAAGTGATGTTCAAGACCGGTACGCTCCAGCAGCGCGATCGGGCCTTCCGGATAGCCTAGGCCGAGGCGCAGCGTGAGGTCCATGTCGTCGGCGGTAGCGAGGCCTTCGTCGAGGCGGCGCAATGCGGCGTTGTAGTAGGGACGCACCAGGCGGTCGATGATGCGTCCGGCGAAGTCGAAGCACACCGCGACCATCAGTCCCGCGCCTTCCAGCACCGCCTTGGCGGCATTGATCGCGGACTCCGGCGTATTCGGCTGGCGCACCAGCTCGACCAGGTTGGACGGATCGGCGTCGCCGAGGCGGAAGCGATTGAAGCCGAGCACGTTGGAGCCTTCCTTGCCGCGGCTTTCGCCGGTATGCACGCCGAGGCATTCGGTGCCGAGCTCGATCAGAATGGCGGCCTTCTTGTCGGCGCCCTGCACCTTCGCCAGTGCAGCGCCGGCTTGTTGTCCGATCAGGATGACGACCTCGCCATCCGCCGCCTTCCCTTCCAGCAAGGCATGCGCGGCCGGGAAGGAGCGGCTGTTGCCGGTATCGATAATGGAATAGTTCATGTGTCAGCTCCCGAACATGGCATTGCCTTGATAGGTATAGAAACCGCGCCCGGACTTGCGGCCCAGATGGCCGGCGGCGATCATGCGCCGCACCAGCGGCGGGCAGGCGGCGCGCGGTTCATTCGTGATGCCGTACAAGGCATCGCACAGCAGCAGTTGCGTGTCGAGGCCGATCAGGTCGAGCAGCTCCAGCGGCCCCATCGGATAGCCGAGGCCTTCCTTGATGGCGCGGTCGATGTCGGCCGGTGCGGCGACGCCGGCTTCCACCAGGCGGATCGCGTCATTGTTGTAGGGCACGAGGAAGTAATTGAGGATGAAGCCGGGATTGTCCTTGGTCTTCACCGGACGCTGGCCCAGCGCTTCACAGGCGGCCCAGGCCTTAGCGAAGGTTTCCTCGGAGGTGTTCAGGCCGGGCGACATTTCGACCAGCTTCATCAGCTGCGCCGGCAGGCAGAAGTGCATGCCGACGAAACGGTCGTCGCGGCCGGAGCCGGCGGCGATTTCGGTGATCGACAGCGTCGAGGTGTTGGACGCGAAAATGGTGTGCTGCGGGCAGACTTGGTTCAGCTTGCCGAACAGCTCATGCTTGACGCGCAGGTCTTCGAACACGGCGTCGATCACCAGGTCGCACTGCGCCATATCGGCCAGGTTGGTGGTGGTCACCAGGTTGTTGATGGCGGTCGCCATTTGTTCCTCGGTCAGCTTGCCGCGCTGCACCGACTTGGCGAAGAAGTCCCTGGTCTGCTTCTGCGAACGCTCCAGCGCTTCCTGGCGCGTGTCGTACACGACCGTGCGGAAACCCGCGCGCGCGGCCACGATGGCGATGCCGGCGCCCATGGTGCCGCAGCCGGCGATGCCGATGGTGTTGATCTCACTCATTGTGGAGTCCTCATTTGGTCAAAAAACTGCGTCCGATCAACTGGCGATGGACTTGATTGGTGCCTTCCCAGATCTGCGTGATCTTGGCGTCGCGCATCAGGCGCTCGACGCGGAAATCGCTGCAGTAGCCGTAGCCGCCGAAGAACTGCACCACGTCGGTGGTGATGCGCATGGCCAGATCGGAAGCGCGCATCTTCAGCATCGACGCATCGATGCCGAAATCGCTGCCGCCGCCGTCCACCAGCCTGGCGAGACGCCACAGGAAGGATTCGCACATCGCAAGATCGGTCGCCATGTCGGCCAGCATGAACTGGATGCCCTGGAATTCGATGATCTTCTTGCCCGACTGCTTGCGCTCGTTGATGTAGGCCACGCCGTCCTCGAAGGCGGCGCGCGCGATGCCCAGCGCATGCGCGGCCACGCTGGGGCGCGACTTGTTGAGCGAGGAGAACAGGATCTTCAGGCCGTCGCCCGGCTTGCACAGCAGGTTGGCGCGCGGCACGCGGCAATTGTCGAAGGAGATGGTGGCGGTGCTGGAGCCGCGATGGCCCATCTTGTCTTCGGTGCGCACCACCGACAGGCCGGGCGTGCCCTTTTCCAGCACGACCACCGAGATCGCCTGCTTGGGATCGTCGATCTCGCTCCATTTGCCGAACAGCACATAGAGATCGGCCACGTCGCCGTTGGTGATGAAGGTCTTGCCGCCGTCGATCACGATCTCGTCGCCCTCGGGCGTGAAGCGCGTGCGCATGCCGGTCGCGTCGGAGCCCGCATTCGGTTCGGTGATCGCCAGCGCCGCGAGCCCGCCTTCGGCGATGCGCGGCAAGAGGCGTGCCTTCTGTTCTTCCGAACCGAAATCGATCACCGGCTTGATCGCATGGAAATTGGTGGCCCAGATGATGCCGGTCGAGGCGCATGCCTTCGCGATTTCGCGCACGCAGGCGAGGTAGGCGGTGTACGACAGCTGCGCGCCGCCGTACTGCTCGGGAATGAACATCGCGTTCAGGCCGAGATTGTTGATGGCCTTGACGTTCTCCCAGGGGAATTCGCCGGTCTTGTCGTAATGCTCCGCGCGCGGCATGATTTCGTCTTGCGCCAGTGACCGCACGCTGTCGAGCAGGAGTTTTTCATCCTCGTTGAGCGGGATGTCGGCGTCGAGCCGTTCAAAGATATTCACAGCGTTCTCTTTTCAAAAATTAATGCGCGATACCTTGCGCACCATCGATATAGATTGTTTCGCCCGACAGGAACGGCATGTCGGCGGAATACAGCGCCCTCACCAGCTTCGCCACGTCTTCGGAGGTACCCGGCTGCCGTCCGGGAATGCGCTTGTCGAGATACTCGCGCAAGGGCCCGGCCGACATCGCTTCCTTGTTCAGGTCGGTCATGATGTAGCCCGGCGCCACGTCCAGCACGCGGATGCCCTTGCCTGCCCATTCCACCGCGAGGCAGCGCGTGATCGCGCCGACCGCCGCCTTCGACGCGCAGTACGCGAGGTTGCGCTTGACGCCCATCTTGTCGAAGAAGGAACCGATGTTGACGATCAGGCCTCCACCGGCTGCGACGAGGTGCGGATAGATGTGCTGACAGCTGGTGAACACCGAGGTCGAATTGGTGGAGAACACCGTTTCGTAATCGTCGAGCGAGAAAGTGGCGCTCGGGCCTTCCAGATGCACGCCGGCGTTGTTGACGAGGCCGACGATGGGACCGGACATGGCGACCTGGGCGAAGGCGTCACGCAGGCTGTCGCTCTTCGTGACGTCACAGGCATACGCCTTGCAGCGTGCGAGCGCCGCTTCGCCCGCATTCGGCACGGCCGGCAATTCGCCCCTGCGTGACAGGCAGGCCACGTTGAAGCCCTGATCGGCCAGTGCGATCGCGATCGCCGCGCCGATGCCACGGCTTGCGCCGGTGACGATGATGATACCTTGCTTGCTCATTTTTTCAGCAATCCTTGAATTGGGGTTTGCGCTTTTCGAGGAAAGCGGCCATGCCTTCCGCCGCATCCCTGCTCTGGTAAGCGAGGGTGGACAGGTCGGCTTCGATCTTCAGTCCTTCGGCGAGCGAGGTCTGCAACGCGCGTTGCACCGCGCCGCGCGCCAGCCGCAGCGCGACCATGCCGTGACCGCTGAATTCGCGGGCGAAGGCGATGCCGGCTTCGATCGCGTCGCCTTCGACCAGGCGATTCACCAGTCCGATGCGATGCGCCTCTTCCGCCGCCACGGTGCGCCCGCTCAGGATCATTTCCATCGCGCGCGCTTCGCCGACCGCGCGCGGCAGGCGCTGCGTGCCGCCGTAGCCGGGGATCAGGCCGAGCTTGATTTCCGGCAGGCCGACCTTGGCGTTGGCCGTGGCCAGGCGGAAGGTGCAGGCCAGCGCCAGTTCCAGTCCGCCGCCGAAGGCATAGCCGTTGATGATCGCGACCGACGGAATCGGAAAGTTGTCCAGCCGCGCGAACACGCGCTGGCCGAATTCCGCGCCGCGCTTCTGCGCTTCCAGGTCGCGGTTCATCAGTTCGCTGATGTCGGCGCCCGCACAGAATGCCTTCTGGCCCGCGCCGGTGATGAGCAGCGCGCGCGCATCCGATTTTTCAACCTCGTCGAAGGTCTTGTCGATATCGCCGATCAGGGAAAAGCTCAATGCGTTGAGCGCTTCCTGGCGGTCGATGGTGAGAATCGCGAACTCGTCGCGATAGCTTAGCTTGATGGGCATGTCAGCTTGTCTCTTTGCTTGTTTGTTTCTCGGCGAAACGCACCGGCGTCGGCGCGATGCGGCCCTGCTTCACCCATTCCACCAGCTCGCGCTTGAGGATCTTGCCGCTGGCCGTCAGGGGAAACTCCTCGAGCGGGATGTAGTACTCCGGCATGTCGAACTTCGACAGGCCGGCCGCATGCAGGTGTTGCAGCATCTGCTGCGCGTCGGGCGCCTGCGCGCCGTTGGTCGTGATCGCGAGGCAGACCTTTTCGCCGAGGCGTTCGTCGGCGATCGGAAAGGCCGCCGCCTTGAGCACCGCTGTGTGCGTGACGGCAAGGTCTTCGATAGTGGACGGATGGATGTTGTGTCCGCCGCGGATGATCAGATCCTTCTTGCGCCCCATGATGATGAGGCAGCCGTTTTCGTCCAGCATGCCGAGGTCGCCGCTCATGAACCAGCCTTGCGCGTTGAAGGACTTCTCGGTGGCGGTCTGGTTGTTGAAGTAGCCCAGCATCAGGCAGCCGCCGCGTCCGCCGATTTCACCGATCTCGCCCGGCCCCGCTTCGAGGTCCGGGTTCTCCTGGTTCCACAGCTTGATCTCGTAGGCGGCGCAGGAGCGCCCGCAGGTGCCGACGATGGTGTCGGTGCTGTCGCTCGGCAGCGTGTACTGGTGCGAGCCGTTCTCGGTCATGCCGTACACGTTCTGCGGCAGGATGCCCCGGTTCAGGAAGCCCTGCGCAGTCTCGCGCGGAATCGCCGCACCGGCCATGTAGAACACCTTGACGCGGCCAAGCTTTTCCATGTCGCGCCGCTTCATTTCGGCGAGGATGTCCATCGCATGCGTCGGCACGCCCATCACGTAGGTCGCGCCGGTTTCGAGGATCCAGTCGATCGGCTTGAGGCCGGGCGGCAAATCGTTCACCGCCAGTTCGAAGCCGGCCGACAGCATCTGCTCCAGCGCCACCGTGCCGATGTGATGGCTGATGGGGCTGAGCGTGAGCAGGATGGTGTTATTGTCGTGATGCCAGTCCTGCACCATCGCGCGCCCGTTGGCGAGCAGGGTGTTATCGCTGTGCATGACCGCCTTCGGAATGCCGGTGGTGCCGGACGTGAAGGCGAGATAGACGATCTTGTCGGGATTGTTGTCCGGCGCATGCACCGGCTGCTTGCTGCCCGGCGCGGGGAAGTTGCCGCCCGCCACGTCGGCGCGTCCCTGGCGCGCTTCCAGCCAGCAGGTGCGACGCAGTGACGGGACGGCGCCGATCTGCTCCGCCACGCCGGGACGGTTGGCGTCGGCGCCGTAGCCCTTCTGCCCGAAGAAGGCTTCGCAGTCGATGCGTTCGAGCAGGCGCACGATCTCCGCCACCGTGTAGTTCTGGTGCAGCGACGGATTGCAGATGTAGCCGTTGCGCGAGCAGGCCAGGAATACCACCAGCGCTTCCACGCGATTCGGCAGCCAGATCGACACGCGCGAACCCTTGCGCAATCCCGCCTCTTCCAGATCCGCCGCCACCGCCTCGGTCCATGCGAGCAGCTGGCTCCATGTCAGGCGATGCACGCTGTCGCGCAGCGCGAAGGCATCCGGCTGCCTGCCGGCGTGTTGTTGCAGCAGGCCGTACAGGGTCTTATCCTGCCAGACCCCGGCGTCGTACCAGGCGCGCGCCTGTTGCGGATCGTGAAGTGTAAGAATCGTATTCATGCGCCGGTGTCCTGTCAGTGACCGAACTTGTCGGAGTCGGGCTTGCGCTTCTCGGCGAAGGACTTCGACAGTTCCTTCGACTCCTCGGTGTTGAGATTCAGGCGCAGCAGCATGTCATGCGTCACACGCGACAGGCCGGCGACGCCGCCGTGACGTGCCAGGAAGGCGCTCTTGATGGCTGCCAGCGCGAAAGCGCCGCGATCGGCGATTTCCAGCGCCATCTCGCGCGTGGCGGCGGCCAGCTGGTCGTCCGGCACGGCCTTGTTGATCAGGCCCATCTGCACCGCTTCGGCGGCGGTGATCTTGGGATTGCGGAACCAGATTTCCTTGGCCTTCTTCTTGCCAACCAGGTCTTCCAGGTACCAGGTGCCGAAGCCGGCGTCGAAGCTGCCCATCATCGGGCCGACCTGGCGGAAGATCGCGCTTTCCTTGGCGATGGTGATGTCGCACATCACCTGCAGCACATGGCCGCCGCCCACCGCGAAGCCGTTCACGGAAGCGATCACCGGTTTCTGCAGGCGGTCGATCGCTTCGTACATGTCGAGCACCGGCAGCACGCCGGCGTACAGGTTGGTGTCTTCCATGCCGGTCTTTTCGCCGCCGATGCAGAAGAACTTGTCGCCGGCGCCGGTGATGACGATGACGCGGGTGCGTGTCTCGCGGCGGATGTCGTTGAGACAGTCGCGGATTTCATGACACATGGTTTCGTTGAACATGTTGCCGTTGTTCGGGCGGTTCAAGGTGATGGTGCCGATAGGGCCGTCTTCGGCGTAGAGAATGGTTTCAAATTTGCGTGTCATGGAAGTTTTCCTTTACGGTGTGGGCGGGCGCAGTCAGAGCAGTCCTGCGGAGCCGAGTTGCTGGATCTTTTCTTCGCTCCAGCCGAGCCAGGAGGCGAAGACGGACTGCGTGTCTTCGCCGAGTCGCGGCGGGGCCTTGCGGAAGGTCTGGTGGTTGTCGTCGAAGCGGATGCCGAGGCCGACCTGGGGAACCGGGACGCCGTCGCGCTGCGCGGCGTAGAACAGGCCTCTTTCCGTCAACACCGGCGCGCTCACGACCTGGTCGATGCGGTTGATCGGGCCGGCCGGGATGCGGGCCTTGGCGAACAGCGCAAGCCAGTGCGCGCGCGGCTGCGTGAGCAGAATGGTCTGGACTTCGCGCACGATTTCCGCGCGGCCTTCGCGGCGCCCGACGTTGTCGGCAAAGCGCGGATCGCTCCCCATGTCCGGGCGCCCGATTGCATCGCAGAAACGCGTCCAGATATTGTCGTTGCCGAGGCCGAGGGTGATCGGGTCATCGGCGGTATGGAAGGTTTGGTAGATCGCGATCACACTGTCTTTTCCGCCGCTGCGGCGCAGCAGCTCGCCGGAGCCGAGATAGGGAATGATGCGCGGGGTCATGAATCGGGTCATGCTTTCCACCATGGCGACATCGATCGCATGGCCGTTGCCGGTGCGGCCTCGATCAATCAGTGCGGCCAGCGTCGCGAGTGCCGCATCCGCGCCGGACAGAAGATCCGCCGCCGGCGTGCCAACCTTCTGCGGATCCTGATCGGCTTCGCCGGTCATGTCCATCACGCCGCTGTAACCCTCGGCGATCAAATCATAGCAGGGCTGGTCGGCGCTTGCACCGGACAGCCCGAAGCCGGTAATCGACACGTGGATCAGCCTCGGGTTGAGCGCCTTGAGCGTACCGTAATCGATGCCGAGCTTCTTCTGGCTGCGCGCAACCTGGTTGACAATGATGACGTCGGCCACCTTGACCAGCGCATGCAGGGCTTCCAGCCCGGCCGGCCTGGAATAGTCGAGCGTGACGCTGTCCTTGTTGCGATTGACGCTGAGAAACCAGAGCGACTCGCCGTCGAGGAAGGGCGGCCCCCATGCGCGGGCATCGTCGCCGCGGCCGGGCCGCTCCAGTTTGACGACGGACGCACCGAGGTCGGCCAGCAGCAGGGAAGCATAGGGGCCCGCGATCGAGGTGGTGAGGTCGAGCACGCGGATGCCGTCAAGCAGGCGCAGCGGGTTCTCGGATTGCGGAGGCGGTAATGAATCGGCAGGAAGCATGGTTGCAAGATCTTTGATGGACAAGTTCTGCATATGCATGAGCAACCTCCATGCCATCCGATTTCCGGGGCTTCCCGCGCTGATCGTGTCGCGCGGGCATGCGGCGCAATACAGCGCCGTATGGCGCTTTGCGTGCCGCGTGCCGCCGCGTCGCGCAGCCGATGCTTGCCGCAATTGAACTTCCACCGTGAAAGGAATGTCTTTTTGAGAGACAATGCATTTCGCGAAATCTGTTTTTTGAAAAGACACAGGATGAAATCGGTTGACGAGAAGGTTAGCGGGAAGTTGCCCGAATTCGGCATGCTGGTGCTGAATCGACAACACGAAACTATTTGCCAGACGGGATTCGCTTGCGATCCTGAAATTCGCCGCGCATTGCTGGAGCGTTTCAAGGAAAAAGGCGCGGAGCGCGGCATGATTGCGCTGGAAGGCGAGCCGGAACTGATCGTCAGCTACCGGACCAGCCCCGACGCTGTCGTGTTCCTGATTCAACCTGTGAAGGGCAGATCGACGCTGTTCGAATTTGTTTCCAGCGTGGACTTCGCGCAGGCGGTGTTCGATTACTTTTTGAACAACCCTTACGAGTCGATGGTCGTCGTCGACGATCAGGCGCGCATCCAGTTCATTCCTCCGGTGCATGAAAAATTCTTCGGCATCAAGCGCGGCGAAGCCATCGGCAAGCATGTCACCGAGGTCATCGAAAACACCAACCTGCATGAAGTCGTGCAGACCGGCAAGGCGGAAATCGGCAAGCTGCAGGAAATGGGCGGCGTCACCCGCGTGGTGGCGCGCATCCCGCTGCTGGAGAATGGCAAAGTCCTCGGCGCGCTCGGCCGCGTGATGTTCAAGGGACCGGAAACGGTGCTGGAACTGAGCAGCGAAGTCGCCAAGCTGCGCTCCGAAGTCGAGTTCTACCGCAATGAACTGTCCGGCCTGAAGCGCCGCTCGTATGGCCTGGAAAAGATGGTGGGCAATAGCGATGCCATCCGTCAGTTGAAGGCCGACATCCTGAAGGTCGCACCGCTGTATGTACCGGTGCTGATCGTCGGCGAGAGCGGCACAGGCAAGGAGCTGGCCGCGCATGCGATCCATGCGCTCAGCCCGCGCAATGAAAACCCGATGGTCTTCGTCAATGCGGCCGCATTGCCGAGCGGACTGGTCGAAAGCGAACTGTTCGGCTACGAAGCGGGCGCCTTCACCGGCGCGGAAAAAAAGGGACGCAAGGGCAAGTTCGAACTGGCGGACCAGAGCTCGCTGTTCTTCGACGAGATCGGCGACATGCCGCCGGAAATCCAGGTGAAGCTGCTGCGCGTATTGCAGGATGGCATTTTCGAACGCGTCGGCGGCGACCGCGCGCGTCATTCGGATTTCCGCCTGATCTGCGCGACCAACCGCAACTTCCAGGAAATGATCAGCAACGGCGAATTCCGCCTCGACCTGTATTACCGCATCAGCGGCGTCACCATCCACATGCCGAGCCTGCGCGAGCGCCCGGAAGACATCCCGGACCTGGTGCAGAGCTTCCTGGTCGCGTTCGCCGAGCGCCACCGCACCTCGGTCAAGCGCGTCGACCGGCGCGTCTACGATTACCTGAAAGAGCTGCCCTGGCCGGGCAACGTGCGGCAGTTGCTGCATGAAGTGGAGAAGGCCGCAATCTTCTGCGACGGCCCGGAAATCACCTTGCAGAATTTCCGCCCAATCCCTGAGGGCTTTGGCGAAAAACCGGCCCCGATCACGGTCGCGACACGGCCTACCGGAAAGATTCAGGACGCGATCGATGACATGGAACAGGCGATGATTCGCGACGCCATGCTCAAGCACGGCGGCAACAAGAAGAAGGTCGCCGAGGAACTGGGGATCTCGCGCGCTTATCTGTACAAGAAGTTGGGCATGGCGGGGTGATCTGGATTGTCCACGGAAATCACGGAATACACGGAAAGAAGCAGAGGAATTTTTTCCGTGTATTCCGTGTTTTCCGTGGACACAAAGCAGTGATGGTTTAGTTGCCTTATCCGTGGAAGACGCCTCACTCCCCAGACGCCTCACTCCCCATCTAGCACCAACGGCCGCAACGCCGGTTCATGCAGGCAAACGATTTCCAATGCCGCATCGCCGAACGCGGGATAGCGTTGCAGCACCAAGGGATCGTGACCGGGGATCAGATGATCCGGCGAGTCCGACAGCGACAGCAATCGCCTGTACGCATCCAGCATGTCGCCGACATGGAAGACGATCGGGAACGGCGAGTCGCGATGAATGTTCTCGTAGAAGTGCGATGCATCCGATGCCAGCACCACCCAACCCCGCGCTGTGTGCACGCGCACCGCCTGCAGGCCGGCGGTGTGCCCGCCCACCAGCAGCAACTGGATGCCGGGCGCGAGCTCCGCATCACCGGCGTAAAACTCGACACGATCCTTGTAGACGCCGCGCACGATTTCCACCACGTCGTCCACCGCGTACGGATGCCTTAGCAAGGGCTGCGTCATGTAGCGGCCGGTGGCGTAGTGCAACTCCTTTTCCTGCAGGTGAATGCGCGCCTTCGGCAGCAGATTCACATTGCCCGCGTGATCGTAATGCAGATGCGTGATGATGACGTCGCTCACGTCCTCCGGCTGCAGGCCGAGCGTCGCCAGCGAGGCGATGGGACAGCGCAGGAAATTGCGCTTGCGCTCGTCGGCGGCGGCCCGGTTGAAGCCGGTGTCGACCAGCCAGGCGCGGCCCGCGCCGCGGATGACCCAGACAAAATAATCCATCGGCATCGGACCGTCATGCGGGTCGGGCAACATGAAGTTTTCCGGCCTGCGCCGCGCCACCGTCGCATAGCGCAGCGCGAAGACTTCGTAGGTCGGCAGCGTGGCGTTTTCCATGGTCAGGTCACTGTTTCAGGGTCTGGAAATAGCGATACATTTCTGTATGGTCCGCGCCCTTGCCAAAGGCCTCGTTCGCATCGCGCCAGATCTGCAGCACTTCGTCGCCCAGCGGCATGTCGAAACCAACCGACTTGCCGAGTCCCATGGCAATGCCGAGATCCTTGGCCATCAAGGCCAGCGAAAAACCGGAGTTGTACGCGCCCGACAGCATGAATTGCTTCACCTTGTTTTCGGTCGTGTTGTTCTTCCCGGTAGAGCTGTTGAGGACGGCTACCATGATCTCGGGATCGAGGCCGAACGCCTGACCCGCGTGCAGGGCTTCCACCGTGGCGAGCAAGCCGGCGGCGGAGACGTAGTTGTTGAGCGCCTTCATCGCGTGGCCCGCGCCATGCTGGCCGACGTGCGTAACGTTCTTGCCGAGGGTCTTGAGGACCGGTTCGCATTGCGCCAGCACCGCCGCATCGCCGCCGACCATGATGGCCAGCGTGCCATCCACCGCGCGCTTGACGCCGCCGGAGACCGGCGCGTCGAGATACTGCAGTCCCTTGTCCTGCAGCGTCTGCGCCAGCTTGCGCGAACGCATCGGTTCGGCGGAACTCATGTCGATCAGCGTCGCGCCCTTCTTCAGGATGGAAAGCAAACCCGGCTTGTCGGCGCTGCCGAGCACGACCGCTTCCACCGCGTTCGAATCCGGCAGCATGGTGATGACGACCTCGGCATCGCCGAAATCCTTCAGCTCGGTGACTGCCGTCGCGCCGGCATGTTCGGCCGCGAAGCGCGCCGCCGTCGCCGCATTCAGGTCCATGACCGCGAGCGCATGCCCCGCCTGCGCCAGCAGATGGGCCATCGGATTGCCCATCATGCCCAGTCCGATAAATCCGATCTTCATCAGATCCCCATTTCCTTGAAGACTTCCTTGGCGACGCGGAAGCTGTCGATGGCGGCCGGCACGCCGCAGTAGATGGCGGCCTGCAGGAAGACTTCCTTGATCTCGTCCTTGGTCAGGCCGTTGTTGATCGCGCCGCGCACATGCAGCTTCAGTTCGTGCGGGCGGTTGAGCGCGGTGATCATGGCGAGGTTCAGGAAGCTGCGCGTGCGGCGCTCCAGGCCCGGACGGTTCCAGACATCGCCCCAGCAGTATTGCGTCACGAGTTCCTGCATCGGCATGTTGAACTCGTCGGCATTCTTGATCGACGCATCGACGTATTCGGCGCCGAGCACTTCGCGGCGGGTCTTGAGGCCTTTGTCAAACAATTCCTTGTTCATGCGATTCTCCTTGGGAGGTTGGTGTAAATGATGAATTTGGTGGACGGGGCGACCGGTCAGGCAGCCTCGCGCTGCGCACTGCGCTCGCAGATCAACTGGTAGCGCATCCAGGAGCCGATCAGCAGGCCGGCCCGGGCGCCTTCGCCGCTCAGGATCTGGGTATGCAGGGCCAGCGCCATTTGCCCCAGGTCATAGCATTCGATGAACAGCACCCAGTCGGCGACGCTGTCCTGGCCGCCACGCAGCGCCATCTCGGAGGTGGGTGCGGCGGTGACGGCGGCATCGGTTTCCCACAGCGCGATGCGCACGGTACAGGTCGATTGCATCAGGCCAGGGCCGAACTTGTCCCTGATGAAGCGCCGCGCATCGTCTTCCCTGCCCTGGATCGGCTTGCATTGCACGACGATCGCGCTGCCGCCGATACCGACACCGATCGACCAGCTTTCCCGGCAGGCCGAGCGCTGCATGTTGCGGAAGGCGGGCATGACCTTCCTGGTCCAGTCGGTCGGATTGGCGAGGCGTCGGTGATAGGCGGGCGAGGCGAGCACATCGATCGACTGGCAGTCGAACAGCGCCATGTAGTTCGGCTGTCCGTCCACCGAACGATAGCGGCGCGCGCGCCTGAAGCCGCTGACGCCGAGGCGGTCGTCGAGATGCTGCTGCTGGTACCAGCGGTTGAACTCGTCTTCCATGTCCTTGACGACGTCGTTCAGGACCAGCAGCACGCCGGGCGCATCGCTGCGTGCATCAGGCGAAATGCGCATCGCTCTCCCCCGCCTGCAAGACCAGCTCCTGCTCTCCCTTGTCCAGATCCTTGCCCGTGTCGGACCAGCCGACCTCGCGCCGTATCTGCTCCAGCTCGGGCGGCGGTTCGCGGTTCTCCAGACGCCGCTTCAGCCAGGCGCGGACCAGTTCCTTGGAAAGTGGATTGCTCATGATGGATTTCTGCTCACTGTTGCCGTGGAATGCGCCGGAGGCGGCGCGCAAACGCCGGCCTCCGGTGTGATGCGATTACTTCTTCACCAGCGGGCAGGTGCTTTCGGCGAGCGGCTGGAAAGCCTGGTCGCGCGGGATCGTGCGCTTGATCTGCATGATGTCCCACTCGCCCTTCGACTCGCTCGGCTTCTTGGCTTCGGCCAGGTACATGTCATGCACCATGCGGCCGTCGGCGCGGATGATGCCGTCCTTGGCGAAGAAGTCGTTGATGTGGGTATCCTTCATCTTCTTCATCACGGTGTCGGCGTTGTCGCTGCCGGTGGCCTGGATCGCCTTCAGATAATGCATGGTCGCCGAATACGCGCCGGCCTGGATCATGGTCGGCATGGCCTTGTGGATGTCATAGAAACGCTTGGACCACTTGCGCGTCTCGTCGTTGAAATCCCAGTAGTAGCCGGTGGTAAACAGCAGGCCCTGCGCAGCGTTCAGGCCGAGGCCCTTGATGTCGGTATCGAACACCAGCAGCGTGGCCAATTTCTGGCCGCCCTTGGTGATGCCGAATTCGGCTGCCTGGCGCACCGAGTTCTGGGTGTCCTTGCCGGCGTTGGCCAGGCCGATCACCTTTGCCTTCGAAGCCTGCGCCTGCAGCAGGAAGGAGGAGAAGTCCGATGCGGACAGCGGATGCTTGATGGTACCGAGCACCTTGCCGCCCATCTCGTTGATGACCTTGGTGGTGTCCTTTTCCAGCGAATGGCCGAAAGCGTAGTCCGCCGTGATGAAGTACCAGGTGTCGCCGCCTTCCTGCATCACCGCGCGGCCGGTGCCGGTGGCCAGTGCATAGGTGTCATATACATAATGGATGCCGTAGGGCGAGCACTCCTTGTTGGTCAGCGCGGTGCTGGCGGAGCCGGCGAAGATCATCACGCGCTTCTTTTCCGCGCCCAGCTTCTGCATCGCGATGGCGGCGGCCGAGTCGGTCGACTCGATGATCATGTCGACCTTGTCGCGGTCGATCCATTCGCGCGCCTTCGACAGCGCGATGTCCACCTTGTTCTGATAGTCGGCGGAAACGATCTCGATCGGCTTGCCGTTCACCTTGCCGCCGAAATCCTTGACGGCCATCTCAACCGCCCTGACTGCGCCCGGGCCGCCGTTGGCGGAATAGACGCCGGTCTTGTCGACGATCACGCCGATCTTGACGACATCGTCCGAAATCTGGGCTGCGGCATGGGCCGAAAGTGTTGCCGCCGCAATCGCGGTGAGAGTCGTGCTTAATGTGGAATAAGCAGTGCGCTTCATATCTCGTTCTCCGTTTTCCTGTTCAAACATGTGGCTGGGTAGGGATGCAGGCAACGATTCTCATCAGCCGCTGCTCGCGCATTCCTTGTTAATGTCGGCACGTTCCTCCGCGAAGTTGGTGCTCTGTAAGCCTGTCAGCAAATTCCGTTCCACACGCGAAAAACCGCGCTTTCCCTCGAAGACAAGCCATTGCCATGCTTTGCCGGGTGAAACATGTGTGCGCAGAAGACAGTGGCTTTCATGGAGAGTGTTCACCGCAAACACACGTGGCGAGAAGTTGCGATGTGTTATCGAATCGCGAAACCGCTGCGCCGACAATGGAAGATACGCTCGCCATCGCCATCGATTGCCTTCGTGCACGGTATGGCACGCTTGTTGCACCTGTTGCGCCCGCATCAATATCAGAACAGATCCGGATCGTGAGTCCGTGATAAACAGCAAGGAGCATCAATGGTCGACTTCATTCTCGAGACGAGAAGCCTGACGAAGGAGTTCAAGGGATTTACCGCGGTCAACGACGTCAACCTGCAGGTCACGCGCGGTCATATCCACGCGCTGATCGGCCCCAACGGAGCGGGCAAGACCACCTGCTTCAATCTTCTGACCAAGTTTCTGACGCCGACCGCGGGCCAGATCCTGTTCAACCAGCGCGACATCACCCATGCGACGCCGGCCCGGATCGCGCGGCAGGGCGTGATCCGTTCGTTCCAGATCTCGGCCGTGTTTCCGCACTTGTCGGTATTGGAAAACGTGCGCATCGGACTGCAGCGCGCGCTCGGCACGTCCTTTCATTTCTGGAAGAGCGAAGCCAGCCTGTCGCGCCTGAACGATCGCGCCATGGAGTTGCTGACGCAGGTCGACCTGGCATCCTTCGCCGACACGCTGACGGTCGATCTGCCGTATGGCCGCAAGCGCGCGCTGGAGATCGCCACCACGCTCGCGATGGAGCCGGAACTGATGCTGCTCGACGAGCCGACGCAAGGCATGGGACATGAGGACGTGAGCCGCGTGACCGAGCTGATCAAGCGGGTCTCCGCCGGCCGCACCATCCTGATGGTGGAACACAACATGGCGGTGGTGTCCGGCATCTGCGACCGCATCACGGTGCTGCAGCGCGGCGCCGTGCTGGCCGAAGGCAGCTACCGGGAAGTCTCGCAAGACGCGCAGGTGATGGAAGCCTATATGGGAAGCGCCAGCGCCGCGCTGGAAGGAGCGCACTGATGCATGCCGCCGTTCACCCCAACATCCGAAACCTCGCTCAAATGAAATCACAAGCACTCGACATCGTCGATCTCCACGCCTGGTACGGCGAATCGCACATCCTGCACGGCGTGAACCTGTCGGTCGGCCAGGGCGAGGTGGTCACGCTGCTCGGCCGCAACGGCGCCGGCCGCACCACCACCTTGCGCGCCATCATGGGTCTCACCGGACGCCGCACGGGCTCGATCAAGGTCAAGGGCCGCGAAACCATCGCGCTGCCGACTTACAAGGTGGCCCATACCGGCGTCGGCTACTGTCCGGAAGAGCGCGGCATCTTTTCTTCGCTGTCCACGGAAGAGAACCTGATGCTGCCGCCCATGGTGTCGAAGACCGACAAGGGCATGTCGCTCGAAGAGATCTACGACATGTTTCCCAATCTGGCCGAGCGCCGCAACAGCCAGGGCACGCGCCTGTCCGGCGGCGAACAGCAGATGCTGGCGGTGGCGCGCATCCTGCGCACCGGCGCGAAGCTGCTGCTGCTCGACGAAATCTCGGAAGGTCTGGCGCCGGTGATCGTGCAGGCGCTCGCGCGCATGATCACCACCTTGAAGAGCAAGGGCTACACCATCGTCATGGTGGAACAGAACTTCCGCTTCGCGGCGCCGCTGGCGGACCGCTTCTACGTGATGGAGCATGGACAGATCGTCGAGCATTTCCCCTCCGAAAAGCTCGACAGCATGATGCCCGTGCTCAACGAGCTGCTCGGCGTGTAAGTTCAGTGTGTAAGTTCAGCGTGTAAGTTCAGCGTGTAAGTTCAGCGTGTAAACGCGGCGGACCGCATGTCCTCCCCGGTTTTTCTTTAAGGTTATTCGTATGGATATTTTCGGTATTCCCTTGCAGGCGATGTTGAGCCAGCTGCTGCTGGGCCTGGTCAACGGATCGTTCTACGCGATGCTGTCGCTCGGCCTCGCGGTGATCTTCGGTCTGCTCAACGTGATCAACTTTTCCCACGGTGCGGTGTACATGGTCGGCGCCTTCCTCGCATGGATGGGTCTGTCCTATTTCGAGCTGAACTATTTCGTGATGCTGATCCTGGCGCCGGTCGTGGTCGGCGTGTTCGGCATCGTGATCGAGAAGACCATGCTGCGCCATTTGTACAAGCTGGACCATTTGTACGGCCTGCTGCTGACCTTCGGCATCACGCTGCTGCTGGAGGGCCTGTTCCGTTCCTTCTATGGCGTGTCGGGCCAGCCCTATTCGGTGCCGGAAGCCCTGGGCGGCGCCTTCAATCTCGGCTTCATGATCCTGCCGAAGTACCGCGCCTGGGTGGTGGTGGCCTCCCTCGTGGTCTGCCTGTCGACCTGGTATGTGATCGAAAAGACCAAGCTCGGCGCCTACCTGCGCGCCGGCACCGAGAACCCGAAGATGGTGGAAGCCTTCGGCATCAACGTGCCGCTGATGGTGACGCTCACCTATGGCTTCGGCGTCGCGCTGGCGGCCTTCGCCGGCGTGCTGGCCGCGCCCGTGATCCAGGTGTCGCCCTTGATGGGTTCCAACCTGATCATCGTCGTGTTCGCCGTCGTGGTGATCGGCGGCATGGGCTCGATCATGGGCTCCATCGTCACCGGCCTCGGGCTGGGCGTGATCGAGGGCCTGACGCGCGTGTTTTATCCGGAACTGTCGGCCACCGTGGTGTTCATCATCATGGCGATCGTGTTGATGATCCGCCCGGCCGGCCTGTTCGGCAAAGAGAAATGAAAAGGAAGCAAGCAATGGATAAGAAAGTCGGATATGCAATCGCGCTGGCATTGGCACTGGCGGCACCCTTTGTCGCCTACCCGGTGTTCCTGATGAAAGTGCTGTGTTTCGCGCTGTTTGCCTGCGCGTTCAATCTCCTGATCGGCTTCACCGGCCTGCTCTCCTTCGGCCATGCCGCCTTCTTCGGCGGCGCCGGCTATGTGGCCGGCTACGCCATCAGTACCATGGGGCTGCCCTTCGAAGCGGGCCTGCTGCTCGGCACCGCATTCGCCGCCTTCATCGGGCTGCTGATGGGCCTGCTGGCAATTCGCCGCCAGGGCATCTACTTCACCATGATCACGCTGGCGCTGGCGCAGATGCTGTTCTTCGTGTTCCTGCAGGCGCCGTTCACCGGCGGCGAGGACGGTCTGCAAGGCGTGCCGCGCGGGAAGCTGCTGGGCATGGTGGATCTGTCGAACGACATGACGCTGTATTACGTGGTGCTCGGCATCGTCGTCGCTGCCTTCGCGCTCATCGTGCGCATCGTGCATTCGCCTTTCGGGCAGGTATTGAAGGCGGTCAAGGACAACGAGCCGCGCGGAATTTCGCTGGGATATGACACCGACAAGTACAAGCTGCTGGCCTTCGTGCTGTCGGCCGCGCTGGCGGGGCTGGCCGGTGCGACCAAGACCGTCGTGCTCGGCTTCGAGACGCTGACCGATGTACACTGGACCATGTCGGGCCTGGTGGTGCTGATGACGCTGGTCGGCGGCCTGGGCACACTGGCCGGGCCGATCGTCGGCGCGCTGCTGATCATCGCGCTGGAGAACAAGCTGGGCGACCTCGGCTCCTGGCTGGCGTCCGCGACCCATATCGAATGGTTCACTTCCATCGGCGAATCGGTCACCATCGTCACCGGCCTGATCTTCATCTTCTGCGTGCTGGCGTTCCGCCGCGGCATCGTGGGCGAGGTCAGCGCCCTGTTCAAGCGCTCACCGGTGCGCTAAGGCTAGGGATGTCCACGGAAAACACGGAAGGCACGGAAGGCACGGAAGGCACGGAAAAATCCTACTTTGCGGCAGCGAAATCATCGATTCCACAAAAGACATAAAATATTCGTTCGCTCCGTGGTTTCCGTGGACATCCATAATGTTCTCGGTGCACCCGTTAAACTCATCTGGACGCTCCATCATGCCGGCAAGGAAAGGGAACGAAGCGCTCTCACGCTTTTTGAATTGAACGCATGAACAAACACGCTTCGTCACCCTGGCTGCCGATTGCGGTCGCCGGCTTGTGCGCCCTGCTGATGGGCATCGGGCTGGGCCGCTTTTCCTATGTCGCCTTGCTGCCGCTGATGATCGATGCGCACTGGGCGGCGCCCGGCGGCGCGGCCCAGATCGCCGCCGCCAACCTGATCGGTTATCTGCTCGGCGCGCTGGTCGCGCATCGCCTTGCCCTGATGCTTGGCACCGCGCGCGTGGTGCGGGCGGCCATGGCCGTCATCCTGCTCAGTTTCATCGCCTGCGCGTTCAATCTCGGGTTGGCCTGGTTCTGGGTCTGGCGCTTCATGGCCGGCATTTCCGGCGCGCTGCTGATGATCCTCGCCGCGCCCTATCTGCTGAGCCAGCTTCCCGTCGCCCAGCGCGGCAAGGCGGCCGGCATCATGTTCTCCGGCGTCGGCTGGGGCATCGTGCTGTCCGGTTTCGCCGCCCCGGTGTTTGGCGCAGAGCATCTGGCGCTGGCATGGTCGGCGCTCGCCGCCATGATCGGGCTGTGCGTGGCGGTTTCCTGGAAGCGCTATGACAAGCCGCTGGCCGCCGCGCCGTTGCACACGCATGCGCCGCAGGGAAAGATGCTGCCGCGCGGCGCGCTGCTTGCCTTGCTGGTGGCCTACGCGCTCGATGCGATCGGCTACCTGCCGCACACCGTGTTCTGGGTGGAGTATCTGGTGCACGGACTCGGCAAGCCGGTTTCCGCCGGCGGCGCGTTCTGGGTGGTGTTCGGCGTCGGCGCCGCGCTCGGCCCGCCGGTGTGCGGAATGGTCGCCGATCGCATCGGTTTTCGCGCTACCGTGATCGGCTGCCTCGCGCTCAAGGGCGCGTCGGTCGCGCTCCCGCTGCTGTCGACTTCCACTCTCGCGCTGTTCGCGTCCTCCTTGCTGGTCGGCGCGCTGACGCCTGGCATGGCGGCGGTGGTGTCGGGCCGCGTGATCGAACTGGAAGGCGTCGGCGGTCACCAGCGCAACTGGGCGCTGCTGACCTTTTCCTATTCGCTGCTGCAGGCGGTGGGCGGGCATGCGATGGCAACGCTGTACGCGTCCACGCATTCGTTCACGACACTGTTTGCGATCGGCGCCAGCGCGCTTGGTCTGGCTGCCGTGGTGGCATCGCTTGGCCCGAAGCGGGGCAAGGCGGCAGGGCTGGCGGCGTGAATCAGGATTGAACCATTCTCGACAGCGATCGCCTGTCCAATCCGCTTCGTTGGTAGCGTCGACGACGCAATCTTTTTTCGCATCAAGAGCCGGAGAAAGTCGCAAGCCTGCTTTGCGACTTGCCCATGCGATCTTGTGCCCATCACTTGACGCCGGTCAGAACCGGTCAACGACTCCGCGGCCAACATAGCGTCTCACAAGCGCGATACACCCAGTTAAAAACAGAGCTGCGCCGGCCAATCATTCCGAACGAAATGACGGCCTGTCCCAAGCCAATGTCCCATACCGGGTAGCAGATGTCAGCCGGCACGCGTTGTCCATCGGGTTCGATGGATCAACATCACATTCTTCAGGTTCTTAAAGGATTGTCGAGAGCATACGCATGAGCATTCCAACTTTTGAACAGTTAAATTTCGTCTCGAGCGGACACACTTTGCTTGCCGAAACCGCGGTCGAGTTTCAGCAGACCAGCATCACCATCAAGGCGCAAATTCCAAACGAGAACCATTCGTTGCGATCGGCGCGACTCCTGGTCCTGCAACAGGCACAGCGGGTCATCGGTCATGCCATCGAACAAGAACAACGGGTGGTTCGGCAAGAGTGACAGCACCGGCTTGATCAGAACGTATCTCTCCCATCAGCGCGCGCATGGAAACAGACTGCGCAGCGCCGGATGCATCTGACGCGCCGCGAATAATGCCACCGACAATGCCACTGACGAGGATGGCAAAGTGGCGCCGCGCCCGGAGCCCATCGAATTCCGGCAGACATTCTCCACCGAAGCATACGCATTGGAATCCAGTCCATGTCGTCTCAAGCAAATTCATCGCATCAAGACATTCGTTCGGCATCGATCGAAGAGTGGACCAAAGCCGCGGCCAGGTCGGCCCCCGCATGCGCATTGGACAAACTGGTGTGGCATACGCCGGAAGGCATCGCCGTCAAACCGCTCTATACGGCGGCCGACATCGGAGACTTGCCCTACACCGATACGCTGCCCGGTTTTGCGCCTTATGTGCGCGGGCCGCAAGCCACCATGTATGCCGTGCGGCCGTGGACCATACGCCAGTACGCCGGCTTTTCCACTGCCGAAGAATCCAACGCGTTCTATCGCAAGGCGCTGGCAGCAGGCGGACAGGGTGTGTCGGTTGCGTTCGATCTTGCGACGCATCGTGGTTATGACTCCGACCATCCGCGCGTGAGCGGCGACGTCGGCAAGGCCGGTGTGGCGATCGACTCGGTGGAAGACATGAAGGTCCTGTTCGACGGCATACCGCTCGACAAGGTGTCGGTGTCGATGACCATGAACGGCGCGGTGCTGCCGGTGCTGGCCGCCTATGTGGTGGCGGCGGAAGAACAAGGCGTGGCGCAGGAGCAGTTGTCGGGCACCATTCAGAATGACATTCTGAAAGAATTCATGGTGCGCAACACCTACATCTATCCGCCCGAGCCGTCGATGCGCATCGTCGCCGACATCATCGGATACACCGCGCAGCACATGCCGAAATTCAATTCGGTATCGATTTCCGGCTACCACCTGCAGGAAGCCGGCGCCAATCAGGCGCTGGAGCTGGCGTTCACTTTGGCCGACGGCAAGGAATATGTGAAAACAGCGCTCGCCAGCGGCCTGGATGTGGATCAGTTTGCCGGCCGCCTGAGCTTTTTCTTCGCCGTCGGCATGAACTTCTATCTCGAAGTCGCCAAGCTGCGGGCGGCACGCTTGTTATGGTGGCGCATCATGCAGGAGTTCGACCCCAGGAGCCCGAAGTCGATGATGCTGCGCACCCATTCCCAGACCTCCGGCTGGTCGCTGACCGAGCAGGATCCCTACAACAATATCGTGCGCACCACCGTCGAAGCGATGGCGGCCGTATTCGGCGGCACCCAGTCGCTGCACACCAATTCGTTCGATGAAGCGATCGCGCTGCCGACCGATTTCTCGTCACGCATCGCGCGCAACACCCAGCTCATCATTCAGGAAGAAACCCATATCACCAGCGTGATCGACCCGTGGGCCGGGTCCTACATGATGGAAAAACTGACGCAAGAGATGGCGGACAAGGCGTGGGCGCTGCTCATGGAAGTGGAACAGATGGGAGGCATGACCAGGGCCGTCGCTTCCGGTTGGGCCAAGCTGAAAATCGAGGCTTGCGCCGCTGAAAAACAAGCGCGTATCGACGCCGGCCGCGACGTCATCGTGGGCGTCAACAAATACAAGCTGGCCCGGCAAGATGCGGTCGAGGTTCGCGACATCGACAACGCCGCCGTGCGTGAATCGCAAATCCGGCGCCTGCAGGCGACCAGGGCGGCGCGTGACGGCGCGGCCGTGACAGCGGCATTGCGCGATCTGGCGGCGGCAGCGCGCTGCGGCGGAAAGCAGGGCCAGGACAATCTGCTGGCGCTGTCGATTCATGCGATGCGCGCGCGTGCCACCGTAGGCGAGGTATCGGACGTGCTGGAGAAGGAATTCGGCCGCTATCGCGCCACCATTCAGAGCGTAGCGGGAGTCTATGGCGCGCACTTCGACAATGACGACGGCTGGATCGCCATCAAGAAAGACATCGACCGATTTGCGGCGCCGCAGGGCCGCCGTCCGCGCATCATGATCGCCAAGCTGGGCCAGGATGGTCACGACCGTGGCGCGAAGGTGGTGGCGACGGCGTTTGCCGACCTAGGCTACGACGTCGATATCGGCCCCCTGTTTCAGACGCCGGAAGAAGCGGCACGCCAGGCGATCGAAAACGATGTGCATGCGCTCGGCATCTCCACGCTCGCCGCCGGCCACAAGACGCTGGTGCCTGCGGTCGTGCAAGCGCTCAAGAATCAAGGGGCGGCCGAGATTGTGGTATTCGTCGGCGGCGTCATTCCGGCGCAGGATTACGACTTCCTGTACCAGGCCGGCGTGCAAGGGATCTATGGCCCAGGCACGCCGATTCCGCTATGCGCCGGCGATGTCCTGGCGAAAATCAGCGCATCGCTGGCAAGCGGCATCGGCGCCGGGTCCCGCACTGCATGAAGCACGCCATGACAGCCGGCTGCGGCTTATCGGATGAGGATGCGGCGCTGGTCGCCGGCGTGCGCGCACGTCGGGTCCGGGCTCTGGCCAGGACCATCACGCTGATCGAATCCAGCCGGGCCGATCATCAGGCGCGGGCGCAACAGGTCCTCAAGGCCTTGTTGCCGGAAACCGGCCAGCGGGTGCGCGTCGGCATTTCCGGCGCACCGGGCGTGGGCAAGTCGACCTTCATCGAAGCGCTCGGACTTTATTTGATCGGACAAGGCCAGCGCGTGGCGGTGCTTGCAGTCGACCCTTCCAGTTCGGTCAATGGCGGCTCGATATTGGGCGACAAGACGCGCATGGAGCGGCTGTCGATGACGCCCCATGCCTATATCCGTCCATCGCCGGCCGCCGGTTCGCCGGGCGGCGTCGCGGCGCACACGCGTGAAGCCATGCTGGTGTGCGAAGCGGCCGGGTTCGACGTCGTCATCATCGAAACGGTGGGCGTAGGACAGAGCGAGACGGCAGTAGCCGCCATGACCGATACCTTCGTGTTGCTGCAACAGGCGCATGGCGGCGATGACTTGCAGGCGATCAAGAAAGGCATTGTCGAATTGGCCGATGTGATGGTGTTCAACAAGGCGGACCTGGACCGGAACGCCACCCGACTGGCGATGGGCCAGATGCAAAATGCATTGCGCCTGTTGCGCAACTCGTCGCATTGGGCCGCGCCGGTACTGGCCGTCAGCGCGGCGTCCGGCGAGGGCATCGACGCTTTCTGGGACGCGGTTCTGCAGCACCGCAAGAGGCTGGCGGCGAGCGGGCAGCTGACGGAAAAACGCCGCAAGCAAGCCGTGGACTGGATGTGGACACTGATCGATATGCGTCTGCAGAAACGCTTTCACAATCATGGCGCGGTGCAGGCCGCACTGCCGGAGCAGATCGCCGCCGTGGCCGCCGGATGTACCACGCCGGCAGCTGCTGCGGCATTCCTTCTTGATAAATTGTAAGGGGTCATCGTGGAGCAAAAAATCTACAGCCGGGCCGAACTTTCACAGCGGCTCGCCGCCTTGTTCAAGGGCAGTGCGTGGCAATACCTCGCCACCAATTCCGATCTTCGCCTCGTAGAGGGGCAGATTGCCAAGCGCAAGGTTCTGGTGATTGCCACCGACCCCGCTGCGGCCCTGGGCACCTTCGGTGTTGCCGAATGCGTTGACTTCAAGTGGGCATTGCTGCGCGCACGTGCGACAGGCGCGCCGATTCTGCTGTTGATCGATTCCGCCGGCACCCGTCTTACCGCGGGATTGCCGGTGCAAGGCGCAATCCGTGCACTGATGCGGGAAGTGCTGGACGCCCGCCTCGCCGAAGTGCCCATGCTCGCCGTCATCGGGCGCTATGCCTTCGGTTCGGCGAGCATGCTGTCGTTCTCGGTCGATGCACGCCTTTATTCGGAAAGCACGCAACTGGCGATGTCGGGACCGCGCGTGCTGCAGGCCGCGCTGGCGGACGACGCATCCCGCGACACGGTGTCAAGCCGGATCAATGGCATTTCCCGCGCTGCGGTTGGCAACGCCGAGCAGCTGGTCGCCGACGATCTCGATGCGTATGCGGAAGCCGTACATGCATGGGTCGCCAAGCCGATAAGGCCGTGCGTGACACGCGAAGCATTGCTTGCGGAGCGTCGCCATTTGTCGCAGCGAATGTCGGCCGGTGCGCAGGACGCCGTGCGTGCCTCCGGCAAGGACGAAGGCCCGGTACTGGACGGCGACACGCTGCGATGCGTGATGGGCAGATCTTTTGGGGCAGCCGACGCGATCATGCTGGCCGAACTGGCCGAATCGGCATGCTCGCATGGCGCGATGAAGCGCCTCACGATCGTCATGGATTGCCCCGGACACAGCACCTTGATGCAGGACGAAGAGTTGATTCTCTCGCAGTATCTGGTGCACCTGGCATTGAGCCTGCGCCATCTGGTGCGCGAAGGCGTATCCATTCGCCTGCGCGTGACAGGCACGCTCTCCGGCGGCATCTACATCGGCCTGGCCGCAGCGGCCTCCAGCACTGAACTGGCGCCCGGTGCCACCATCCGTACCTTGCCTGTTTCCTCACTGCTGAATATTTTCGGCAACGAAATGCAAGAGACGGCCCACCGTGCTTCGTATGTCGAATGGGGATTGGTGGACCGCGCTCTTCCATCCGGCCGCATGGCCGACATGGATCCCGGATTTGTCCGCATTCCCGGGCAAAGCCGAGCGCTTCAGGTCGGCAGTCTCGTTGACAAGCGATCCTGGTGAACGCTAGAACGCCTTGCCCTCGCTGCGGTCCGCCATCGCATACAACTCCTGGTTCTCGCGCTTGATGCGGTCGGAGAGGATCTTGATCACATCCCTGGTTTCCTTGACGAACTCGTGCGGCTTGGCCTTGATCGCGCTCGGCGTGCCCCAGCGTCCGTTGTAGCTGCCGATGGTGGCGGCCGTGGTTTTCATTTCGGACGCGAACCGGCGCGCAAGGCTTGCCACTGCCGGGTCCTTGTGCGCCTCGAGTTCAGGGTAAAGCACCTTGTCCTCGGTCGACAGGTGCATGGTGAGCTTGCCCATCAGACTGCCGAGACAATGGCGCGCGGCGGTCGCGTCTTTCGACAAGGCTTCTTCATCGAGCATGCCTTGAAGCTCGCGCGCCAGCGCGATCAGTTCGTTGTGCTGCAGCCTGAATTTGTCGGTGCGTGCCATGGGATGTCCTTTCTGATTGGCGGAAAAATCCTCAAGGCCAATATACTTTCCATACGGAAAGTTGTCAGCAGAATTCGGCGGCGCCTGTTGCAGCGCCGGCATTACCAATACACGCTGTATGGAAATCGATCAGCGCCGGTCCACTTCGGATTTGGTGCCGGTGCCGCTGCCGCTGGTTTCCACCAGCGAGATCATCTGCTCGCGGATCCACTTGTGCGCCATGCTTTGCGTGTCGCGCTCATGCCAGAGCATGTCGACATTGATGTCCGGCAGATTGAACGGCAGGCGCTTCCAGACCAGCGCCTCGGCCATGCCGGTGGCGGCGATCAGGTGGAAGGGCAGCACCGTGATCAGATCGGAATTGGCAATCACCTTGCCCGCCGTGAAATACTGGTTGACGGTGAGCAGGACGGTGCGTTCGCGCTCCAGATTGGCCAGCGCATCATCGACCAGGCCATGCGCGCGGCCGGAGAAGCTGACGTGCAGGTGATGCGCCGCGCAATAGGCGTCGAGCGTCAAGTCCTGGTCCGCCAGCGGATGATTCTTTCGCATCACGCACACGTACTTGCCGCTGTACAGGCGCTGGTGCCGGATCTTGGACGTGACTGGTCCCTGCGCGCCCGCGATCTGGGCCAGCACGCCGGGAAAATAGCCGATCGCGAGATCGATCTCGCTGCGGATCAGCATCGGGCGCGGCTCGCGCGTGGTCAGCGGCACCATCTGCACGCGGATGCCGGGCGCCTCGCGCTCGATCGAGCGCACCAGCGGCGGCAGAAACAGCACCGCGGTGGAATCGGCCATGGCCATGCGGAAGGTGATTTGCACTTTCGACAATTCGAACAGATCGGGCGCAATGGCATTCTGCAAGGACGCCAGCGCCTGGCGTATCGGCGGCCACAAGGTTTCCGCGCGCGGCGTTGCGCGCACGCCATGCGCGGTGCGAATCAGGAGATCGTCATCAAGCGCGTCGCGCAGGCGCTTGAGCGCATTCGATACCGCCGGCTGGGTCATCGCCAGCGAATTGGCGGCGCGCGTCAGATTCTGCTCCGTCATCACCGCATCGAAAACGCGCAGCAGGTTCAGGTCTAGGTTTTGGAAGCTCATGGTTGAGTGAATGCGTTATTGGAAATCATGTGAATCATGGCGAAAACCTTCTGACCGTGCACGGGCGCTATCGTTGCGTGCTGTGCGAAACCGCAAAAACCGGCAACTTCCTGTCTGATATCCCTGCGTACCGCAAGTCGCCGCAGACATATTAAACAATATCCGGGCCGGCATGCGCAGTCATCCGCGAGACAGAACCTGATGCATGCATGACGCAACTCAGCCCTTGCGCCGCCGCAGACGTTGCCAGGAAAGCAACGCCGCCACGCCGGAGGCCAGCAGGATGGCGCCCAGCGGCACCGCCGATCCCGACGGCAAGGCAGTGATGAGCACGCTGCCGAGCGATCCCGCACCCATGCGCAGGCAGGAGATGAGCGCCGCCGCCGAACCGACCAGCAGGGGCGCCGCGCTGAGGCCGCCCATGGTCGCGCTCGGCGTCACCAGCCCGTTGCCGGCACCGAACAGCAGCATCGGCACGGCGACCAACCAGGGCGAGGGCGCCAATTCGAGCGCCGTCATGGTGACCAGCAGGCCGGAGGCAATGAACAGCAGGCAGCCGGCTTCGATCAGCCTGGCCTCGTTGACGTGCAGCGCCAGCCGGGCGGAGGCAAAGGTGCCCATCAGGAATCCGACGGCCGGCATGGCGGCGAACATGCCGTAATCGGCGGGTTGCACATGCATGTGGCGGATCAGCAGCACCGGCCCTTCGGTCTGGAAAGTGAAGAGGCCGACCGAGCCGCAAATCACCGGCAGGGAGTACGCCATGAATCTGCGCATGCGCATCAGGGCGAAGTAATTGGTCATCATGGAGAAGGCGCTGCCGACATAGCGTTTTTCGGCGGGCAGGGTTTCGCCGAAGCGCAGCACGGCGAGCGCCCAGAGGCCGAATGCCAGTACGGCCACGATCAGAAAATTCGCGCGCCAGCCGAAGAGCTCGTGGACGTAGCCACCGACTACCGGTCCGAACATCGGCGCAATCGAGACCGCCATCGCGACCTGTGCCGATGCCTTGGCCGCGGCCCGTCCGTCGAACGCGTCGCGTACCATCGAGCGCGACAGGACCACGCCGCCGCTGGCGCCGATGCCCTGCACCAGCCGCGCCAGGAGCATCATCTCGACATGGGAAGCCAGCAGCGCGCCGATGCTGCCCAGCGCAAAGACGAAGAGCAGCACCAGCCCCGCGCGGCGGCGGCCGAAACGGTCGCTCAATGGCCCCACCAGCAGCGCGAACAGCGCCATGGCGGCCAGATAAACCGACACGGTGAACTGCACCGGCTGCGGGCCAACGCCGAAATCGACAGCCATCGCCGGAATCGACGGCATGTGCACCGAGGAGGCGAACAGGCCGAGCGCCGGCACCAGGCTGATCATCCAGAGCGGCGGCGCGGCGGTCATTGCAGATCCGGCGCTCGCCGTCCGGCTCAACAGCGACTTGTCGGCCTTGCTGCGCCGATGTGCATCATCCATGGGTGTGCAATCAGCGCGCGGGCTTCAGGCTTGCGCCTGCGATCCGTGCAGCGCGGCGATCGCATCGGCGACGGCAATGGTATCGCGGGCGATTTCCGCGTGCAGCAATTCGACCATTTTGCCGTCGACCTGCAGCACACCCTTGCCCGCGTTTTCCGGCTGGTCGAAGGCGGCGATGATGCGGCGCGCATTCTGCACCGCTTCCGGATCGGGCGCGAACAGGCGATTGCACTGCTCGACCTGCGACGGATGGATCACGGTCTTGCCGTCGAAGCCTATGGATCGACCCTGTTCGCAGACTCGCGTCAGGCCCTCCGTATCGGCGATGTCATTGTGCACGCCGTCAAGGATCACCAGGCCGTAGGCGCGCGCGGCATTCAGCGCGGCGCTCAATGCAAACAGCAGCGGCGTGCGGTCGGGCGTATGCTGCGCGCGCATTTCCTTGACGAGATCGTTGGTTCCCATCACCCAAACGCTCATGCGTGACGCGCTTTCCTGTGCGTGCTGCGCGATGGCGTGCAGGTTGAGGATGCTGAGCGGTGTCTCGATCATGCACCACATCTGCATGTCCGCCGGCGCGCCGGCGGCAGTCAGCAATTCCTCGGCGCGCTCGACATCGCGGCGGCTGTTAATCTTGGGGAACAGGATGCCGCTCGGACCCAGTCCGATGACAGCGCGCAAATCCTCCGCACACCAGGCCGTGTCCAGCCCGTTGACCCGGACGATCAGCTCGCGCTGGTCGGCCTTGCGCTGCTGCAGGAAAGCGGCGACATGCTGCCGTGCCTCCAGCTTGCTGTCGGGTGCCACCGCGTCTTCCAGGTCGAGGATGAAGACATCCGCCGGAACCTGCTTCGTTTTTTCCATGGCGCGCGGATTGGCGCCGGGTGTATAGAGGGCGCTGCGTCGCGGCCGGTTGCGTGGGATTGTGCTCATGGTTCTGTTCGAGTCAAGTGAATCGGAGTCGCCGCCGATGCGCAATGCGTCACCGGCTCAGGCGGATTTTCTGCTGGCAAAGTCGGGCTGCAGCACTTCGCGCAGCATGTCGATGATTTTCTGCTTGTGCTTGAGCAGGCGCGGCACCGGCGCGCCGATGCCCAGCGCCATCTGCGGCTGTCCGGGAATCTCGGGCAGCAGCATCGCAATCACGCCGGCGCCCTGCGTCACGCTCCCCTGGCTGATGTAGTAGCCGTCGCGCCGGCAGCGCTGGATGTCTTCCATCAGGTCGGCCAGCTTGATGCGTCGTTCCGGCGATTCTTCCGCGGCATTGATCCGGATCAGCAAGGCGCGGATATCCTGGTCCGGCTTGGTGCTCAGCAGCATTTTCCCGATCGCCGCGCGCGCCAGCGGGCGCAAGGTGCCGGCGCGCACGAACAGCCGCAGCGGCGACGCGGACTGTATGCTGTGGATGTACTGCACATGGATGTCATTCTGCAAGCCGAGTATCACGGTGTGCTCGGAGCGCTGCTGCAGGTCGACCATGATGCGAAACAGATTGCCGTCGCTATACATGCTCTCCTGCACCCAGTTGCCCATGAAGGCAATGCGCAGGGTCGGATTGAAGCGGCGCGAATAGCGGTCATAGCTGAGATAACCGAGACTGCGCAGGCTCTCCATCAGGACCGATGTGCTCGACTGCGGATAGCCGAGTTCGCGCGACACCTCCATCACCGTCGCGGGCGCCTGCCGGCCGGCGAAGAATTCAAAGATCTCCAGCACGCGCCGGGCCGATTTCACCACGTTATCCGAGCGCTTCTCGTCAACCATTCATCGCCTCCGATACGAACCGGCCGCGCCCCGCCCAAGCCGGGGCGCGGCGCACCCATTACTGATTGCGCAGTGCCTCGATGCGTTCCAGCAGGATGTCGGCATCCTTGCCCGCACGCTCCCTGTACAACTTCATCTGCGGCGGCAGCATGATCTTGGCCCAGCGCGCCAATTCGGCGGGCTCCACCTTGTAGACCACGTTGCCCGGAATGGAAGACAGCTTTTCCCATGCCGCCGCATCGGCAGCCTGCGCGCTCTTTCTGCACCAGGCTTCCGCCTCCTTGCCCGCCTTCGTCAGGAGGTCCTTGACGTCCGGCGGCAAGCTGTTCCACCACTTCAGGCTGACCACGGTGCCGAAGTTGCCATAGCCTTGCGAGCTGTTCATGTCGTACTTCGCAACCTCATAGAGTTTACGCGAAATGAAGCTGCTCGGCCCGGTGATGGCGCCGTCGATGGTGCCCAGGCTCAAGCCCTGGTAGATTTCCGCCGAGCTGATCAGGCTGCTGGCACCGCCCAGGGTCTGCACCTGGATCGTGTTGTACTCGGTGCTGGCGCGGATGCGCATGCCCTTGAAGTCTTCCAGCGTCTTCAGCGGCTTGTTCGTGATGTAGGTGCCTTCGCCATAGTCGATGGTATTGAGCAGATGGGTATCGCGCTTCTCCATCGCCCTGGCAATCACTTCCCGCACCTTGCTGTCATCCTGTGAGCGATAGAAATGCTCGCGCCCGGACCAGTTGCCGGTCAGGTCGAAGATTGCAAGCTGCGGAACCAGGCCGCTCCACTGGCCGAGGTTCGCGATCGCCATTTCCACCGAGCCCTTCGGAATCACATCGACCAGATCGACATCCTTGTACAACTGGCCGGCCGGATAGACCTGTACCGTAATCCTGCCGTTGCTGCGCTCCTCCACCAGCTTCTTGAAGTATTCCTGCGTCTTGGTGATGTGGTGTGCAACCGGCAGCGTGCCGGCAAAGCGGATCATGATCTTCTTGTCCGCGGCGTACGCCGACATCGACGGCAGAGCGAGGCAGAGACCGACAGCGGCAACAAGACCCTTGAGTGTCAATCGAACGTGTGTATTGGTTTTCATCTTGACTGTATTCCTTCCGAGCTGAAGTGGTTTAGAACGCGCACGGCATGGCGACCGTGCGTCCGACAATGACGGCAAGGCGCGGGTCGTCATTTGTATCCCATGCGGCTTGGCAGCCACGTGGACAACGGCGGGTACACCGCCACAAGAATCGCAAAAAGGGTGATCAGCAAAATGAACGGCACCGCCGCCATGATGACCGTGCGCATGTGCGTACCCGACATCTGGCGCAGTACGAACAGGTTCATGCCGACCGGCGGCGTGATCAGTGCCAGCTCCATGTTCACCGTCAGGAAAATGCCGAACCAGAGCCCGCTGAATCCCATGCCGGTGATCAGCGGATACAGGATGGGCGTGGTGATCAGCAGGACCGACACCACCTCCAGCATCATGCCGAGCACACCGAGGATGATCATGACGGCAGCGATCACCATCCAGGGCGGCAAATTGTTGTCCACCACAAAGGCGGTCGCGAGCTGGGGCATCTGCAGCTGCGTGAAGATTGCGCCCATGGAAGCGGCGCCGATGATGATGGCCAGGATCATGGAACTGCTCTTCGTGCCTTCCACCATTGCCACATTCATGCCGCGCCAGGAAAACCGCCCAGTGATGACATTCACGAAGACGGCGTACACGAGTACCGCGGCGGCGGATTCGGTAGCGGTGAAGATGCCGGTGTAGATCCCGCCGAGCACCAGCACCGGCGCAAACAGGCCCCATACGCCTTTTCGAAGCGCGGCCCGCCGCTCGTCCCAAGACGCCTTGGGCATCCGTGCCTTGCCCGATCCCGACTTGAGGTGCGCATAGGCGCAATACGCGGCGAGGATCAGGGTCAGCAGCAAGCCCGGTATGACGCCCCCCATGAACAGCGCGCCGACCGACTCGTCGGTGATGCTGGAATAGATGATCATCGGTCCGCTGGGCGGAATCAGGATGCCGAGCGTTCCGCCGGCGGCGAGCGAACCCAGTGCCAGCTTCAAGTCGTAGCCGTACTTGAGCATGGCCGGCAGCGCGATCGATCCGATGGTCGCCACCGTCGCAACGCTGGAGCCGGAGATCGCCGCAAAAATCGCGCAGGCCACGATGGAAGTGATGACCAGACCGCCGGGCAGATGGCCGATGAATTTCGACACCACGTCGAACACTTCCTCGCCGATGCCGCCCGAGGCGAGGAGATATCCCGACAGGACGAACAAGGGAAGCGCCACGAGGGTGAAGTCCCCGGAACTCTTGTAGCCCATGAAGGCCACCTGGCTCAATGAATCGAAGCCGCCGAAGACGAAGAAAAAGCCGCCTGCGCCGACCAGGCCGAGTGCGGCGAAAACCGGCACGCCCCCGAACAGCAGAACGACCAGCAGGAAGATCACGCCCCATATCTCGGAAACTTCATTGAGCACGAACAGGGCCGCCGCCATGCTGGCAAGCAGCATCACGGCGGGGACGAACTGCTTTGCCTCCGAGGGCAGTCTGCGAATCTTGGCGATCGTGAGTGCTGCGCCGCGCACCGTCTGCAGCACCATGATCGTCATGCCGATGCCCAATCCGAGCTGGACGATCCATACGGGAAAGTGAAGCAGGTTGGGCGTGGCCTGATGCCGGTCGTAGGACTCCCACACCATCTGCCATCCGAAATACGCGAAGATGGCAACATAGAGCAGAACCAGAACGGTGGCCGTCAGATGCAGTATCGACCGGGCGCGCGGCGCGAGGGAATGGGTCATCACATCGACCTCGATATGGCTGCCCGTCTTCAGCCCGTAGGCCGCGGTCATGAAACAGAACCACGCGAGGATGTAGGTGCTGACGTCCGTCACCCAGATGGTCGGCGCCCTGAACGCGGCGCGCATTATCACTTCATACAGCACGAAGATGCCGACCGCGAATACCGACCATCCGCTGATCATGCCGGCGAGGTCGGTGACGGTATCAATCATGCGCCACAGAATGAATTCATTTTCCTTGTGGGATGCGGCCGGCCGATCAGCGGATGGCGCTGGCGGCTCGATGACTGAGCAGTCTGTTTGCATTGCCTGTCTCCTGTATTGGATCTTTGTGCAACTCCAGCCGAATGGCTGCCGCCGGAGCGTCTTGCATGGCGCCCCTTACGGTTCCTGTGCTGCCTAAAACATGTAATGCCCGCCGTTGACGTGAATCGCCTGCCCCGACACGAAGCCGCCGCCGCCCGAAGCGAGATAGGTGCAGGCCGCCGCGATCTCCGCCGGGTCGCCGAAGCGACGCACGGGAATCTGCTTTTCGATCTCTTTCTTGTCCGGCTGATGCGCATACTGCGACCAGTCGCGCACGGTATCGATCGCGCCGGGCACCACCGTGTTGGCCGTGATGCCGTCCGGCCCGAACTCGCGCGCCAGTGCCTTCGCCAGGCCATGCAATCCGGCCTTGCAAGTGACGTTGTGCGCGCGCTGCGTGATCTGGCCCCAGAAGCCGTCGAAGCCGGAAATGAGGATGATGCGTCCCCACTTGCGCTGCTGCATGTGCGGAATCGCATTGCGTGCGAGGTAGAACGCCGGCGACAGGTTGGAAGCCAGCACCTTGTCCCAATCCTCCACGCTGATGTCGAGAAACGGCTGCATGCGCCGGATGCCGACATTGGACACGAGGATGTCCATCGACCCGAACTCGCGCACGCCCTGGTCCACCATGGAAGCCACTGTATCATGCGAGGACACGTCGGCCATGATGCCGATCGCCTTGCCGCCCGCCTTCCTGATTTCCTCCACCACGCCGTCGACCGCGTTCTTGTCGCTGTGGCCGTTGACGATCACGTTCGCGCCCTGCTGCGCGAAGGCCAGCGCAATGGCGCGGCCGATATTGCGTCCCGATCCGGTGACGAGCGCCGTCTTCCCGGCGAACTCCATCGAAGCCTGTTTCTCAACTGTCATGCCTGTCTCCTGCAAATGTCGGACGCATTGACGTCCGCCGATCGGGCAGGCCGGCGGCGCGCCCGATCGATTCTTCTTCTGCCGGATTTACATCCCGATCAGGTCCGCCTTCTTGATGATGTTGCGCACAATGCGCACCGATGCCGCATCGACCATGATGCCGTCGATGTTCACCGATCCCATGCCTTCCGCCTCGGCCTTCGCATACGCGGCTTCCAGCTTGCGTGCGCGCTCGACATCTTCCGGCTTGGGCGAGAAGGCATCAATGGCGACTTCGATCTGCGCCGGGTGGATGGCCCACTTGCCGACACAGCCGAGGATCATCGCGCGGCGGCATTCTTCGCGATACGCTTCGGGGTTCTTGAAATTCGCGAACGGACCGTCCACTGCGTCAATGCCCGCGGCACGCGCGGCCACCACCAGCTTGAAGCGTGCGAAATGCCAGATGTCGCCCGGATAACCGTTCTCGCCGCCAATCGAGCGGATGTCGATGCCCTGCGAGGCGGAATAGTCGCCGGCGCCGAAGATGATGCATTCCAGGCGCGGATCGGCGCGCGCGATGTTGTCGATTTCCTGCATCGCCTCGACTTCCTCGATCAGCGCTTCGATGCCGATCTGCCGCTTCATGCCGGTCTTCTTTTCGATCTGGCGCAGCAGCGTCGCGACGAAGCGCACATCGCAGGCCGACATGACCTTCGGCACCATGATGGTGTCGACGAATTCGCCGGCTTCTTCCACGATATGGATGATGTCCTCGTAGGCCCATTGCGTGCCGAGGTCATTGATGCGCACGCAGCGCGTCTTCTTGCCCCAGTCCAGCGTGCGCAGCGCGTTCACGATGTTGGAACGCGCGCCGACTTTTGCATTGGGAGCCACCGCGTCTTCCAGATCGAGGAAGACATGATCGGCGTCGCTGCCGGCGGCCTTCGCCATCATTTTTTCGCTGCTGCCCGGCACGGCGAGCTGCACGCGACGCAAACGCTTGGGTCGTTGATAGTTTTCCATCTTGTGTCCTTTTCCTTGTGAGAGTGAAGTGCTGGTTCCGTCAAGCCACCGCGCCGGCTTCCCGCCAGCGGGCAATTTCCGCCGCGCTGCAGCCCGCCTCGCGCAAAATCATGTCGCTATGCTCGCCCAGCAGCGGCGCGCGGTGCCGTATGCTCCCCGGCGTCTCCGACATGTGGATCGGTATGCCGGCGATCGCCAGCTTGCGGTCCATGCCGGGCTGTTCCACTTCGGCCAGCATGCCGCTTTGCCGGAAATGCGGATCGGCATGGATGTCGGCGATGTCGTACACCGGACCGAAGGGCACATGTCCGCCCAGGCGTTCCGTCAGTTCGCGTTTCGTGTAGCGGGTGGTGTAGCCGCTCACCGCCTCGTACACCGCGTCGCGGTTCTGCACCCGCGTCTGGTTGTCGGTGAAGCGCGCATCGCTCAGCATGTCTTCGCGCTCGATGAGCATGCACAGCTGGCGCCAGAAGTCGTCGCTCTGGCAGGCCAGCGTGACCCAGCCGTCGCGCGCGGGGAACATGCCGAACGGGCACAGCAGCGGATGCTGGTTGCCTTCCGGATGTGCGACCTTGCCCTGGTAGCTGTACTGATAGATGGTGCGCTCGCACAGGGCGAGCACGCCGTCCACCATCGCCACATTCAGGAACTGGCCGCGACCGCAGCGCTGCGCGCGGAACACCGCCGCCATCACGCCGTAGGCGGCCAGCACGGCGGGCACGAGATCCCCCATGCCGGGCCCGACCTTGATCGGCGTGTTCTCGTCCGGGCCGGTAATGCCCATCAGTCCACCCATCGCCTGCGACACCACGTCGAAGGCCGGCCATTCCATGTAGGGACTGCTGCCGGTGCGGGGATCGCCGAAGCCGCGGATCGACGCGTACACCAGCTTCGGATTCCTCTCCCGCAGCACTTCGTAGGAAAGGCCGAAGCGGTCCATCACGCCCGGGCGATAGTTCTCCACCACGACATCGGCCTGCTCCGCCAGCTTCAGCACGATCTCGCGCGCCTCGGCCTTCTTCAGGTCGAGCACCAGACTGAGCTTGTTGCGGTTGGCACTCTGAAAATAGCCGCCGAAGGCACGCAGCTTGTCGTCCGGATGAAAGGGGCCGACCTTGCGCGTCGTGTCGCCCGCCATCGGTTCGATCTTGATGACTTCGGCGCCCTGGTCAGCCAGCAGCTGGGTGCAGAACGGCCCGGCCAGCATCTGGGTGAAGTCGAGCACCTTCAGCCCGTCCAGCGCGCCTGTGGCGCCGGTGCCTTCGGAGCGCATGTCTTCCTTCATCATTGCTTGGCCCAGTGGCTGCGACGCTTCACCAGCACGCGGCGCTCTCCCTCGAACACGATCTTGTCGTTCTGGTTGATGCCCCAGTGGCGGAACAGCACCTCGCCGGCATCGGCGCGCGTGCCGTCTTTCGCCGCCAGCACTTCGGTGAACGCATACAAGGTGTCGCCATGCAGGACCGGTGTCTTGAAGCGGATCTTGTCGAGCCCGAGTTCGGCCAGCGCGTTTTCCGCCGTGTCCTGGCTGGCAATGCCGATGATGAGCGAGGCGGTCACGCCGCCGAAGGTGATGCGGTGCCTGAACGGCGACTCCGCCATGCGGTGCTCGTTGAAGTGGCCTTCCGCGGTGTTCATCACGAGATTGGTGATCAACACGTTTTCAAGCGCCTCGACCGTCTTGCCGCGCGCATGGCGGATCATCATGCCCGGCTTGAAATCTTCGAAATAGTTGTCGCTGCTGGTCAGCTTCTGGATCGCGGCGTTCATGCGTGCTTCCCTCCGAGCAAGTTGTCAGAAATGATTTTCAGCTGGATCTCGGAAGTGCCTTCGAAGATCTTGGTCAGCCGTGCATCGCGCCAGTAGCGCTCGACCGCATACAGCTTGGTGTAGCCCGCGCCGCCGTGGATCTGCAGCGCTTCGCTCGTGACACGCTCGGACATCTCGCTGGCGAACAGCTTGACCATCGAGGCCTCCTTGTCGCAGCGCTTGCCCTCGTCGATCTGCTCGCAGACGTAGTACATCAGTTGGCGCGCGGCCTCGATGTCGGTCGCCATCTGTGCGAGCTTGAAGCGGATCGCCTGGAACTGCGAGATCGGCTTGTTGAACTGCTGGCGCTCCTGCGCATACACCAGTGCATCTTCAAGGCCGCCACGCGCCAGACCGATGGAGCGCGCAGCGGTATGCGCACGCGCCTTTTCCAGCCCGCTGGTGATCATGTAGAAAGCCTTGCCTTCTTCGCCGATCAGGCACTCGGCCGGAACACGGCAGTTGTCGAAGGCCAGCTCCCAGGTCTTCCAGCCGAAGTAGCCGATCTTCGGAATCGGACTGCCCTGCACGCCCTTCGGCAATTCGCCACGCGGCTTTTCCACCATGAAGGCGCTGATGCCGAGATGGCGGCGCTTCGGATCGACGTTCGGATCGGTGCGCGCCATCACCATCAGGTAATCCGCGCCGTCGGCGAAGGTGCACCAGTACTTGTTGCCGGTAATGACCCAGGAATCGCCATCGCGTTTTGCGCGGCAGGTCATGCTCGCCACGTCGGAGCCGGTATTCGGCTCGGACAGCGCGAACGCGCCGAGAAACTCGCCCTTGGCCATGCGCGTCATGTAGCGCTTTTTCTGCTCTTCGCTCATGCCCTGCCGGCCGATCAGCGAATTGCCGCGCGCAATCAGGCTGGCCACGCTCATCCATGCGCGCGCCAGTTCCTCGGTGATCAGGCAGTACTCGAAGCAACCGAGGCCGAGGCCACCGTATTCTTCCGGAATGGTGATGCCGAAGTAGCCCATCTCGCCCAGCTTGTGAATCAGTTCCTGCGGAATGTCACCCTGTACAGGATCGAGCTTGTTGGCCAGCGGCAGCACCTCGCGCATCGCGAATTCGCGCGCCGCTTCCTGGATCATTCTTCGCTCTTCTGTCATGTAGCTCATGCTTTTTTCTCCCTCATTCTGACCAGATTGCTGCGGCGGAAATCAATCACGCGCTGCCCGTTCTTGTTGAAGCCTTCGGTATGCCAGGTCACGATGCCCATGCCCGCATGGGTGGACGACTCCCTGCCCTCGACCACGGTGCTGCAAGCGGTGAGCGTGTCGCCGGGATAGACCGGCATGTAGAAGGTCAGCTCCTCGATGCCGAGGAAGGGACCGCCGCCTTCGCTCAGGTCTTCCACCGACAGGCCGAAAACGGTATTGAAGACCAGCATCGGATTGAGCGGCGTGTCCGGATGGTCGTGCGCCCGCGCGTACTCGACGTTGTAGTAGTGCGGGTTGAAGTGCAGCGTCAGCGTCGAGAACAGCGTGTTCTCGGTCTGGGTGATGGTCCTTCCCCAGTGGTGGTCGAACTTGCGGCCGGGAGTGAAGTCTTCGAACTTGTTGCCACGTACCCTCAGCGTCGCGCGGCGGACGAAATCGTGCTCGGATATTTGCATGGGATTGGTCATTTAAGAGATGGGACGAGAAACCGAGTCAGCTCGGAAACGGAGGAAAGCTGGTCCAGGCGATGAACCATCGCCTGGACTTCTTCTGCGCGTGCCGGCCCCAGGACCGGTGCGGCAAGACTGAGAAACTTGGCATCGATGCGGCGGCCCTGCTCCTCCACCGATGCGGTGGGCGTGCCTGCATCGTGCGAGGCCGAGAAGCGGCGCCCGTCATTGAGCTCCACCTCCATCTCGGCTTGCGTATGCGGCCGATCCGGCAGCAGGTCGACCGCGATCTTGCTGCGCAGCGCAGCAAGTGCCGGATCGGCCATCAGGGCTTGGTCATAGGTATCCAGCCGCGCGGTGTCGACGCCGGCCAGCGCAAATGCTGCGGTCTGCCGCAGGCTGAACTTGGCTTCGAGGCCGGTGCGCGGCTCAACGATATTGCACACCTTGTCGCAGCCCTGGTCGACGCGCAGCGTGACGCGCTTGATGTCCGCGCCGCTGAAGCCGTGCTTCTCGCGCAGGCTGCGGCCGCATTCGATGCCGGCATGCGTCAGGTAACAGGCGGCGTGGTACTTGAACAAATTGTGACGCAAGTGGAAGCCGCTCTCCGGAACGCTCGGCGCGTTCAGTCCGTCGCTTTGCGTCGAGGCGAAACCCTGCACCGCTTCCAGTACATCCTTGCGGCTGTCGAATCCGCGCGCCGCAAGCCGTGCGGCGAGCAAACCGTTGTACGCCGCCTTGCCCGCATGCAGCGGCTTGCACATCGTGCCGAACATGGACTTGAGGCCGGCCGCCTGGGTGCCGGCGATACCGAGTGCGTATGCAGTTTGATCCGCATCGAGCCCAAGCAAGTGCGCGCACGCCGCAGCCGAACCGAAACTGCCGATGGTCGCCGTCGCATGGAAGCCGCGCGCATAATGGCTGGCGCCCATGCGCGCACCGATGTCGCACGCCGTTTCATAGCCCGCGACAAAGGCAGTGATCAATGCCCGGCCGGACGCGTTGCGCTGCTCCGCCTGCGCGAGCAGACCCGGCAACACGGCCACGGTCGGATGGCCGGTCATGCTGAGATTGACGTCGTCGTAATCCAGAGCGTGGGAAGCGGCGCCGTTGATCAGTGCCGCAGCCAGCGTTGGCAGCCGTTCCGCATGACCGACAATGCCGGCCTGGCGGTGGCCGCCCTGCTCGGACATATCGGCCAGCAGAATTCGGACAAGCGGTTCCTGCGAACCGGCAAGCGTGACCGCGATCCAGTCGAGCACGCATTGAAGGGCAAGCGTTCGAACTTCTGCCGGCAGCGCTTCGTATTGCAGCGAAAGTGCGCGGTGGGCCAGCGATTGCGTCAGTGCGGAGTTCTGCTCCGCGCGATGCACAGCGTTCTGCATGCCTTGTCTCCGTTGAAAAAGTGCGTTCTTTTTCTTTTGAATGTGAACTGACTTTAGCAGCGGGACTTCGTATCGTCCATGGTCTATTTCATATTGAGGATCACATATCACATATGTGATTTCATGGGCAATGCCGATGCGCCGGTCGGAAAGCCGCGTCAGATCGCGGTTTGCCACATTCATGCCAAGAAATATCCGACAATACAGTACTGTATGGAATGAGTTGAGTTTGTTTCGCCAAGCGAAATGCAGGCGAGCAAAGACGAAGTTCATCGGCGCGGATCGTGCAGCCGCGTCGAAAACTCAGCAGGACATGATCAGGCGCAGGTGAGGTTGGTCGGCATCCGCGCCGATCAGGCCGTGCGGCTGCCGCAGCAGCGTTGCGATTGCGTCCGCCGGCACCGGCCGCGAGATCAGGTAGCCCTGGAGTTCGTCGCAGCCGAGTTCCCGCAGCATGCCGGCCTGGAGTTCGGTTTCAACGCCTTCGGCAACGACTTTCATGTCGAGCGCATGCGCCATCGAAACGATCGCCTTGAACAGGACATGGCTTTCCGTGGAGCGGCCGAGGTCCGCGGTGAAGACGCGGTCCACTTTCAGCACATCCATGTCCAGCCGCTGCAATTGCGACAGCGAGGAATAGCCGGTGCCGAAGTCGTCCACCGCGATCCTGACGCCGATCGCGCGTATCGCCGCCAGGCGATCGACAATGCTCGCTTGCTCGCCCAGCATGGCCGACTCGGTGATTTCGAGTTCGATCAGGCTCGGACAGATTGCGGATTCCGCAAGACACCGGCGCAGCAAGTCGTCGACATCGCCAAGCTGAAACTGGACAGCCGAGACGTTGACGGAAACAGGCACGGCATGCAGACCATCGGAACGCCATTGCGCGATCTGCCGGCATGCCTTCTCAAGCACCAGTGCGCCAAGCTTCGCGATCAGCCCTGTGCTCTCCGCAATCGGGATGAATTCGAGTGGCGGCACCATGCCGCGCACCGGATGCTGCCACCGCACCAGCGCCTCGACGCTGAGCAGCCGGCCGCTGGCCGCATCCACGCGCGGCTGGTAGTGCAACAGGAACTGGTCACGCTCGATCGCCTCGGCCAGCTCGCGTTCGGTGTTGATGCGCGTCTTCAGGGCCTCGTACAAGGCGTGCTGATAGAAGGCGTAGGTGCCGCGTCGATGGCCTTTCGCCGAGTACATCGCGATGTCGGCGTGCTTGAGAAGCGTGCCGGCCGTCGTTCCGTCGCGCGGATAGACGCTGATGCCGACCGACGCGCCGACTTCCATGGTCGCGCCGCCTGCATGGAAGGGTGCCGCGAGTGCCGCCAGGATGCGGTTCGCGACCCGAATGATCTCGGCGTCATCGCCGATCTGCCGCAGCACCACGGTGAACTCGTCCCCGCCGAGGCGGGCCACATGATCGGAGGGCCGCAAGGCCTGGCGCAACCGGCCTGCCGCTTCCTGCAGCACCTTGTCGCCGGTCGCGTGGCCGAGCGTGTCGTTGACGTTCTTGAACTTGTCCAGGTCGATGAACAGCAAGGCGACCACATCTTCCTGCGACTTCGCGATGGTCGCTTCCAGCGATTTCATGAACCACGAGCGATTCGGCAGGCCGGTCAGCTCGTCGGTGTTGGCAAGTCGGATCAGCTTGCCTTCCTGCGCCTTGGCATCCGATATGTCGCGCAACGTCACCGCAAGTTCTCCGCCGGAGCGAACCAGCTTGCGCCGCACCCAGCGCGGCGCGGGCGATCCGATCGGCTGGAATTCATCTTCTTCGCGATAGGAGCCGAGGTCCATCGCGCGCAGGTAGACATCGAGCAGACGGGCAAACTCTTCCCGCCGGTAGTTCTCCGACAAGGTCTGTCCGAGCAGCGCCTTTTTTTCCTTGCCGAGCAGGCCGGCGCCGCGCTCATTGCAATCGAGAATGCGGAAGTCGCGAATGGCATGGTTCTCGTCGCGGATCGGGGAGAGCATGTAGAAGCCCTCCTCGCCCGCTTCGGTAGCCAGGCGATACGCAGCCTGAACACTTCTCTGCCGGGTCTTTCTGCGTTCGATGAGATGGACGATCCAGGCAAGGAGCGCAGCCAGCGCCAGGATCGCCGCTTCGGCTGCGTCACGCATGCGGCGATAGGTGTGCCATTTTCGCTGGAGCGGCGCAAGCTGTTCGCGCTCGGACAATCCTGCCATCACGGTGACCGGATAAGCGGACAGCGTGCGCCAGGCGACAAATCGTTTTTCGCCATCGACAAACCGGTCCGGGCCCAGCCAGGCTTCGCCCTTTCCGTAAGCTTGATTGCCGTCCTGCGGCGCGCCGAAGCGCGGTGTGTACGTCAACGCAACCGGATCTACGCCGGACGCCTTGCTTCCGATGCGCGATGCGCGCACTCGCCCGTCGTCGCCGACTACGGCCAGCAGACCGTGGTTGCCGAGCGCGGCGGCATCGTAGAAGGTCGAAAAATAATCGGACGTGACAGTGACGATCACCACGCCATCGAAATCGTCGTCAGCGGAATCCAGCCGCCGCGTGAACCGCACCAGCAGCTTGCCGCTCGCCGGCTCGTTCTCCGGCGCGGATATGCGCAGGGCGGAGGAAATGTTCGCGCGGTGCGTTTGAAAGAACGCTCGCCCGGCATACGACTGCGCGGAAGATGCGGTGCCGGTCGACGTCACCACCTCGCCCTTGCCGTTGATGATCGCGACCTCGACATACTGCGGCGAGGTAAACATTCCCCTGGCGACCAGGTCGCCGAGTTTGAGCGTGCCCTTCGATGTCTCCCAGTCGTACTTGAGCTGCATGGTGACCTGGTCCATCTGATCGATGGAGCGCGTCAGGTAGCGCGCGTAACCGGCGGCGATCGACTGCGCGGAAGAAGCCAGCGACTGCTCGAAGGATTGCCGCTCCCTGGCGATTTCCCTGTCCACCGACATCCACACGATGATGCCGACTGCGATGGGAAGCAATGGCCAGCAATACCGAAAGCCGCTCTCGCTCGCGGCAAGGAAACGCCGGCGCAGGAATTGGGACAGCTTCGGAAGCAACATGTTTTTCAGAGGCGAAAGCGGCGATGCGAATGGGAAATTTCTCGTTTGCAAAATATCTTGCCTGCATTGCATGACCGCTTGATGACATCGCTTCCCGTTGCGCATGTCATATCCATGTAGCAATCGTTTCTTACGCTAGCGGGAATTCAAACACGACAGGAACATGATGAATTTTCGGCTCGCGCGTATCGAAACCCGGTTGATGCTGGCATTTGCCTGCATTCTCGCCCTCATGACATTCACCACCGGGCTGTCGGTCTGGCGGCTGTACTCGGTGGATCGCATGGCCAAGGCCCTGGTCAATGAAAAACTCGCCGGGCTGCAGCACGTCGCGTCATGGCAAAACGCGGTCGCCCTGAATGCCACTCGCGCGACCGCGATTGCCAAGAGCGACAGCCTGGAACTGGGCGACTACTACGAGAAGCAGCTCGTCGACGGCGACAGGCTGATCGCGGAACTCGGCGCGTCCATCCGCAAGTCCGCCTCAAGCGCCGCGGAGGCGCAGCTGATGGACCGGATTACCGAGGCGGAGAACGCCTACCTGACGACGCGCGCCGAAGTCTTCCGGCTGAAGGCGATCGGCAAGACCATCGAAGTCGAACAACTGGTGTCCTCGCGCCTTGACGGTTCGCTGGCGAACTACGAGGCGGCGCTCCGCTCGCTCGGCGACTATCAGCAGGCGCAGGCCAACCGCATGGCGCAGGAGTCGAACGACCTGTTCACCAACAGCGTGCTGATTCTGATCGGCGTCGGCGGCGCGGCCGTGCTGATCAGCGGCTTCCTCGCGGTGGTCCTGTCGCGCAGCATCGTTCTGCCGCTGCGCGACGCCGCCACCGTCGCCACGCGCGTGGCGGAGGGCGACCTAAGCTCCTCCATCCATGCGCCGGGACGCGACGAAATCAGCGAGCTGATGCGTGCCCTGCAGCAGATGAATGAAAACCTGTCGCACATGGCGCGCGACATCCAGGGTGGTGTTGCCGAGATCGACGGCGCGCTGACCGACATCGCGCGCGACAATGAAAACCTGTCGCGCCGCACCGTCGCGCAGGCGGATTCGGTGCGTGCCATCACCGGCTCGATGGAAGCCATGACCACAACTGTCAAGCGCAATGCCGAGCATACGCAGCAGGCGCACCAGCTTGCCGCCGGCGCGGCGCAAGTCGCCACCGAGGGCGGCGCCGTCGTGTCCGAGGTGGTGCGCACGATGGGATCGATCAACGCCTCGTCGAAGCGCATCGTCGAGATCATCGGTCTCATCGACAGCATCGCCTTCCAGACCAATATCCTCGCGCTCAACGCCGCCGTGGAAGCGGCGCGCGCCGGCGAGCACGGCCGCGGCTTCGCGGTGGTCGCCTCGGAAGTGCGCACGCTGTCGCAGCGCTCCGCCACGGCGGCGAAGGAAATCCGCGAGCTGATCACGCAATCGGTCGAGCGGATCGCGACCGGCAGCACGCTGGCGGACCGGGCCGGCGCAACCATGCAGCAGATCGTGACCAGCATCAACGAAGTCACGGCGATCGTCGCGCACATCAAGACCGCGAGCGACAGCCAGACCGA
>NZ_DATFAF010000010.1:0-91646 GCF_035254865.1 Noviherbaspirillum sp.
CCGCGTTGCTGCATCATCTGCAGCGTCTCGTCCACGCTGTCGTAATCCTGATTGCCGATCACGACTTCATCATCCGGGCGGAAGGGATAGCCCTGAATCAGGATGTTCATGCCCTCGGTCGGGTTGCGCACGATGAGCAGCTCTTCCTCCGATGCGCCGGTGAAATCGGCAAGCGTCTTCACGACAGCGGCCAGCCGTTGCGGATACCGGGTGCGCATGAAGAAGCTTCCTTCCCGGTTGACCAGGCGGTTGTATTCTTCAAGCGCTTGCTGGACCGGCCTCGACGGAACGCCGAAAAAACCGTTTTCGAGGTTGATCACCTCGTCGTTCAGGACATACTGGTCGCGGATGCCCGACCAGTATGCTTCGTCGGCCGGATCGATATGCGCAGGAACTTGCTGTGCCAATGGAGCCTCTCGGATCATGGTTGAAAAGCCATTGTAATCGTCCTGCGTGCATCGGGTGGAAGGGCGGTTATGCCCTTCCGATTCGCTTACAGGCATTCGAGGCGCCGCAGTTCGTGCGCCAGTTGCTTTTTCGTCTCGGCGGACGCGCTTTGCATGGGTGCGCGCAACGCATCCTGCATGTCGCCCATCATGGAAAGCGCCGCCTTGAGCGGACCCGGATTCGGTTCCCTGAACAGCAGGCGGATCAATGGGAGCAGTCGATAGAAAATTTCCCTCGCCTCGCTCAAGGCGCCATTGCGAACGAGTTGCGCGATCCGCACAAACAGGTCCGGGCGAATATGGGCGGATGCTGTTATCGCGCCGCTGCCGCCAAGGCAGAGCGTGGAAAGGAGCAGGTGGTCTTCGCCGGCGAGCACCTGCAATTGCCTGTCTCCGATCAGGCGCATGGTCAAGGATTGGTCGCCGCCGCAGTCCTTCACGGCGACGATGCGCTCATGCTGAGCGATTGTCCTGAAAGTGCTCGGTTCGATCGCAACGCCGGTGCGGTAAGGAATGTTGTAAAGGATGACGGGCGCCGACGATGCGTCGGCCAGCGCCCGGAAATAATCGACGAGTCCGGCTTGCGACGGCCGGATGTAGTAGGGCGGCGGCACCAGCAGCCCCGCGATTGGCCGGCGCTGAATCTGCTGCACGCGGGCAAGGACATGCACCATGTTGTTGCCCGCCAGACCCATCACGACCGGACATTGCGGCACGGCTTCCAAGACCGCGTCCAGGGCCTCGAGCTGTTCGCCTTCGCCGAGCGCGGCTGCTTCTCCGGTCGAACCGCATACCACCAGGCCGGAAACGCCGGCATGCACAAGGCGACTGGCAAGCGCCTGCAGCGCGGCATAATCGACCGCATTGCCGTGAAACGGGGTGACCAGAGGCACCCAGATACCTGTAAAGCTTGTCATCGCAAATACTCCCATTGTCAGACCGACAGGTCGCCGTCGGGAGTATCTGCAAGAACGCGTTTGACAGAGGGGGAGTGTTACCGACCTTTGCGCTTACTGTCCTGTCAGCCCACCTGACGGGACAGTGCGCCCCGGTCAGATGAGCGACTGTTTTTTCGATTTCACTGCACCGGCGACGCGTGACGCTGCCTGGGCGTTCAAGCCCGGCGCGCAGAGATGGTCGATGGAACAGGGATGCATTTTTTGCATGAAGTGCGGAGGTGCTTCGATTATGGTGCGGGCAATCTTGTGCGTCAAGCAATGCCGCCGGGCGAGATTTAGCCGCAGGCGCAATGCTCGCGCCGTTATAATCAGGGAATGCAAAACCTCCTCCACAATCTCAATCCCGAGCAACTCGCCGCCGTCACTCTGCCCGCGCAACCCGCACTGATTCTGGCCGGCGCCGGCTCAGGCAAAACCCGCGTACTGACCACGCGCATTGCATGGCTGATCCAGACCGGACAAGTGTCGCCCTCCGGCGTACTGGCGGTGACCTTCACGAACAAGGCAGCCAAGGAGATGATGTCGCGCCTGTCGGCCATGTTGCCGATCAATACGCGCGGCATGTGGATCGGCACTTTCCATGGGCTGTGCAATCGTCTGCTGCGCGCGCACTATCGCGACGCGGGCTTGCCGCAGACCTTTCAGATTCTCGACTCGCAGGATCAGTTGTCGGCAATCAAGCGTTTGCTGAAGACGCTGAATGTCGACGATGAAAAATATCCGGCGCGCAATCTGATGTATTTCATCAATGGTTCGAAGGAGCAAGGGCTGCGCGCGAAGGATGTGATTGCAAACGATGATTACAACCGCCGCTTCGTGGAACTGTACGACGCCTACGACCAGCAATGCCAGCGCGAAGGTGTGGTGGACTTCGCGGAACTGCTGCTGCGCTCGTATGAACTGCTGTCGCGCAATCAGCCGCTGCGCGAGCATTATCAGTCGCGCTTCAAGCACATCCTGATCGACGAGTTCCAGGATACCAACAACCTGCAGTACAACTGGCTCAAGCTGATGGCCGGTCAGCACAACGCGATCTTCGCTGTCGGCGACGACGACCAGAGCATTTACGCATTCCGCGGCGCGAACGTGGGCAACATGATCGCCTTCGAGCGCGAGTTTCACGTCGAGAACCTGATCAAGCTGGAGCAGAACTATCGCTCGCATGGCCACATTCTCGATGCCGCCAACATACTGATCGCGAACAACAGCAAGCGTCTCGGCAAGAACCTGCGCACCGACGCCGGCCACGGCGAGCCGGTGCGCATCTTCGAGGCCAGCAGCGACATCCAGGAAGCGCAATGGATCATCGAGGAAGCCAAGAGCCTGATCAATGACGGTGCGCTGCGCAGCGAGATCGCGATCCTGTACCGTTCCAATGCGCAGTCGCGTGTGATCGAGCATGCGCTGTTCACCGCCGGCATTCCCTATCGCGTGTATGGCGGCCAGCGTTACTTCGAGCGCGCCGAGATCAAGCATGCGATCGCCTATCTGCAGTTGATGGATAACCCGCACAACGATTCCGCCTTCCTGCGCGTGGTGAACTTCCCGACGCGCGGCATCGGTGCGCGTTCGCTGGAGCAATTGCAGGATGCGGCGCGGCAGTACGGCATTTCGCTGTATGCGGCGGTGCCCTACGTGACCGGCAAGGCCGGCACGTCGCTCGGCGCCTTCGTGAAGCTGATCGAGGGCATGCGCTTCGAGACGCAGAACCTGCCGCTGCAGGAAATGGTGAAAGTGATGCTCGACATGTGCGGGCTCATCACGCACTACCAGAGCGAAAAGGAAGGCGCGGACCGCATCGAAAACCTGGAGCAGCTGGTCAGCGCGGCCATGCTCTTCGTGTCGGAAGAAGGTTTCGGCATCGATGCCCCGGCGCTGCTCGGGCCGAAGACGCAGGCGGTTGTCGGAACGCCACTGCCCAACGGCGACGAGATACTCGATGCGGACGCGCCCCTGCCGACCGTGATGTCGCCCCTGTCGGCTTTCCTGTCGCATGCATCGCTGGAAGCGGGCGACAATCAGGCGCAGGCAGGGCAGGATGCCTTGCAGTTGATGACCGTGCATTCGGCCAAGGGCCTGGAGTTCGATGCGGTCTTCATCACCGGCCTGGAAGAGGGCTTGTTCCCGCACGAGAACAGCGCGCAGGAAGAGGGTGGACTGGAGGAAGAACGCCGCCTGATGTATGTGGCCATCACGCGCGCCAAGAAACGCCTGTACATGAGCTTTTCGCAAACCCGCATGCTGCACGGCCAGACGCGCTACAACATGAAATCGCGCTTTTTCGACGAGCTGCCGGAAGAAGCGCTGAAATGGTTGTCGCCCAAGGTCCAGCCGGTGTGGTCGCCGCACCGGAAGGCGGCATGGGTCGACGCGCCCGAGAATGGCGCCAACGCGATCGCGCAAAATTTTGCCCGCCGGGACCTCGGCTGGCGCGTCGGCGAAACCGTCGCGCACCAGAAATTCGGCGAGGGCGTGATCGTCGATATCGAAGGCAGCGGTACCAATACGCGCGCCCACATCAATTTCGGGCGACACGGCATGAAGTTGCTTGACCTGAACATTGCAAAACTGGAAAAAGTGGCGCAGCGGCTCAGCTAACCCATCGGTGGCCGAAGCAGGGACGATCCGATAGCCGCATCGGCGTCCCTTGATCGCGGATGGAACTTTTTCTGCACCCGTTCGTTAGTGCAGGTATCGATAATGCGAAACCTTGCCCACCTTGACGATATCGCCTGTGTAACGCTCGCCAAGCGCGGCGATGGCAAGGCATTTTCCGAACTGGTCGCGCGCTATCAGGACCGCATCTACCGCTTTCTGCTGCGCCTGACGCGCTCCCCTGATGACGCGCTGGAACTGACGCAGGACACCTTCCTGCGCGCCTATCAGGGGCTGGAACGCTGGCGGCCCGATGCCTTGTTCAAGACCTGGCTGTTTCGCATCGCGCGCAACATCGCCTTCGACCGTTTGCGGCGCGACAAGCTTGTCGAATTCGTCGAACTGGAGCAGGACATGGACTTGCCGGACACGACGGCCGGGCCGGAAGCCATTTTCGAAACCGCGCAACGCTACCGCTTGCTGGAAGCCGCGCTCGAGCGCCTGCCGGCCGAGCATCGAGAGATCCTGCTGCTGCGCGAAATCGAGGAGATGGCCTACGACGAGATCGCCGCTGTCCTGAACCTGAATGTCGGCACCGTCAAATCCCGTTTGGCGCGGGCGCGTTCCGCCTTGCTCGACAAGCTCAAACATCAACCGGAGGTATCGCGATGAACTGCCCGCAGCATGAGGACGTTTCTGCCTATATCGACGATATGCTGGAGCCCGCCGAACGACAGCAATTCGCCGCGCATGCCCAGGCTTGCCCGCTCTGCCGCGCACGCATGGATGATCTGCTCGCGCTGCGTCAGGCAATGCGCGAATTGCCATCGCCGACCTTGGGCTTCGATCTGGCGGCGCGCCTCGGTCCGCAATTGAATCGGGGCAAGGCGCGTTCGCGGCCTGCGCGGGCATTCTGGATCGACTGGGGCGCGCCCGGACTGGCGGCCGCCGTATCGCTCGCTGCCGGCGCGTGGATCGGCGGCATGCTGATCGGCGGCGGCGTCGCACTTGCGCCGCCCGCGACCATGGTGCGCGTTTTTGATCCCGTGCCGCCGGGCGGCCTGTGTGCCGCGGCGGAGCTCTGCAGAACACCGAAAGGACTGAGATGAATCGCACCGCGTTGAAGTGGCTTCTCGCCATCTCGCTCTCGCTCAATGCCGGCATGATCGTCGCCGTGGCCGTCAATCGACTGGGCGATCCGCAGGCAAGCATGCAGGGCGAGCAGCTGAGCCTGCCGGATTATCTGCAACTCTCGGCCGACCAGCGTCGGCGCTGGTCGGAAATCGAAGAAGTTTTTCTCAAGGACATCGCGAGCAACTGGCGCGAGATACGCGCGCACCGCGAAGACCTGGTGCGCCAGATCTTCTCCGGCACACCCGACCGCAGCGTGATCGATGCCGAGCAGTCGAAGATCGCCGCGCTGCAGGACAGTCAGCAGCGTCGTGTCATCACGCAGCTGCTGGCCGAGCGCGAGTTGCTTGACCAGTCACAGCGCGACAAGCTGATGAAGCTCCTGCTGAGCCGGTATACGCAGGAAGCGACGGAAGAAGAAATGTTGCACCGCCATTGAACCGGCTGTGCAAATAGATGGAACAATTTCGCGCGGACTTCGTTTAATCAGGCAAGGTCGAACACATCGCCGACCGAAATCTCAACTGATACGGAGTACAAGATGAAATCGATACCACTTTTGCTGGCCGCCATTTCGCTGGCCTTTCCATTGACGACACTGGCCGCCGAGTCGGGGCATGACCATCAGGGCGCAGCGCCGCACAAGATCGAACTCAATGCGGGCAAGAAATGGCAATCCGACGCTTCGTTGCGCAAGGGCATGAGCGCGATCAAGGAGCAGGTGAGCGTTGCGCTGCCGGCGGCTCACGAGGGCAAGCTCACACCGGAACAGTACGCGAAACTGGGCAAGGATCTCAACGACCAGGTCGCCTACATCGTCCAGAACTGCAAGCTCGATCCGAAGGCGGATGCACAACTGCATGTGATCATCGGCGATCTGGCGCAAGGCATCGACACGCTCGAAGGCAAGCAGCCGAACAAGGAGCGGGCGCTGGGCGTGGTGCAGGTGGCGGAGGCCGTGAACACTTACGGCAAATACTTCGACCATGCGGGCTGGAAGCCGGTGAAACTGCCGCACTGATCGTCTGAAGTGCCTGGTGCGGAGAATTTTCGCTAAGCCAGGCTGAAAAACTTCATCGGATCCACGCGCCATTTCTCCGGCGCTTCATGGCTGAGAATCTTGTCGCCGCCGCCCAGTCCGAGCGGCGTCGACAAGTCCACGTCCTGCGGCTTGATATAAGTGTTGGATTTGGTGCTGAAGAAAATCCGGACCTTCGGCGCCAGCAGGTTGGTCTCATGCGGCTCGATGACCACGCCCAGGCGTCCCGATTCGAGCAGGACCAGGGTGCCGACCGGATAGATGCCGACGCAGCGCATGAAGCTCTGCACCTGCAGCGGGTTGAAGTGGAACTTGCTCCATTCGTAGATCTTGCGCAGCGCTTCGGCGGCAGACATGCCTTTGTGATAGCAGCGGTCGGCAGTGATGGCATCGTACACATCGACGATGGCCGCCATCTGCGCGAGTGTGCTGATCTGCCCGGCCGGCAGCTTGTCCGGGTAGCCGCTTCCATCCATCCGCTCGTGATGGTGCAGCGTGATATCGAGCGGTATGTCGCCCACGCCCGGCGACTTCACCAGGATGTCGTAGCCGTCTTTCGGATGCTTCTTGATGAGCTCGAATTCTTCTTCCGTCAGACGCCCCGGCTTGTTCAGCACCTCGTCCGGCACCAGCGCCTTGCCGGTGTCGTGCAGCAATCCGCCCAATCCGGCCTGACGCGTCAGTGCGGGATCCATGCCCGCCGACCGGCAGAAGGCCACCAGCAGGGTGCAGACGCTCACCGAATGCAGGAAAGTGTAGTCGTCCTTGTTCTTGATGCGCAGCAGTCCGATCAGTGCGCCGGGGTTGCGCAGGATCGATTCGGTGATGTCTTGCACCACCGGTTCGACCTGATCGAGTTCGATGGCTTTGCCGAGGCGCGCGTCGTGCATGACGGTGCGCACCAGTTGATGCGCCTGATCCTTGATCTTGTTGGCGCGCGTCAGTTCTTCCGCCAGCGATACGCGCAGTGCCGAGGCCGGCTGGCGCTGGACGAGATCGAGGATTTCCTGTTCCAGCGCGCTCGATGCTTCCTGTGCCGTCGGCGCATCCTTGGCATCGAGGCCTTTGTCGGTGTCGATATAGACTTCGTGAATGCCGGCGGCCTTGATCTTCGCGATTTCCTCGTCCGAGGAAACCAGCAATTGATTGCGCAGGAAAGGGTGGTCCATCCAATGGCAGCTGAAGTCATGGATGAACATCCCGACCTTGATCTGGCGCACATCAATTTTCTTGATCATGGGGCGTCCTTGGCGCTGCATGCGGAACGGGTGCTGCTGGATGCCTGTCTGGAAGTCTGCCGCGTGACAGCTTTCATACAGGCTCCGGAACGGGAAATGCGGTTCCAGTATAGCCAGTTTTGATGCCCTGGAGCATCTTTGGTGGCGAAGCAGGATGGCGGCAGGGCTGCCGCCGGTCAGTCCTGGTCGCTGCGCACGTCGGGCGGCGGCAACTGTTTTTCCGGCGCGACTTGCGGCCGGCCGAATACCCAGGTGTAGGTGGGATAGAAAGAGCAGTACATGACGATCGTCAGTACCAGGGACAAGGGCAGCGCGATCAGCACGGCGACGCTCTTGGCGAGAACGAGGGCGACGAAGCTGCTGACGATGGCGGGAAACAATACGCCTATCCCCATCCAGGCCAGACCATAGACCAGAAAGGCTCTGCCGGCGCGCTGCACCGCGAAGAAGCTGTAGAAAACCGCCTTGCCGACGCCCATGCCTTCCCACGCGATCAGCGGCGCGGCATACCAGAATGCCATTGCCGCCGGCACGTAGACCGCGGCGGAAAACATCATCGCCAGCGACATATTGGAGTTGTGGATCGTCTCGGCATTCAGTTCCTTGCTGCCGCTCATCACCTGCCACGTCACCCCGCCGTCAATCAGCGCGGAAGCAGCCAAAGCGAGGATTGCCGCGAGCAGATAGAACGCGCCCAGCACCAGCAGTTTTTTCAAGGCCGGCGTGCGAAACGCCGTCACCAGTAAACTCGGATAAACCTTTTTGCCTTGCTCGATATTCCGGCATGCCTCCATGAACGCCATGGACAGGGCCGGTACCAGTATCAGGGGCAGGATCTGGCCGAGCAGGGGCAGGACGCCGACGGCCAGCATCAGGAACATGTATGCCAGGAACAGCGTCGACATTTCCACCGGCTGCTTGCGAAACAGCGCGAATCCTTCCTTGACCCAGACCCAGCCGGTATTTGCAGGCAGCTTTCCCATTGTCAGAACAAGGCAGGGACCGGATTGTTGATGCGCTGGCGCAGGATGCGTTCGAAGTGGGTCGGGTCGTGCGGGGTCAGCATTTCCGCCTCGCGCGGCAGATAGAAGTCATACAGGCGCGAGAGCCAGAAGCGCAGCGCGCCGGCCTGCAGCATCGGGCGCCAGGCAATCTTTTCCGGCTCGACAAAGGGCCGTACCGAATGATAGGCGTCGAGCAAGGCACGCACGCGTTGCTCGTCGAGCGCGCCGCTCTGGACGTCGATACACCAGTCGTTGACCGTCACGGCGACGTCAAAGATCCAGGTATCGCAGCCGGCGAAATAAAAATCGAAGAATCCGGTCAGGCGTTCGCCGACAAACATCACATTGTTGCGGAACAGATCGGCATGAATCGGTCCGCGCGGCAACTGGTGATAGGTAGCGGAGGCGGCAAATGCTTCCTGCGTATGGATTTCCGCGCGCAGCAGATGCTGGCTGTCTTCCGGCAGATACGGCAGCACCACCGGTGTGGTCGCCTGCCACCAGGCGAGACCGCGCAGGTTCGGCTGCTGCATCGGAAAATTCTGGCCTGCCAGATGCATCTTCGCCAGCATCGCGCCGACCGCCGCGCAATGCGCCGGCTTGGGATTCATTTGCGATGTGCCGTCCAGCTTGGTCACCAGGCAGGCCGGCTTGCCATGCAGCGTGTGCAGGATGTCGCCGTGCTTGTTGGAGATCGGCGCCGGGACCAGCACGCCGTGGTCGGCCAGGTGGCGCATCAGTTCCAGATAGAACGGCAATTGCTCGAAGTTCAGCTTCTCGAAAATCGTCAGGACGAACTCGCCCGCTTCGGTGGTGACGAAAAAGTTGCTGTTTTCGATGCCGGACGAAATGCCCTTGATGGCGAGAGGCTTGCCGAGGTTGAACTGCGCGAGCCATTGGGTAAGGTCATCCAGGCTGACCGGGGTGAAAACTGCCATGAGCGAATCGGAAAAAAATGTCGAATAAATGAATGGGCTATTTTTTCGGCGCAGGTGCTGATGCCTGAGGCGGGGCCGGTACCGCGGCCGCCTGTGCTTCTTCCGCTTCCTTGGCTTCCTTCGAACGGCCAAGATCGAATTCCAGCACTTCCCACTGCGCCGGGCGCATTGTACTGCTTTGCGCGTCTCCTGGGAGCGCGCTGCCGGCCTGATCGTTCGCTTTTACAACGTAATTGCTGCCGCCGGTGCTGACCTTGACCTCGGTGACCTTGCCGCCGCGCGCACGCTTTTCGCTGATCTTGCTGCGCCGGTCGGGCTGGCGGATCGTGACTGCGGGCGGTTCGCCTTCTTCCAGTTTTTCCAGCCGGGGAGGCGGAGGGGCTTTGCCCGAGGTTTGCTGGGCGATGGCCGACAGCGGAATTGTCAAGGCAGCAATAGACGCTGCGACGAGTGGCCAAACCCTGAGTGTGCGCATGATGATTCTTGGACTGTTATTGGAACGCGGTATGGCTGAATTGCAATCGAGCCTCTATGAAACATTTTAGCAAACGGCACCTGCAAGGACAGGAAATCCCCGGCTGCCCTTGTGCACGGCTGTTGAGGTAGAACAATGTTAGAGGTAGGCGCCCGCTTCCTTGCTGTCCGAGGTGAGCAGCTCGTGGCTGGCCTCGTAGAAGGCGAAAATCGCTTCCACCACATTGGCGGGCTCGTCGATGAGCTGCACCAGGTCCAGGTCCTTCGCATCGATCATGCCGTCGGCCACCAGGCGCGTGCGGAACCACTCGATCAGACCGCCCCAGAACTGCGTGCCGACCAGGATCACCGGAATGCGGCGCGACTTGCCGGTCTGGATCAGGGTCAATACTTCCGTCATTTCGTCCAGCGTGCCGAAGCCGCCCGGCATCACCACATAGGCGTCCGCATACTTGACGAAAGCAACCTTGCGCGCGAAGAAGTGGCGAAAGCTGATCGAAATATCCTGCCACCGGTTGCTGGACTGCTCGTGCGGCAATTCAATATTCAGGCCGACCGAGGACGACGCACCTTCATACGCGCCCTTGTTGGCCGCTTCCATGATGCCGGGCCCGCCGCCGGAGATGACCGCCAGTCCGGCGTCGGACAGGCGGCGCGCGATGTCCACGCATTTGTCGTAAAAGGGGTCGGTCGGCTTGATGCGCGCCGAACCGAAGATGGACACCGCCGGGCGCAGCTCCGCGAGACGCTCAGTCGACTCGATAAACTCTGCCATAATCGTCAGGATATGCCATGATTCCCGCGCTTTTTTTGCAGTGGCCCGATTGACATCCGTGATTTGCCTGAGGCGCGGCACGTTTTTCCCTTTTGACACCATATGAATAAAACCCTTTTGCTCGTTGACGGTTCCAGTTATCTCTATCGCGCATTCCACGCGATGCCGGATTTGCGTAATGCCGAAGGCGCGCCGACCGGCGCCATCTACGGCATGATCAACATGCTGCGCAAGTTACGCAATGATTACTCGGCAGCATACATTGCCTGTGTGTTCGACGCAAAAGGTAAAACCTTCCGTGACGACCTGTATCCCGAATACAAAGCGCATCGTCCGTCGATGCCGGAAGACCTTGTCAAGCAGATCGAGCCCATCCATGAAGCCGTGCGCGCGCTCGGCTGGCCGATTCTGATGGTCGAGGGGATCGAGGCCGACGACGTGATCGGCACGCTGGCGGTGAAAGCGGTCGAGCACGGCATGCCGACGGTGATCTCGACCGGCGACAAGGACCTGGCGCAGCTGGTGAACGATCATGTCACGCTGATCAACACGATGAGCAACGAAAAGCTCGACCGGGAAGGTGTGATTGCCAAGTTCGGCGTGCCGCCGGAGCGCATCGTCGACTACCTGACGCTGATCGGCGATGCGGTCGACAATGTGCCGGGCGTCGACAAGGTCGGCCCGAAGACCGCGGTCAAGTGGCTGACGCAGTACGGTTCGCTGGACGCCATCATCGCGCAGGCGGCGAGCGTCGGCGGCGCGGTCGGCGAGAACCTGCGCCGCGCGCTGGACTGGCTGCCGCAGGCGCGCCATCTGCTGACCGTCAAGACCGATTGCGACCTGGCCGCACACATGGTGTCGATCCCGGAATCGCTGGTGGCCAGGCCGGCCGACAACGATGCCTTGATCGACTTCTTCCGGCGCTACGGCTTCAAGACCTGGCTGCGCGAGCTGACCGGTGAATCGACCACCGGTGTCCGTCCTGCGACGCAAGTGCGCAGCGCAGAAAGTGCGGAGCCGCAGGCAAACCTGTTCGACTCCGGGTCGGTGACGACCGAGTACGAAACCGTGCTGACGGAAGCACAGCTCGACCGCTGGCTGGAAACGATCAATGCCGCCGAGCTGACTTCGGTCGATACCGAAACCACCTCGCTCGATCCCATGCGCGCGCAGCTGGTCGGTATTTCGCTGTGCTGCAAGCCCGGTGTGGCCGCCTACATCCCGGTCGCGCACCGCTATCAGGGAGCGCCGGAGCAGCTTTCCCGCGACTTCGTGCTGGAGAAGCTGAAGCCGTGGCTGGAAGACGCCAGCAAGCCCAAGCTCGGGCAGCATCTGAAATACGACAGCCACATCTTCGCCAATCATGGCGTCGCGTTGCACGGCATCGTGCACGACACGCTGCTCGAATCCTACGTGTTCGAGTCGCACAAGAGCCACGACATGGACAGCCTGGCGCTGCGGCATCTCAATCGCAAGACCATCACCTTCGAGGAAGTGTGCGGCAAGGGCGCCTCGCAAATCTGCTTCGACGAGGTTCCGCTCGAACGCGCAACCGATTATGCGGCGGAGGATGCGGACGTCACCATGCAGCTGCATCAGGCGATGTGGCCGCATGTCGCCGACAATGCGGGCCTGAAATTCATTTATGAAAAGATCGAGCTGCCGACCTCGGTCGTGCTGCAGAAGATCGAGCGCAACGGCGTGCTGATCGATGCGCAATTGCTCGCCACGCAGTCGCACGAACTCGGCACGCGCATGCTGGAAATGGAAAGGCAGGCGTATGAACTGGCCGGACAGCCGTTCAACCTCAACTCGCCCAAACAGATCGGTGAAATCTTCTTCGACAAGCTGCAATTGCCGGTGGTGAAAAAGACGCCGTCCGGCACGCCGTCGACCGATGAAGAGGTGCTGCAGAAGCTTGCCGAGAACTACCCCTTGCCGAAGATCCTGCTCGACTATCGCGGCCTGTCCAAGCTGAAGTCCACCTACACCGACAAGCTGCCGAAGATGGTGAATCCGAATACCGGCCGGGTGCATACGAATTACGCGCAGGCCGTCGCGGTGACCGGGAGGCTGGCGTCGAACGATCCCAACCTGCAGAACATTCCGGTGCGTACCGCCGAGGGCCGGCGCATCCGCGAAGCCTTCGTCGCGCCGCCGGGGAGCGTGATCGTCTCGGCCGACTATTCGCAGATCGAGTTGCGCATCATGGCGCACATCTCGGGCGACGAGAATCTGCTGCGCGCCTTTGCGGAAGGCGAGGACATCCATCGCGCCACCGCGGCCGAGATTTTTGGCGCGGCACCGGCGGATGTCACCAGCGAGCAGCGCCGTTACGCCAAGGTGATCAACTTCGGCCTGATCTACGGCATGAGCGCATTCGGACTGGCGAGCAATCTCGGCATCGAGCGTTCCGCCGCGCAGATGTATATCGACAAATACTTCCAGCGCTATCCGGCCGTCGCGCAATACATGGCGGACACGCGTGCCCAGGCCAAGGCGCGCGGTTATGTCGAAACGGTCTTCGGCCGCCGCCTGTGGCTGGCGGAAATCAATTCCCCCAATGGCCCGCGTCGCCAGGCTGCCGAGCGCGCCGCAATCAACGCGCCGATGCAGGGTACGGCAGCCGATCTGATCAAGCTGTCGATGATCGCCGTGCAGGGCTGGCTGGAAGCGGAGCGCATGGCGTCGAAGATGGTGATGCAGGTGCACGACGAACTGGTGCTCGAAGTGCCGGAAGCCGAGTTGGCGCGCGTGCAGCAAACCTTGCCCGAGTTGATGAGCAGCGTCGGCCAGCTCAGGGTTCCCTTGACTGCGGAAGTCGGTATCGGCAAGAACTGGGATCAGGCGCATTGATCCGGCCGCTACGCGCAAGTTGATTTATCGTTATCATTTTCCGGTCGGGCGATTCCGATGACCGAAAAGGAGAGAACGATGCTCAACTTGAAGCAAGCGATTTCCGCAGTGATGGGGCTGATGCTGGCGGCTGTCTTGCCGGCATCGATGGCGCAGGGAAAGACGGAAGTGCAGTGGCTGGGTCAGGCGACGACCAAAATCACGACGCCGGAAGGCAAGGTCATCGTGGTCGACCCGTGGCTGACCGGCAATCCGAAAACGCCGGAGCAATACAAGAAACTGGAAGCGCTCGGCAAGGTCGATTTGATCCTGGTGACGCACGGACACATGGACCATTTCAGCGACGCGCCCGCGCTGGCCAAGGCGAACAAGGTGCCGGTCTATGGACCCGCAGGCCTGTTGCAGTCGGCGGCGGCGCTTGGCATTCTGCCGCGCGAGCTGACGCAAGGCTTCAACAAGAGCGGCACCGTCGTTCCCTCCGGCACCAACATCAAGATCACAGCAGTGCATGCCGAGCACAGTTCGGAACTGACATGGCACAACCCGGCAAGCTCGAAGGACGAGATTCATGTTGGTGGCGAGCCGGTGGGCTACATCATCGAGCTGGAAAACGGCTTCAAAATCTATCACATGGGCGACACCGGTCTGTTCGGCGACCTCGCGTTCATCGGCCAGTACTACAAGCCGGACCTGGTGATGATTCCGATCGGCGGGCATTTCACGATGGGGCCGAAGGAAGCCGCTGTCGCCATCCGGGACATGCTCAAGCCGAAGTACGCGATTCCGATTCACTACGGCACCTTCCCGCTGCTGAAGGGAACACCGGCGGAATTGACGAAGGAGCTCGGCGCCGCGCCTACCAAGGTTCTGGCAATCAATCCTGGTGAGAAACAGGAGTTTTAGCTGCATCCACAGTCGAGAATCTCATGTCCACGGAAAACACGGAAAGCACGGAAAGTTTTTTGATTTCCGTGCTTTCCGTGATTTCCGCGGACAGCCATAACCCCTTCCATAACTAGGCAGCCGTTTGCCGAAACAGCCAGTCTGTGCTTTAATTTGCAACTTTGTTGCATATTCGTCGGGGCTCAAAATCAACTCCACGCTGTTATCCATCCTGCTAGCGACCACCATTTCCGGCGTCATCAGCATTACCGCTGCGGCGGTATTTTCGTTTTCCCTGCTATCGAAAATGGTGGACCGCATGGTCAGCCTGTCGGTCGGCATCCTGCTGTCGACCTCGTTGTTGCACGCGCTGCCGGAAGCGTTCGAATCCAAGGCCGACAGCCATCTGCTGTTCGCCATGCTGCTGGGCGGCTTGCTGGGATTCTTCCTGCTGGAGAAATTCGCGATCCTGCGCCATTCGCATCATTACGAAGGCGATGGCCACGGGCACGAGCACGGGCACGATGTGCATGAGGCAGGCAAGTCGGGCTGGATGATCCTGGTCGGGGATGGCCTGCACAATTTCACCGACGGCATCCTGATCGCCGCCGCGTTCCTCGCCGATCCGCATCTCGGGCTGATCACCGGCCTGGCCATCATTGCGCATGAAATCCCGCAAGAGATCGGCGATTTCATCGTGCTGCTCAATGCCGGATTCACGCGCACCCGGGCCTATGTCTACAACCTGTTGTCCAGCGTGATGGCGATCATCGGCGGCGTACTCGGGTATTTCACCCTCGGGCAGGTGTCGGACTGGATTCCCTACGTGCTGGTGTTTGCGTCGTCCGGTTTCATCTACATTGCTGTCAGCGACCTGATGCCGCAAATGCAGCGACGCTCAACGCTGCGCGAAACGATTCCGCAAATCATCCTGATTGCCGTCGGCGTGGCGCTGGTGGTGTTCGTGACGGGGCAGTCGCACCAGCACTGATGTCAAGAGCCGGTTGCTACCGGCCGTGACGGATTGGAGCACCACTCGCTCCAGGAACCCGGATACAGGGCTGCACCGGACAGTCCGGCGACCTCGGCGGCGAGCAGATTGTGGCAGGCCGTTACGCCCGAGCCGCATTGCATGATGACCGATTCCGGGGCGCTGAACAGGGCATTGAATTCGTCGTGCAACTGGCTGGCCGGCTTGAATTGTCCGTCGCCTTGCAGGTTGTCCTTGAAGAAGCGGTTCTTCGCGCCGGGAATATGTCCGCCGACCGGATCCAGCGTTTCATTCTCGCCGCGAAAACGATCGGGTGCACGGGCGTCGACGATGATGCGCGCCGGGTTCGACAGATTGGCCATGATGTCATCGGCGCTGACAGTCGTCATGCGCGACGGATGCGGCTCCACATTGCCGCGCGGCCGGATCACGGTTTCCGTCGACAAGGCCAGGCCGAGCGCCTGCCAGGCCGGCAGTCCGCCATCCAGCACGGCCACCGCATCATGCCCTACCCAGCGCAGCATCCACCACAAGCGTGCGGCAAACATGCCGCCATGCGCGTCGTAGGCCACCACTTGCGATCCGTGATTGACGCCCCAGCGGCGCAGCGTTTCAACGAAGGCATTACGCTCGGGAAGAGGATGGCGTCCGCGAAACTCTCCGTCGGGGCCCGGGCTCTTGTCCGACAGCTCGCTCTCGACGTCCGCGAATTGCGCGTACGGGATATGACCGGCCGCATAGGCAGCGCGACCGGCATCCGGGTTGGCGAGGTCATGGCGGCAATCGAGCACGACCCAGCTCGCATCCTTGATGTGCCGCGCGAGATCGGCGGCGGAAATCAGCGTGGTGTATTGCATACGACTCTATACCTCGGTTGCTATCGGATCATTGACCTCGGCGATGGAAGGGTTTTTCGTTCCGACGCCAGCGTTGTGCGTATTGTAATAGGTCGCGGCGATTCCGCTCGCGAGAATGATCGCGATGCCGAGCCAGCCGAGCCAACTCAGTACATCGCCCCAGATCAGGATACCCCAGATGCTGGAGAAAACAATGCCGCTGTATTGCAGGTTGGCGGTCACCAGTGTCTTGCCGAGATGGTAGGCGCGGGTCATGGCGACTTGCGCAAGCGTTGCGGTCACGCCGATCGATAGCAGCAGGATGAAGCCCCTGGCGCTGTGTTCATGCAGGCCGGTCAGGGAGCCGTTGCCGGCCAGGGTCCCGGCCAGACCCGCCACCAGGCCGGTCAGCGAAAAATAGAACACCACGCGGTATTCCGGTTCGCCCATCTGCCCCAGCTTTTTCACCTGCAGGTAGGCGAGCGCGGAGAGTACGCCTGACGCGAGTCCGACCAGTCCGGCAAACCATTGGTCCGCATGGAACGCGGGGCGCAGCAGCAGTGTGACGCCGACGAAGCTGAACGCGATCGCGCTGGCCAAGCCCCATTCGAACCTGTTCTGCCTGTGCCACCAGCCGACGGTAAACAGGATGGCGGCGATCCAGATCGGCGCCATGTAGTTGAGGGTCATGCCGGTGGCGATCGGAAGCTTGCCGATCGAATAGAACCACATCGAGAGGGCGGTGACGCCGACCAGACCGCGCGACAGGTGTGCCCCTGGCAGGGAGGTGCGCAAGCTGCCGCCCCGGACCAGCGTCAGCCCGGCCATGAAGATGACGCCGACGATCCCGCGGTAAGTCACGATTTCGGCGACCGAGTAGGTGCTTGATGCCAGCTTGACGCACACGCCCATGATGGAAAAAGCGAAACTTGCGAAAAGCATCCAGAGCGATTGCATGGGAGTCAGGCTGAAAGTGGTGTGGCGGCAGGGCGGAAGTCCAAGATGATACGCGGATTCGGCATTGCGGGCAGGGCCGGCACGCAAGGTCGGCGGAAGGCAGGCGGGCATTGCCCGCCTTTATTCAGACAGCGATGCGCTTGCGGTACCACTCATGGAAATGCTGCATGCCGTCTTCCATCGGCGACTGGTACGGCCCGACTTCGTTCTCTCCGCGCTCCAGCAGGATCTTGCGGCCGGCATCCATGCGCAGGCCGATCTCGTCGTCCTCGATGCAGGTTTCCATGTAGGCGTCGCGCTCGGCTTCGACGAAATCGCGTTCGAACAGCACGATTTCTTCCGGATAGTAGAACTCGACCACATTCCGGGTCTTCTGCGTTCCGTTCGGCCATACGGTTGACACTGCCAGTACATGCGGATACCACTCGACCATGATGTTCGGATAGATCGTCAGCCAGATCGCGCCATGCGGCGGCAGCTCTCCGTTGCGAAATTGCAGCACCTGCTCCTGCCACTTGCGATACTTCGGCGTGCCGAAGCGCGAGAGTGCATGATTGACGCCGACGGTCTGCACGCTGTAGTTCTCGCCGAACTCCCAGCGCAGGTCGGAACACGTGACGAAGCTGCCGAGGCCCGGATGAAAGGGTTCGACGTGATAGTCTTCCAGATAGACTTCGATGAAGGTCTTCCAGTTGTAGTCACAGTCGTGCACTTCAACATGGTCCAGCATGTATCCGCTGAAATCGAGATCCTTCGTTACGCCGAGACTGGACATCATTTGCGCGACGTTGACGCCGTTCTGCTCGAACAGCAAACCGTTCCAGTTCTGCAGCGGCGTCTTGGACAGATTCATGCACGGCGTGTGCTTGAAATGCGGCGCGCCGATCAGTTCACCCTTGAGATCGTAAGTCCAGCGATGCAGCGGGCAGACGATGGTGTTGGCATTGCCGCGCCCGTCGAACATCTTGGCCTGTCGATGGCGGCAGACATTGGACAGCAGCTCGATGCCTTGCGGGCCGCGCACCAGCATGCGGCCCTCGTTTTCCCATGCCAGCGTGGCATAGTCGCCGGAATTCGGCACCATGAGTTCATGGCCGACGTAACGTGGACCCTGATGAAAAAGTTGCTGGATTTCCTGCTGCAACAGCGCGTCGTCGAAATAGACGTTGACCGGAAGTTGCGCGTTGGATCGCGCGAGCTTGGCGACATGAGCCAAATCGGACATCCCCACCCCCAAATTAATTTGCACCAACCTAAGAGAGAAAGAATCCGCAAAAACCAGTATTCAAAAAAGATGAAACGGAAATTTTGGACAGAACTGGCAATTATACCTGAGACCGCAGTACGCGATTCTCAGGTCCGAGAAGGCCAAGCAATAAGCGATCCAGTGCAGCTTCATGCAGTGCGGCCTCGAAAAATGAGGTGTGCACGCGCGCCTCGACTGTGCAAATTCCGCTCTTCATGGTGTTGCCTTATTTTTAACTTGCCTTGATTTTTCGCAATGGCCGGGCGCGTTGGCCGGCCGGCGCATGGCTTTCCGGCTTGCTGGATCTCAACTGCATGAGGTGGTTTGTTCTAAAATATCGGACTACACTTCACTTTTGTCCACTATGTCAAAGAAATCAACGCCCGCAGGGGAACCGGCTTCCTTCGAAGACGCCATGGCGGAGCTGGAACAGCTCGTCGCCACGATGGAAGCGGGCGAATTGCCCCTCGAAGCTTCGGTGGCTGCCTACAAGCGCGGTTCGGAGCTGGTCAAGTTTTGCGCGGCGCAACTCGAGAAGGTAGACAATCAGGTCAAGGTCCTCGAAGGCGACATGCTCAAGCCGTTCTCCGCCGGTGCCGAACCTGAGGCGGAAGAATGACGGAATTTCAAGTATTCGGCGACTGGATGAAGGGCGTCCAGTCGACGATGGAGGATGCGTTAGCCTCTTTTTTGCCGTCCGCGGCGCAGACGCCCACCCGCCTGCATGAAGCGATGCGTTATGCGGTGCTCGATGGCGGCAAGCGCGTGCGTCCCCTGCTGGTGTTTGCCGCAGGCGACCTGTTCGGCGCCGGCACTGACCTGCTGGCCCGCGCGGCGGCTGCGGTGGAAATGATTCATGCCTATTCGCTGGTGCATGACGACATGCCCTGCATGGATGACGATGAACTGCGGCGCGGCAAGGCCACGGTGCATGTGAAATACGATGAAGCGACTGCCTTGCTGGTCGGCGATGCACTGCAGACGCAGGCCTTCCTGGTGCTGTCCGAAGGCGGACACATCGAGGATGCAGCGCGCGCCGTGGCGATGATGCGCCTGCTGGCGCAGGCGTCCGGCTCGGTGGGCATGTGCGGCGGGCAGGCAATCGATCTCGCGAGCGTCGGCCTGAATCTGTCGCTGGGCGAACTGGAGCAGATGCATCGCCTGAAAACCGGCGCCTTGCTGCGTGCTTCCGTTCTGCTGGGGGCCATGGCAGGCAAGTCGTTGAGGGACGAGGAAGTCGCGGCGCTCGATGCGTATTCGAGCGCGATCGGACTGGCATTTCAAGTGATCGACGACGTCCTCGACGCGACGGCCGACTCGGCAACGCTCGGCAAGACCGCCGGCAAGGACGCGGCGGATCACAAGCCGACTTATGTATCGATTCTCGGGCTGGAGCAATCCAGGGCCCTGGCGGAACAACTGCGGACTGATGCGCACAAGGCGCTCATGCCGTTCGGAGAGAATGCACGGCGCTTGCGCGACATAGCGGACCTGATCGTGCAACGGAAAGCCTAGACCAATATGAACCTGTTGAAGAAGATCGACGCGCCGGCGGACTTGCGCAAGCTCCCTCGCACGCAATTGAAGCCATTGGCGGACGAACTGCGCGCCTTCCTGCTCGATTCCGTTTCGAAGACCGGCGGCCACTTGTCGTCCAACCTCGGCACTGTCGAGCTGACCATTGCGCTGCACTATGTATTCAACACGCCGGAAGACCGGATCGTGTGGGACGTCGGCCATCAAACCTACCCGCACAAGATCCTGACCGGCCGTCGCGACCAGATGCACACGCTGCGCCAGTTGAACGGCATTTCCGGCTTCCCGCGCCGCGACGAGAGCGAGTACGACACCTTCGGCACCGCGCACTCATCGACCTCGATTTCGGCCGCACTCGGCATGGCACTGGCTGCCAAGACCAAGGGCGAAAGCCGTCATTCGATCGCGGTGATCGGCGATGGCGCGATGACCGCCGGCATGGCATTCGAGGCATTGAACAATGCCGGCGTCTACAATGACATCAACCTGCTGGTGATCCTGAACGACAACGACATGTCGATTTCGCCGCCGGTCGGTGCGCTTAATCGCTACCTCGCACGCCTGATGTCGGGCAAGTTCTATGCAGCAGCGAAAAACGTCGGCAAATCGGTGCTGCCCGGCCCGATGCTGGAGCTCGCGAAGCGCCTGGAAGAGCATGCGAAAGGCATGGTGGTGCCTGCCACCATGTTCGAGGAATTCGGTTTCAACTATATCGGCCCGATCGACGGCCACGACCTCGAATCGCTGATCCCGACACTGCAGAACCTGAAGAATCTGCGCGGTCCGCAATTCCTGCACGTGGTGACGAAGAAGGGACAGGGTTACAAGCTGGCCGAGGCCGATCCGGTGCTGTATCACGGCCCCGGCAAGTTCAATCCGGCGGAAGGCATCAAGCCCGCAGCGACCAGCAAGATGACGTACACGCAAGTGTTCGGCGACTGGCTGTGCGACATGGCGGAACACGACACGCGCCTGATCGGTATTACGCCGGCCATGCGCGAAGGCTCCGGCCTGGTGGAATTCGAACGGCGCTTCCCCGGCCGCTACTACGACGTCGGCATCGCCGAACAGCACGCCGTCACCTTTGCCGCCGGCCTTGCCTGCGAAGGACTGAAACCGGTCGTCGCCATTTACTCCACCTTCCTGCAGCGCGGCTACGATCAATTGATCCATGACGTTGCGCTGCAAAACCTGGATGTCACCTTTGCACTCGACCGCTCCGGCCTGGTCGGCGCCGACGGTGCGACGCATGCCGGCAACTACGACATCGCTTACCTGCGCTGCATTCCGAACATGGTCGTCATGGCCGCGTCCGACGAGAACGAATGCCGTCAGATGCTGTCCACCGCGTTCCATTATCACGGGCCGGCCTCGGTGCGCTATCCGCGCGGCGCCGGCATCGGCGCCGCGATCGACAAAGAATTGCGCACCATCCCCCTGGGCAAAGGCGAGATTCGCCGCGAAGGCAAGGACGTTGCGATTCTCGCATTCGGCACCATGGTGGCGCCGAGCCTGAAAGCTGGCGAGGAACTGAATGCCACTGTCGCCAACATGCGCTTCGTCAAGCCGCTCGACGTCGAGCTGGTCAAGCAGCTGGCGCAGACGCACGACGCGCTGGTGACGGTCGAAGAAGGCGCGATCATGGGTGGCGCCGGTTCGGCGGTGGCGGAAGCCCTGGCTGCAGCGGGTATTGTCAAACAGGTCTTGCATTTGGGGCTGCCGGACAGATTTATCGATCATGGCGACCAGGCGCAACTGCTGGCAATGTGCGGACTGGATGCCAAGGGCATCGCCGCCGCCATCAGGAAGCGCTTCGACAAGGGCGAGCCGCGTCTCGTCGTCAACAACTGACATCTCCATCGCGGCCGGACCATGCTCCGGCCGCCGCAATTGAAAGCAACGCAATGAATACCCGCGATCTCAATCTCCACGCCATCCCCGATGTGCAAAGCACGGTCGACACGCGGCGCTTGTCGATCCAGCGCGTCGGCGTAAAAGGCGTGCGTTATCCGATCACGATCAAGACCGTCAATGGCGTGCAGCCCTCGGTGGGCACATGGAACATGACTGTCCATCTGCCGCAAGAGCAGAAAGGCACGCATATGTCGCGCTTCATCGGCCTGCTTGAGGACAACCGTGCGCCGCTCGATGTCGCGAAATTCGGCGGACTGCTGCGGCAAATGGTCGGGCTGCTGGAAGCGGATTCCGGCCGCATCGAAGTGTCCTTCCCGTATTTCATCAACAAGATCGCGCCGGTGTCCGGTGTCGAGAGTCTGATGGATTATGAAGTCGGTTTCACCGGCGAGATCAGGAACGGTGTGACGGAAATTTCACTGAAGGTGCTGGTGCCGGTCACCAGCCTCTGCCCCTGCTCGAAGAAGATCTCCGACTATGGCGCGCACAACCAGCGTTCGCATATCACGGTCACCGCGCTGCTGGACGGCGATCTGGCGGTGGATGAGTTGATCGCAAGGATTGAAGAGCAGGCTTCCTGCGAGCTGTATGGCCTGCTGAAACGCCCCGACGAGAAGTATGTGACCGAGCGTGCTTACGACAATCCGAAGTTCGTCGAGGACCTGGTGCGGGACGTGGCGGGAATGCTGAATGCCGACCAGCGGATCGTGGCCTACACGCTGGAAGCGGAGAATTTCGAATCGATTCACAACCATTCTGCCTATGCCTTGATCGAGAACGACAAGCGAGTGAAATAAGCGCTTCGTTTGATCGGCAAGAAAAAAGCGACGCATTGGCGTCGCTTTTTTTATGACTGCGTTGCGGCCGGTCACACGTCCCGCTTGCGGTCCTTCTCCCACAGCACATCGCTGCCGCCGGCAAACCGGTTCAACACGCGCGACAGCACGAACAACAGGTCCGACAGGCGGTTCATGTAATGCCGCAGGTTGTCATTGATCGTTTCGGTATTGCCCAGAGTGACGATCGCGCGTTCGGCGCGTCGGCACACCGTGCGGCACACATGGGCGAGGGCCGCGCCGCGCGAGCCTGCCGGCAGAATGAATTCCTTCAGCCGCGGCAGATCGGCATTGTATTTTTCCAGCAGCATGTCGAGGCGCGCGACTTGCGCTTCGGTGATCAGGGTGTAACCCGGAATGCACAATTCGCCGCCCAGGTCGAACAGGTCGTGCTGGATGGTGACCAGTTCTTCGCGCAGTTCCGGCGGCAATTCCTCGCACATCAGCAGACCGATGTGGGAATTCAGTTCGTCCACCTCGCCCATTGCGTGAATGCGCAGGCTGTCCTTGCTCACTCGGCTGCCGTCGCCGAGTCCCGTGGTGCCGTTGTCGCCGGTGCGTGTGGCGATTTTGGAAAGTCGATTGCCCATGTTCGTCGAAGCGTAAAGGTAAAGACCAGAGGATAAGCCAAAATCGCGAGGGGTGGTGTCATCTCCATGTCAATGTACGGGGATTATCCTCGCGCGGTAGAATCGGAAAAAACGGAGACGACCATGAATCACTTCAGCCAGCCGACGGTATCGAAAAGGCCTTTTCCCGAAGAGCTTGCGCTTGCGCTCGGCACCTTGTTCGAGGACCGCTTTTCCGTCTCGGAAGCCATGCGCGCACATCATGGGCGCGACGAGTCTTCCTATGACCCGATGTTGCCCGATGCGGTGGTATTCGCACAGACGACCGAGGAAGTGGCGGAGGTGGTGAAGCTGTGCAGCAACTATGATGTGCCGATCATTCCCTACGGCACCGGCACTTCGCTGGAGGGCCACGTGCTGGCCCTGCGCGGCGGTGTGACCATCGACCTTTCGCAGATGAATCAGGTTTTGGCGGTACATGCCGAGGACCAGACCGCGACGGTGCAGGCCGGCGTTACGCGCAAGCAATTGAATCAGGAGATCAAGGATACCGGCCTGTTTTTCCCGATCGACCCGGGCGCCGATGCATCGCTCGGCGGCATGGCGGCAACGCGCGCATCCGGCACCAACGCCGTCCGTTACGGCACCATGCGGGAAAACACGCTTGCCTTGACCGTGGTCACCGCGGACGGCCGCATCATCAAGACCGGCACCCGCGCCAGAAAGTCGTCGGCCGGTTACGATCTCACGCGCATTTTTGTCGGCAGCGAAGGCACGCTCGGCATCATCACCGAAGTCACCGTGCGACTGTATCCGCAGCCGGAAGCGGTGTCGGCAGCCGTGTGCTCGTTCCCGAGCACGGCGGACGCGGTCAACACCGTCATCCAGACCATCCAGATGGGCGTGCCCATTGCGCGCGTCGAATTCATCGACGAGAGCGCGGTGCGTTCCATCAACGCCTACGACAAGATGAGCCTGCCCGAAAAACCGCTGCTGCTGTTCGAATTCCATGGCAGCGAAAACGGCGTCAAGGAAAACGCGCAAACCGTGCAGGAAATTGCCGCGGAACACAATGCCAGCGGCTTCGAATGGGCAACACGTCCGGAAGAGCGTTCACGTCTCTGGGCGGCGCGCCACAACGCCTATTTCGCCATGCTGCAGATGCGACCGGGCGGGCGCGCGATCACCACCGATTGCTGCGTGCCGATCTCGCGCCTGGCCGAGTGCATACTCGATACCCAGGCCGATTGTGAAAAGAATGACATGATTTATGCCATCGTGGGCCATGTCGGCGACGGCAATTTCCACGTGCTGATGATGGTCGATCCGCATGACGCGGACGACGTGGCCAAGGCCGAAGGCATCAACGCACGCATGGTGGCGCGGGCAATTTCGATGGACGGGACCTGCACCGGGGAGCATGGCGTGGGGCTGCACAAGATGGACTTTCTGGTGCAGGAGCATGGGCCGGCGGCAATTGAGACAATGCGGGCGCTCAAGCATGCATTTGATCCCAAAAACATGTTGAACCCCGGTAAAATCATCCACTGGTAGCGATTCGGTCTGCAAACCTACTGCGCGACGCAATCTCACATCTGCGATGCTCGTCGTACCGCAGTACGACTGCGCTTCTCGATGCGACCTTGTGTCGCTCGCTACGGTTTTCAGACCGAATCGGTGGCCGCTCATCTTACTTCGAGTTTTCATTATGGCCATTCGCCTTCCCCCGGTTCATGCGCTGTCCGCCTTCGAAGCGGCAGCCCGCCACGGTTCCTTCGCTGTCGCTGCCGAAGAGTTGTGCATCACGCCCTCGGCCTTGTCGCACCGCATACGCTTGCTGGAGGACTTTGTCGGCGAGCGCTTGTTCCTGCGCGATGGCCGGGCGGTCAGTCTGTCCGAGTTCGGGCGGCGCTATCTGGATGTGGTGAGGGCGGCGCTGCGCACGCTGACCGATTTCCCCTTGCCGCACCGGACCGCGCCTGCGCAACCGCGCATCAAGGTGACGGTGCCGCCGACGTTTGCGCGATGCCTGCTGGTGCCGCGCCTGGAAGAATTTTCCAACTTGTACCCGGAAATCGTGATCGAGCTTTTCCTGCAGGTGCCGCTGTACGACTTGAGCCTGTCGGAGAGTGACGTCGAGGTGCGTTTCGGCGCCGGCAAGTATCCGGATATCGTGACCGAAAAACTGTTCGAGGAACCGACCTTCACGGTCGCCAATCCCAAGTACCTGGAGAAAATCGGCGGCCTGAAGGTGCCGGCCGATCTTCAGAAGGCAACGCTGCTGCGCTCGGCGCTTGAACCCTGGCAACCCTGGTTTGAGGTGGCGGGCCTGGATTGGCCGGAGCCCTCGGTCGGCCTGCGCTTCGACGACCTTGGCTTGCTGCTGGAAGCGGTGCGGCACGGCCTTGGTGTCGGGCTGACCCGACAACACTTCGCACAGAATCAGATCGCCAGTGGCGAGGTGGTGCAAGTGTTCCCGAATATCGTCCTGAAAACACCGCCGCATGCCTATTACGTGGTGTACGAGCAGCATGTGCGCGATCGGCCCGAGGTCGGCGCGTTCGTCGACTGGCTGCTGGAGACATTTCGCACGGCGTGAGTCCGTGGCGCGCTTCGCCGGCGGCTTGGCCGCCCTGTGCGCGCAGGGCCAGATGTCGTTTCAACAATTGCGGGCAAGGGCGGCGACGGCACGGTGCAGGTTTGCATCATTCCGCGCATAATCATGCTGACCGACTCCTGGTCATGCAGAAATGGCAAGCCGTCGCTTCGAGCACGGCGACCCGCCTGAAAAATATTCACCGCACGGGGCAAAGCTTTTCAGGCGCATTAGCGATGCAATAAGCACCCGTCGGCAAGGGATTTCGCTACACTCTTGCGAGCCGAACCAGTCAGGAACAGGACATGAACGCCCCCTCCCAGATTCAATTCACTGTCGAACGACAGCGCGAAGTCGTCAGCGCCTTGCGCGCGCTTCTGCCCGAAGCGTGCGTGTTGTTCAATGAAGAAGACACCCGGCCCTATGAATGCGACGGCCTTGCAGCGTATCGCCAGTTGCCGATGGTGGTGGTCCTGCCCCAGACCGAGGCACAGGTGATTGCCATCCTCAACACCTGCCGCGAACTCAAGGTGCCGATCGTGCCGCGCGGCGCGGGCACCGGCCTCTCGGGCGGCGCGATGCCGATTGCCGATGGCGTGGTGCTCTCGACCGCAAGGTTCAACAAGATCGTCAAGCTCGACCCGTATTCCCGTACCGCGGTGGTGCAGCCGGGCGTTCGCAACCTCGCGATTTCCGATGCGGCTGCGGCGCACGACTTGTACTACGCGCCCGATCCCTCGTCGCAGATCGCCTGCACGATCGGTGGCAACGTCGCGGAAAACTCCGGTGGCGTGCACTGCTTGAAATACGGCTTGACGGTCCACAACGTATTGCGTGTGCGCATGGTCACCATCGAGGGCGAAGTGGTCGAACTCGGCAGCGAGGCATTGGACGCGGCCGGACTCGATCTGCTGGCGGTATTCATCGGTTCGGAAGGCATGCTCGGCGTGGTCACCGAGGTGACCGTCAAGCTGGTGCCAAAGCCGCAATCGGCACGCGTGATCATGGCGTCCTTCGACGACGTGGTGAAGGGCGGCGACGCGGTTGCCGAAGTGATTGCGGCAGGCATCATCCCCGCCGGGCTGGAGATGATGGACAAGACGTCCTCGCGCATGGTCGAGCCTTTCGTGAAGGCCGGCTATGACACCGAAGCGGCAGCGATCCTGCTGTGCGAATCCGATGGCATGCCGGAGGAGGTGGAAGAGGAAATCGCCCGCATGAGCGAGGTGTTGAAGTCCTCCGGCGCGACCGCCATTGCGGTGTCGCAGAACGAGGCCGAGCGCCTGAAGTTCTGGTCCGGCCGCAAGAATGCCTTCCCCGCCGCCGGACGCATTTCGCCGGACTACTACTGCATGGACGGCACGATTCCGCGCAAGCGCCTGGCCGAAGTCCTGATCGCGATTACCGAGATGGAAGGCAAGTACGGCCTGCGCTGCGCCAACGTCTTCCATGCCGGCGACGGCAACCTGCATCCACTGATCCTGTTCGATGCCAACAAGCCGGGCGAGTTCGAGCGCGCCGAGGCATTCGGCGCCGACATCCTCGAACTGTGCGTCAAGGTCGGCGGCACCATTACCGGCGAACACGGCGTGGGCATCGAGAAGATCAATTCGATGTGCGTGCAGTTCTCGCCGAAGGAACTGGAGGCATTCGTCGCAGTCAAGCGCGCCTTCGACGCCGCATTCCTGTTGAATCCCGACAAGGCGATCCCGACGCTGAACCGTTGCGCCGAGTTCGGCAAGATGCGCGTGAGCGGCGGACAAATGAAGTTTGCGCATCTTCCGCGTTTTTAGAGAATCTTATGGATCAGGCATTGCAACAATTCCGCGACCGGATCGCCTCGGCATCGGTCAGCAAGACTCCGCTGCGCATTCGCGGCGGCGGCAGCAAGGACTGGTACGGCCAGAACTTGCAAGGCGAACTCCTCGACACGCGTGCGTATTCGGGCATCGTCGCCTACGAGCCGACCGAACTGGTGATCACGGCGCGCTGCGGCACGCCCTTGGCCGAGATCGAGGCCGCGCTCGCCGAGCGCAATCAGATGCTCGCCTTCGAGCCGCCGCGCTTCAGCCCCGACTCCACCATCGGCGGCGTGATCGCGGCCGGCCTGTCGGGCCCGCGTCGTCAGGCGGTTGGCGCGGTGCGCGACTTTGTGCTTGGCGCGGTGCTCATGGATGGCAATGGCGAGATGCTGCGCTTCGGCGGCCAGGTGATGAAGAACGTCGCCGGTTATGACGTGTCGCGCATGCTGGTCGGTTCGCTCGGCATGCTCGGCCTGATCCTGGAAGTGTCCTTGAAGGTGCTGCCCAAGCCCTTCCACGAAACCACGCTGCGCTTCGAAATGCGCAAGACCGAATCCATCGAGCAGCTCAACAAATGGGGCGGCCAGCCGCTGCCGATTTCCGCCAGTGCCTGGCATGGCGGCGTGCTCATCGTGCGCTTGTCCGGTGCCGAGTCAGCGGTCAAGGCCGCCATGCAAAAGATGGGCGGCGAAGAGGAAGCGCAGGCGGACGTGTTCTGGAATGAACTGCGCGACCACAGCAACCAGTATTTCAGCGCGACCAATGGCCCGACGGCCTTGTGGCGCCTGTCGGTGCCGTCGGCCATTCCGCCGCTGGCATTGGAAGGCGAGCATCTGATCGAGTGGGGCGGCGCGCAACGCTGGCTGAGGACGGAGATGGATGCCGACACGATTCGCTCAGTGGTCACGCAAGTCGGCGGTCACGCGACACTGTTCCGCGGCGGCGATAAGAGCGTCGGCGTCTTTCATCCGCTGGTACCGCCGCTCGCCAGGGTCCATCGCAATCTGAAGAATGCATTCGATCCGTCCGGCATATTCAATCCGGAACGGATGTACAAAGAGTTTTGACCATGCAAACCAATCTCGCTGATTTCATCAGGAACACGCGCGCCGGCGATGAAGCCGACGCCATCCTTCGCAAATGCGTGCACTGCGGATTTTGCACTGCTACTTGCCCAACGTATCAGTTGCTCGGCGATGAGCTCGATGGTCCGCGCGGCCGCATCTACCTGATCAAGCAGGTTCTCGAAGGCAAGCCGGCCACCGCGAAGACGCTGTCGCACCTGGACCGTTGCCTGACCTGCCGCAATTGCGAATCGACCTGTCCCTCGGGCGTGCAATACGGCCGCCTGGTCGACATCGGCCGCAAGATCGTCGAAGAACAGGTGAAGCGCCCCATGTCGCAACGCATCGTGCGCGCAGTGTTGAAGGAAGCCTTGCCGCGCAAATGGTTGTTCACGCCGGCGATGAAGACCGGGCAGCTGATGCGGCCCTTGCTGCCCAAGTCCCTGCGCAACAAGGTCCCCGCGCGGCAGAGCGCCGGCACCTGGCCGAAGACGCAACACGCGCGCAAGATGCTGCTGCTCGACGGCTGCGTGCTGCCTGCGATGGCACCCAATATCAATGCCGCCACCGCACGCGTGCTGGACGCGCTCGGCGTGCAATTGATCGTGGCGCCGAAGGAAGGCTGCTGCGGCGCGATCCGTTTTCACATGAATGATCAGGATGGCGGCCTCAACGACATGCGCAACAATATCGACGCATGGTGGCCCTACGTGGAAGCCGGTGTCGAAGCGATCGTGATGACGGCCTCGGGTTGCGGCGTGACGGTCAAGGAATACGGCCATCTGCTCGCGCATGACGAGAAGTACGCGGCGAAGGCGAAACGCATTTCGGAATTGACGAAAGACCTGAGCGAAATTCTGCCGCCCTTCGAGCAGGCATTGCAGCAGAAGCTGGACGGAAAGATCAAACAGCGTGTTGCCTATCATCCGCCTTGCAGTCTGCAACACGGCCAGCAGATTCGCGGCAAGGTGGAAGGAGTATTGCGCGCGGTGGGTGTCGATGTCAGCCTGTGCAAGGACAGCCACCTTTGCTGCGGCTCCGCAGGCACTTATTCGGTCACCCAGCCGGAGCTGGCTTACAAGCTGCGCGACAACAAGATTGCGAACCTGGAAGCGACCAGGCCGGAGATGATCGTGTCCGCCAATATCGGCTGCCTCACGCACCTGCAATCAGGCACCGAAACACCGGTCAAGCATTGGATTGAATTGATCGACAAGGCATTGCTCGCGGCTCGCTGATATTCCGGCTGCGAATAATTGCCATGATGAATCGTGATTGGATTGATGACTGGTGCCTCCCTATACTGTGATCAAGCAGGTTGATCGTTGAAAGGAAGCATCATGAGTATCGTACCAGTCGTTGTTATCGGATCCTTGGTTGTGTTGGTTGTCGTTGAAGCGTTTGCATTCGGTTTCGTGAAAGGGAAGAATCCGAACGAGCATATGCGCAACTGAAAATGCGCTGCCAACAAAGGGAATGGATCAATGGGCGCACTGCGCCCATTTGTATTTTTATTGGATTTATTCGGCGAGCAGTTTCTCGATATCCCGCATCAATTCCTTCGGCTCGGTCTGCGGTGCGTAACGCTTGTACACCGTGCCATCCTTCCTCACCAGGAACTTAGTGAAATTCCATTTGATCGCTTCCGAGCCCATGAGGCCGCGCGCTTCGCTCTTCAAGTGCTTGAAGAGCGGATGTGCATTGACGCCGTTCACATCGATCTTGTCGAAGAGCGAAAAGCTGACGCCATAATTCTTTTCGCAGAACGCGCCGATTTCATCCGCTGTGCCGGGTTCCTGTGCGCCGAACTGGTTGCAGGGAAAGCCCAGCACTTCGACGCCCTTGTCCTTGAACTGCTCGTAGACGGCTTCCAGTCCCTTGTATTGTGGTGTGAAGCCGCAATTGCTCGCCGTATTGACGATCAGCAGGACCTTGCCGCGATACTTTTTCAGATCGACCGGCTTGCCGTCGAGGCTGGTTGCGTTGAAGTCGTAAACAGTCGTCACACGATTCCCAGATGTTCGGTTCCCTTGCTCAGGTCGCGGCCCTTCGCGTCCTTGCTCTGCAGCTTGATGGTCAGGCGCAGGTCATTGACCGAGTCGGCATTGCGCAGCGCGTCTTCGTAGGAAATCTTGCCGGCCTCGTAGAGGTCGAACAGCGCCTGGTCGAAAGTCTGCATGCCGAGCTCGCGCGACTTCTTCATGATTTCCTTGATTTCGTGCACCTCGCCCTTGAAGATCAGGTCGGAAATCAGCGGCGAGTTCAACATTATCTCGACTGCGGCGCAGCGCCCCTTGATATCTTTCAAGGGAACGAGACGTTGTGAAATCAAACCCTTCAGGTTGAGCGACAAATCCATCAGGAGTTGCTGGCGGCGTTCTTCCGGGAAGAAGTTGATGATCCGGTCCAGCGCCTGGTTCGCGCTGTTAGCGTGCAGCGTGGCAAGACAGAGGTGGCCGGTTTCGGCAAATGCGATCGCGTAATCCATGGTCTCGCGATCGCGGATCTCGCCGATCAGGATCACGTCGGGCGCCTGGCGCAGCGTGTTCTTCAGCGCGGTGAACCAGTCGGCGGTATCGACCCCGACTTCGCGCTGCGTGACGATGCAGTTCTTGTGCGGATGCACGTATTCCACCGGGTCTTCAATCGTGATGATGTGACCGTAACTGTTTTCATTGCGATAACCGACCATGCCGGCCAGCGTGGTGGATTTGCCCGAGCCGGTCGCGCCCACCATGATCACCAGGCCGCGCTTGGTCATCGCCACTTCTTTCAGCACTTCCGGCACCCCCAAGTCTTCCAGTTTCGGAATCGTGGTGGTGATGGTCCGCAGCACCATGCCGACACGGCCCTGCTGCACGAATGCCGACACGCGGAAACGTCCGAGACCGCCGGGGCTGATCGCGAAATTGCACTCCTTGCTCGCTTCGAATTCCGCCGCCTGCTTGTCGTTCATGATGGCGCGCGCGAGTTCGACGGTATGCGTGGGCGTCAGCGGCTGGTTCGAGACCGGCGTCATCTTGCCGTCGATCTTGAATGCCGGCGGGAAATCGGCAGTGATGAAAAGGTCGGAGCCGTTCTTGCTGAGCATCAGCCGCAGCAGGTCGTGCATGAATTTGGTGGCCTGGTCCCGTTCCATGGTTCTTCCTTCGTCCTTGCGAGCTTATTGCCCGCCTTGGTGTTGATCTTGATTGGTTTCAGCCCGGGAAGTTTTCCGGGATCTTGGCGGCGGCGCGTGCGGCGGCCGGCGAAATCACGTTGCGTCTTACCAGGTCGGTCAGGTTCTGGTCCAGCGTCTGCATGCCGATGTTGCTGCCGGTCTGAATCGTGGAATACATCTGCGCCACTTTCGCTTCGCGGATCAGGTTGCGGATTGCGGGCGTGCCCAGCATGATCTCGTGCGCGGCGACGCGGCCGCTGCCGTCCTTGGTTTTCAGCAGCGTCTGCGAGATCACCGCTTGCAGCGATTCCGACAGCATCGCGCGAATCATCTCCTTTTCTTCCGCCGGGAACACGTCGACGATACGGTCGATGGTCTTTGCCGCCGACGAAGTGTGCAGCGTACCGAACACAAGGTGGCCGGTTTCGGCCGCCGTCATCGCAAGGCGAATGGTTTCCAGGTCCCGCAATTCGCCGACCAGGATTGCGTCCGGGTCTTCACGCAAGGCGGAGCGCAGCGCGTTCTGGAAGGACATGGTGTGCGGGCCGACTTCGCGCTGGTTGATCAGGCATTTCTTCGATTCGTGCACGAATTCGATCGGATCTTCCACCGTCAGTATGTGGCCATATTCGGTTTCGTTCAGATGATTGATCATCGCGGCCAGCGTGGTCGATTTGCCGGAACCGGTCGGGCCGGTCACCAGCACCAGGCCGCGCGGCTTCAGGGCCAGTTCGGTGAAGATCTTCGGCGCGTTCAGTTGTTCCAGCGTCAGCACTTTCGACGGAATGGTACGCAGCACGGCTGCCGCGCCGCGGTCCTGGTTGAATGCGTTCACGCGGAAGCGCGCCAGGCCTGGAATGGCAAACGAAAAGTCGCATTCGAGCACTTCTTCATACGCCTTGCGCTGGCCATCGTTCATGATGTCATAGATCATGCCGTGCACATCGCGGTGCTCCAGCGGCGGCAGGTTGATGCGACGCACGTCGCCATGCACGCGTATCATCGGCGGCAAGCCGGCGGACAGGTGCAGGTCGGATGCGCCATTCTTGACGGCAAAGGCGAGAAGTTCAGAAATGTCCATTTATAATCCCAGGCTGGCGTAAGCCGTAGTGACAATATTGATGCAATACCGGCAAGGTGTTGCCCTAAGCTAACTGATTATGTCCTCAATCTCCGACAACTTGCAAGCCGTAGAGGAACGTATTACCACAGCCGCGCGAGAGGCCGGACGCGACCCGCGCGCGGTTCGCCTGCTGGCGGTGTCGAAGACCTTCGGCGCGGATGCGGTCATCGCCGCGGCACAGGCAGGCCAGCGCGCCTTCGGCGAAAACTACTTGCAGGAAGCGCTCGACAAGATGAGCGCGGTGCATGCCGCGCGGCCGGACTTGTTGCTGGAATGGCACTTCATCGGCCCCATTCAGAGCAACAAGACGCGGCCGATCGCGGAGCATTTCGATTGGGTGCACTCGGTCGAGCGCGAAAGGATCGCGCAGCGCCTATCCGAACAGCGGCCTGCGCATCTGCCGCCCTTGAACATCTGCCTGCAGGTCAACATCAGCGGAGAGGCCAGCAAGAGCGGCGTCGCGCCCGGCGAAGTACTGGAACTGGCAAAACGGGTGGCGAATCTGCCGCGGCTGAAGCTGCGCGGATTGATGGCGATCCCGGAACCCGAGGGCGACATCGACAGGCAACGCGTCCCGTTCCGGCAGGTGCGCATGCTGCTGGACGAATTGCGTGCGCACGGGCTCGACATGGATACCTTATCGATGGGCATGTCGGCCGACCTCGTCGCCGCGGTCGAGGAAGGCGCAACCATCGTCAGAATTGGAACGGCAATCTTTGGACAACGACATTATGCAAAATAATCTGAAAATCGCATTCATCGGCGGCGGCAACATGGCGACCGCACTCATCGGCGGCCTTGCCGGCAAGCTGACCGCGGGAGAAAACATTCACGTCGTCGATGTCAATGCGGACGCCTTGCGCAAATTGCAGCAGCAGTTCGGCGTGAGCACGTCTCACCAGATCGACAGCGCGCTGACCGACACCGACGTTGTCGTGCTGGCAGTCAAGCCGCAACAGATGAAGGATGTGATCGCGCAGTTGAAAGCGCACATCCGGTCGCAACTGGTGCTGTCGATCGCGGCCGGCATTCGCGCGCTCGACTTGTCGCGCTGGCTGAACGGTCACAGCGCGATCGTGCGTACCATGCCCAACACGCCGGCCTTGATCGGCAAGGGCATCACCGGCATGGTGGCTTTATCCGGCGTGTCGACTGCGCAGCGCAATGCGGCCGACGCGATCATGCGTGCGGTTGGCGCGACGGTCTGGCTGGATGACGAAGAATTGATCGACCCCGTGACGGCCGTCTCCGGAAGTGGCCCTGCCTATGTTTTCTACTTCATTGAAGCGATGCAGCAGGCAGCGCAGGAAATGGGACTGACTGCCGAGCAGGGCACCCAGCTTGCGATCGCTACCTTCGTCGGCGCATCGCAGCTGGCGGCGCAATCCACCGAGCCGGTGTCGACATTGCGCGAGCGGGTGACATCCAAAGGCGGCACTACTTACGCCGCCCTGACCAGCTTGGATGCAAGCGACGTCAAGGGCGCGATCGTCAAGGCGCTGAAAGCCGCTGCCGCGCGCGGCAAGGAGCTGGGCGAAGAATTCGGACAGGACTAAGGCACCGCGCAAGAATAACTTGCACAATTTTGCTAGCCGTATCGGGCGCGCTGCGGCGTTGCTCGGCGTCGCCATAGTCCCGCTATGGCTCCTTCTCCCGCCTTGCATCGCATCCCGCTACGACCGCCAAATTGCACAAGTTATTCTTGCGCGGCGCCTGACCTTTTCTTAACCCGGCAGCAGCAATTGCAGGCTCGGCCGGAGCATTCGCCATGTGCGCAAGCCGGCGGATCCCAGCCGCAGGACAGATGACAGGCGGCGTGGCCGGATAGCGATCAGGCCCACTGCCGCAGCGGCAATCCATCCGGGATGTTGCCGAACACGATCGACAATCCGCAAGCCGACCTCGACCGAGTTCAGGTTATGGGTCAGCGGTTCGATTTGCAGCGCCAGATCGGCGCGCTGCAGGATGCATTCGGCGATCAGGCGCTGCCGCCGCGCTGCCAGCATTTCGGCGCGTGTTCTCATAGCGGCGGCTGCAGCGCTTTCGTATCGCGCGACAACTCGGTCATCGTGTGTCCCAGCAGTTTCGGCTTCACCCGGAACTGCCGCTGCACGCGCAATCCGATCATCGCGCCGGCAAGCCCGAACAATGCGATGAGCGTCAGCAAGATGCCGATGCGATGCGTCTCCCAGTACAGGATCACGACCAGAAAGACGGCGAGCACCACGGCGATGCCGAGGCAAAACATGGCCGCGAGCGACATCAGCAGGTAGGAAAAATAGCGCAGTGATTCTTCCTCGACTTCCGTTGCCGCCAGTTCCACGCGCGTCTGGACAACCGCAAGCAGCGTGGCCGCCAGTCGCGCTACCGATTCTGCAATCACCATGCTGTCAGCGACGTCCGAGCCAGAGGCCGATCACCAGCCCGGCGAGGGCGCCGACGCCGACCGATTGCCAGGGGTGGGATTGTACGTATTGATCGGTGGTATCGATGGCGTCACGCGCGCTGGCGCTGATGCTTTCTTCCAGTGAGGACAAACCGCTTTTGGCGCTGGTCAAGGTGGATTCGAAGCGGGCGCGTGCCATGCGATACCCGTCGTCGACTTGCTGACTGGTGTTCCTGAGCAGGTCTTCCGCGTCCTTGATCACCAGCCTCAGATCGTCGAGCAAACGATCCCGCACCATACTGCGTCCGTTAGATTCCATGCCATGCCTCCTGTGATTGAGATGCGCTTCTTGCAGTGTAAGTAACAGGAGGGCGGCGATTTTGCGCGGTGTCAAACACTGTCGGCTGGAATTAGCGCATCGCGTAATCGACTGCGATTCCGGCAAAGAAGGCAGCGCCGAGCCAGTTGTTGTGACGAAACGCCGCGAAGCAACCCATGCGGTCCCGTGTGCGGATCAGCGTGTAGTGATACAGCGCGCAGGCGGCGGCAACAAGCATTCCGCCCGTGAACCAGGCGCGCAGTCCATATTGCCAACCGACCAGCAGGATGATCGCAAAGGTGATCGCATAGCACAGCATGACGGCCATCACGTCGAAGCGGCCGAAGGTGATGGCAGAGGTCTTGATGCCGATCTTCAGGTCGTCGTCGCGATCCACCATTGCGTATTCGGTATCGTATGCGATGGCCCAGAAGATGTTGGCGGCAAGCAGCAGCCACGCCGCCGGCGGTACCGTATTCAGGACGGCGGCGAAGGCCATCGGAATGCCGAAGCCGAACGCGATGCCGAGATAGGCCTGCGGAATCGCGAAGAAGCGCTTGAAATATGGATAGCTTGCCGCAATCAGCACGGCGGCCACCGACAACTCCTTGGTGAGCGTATTGAGCGGCAGGATCAACGCAAAGGAAACCAGCGCGAGCACTGCAGCGACCATGACAGCTTCCCACGGCGCGATCCTGCCGCTGGTCAGCGGGCGTTCCGCCGTGCGCTTCACGTGCTTGTCGAAATCGCGGTCGGCAAAGTCGTTGATCGCGCAACCCGCCGAACGCATCAGCACCGTCCCCAGCGTGAAAATCAGCACCAGCTTCCAGTCCGGTTTGCCTTGCGAGGCGAACCACAGGGCGGCCAGCGTCGGCCATAGCAGGAGCAGGATGCCGATCGGCTTGTCGAGCCGGACGAGGCGGGCATACAGGGCAAGGCGGTTCATGTCGTGGAATGAATGAAAACGAAAAGAGGGAATGACAACAAAGAATCTTGTGAAAGGGCTAAACTTCGCTCCTGCGTTTCAAATTGCTGCGCTGAAATCGCGTTGACACCGAATTATAAGCGTCGCGAGCATGGTTTCGTTTATCGTTATGCAACTGTCATATCACCTTCGTGCGTCCATAAAAAGGGCAGGAGAAAAGATGCGCCGTCATATCAAGTCGCTGGCCGCGGGATCGCTGTGCGCCCTGATGGCCGCATCTGCCTGCGCCAAGACCGAAATCGTCTGGTGGCATTCCATGACCGGCGCGCTCGGCGACCGGGCGGCGGGACTCGCCGACAAATTCAACAAGAGTCAGCATGCCTATAAAATCACGCCGGTCTTCAAGGGGAGCTACGACGAAGCGATGACGGCCGCCATTGCCGGCTATCGCGCGGGAAAAGCGCCCAACATTCTTCAGGTGCCGGAAGTCGGCACCGCCGCCATGCTGCATTCGAAAGGCGCCATCGTTCCGGTGTCGAGGGTGATGCAGATCGCCGGCGAAAAATTCAATCCCGCGATCTATGTGCCCGCGCTTGCCAGTTACTACATGTCGCCGCAAGGGGCGATGCTGTCCTTCCCGTTCAACAGTTCGACCGCCGTGTTCTATTACAACAAGGACATGTTCGCAAAAGCGGGACTCGACCCGGACAAGGCGCCCGTCACCTGGCCGGCGGTGCTGTCGGCTGCGGCCAAGCTGAAAGTCAGCGGCGAGGAATGCGCCTACACCAGCGGCTGGCAATCGTGGGTGCATCTGGAGAATTTCTCGGCCTGGCACAATGTGGAGTTCGCCTCCGGGAACAATGGGTTCGCGGGCAATCGTTCCCGCCTCAAATTCAACAGTCCTCTGCATGTGAAACATATCGACACCCTGGCAAACTGGGCGCGCCAGGGCTACTTCACCTACGCCGGCCCCAGGAATGAAGCGGAAGCCATGTTCTATTCCGGCGAGTGCGCAATGCTCACTTCCTCCAGCGCGGCCTATGCCAACATCCGCAAGAATTCCAAATTCCGATTCGGCGTCGCGGCGCTGCCGTATTACGCCAGAGTGCATGGCGCGCCGCAAAACACGATCGTCGGCGGCACCTCGCTGTGGGTCATGAGCGGCAAGAAAACCGTCGAATACAAAGCTGTCGCCAGGTTCTTCAAGTTCCTGTCCAGGCCGGAAATCCAGGCGAAGTGGCACCAGGAAACCGGCTATCTGCCGCTGACCACGGCTGCCTACGAGCTCACGAAGAAATCGGGCTTCTATGAAAATTCGCCCGGCCAGGAAGTGGCAGTTCGCCAAATGCTCGTCACGCCGACGCCGAAATCGCGCGGCATCCGTCTAGGCAATTTCGTGCGGATTCGCGCCATCATCGATGAAGAGCTGGAACTGGCATGGAGCGGCAAGAAGACCGCAAAGGACGCACTCGACACGGCGGTCAAGCGCGGCAACGAGTTGCTGGTGCAGTTCGAGAAGGGAAAAAAATAGGTCGCCTGTTGCAGGCTGCCTCGTTGTCTGGGTCAGGCTTCCATGGCCTCGGCGGTCTCCGCGTCATGCAGCATGGTCACGCCATGCAAGTCGCAGGACAATACAGCCTGGCGTATCGCATCAATCGCCGCCTTGCGGGTAAAACTCTTGCGCCAGGCAATCACGACGCGGCGCGACGGATCGGGCGGCGAAAAAGGAATGTAGCGCAGCATGCCGTCCTTGGTCTGCATGTCCGGCACCGATGCCTTCGGCAGGACCGTGATGCCGATGCCCGAGGCGACCATATGGCGGATGGTTTCCAGCGATGAACCTTCGAAGGTGCGCGCGATGCCGTCGCCAGTCGTGGAGAAGCGCGACATCTCCGGACACACCTCCAGCACCTGGTCGCGGAAGCAGTGCCCATTGCCAAGCAACAGCATGGTCTCGGATTTCAGTTCTTCCGCGGCGATCGATTCGCGCTTTGCCCATGCATGGTGTTTGGGCAGGGCAACGACAAACGGTTCGTCGTACAGGGCTTGCACCATCAAACCCTGATCCGAGAACGGCAGGGCCATGATCGCCGCGTCCAGTTCGCCCTGGCGCAAGGATTCGATGAGCCGTACCGTGAAGTTTTCCTGCAGCACCAGCGGCATTTGCGGCACCTGCTCGATCATGGTTTTCACCAGCGGCGGCAGCAGGTAGGGCGCGATCGTATAAATCACGCCGAGGCGCAAGGGGCCCGCCAGCGGATCCTTGTTCTGTTTGGCGATTTCCTTGATGGCGGCGGTTTGCTCCAGCACCCGTTCTGCCTGCGCGACAATCTGCGCACCGAGCGGCGTCATCGAGATTTCCATTCCGCCGCGTTCAAAAATCACCACGCCAAGTTCATCTTCCAGTTTTTTGATCGCAACCGACAAGGTCGGCTGCGCGACGAAGCAAGCCTCCGCAGCATGGCCGAAATGCTTCTCGCGCGCGACGGCGACGATGTATTTCAATTCGGTAAGAGTCATGTTTGTTTTGCCTCGGTACCAGTGAATGAATTGGCAGCAACTGCCATAGTATAAGACTATGCACCGGGGCGCACGGATTGAAATCAGACTTTCAGGAATTCTTCGCGTCCGCCCAGCCAGCGCGCCAGATGCGCCTCGACCGTTGCCGGATCGTCATGCAATAACATTTGAGCAATATTGCGCGCTTTTTCCACCAGCCACTGGTCCGTTTGCAAATCGGCAAAACGCAGCATCGCCTGGCCCGACTGTCGCGCTCCCAGGAATTCTCCCGGACCGCGAATTTCGAGATCGCGGCGCGCGATCTCGAAGCCATCGGTGGTTTCCCGCATCGTCATCAGCCGCTGTTTCGCGGTCGGACCGAGCGGGCTCTGATAGAGCAGTAAGCACACGCTCGCGGCCGACCCGCGGCCGACCCGCCCGCGCAACTGATGCAACTGCGACAGGCCGAAGCGTTCCGCGTGTTCGATCACCATCAGCGAGGCGTTCGGCACATCGACCCCGACCTCGATGACGGTGGTCGCGACCAGTACATGAATGTCGCCGCGCGTAAAGGCATCCATCATGATCTGCTTCTCGGCCGGTTTCATGCGGCCGTGCACCAGTCCGACCTGCAATTCCGGCAATGCTTGCGCGAGCATCGCGTGCGTATCGGTCGCGGTCTGCAGTTGCAGTGCTTCCGATTCCTCGATCAGTGGACAGACCCAGTACACCTGCCGGCCTTCGAGCGCAGCGACATGCACGCGCTCGATCACCTCGTCGCGCCGGTTCTGGTCGACGATGCGCGTGACAATCGGCGTGCGTCCCGGCGGCAATTCATCAATCACCGACACTTCCAGATCGGCGTAATAGGTCATCGCCAGGGTGCGGGGAATCGGCGTGGCGGACATCATCAACTGATGCGGCACGGTGTGCGCCGCGTCCCCGGCGTCCAGCCCCTTGTTGCGCAAAGCCAGGCGCTGTCCGACACCGAAACGATGTTGTTCGTCGACGATCACGAGGCCGAGTCGCGCGAACTCCACGCCCTCCTGGATCAGCGCGTGTGTGCCGATCACGAGCTTCGCGTCGCCCGATTCAATCAGCGCCTGGGACGCTTCCTTTTCTTTTTTCTTCAGGCTGCCGGTCAGCCACGCGACCTTCACACCGAGTGGCTCCATCCACATCGCAATCTTGCGAAAGTGTTGCTCCGCGAGGATTTCGGTCGGCGCCATCAGTGCCGCCTGAAAGCCGCTATCGATGGCTTGCGCCGCCGCCAGCGCGGCGACCACGGTCTTGCCGCTGCCGACGTCGCCCTGCAGCAGCCGCTGCATCGGGAAGGATTCGCGCAAGTCGGCGCGAATCTCGTCCAGTACGCGTTGTTGCGCGCCAGTCAGCTGGAATGGCAGATTGGCGAGGAATTTCGTCGACAGGTCGCCGATCACCGGCAAGGCCGCGGCGCCCTTGGCGCGGCGTGCCGCCTGCGCCCGCTTGAGCGACAGCTGCTGCGCCAGCAGCTCGTCGAACTTCATCCGGATCCAGGCCGGATGCGTATGCTCCATCAATGCGTTTTCATCCACGTCCGGCGGCGGATTGTGCAGCAGTTTCACCGAGGGCTCGAAGGGCTGCAGCTTGAGCGAGGCCAGCAGCGCGGGGGCCAGCGTGTCGCGCCAGTCAACGCGCGAAAGCGCATTGGCGATTGCCTTGCGCAGGAAGGCCTGCGACAGGCCTTCACCGGCCGGGTACACAGGCGTGAGCGCATTGGGCAAGGGATCGCCCTCCTGCACCACTTTATAGACCGGGTGGACCATTTCCGCGCCGAAGAAGCCGTGCCGCACTTCGCCGCGCGCCCGCACCCGCGTGCCGGCAGCCAGTTGCTTCACCTGGCTGCCGTAAAAATTCAGGAAGCGCATTACCAGAGGGCCCGAGTCGTCGGTGATAGTCACGACGAGCTGCCGTCGCGGCCGGTACTGGATGTCGCATTCGGCCACCACGCCTTCGACCTGCGCTGCGTTTCCGGCCATGAAGCCTGCCTCGCGGATGGGCACGATTTTCGTCTCATCCTCGTAACGCAGGGGCAGGTGCAGCACCAGATCCATGTCCGAGCGCAGGCCGAGTTTCGCGAGCTTGCTCTCGCTGGTGCTGGTCTTTCGTTTGGCGGGGGCTGCGGGCTTTCGCTTTGCGGCGGGCATATCCAATGTAAATCGTGCGGCAGGGCGTAAAATAGCGGGTTTGATCCGGCCGAGGCCGGCGGAAGCGTCAGTCATTGTATGGCAATTCTGCTAAGTGCGGACGCCTTCCCGAAAGGGTATTACAACATTCCGCCTCGACGCCATTCTGACGCATGTATTCTCTTTCCGATTTTGATTTTCACTTGCCGCAGGAACTGATTGCGCAAGTGCCGCTGCCGCAGCGCAGCGCATCCCGGCTGCTGCACGTCGACGGTGACACGCTGGTCGATCGTGCCTTTGCGGACATTGTCGACTTGTTCGCGCCGGGCGATCTGCTGGTCTTCAACAACACGCGCGTGCTGAAGGCACGTTTCTTCGGTGCGAAGGAAACCGGCGGCAAGGTCGAAGTGCTGATCGAACGTGTCCTCGACCACCGCACCGTGCATGCCCAGGTGCGTGCCTCCAAGTCGCCGCATCCGGGCAGCAGGATGCGGCTGGCCGACGCCTTCGACGTGCTGGTTGGCGAACGCGCTGGCGAGTTTTTCACGCTCACGTTTCCTTCGGATGTGTTCGATCTGATCGAAGCGCACGGCCGGCTGCCGCTGCCGCCGTACATCGAGCATGCAGCCGACGAATTCGACGAAACGCGCTATCAGACCGTCTACGCAAAAGAGCCGGGCGCGGTCGCTGCGCCCACGGCCGGTTTGCATTTCGACCAGCCGCTGCTCGACAAGCTGCGCGACAAGGGCGTGCGATTCGCCTACGTGACGCTGCATGTCGGCGCCGGCACCTTCCAGCCAGTGCGCACCGAGAACCTGGCCGAGCACAAGATGCACAGCGAGTGGTACACCATGCCGCAAGAGACGGTGGATGCGGTGCACGCAGCAAAGTCTGCGGGGCGCGATATCGTCGCAGTCGGCACAACCAGCATGCGTGCGCTCGAGTCGGCATCCCAGTCGGGAGCGCTGCAAGCCGGCAGCGCGGATACCAATTTGTTCATCACGCCCGGCTATGCGTTCAAGACGGTCGACCGCATGATCACCAACTTCCATTTGCCGAAATCGACCCTGTTGATGCTGGTATCGGCCTTTACCGGCTACCAGCGCATCCGTGCCGCCTATGCGCACGCGATCGAACAGCGTTACCGTTTTTTCAGTTACGGTGACGCCATGCTGTTAACGAAGAACCCCACATGCTAAATTTCAAACTCATCAAGACCGACGGCAAGGCGCGCCGCGGCCGCCTGACGCTCAACCACGGCGTGGTGGAAACGCCGACCTTTATGCCGGTGGGCACCTATGGTTCGGTGAAGGCCATGTCGCCCGTCGAGTTGCACGAGATCGATGCGCAGATCATCCTCGGCAACACGTTTCACCTGTGGCTGCGTCCCGGCCTCGACGTTGTCGGCAAGTTCGACGGACTGCATCGCTTCATGGGTTGGACTAAACCGATCCTGACCGATTCCGGCGGTTTTCAGGTCTTTTCGCTGGGCGCGATGCGCAAGATCACGGAAGAGGGCGTCAAGTTCGCCTCGCCGATCAACGGCGACAAGCTGTTCCTCTCGCCCGAGATCTCCATGCAGATCCAGCGCGTACTCAATTCCGACATCGTGATGCAGTTCGACGAGTGCACGCCCTACGAGATCGACGGCAATCCGGCCTCCGAGCAGGAAGCGGCAAAATCGATGCGCATGTCGCTGCGCTGGGCGAAGCGCTCGCGCGATGAATTCGACAAGGGCGAAAACCCGAATGCCCTGTTCGGCATCGTGCAGGGCGGCATGTTCGAAAACCTGCGCGACGAGTCGCTCGCCGGCTTGCGGGAGGTCGGCTTTGAAGGCTATGCCATCGGCGGCCTGTCGGTCGGTGAGCCGAAGGAAGAGATGATGCGGGTGCTGCAGCACATCGGCCCGCGCCTGCCGGAAGACAGGCCGCACTACCTGATGGGGGTTGGCACGCCTGAAGACCTGGTTGCCGGCGTGGCGAACGGTGTCGACATGTTCGACTGCGTCATGCCTACCCGCAACGCCCGCAATGGCTGGCTGTTCACGCGTTTCGGCGACATCAAGATCAAGAATTCGCGCTACAAGGAGGACGAGCAACCACTCGACGAAACCTGCGAATGTTATGCCTGCCGCAACTTTTCCCGTGCTTACCTGCACCATTTGCATCGCGCCGGCGAAATTCTCGGCGCGCGACTGAATACCATTCACAACCTGCATTACTATCTGCAACTGATGCGCGAAATGCGGGCGGCGATCGATGCCGACCGCTTCCAGACCTTCGTCGTGCAGTTCCATGCGGACAGGGCGCGGGGCGTATAGGTCGTTGTCGTCCGTGACCCATGTCTGCCCTCTGAATTGTCCCGATTGGAAGGGTTTTTCAACATTGCAGGGAAACCGGGCGGCGAATGCTAAAATGCCGGGTTAATCCTCATGACAACTTGGAGCAATAACGTGTTCATTTCCAACGCATTCGCACAAACCGTGGCCGGCGGCACTGAAGGCAGCCTGATGAGCTTCCTGCCGATCATCCTGATGTTCGTGGTGCTGTACTTCCTGATGATTCGCCCGCAAATGAAGCGCCAGAAGGAACAAAAGGCCATGATGGAAGCCCTGGCCAAAGGTGATGAAATCGTTACCGCGGGCGGCATTCTCGGCCGGGTAACCAAGGTGACCGACGCCTATGTGACGGTCGAAATCGCCGACGGCACCGAAGTTGTCACCCAGAAGGCAGCTGTCACCACTTTATTGCCAAAAGGCACGATCAAGTCGCTGTAATCGGGATAATTGCGGGATGCGCGAGACCGGGCATCCCTGACAATGCTTCTCAAGCCCGACATTCAATGCTGAAATCCCTATGAATCGCTACCCCATCTGGAAATACATCGTCATCGTCATCGCCCTGATCTTCGGGGCCCTGTACACGACGCCGAACTTCTTTGGCGAATCGCCTGCCGTGCAGGTCAGCAGCGCCAAAGCCACCGTCAAGGTCGACAGCAGCATGATGGGCAAGGTGGAGCAGCTGCTTCAGGAAGGCGGAATCAAGCCGGAAAATGTGTTGTACGACGTTACCGGCACGCATGGCTCGGTGCGCGTGCGCTTCAATGACACCGATACCCAGTTCAAGGCCAAGGCTTTGCTGGAAAGAGCACTGAATACCGATTCCAACGATCCGACTTACAGTGTCGCATTCAATCTGTTGTCAAACACGCCGGGCTGGCTGCAGAGCATGCACGCACTGCCGATGTCGCTCGGCCTGGACCTGCGCGGCGGCGTGCACTTCCTGATGCAAGTCGACACCAGGGCAGTGTTGAACAAGCGACTGCAAGGCCTGCAGGCCAGCATGCGCAGCATGTTGCGCGACAAGAATGTCCGCCACGCCGGCATCAACCGTAATGGCGACGCGATCGAAATCAAGTTCCATGACGCGGAAACCCGCGCCAAGGGAAAGGAAGTGCTGGCTTCGCAGCTGAGTGAACTGATCCTGACCGATGCGGACGACAGCGCCGGTCCGAAGCTCATTGCAAACATGAAGCCCGAGGCATTGAGGACCACGGTGGAGAACGCGGTGCAGCAGAACATCAGCACCCTGTCCAAGCGTGTGAACGAACTTGGCGTGGCCGAGCCCTTGATCCAGCGCCAGGGCGCCGACCGGATCGTCGTGCAATTGCCCGGCGTGCAGGACGTTTCGCGCGCAAAAGACATCATCGGCCGCACGGCGACACTGGAAGTGCGCATGGTCGACGAATCCGTACTCCGCGGGACCGAGGAAACCGCAACCATTCCGTTCGGATCCGAGCTGTTCAAGGTAGGCCGCGGCGCTCCCGTCGTCCTCTACAAGGATCCGATCATCACCGGCGACTACATCGCGAACGCAACCGCCAGTTTCGACCAGAACCAGCAGCCGGCAGTCGGCATCGACCTCAATGGCGACGGCGGGCGCAAGATGCGCGAAGCCACGCGCGACAAGATCGGCAAGCTGATGGCGATCGTGCTGTTCGAAAAGGGCAAGGGCGAGGTACTGACGGTCGCCACCATCCGCGACGAACTGGGGGCGCGTTTCCAGATCACCGGCATGGGTTCCGCCGAAGCATCGAATGACCTGGCACTGCTCTTGCGCGCCGGCTCCCTGGCGGCGCCGATGGAAATCGTCGAGGAACGCACGATCGGCCCGGCACTCGGCGCCGAGAACATCAAGAAAGGCTTCAACTCGACGCTGTACGGCTTCGTCGCGATTTCCGCATTCATGATGCTGTACTACATGCTGTTCGGCTTCTTCAGCGTGCTGGCGCTGGCGGTCAACGTTCTGCTGCTGATCGCGCTGCTCTCGTTGCTGCAGGCGACGTTGACCCTGCCGGGTATCGCCGCTATCGCGCTGGCTCTGGGTATGGCGATCGACGCCAACGTGCTGATCAATGAGCGCATTCGCGAAGAACTGCGTTCCGGCAATACGCCGCAGGCGGCCATTGCGGCTGGCTTCGAACGGGCGTGGGCGACGATTCTCGACTCCAACGTCACGACGCTGATCGTCGGCCTGGCGCTCCTGATCTTCGGTTCCGGCCCGATTCGCGGATTCGCGGTGGTGCACTGCCTCGGCATTTTGACCTCGATCTTCTCCGCGGTATTCGTGTCGCGCGGCGTGGTCAATCTCTGGTATGGCCGCAAGAAGAAACTCGCTTCCGTCTCCATCGGTCAGATCTGGAAGCCGGGAAACGCATAAGGCGTGTTCTCCGCCCGCTGGGTGGAGGACGTGCGAAACCGACTGCAAATATCCATCAAGGTGGATGAAAGCAACACTGAATAACAGGATGTGACATGGAATTTTTCCGCATCAAAAAAGACATTCCCTTCATGCGCCATGCGCTGGTGTTCAACGTGGTTTCCGCACTCACGTTCGTCGCCGCCGTGTTTTTCCTCTGGCACAAGGGCCTGCATCTTTCCATCGAATTCACCGGCGGCACGGTGATGGAAGTGACGTATGCGAAACCAGCCAACATCGAGGGCATTCGCAAGACAGTCGAAGCGCTCGGCTACACCGATACCCAGGTGCAGAATTTCGGCACAGCCCAGGATGTGATGATTCGCCTGCCGGTGCAGAAGGGAACGACATCGGCACAACAGAGCGAAAAAGTCTTCTCGGCCCTGAAGGCGCAGGCTGCGGACGTGAAGCTGCAGCGCGTCGAGTTCGTCGGCCCGCAGGTCGGCGAAGAACTCGCGCACGACGGCTTGTCGGCACTCGCGATGGTGGTAATCGGCGTGATGATCTACCTGGCAGTGCGCTTCGAATGGAAATTTGCCGTCGCGGCTATCATCGCCAACCTGCATGACGTGGTGATCATCCTCGGCTTCTTTGCCTTCTTCCAGTGGGAATTTTCGCTGTCGGTGCTGGCCGGCGTGCTGGCCGTGCTCGGCTATTCGGTGAACGAATCGGTCGTTATCTTCGACCGGATCCGTGAAAACTTCCGCAAGCTGCGCAAGGCGCCCGTCATGGAAGTGATTGACAACGCGATTACCAGCACGATCTCGCGTACCATCATCACCCACGGCTGTACGCAGTTGATGGTGCTGTCGATGCTGGTGCTGGGTGGCGCAACGCTGCATTACTTCGCATTGGCGCTGACCATCGGCATTCTGTTCGGCATCTACTCGTCGGTCTTCGTTGCCGCTGCGGTCGCGATGTGGCTGGGCGTCAAGCGTGAAGACTTGATCAAGCCCGTGAAGGAAAAGGATGAGACCGGCGGTGCGGTGGTCTGACCGCATCGTGGTGTACCAAAGCCGGCTTGCGAGCCGGTTTTTTTTTGACGAGACTCTTTATGCACAAGGAGAACACATGAAAAAAGTGCGCATATGGGATTTGCCGATTCGTCTCTTTCACTGGTCGCTGGTGGCGCTGGTCGTGATCCTGGTCGTCACGCAGGAAATCGGCGGCAATGCCATGGAATGGCATTTTCGTGCAGGTTACGCGGTACTTGCCTTGATTGCCTTTCGCATCCTGTGGGGATTGGCCGGCACGCGCTACGCCCGGTTTTCCAGCTTTATCTACAGTCCGTCGACGATCCTTGCTTATGTGCGCGCCCACAAGCAAGCGCTGAAAGAGCGCTACCTCGGACACAATCCGCTCGGCAGCCTGTCGGTATTCGCCTTGCTTGCAAATTTGCTGGCACAGGCCGTCAGCGGCTTGTTTTCAAATGACGATATCGCCAATGACGGGCCGCTGGTCAAATTCATCAGCAAGGATCTGTCGGACCAGATCACCTGGTTTCACAAGGAGGTCAGTGCCACCTTGTTGTATGTGCTGGTTGCGCTGCATGTCGCGGCGATTGCTTACTACTATTTCAGGAAGAAACAGAATCTGGTCCGGCCGATGATTACCGGCGATCAGATGATGGACCTTGATGCCCCGGCCGCCAACGACTCCTGGCTGATGCGCATGCTGGCGCTGATGCTTCTCGCACTCTGCGCGGCCGGTGTGTATTACGTGGTGAATCTGTCGCCGCAGCCGCTTGCCTGAGCTCGCCGCGGGAATATGCGCGGAATCCGCCCGGCTGCAAGCGCGGGCGGATCCGAAGTCGGGATTACTTGTTGCGGAAATCGTCGTGGCAGCTCTTGCAGGCCTTGCCGGTTTCGCCAAATGCAGCCTTGATGGCATTCTGGTCGCCCGATTTTGCCGCAGCGGACAATTTAACCACTTCGGACTGCATTTTTTCCGCAGCTGCCTTGAACTTGTCCTGTTCTTTCCAGATTTCCGGTTTGGCTTTCGAGTTGCTCAGATTCGAACCCGCAGGGAATGCACTCCATGGCAGTTTGGACATTGTTTCGATCACAGCGACATCCGATTCGACCGCCGCCTTGTTGTATGCTTTCTCGCCCTTGACCACCGCGCCAACGCGCCCCATGTGCGTCCCCATGACCGAGAGCGCGGATTGCCGGTATTTGACAGCATCCTCAGGCTTGGCAAACTGCGCCTGGGCAGAGAAGGGGACTGCAATCAGAGTGGTCAATGCGATGCTGGCAAACAGAGGCTTCATGTGATCTCCTATCGTTGGATGAATACGAGCGACCCGGGAAATTGCTTGTTGGTAAAACGGGCTCATATCATAGCAATCTTCCATTTTCCTTGCGCAACACGGCCCCGCGCGACCGATACGAATTGCTAGAGGAATGGAGAGGAGCGGCGAGGTGGGGCGCCAGGGGCGCCCCACACTGCAGAGAATCAGATCTGACGCGCCAATTTTTCGGCGTGGCCGATATAGTTGGCTGGCGTCATGGCGAGCAGATGATCTTTTGCCTGCTGCGGGATCGCCAGTCCATTGATGAATTCGCGCAGCGCTTCCTTCGAAATCCCTTTGCCGCGGGTCAGTTCCTTCAACTGCTCGTAAGGATTCTCGATGCCGTAGCGGCGCATCACGGTTTGCACCGGCTCGGCCAGGACTTCCCAGGTTGCGTCGAGATCTTCCGCAAGGCGCGACGGATTCACTTCCAGTTTGTTCAGTCCGCGCAGGCAGCTGTCGTAGGCAAGCACCGCATAACCGAAGGCGACGCCGATGTTGCGCAAGACCGTAGAGTCGGTCAGATCGCGCTGCCAGCGCGACACCGGCAGTTTTTCCGAGAGATGCTTCAGCACGGCATTCGCCAGGCCAAGATTGCCTTCGGAATTTTCGAAGTCGATCGGATTGACCTTGTGTGGCATGGTGGAAGAGCCGATCTCGCCCGCCTTGGTCCGCTGCTTGAAATAACCGAGCGAGATGTAACCCCAGACGTCGCGGTTCAGGTCGAGCAGAATGGTGTTGGCGCGTGCGATAGCATCGAACAGTTCCGCCATGTAGTCATGCGGTTCGATCTGGATCGTGTAAGGATTGAAGCCGAGGCCGAGACGCTGCTCGATTACATTCTTCGAAAACGATTCCCAGTCGAATTCCGGATAGGCTGACAGGTGGGCGTTGTAATTGCCGACCGCACCGTTCATCTTGCCAAGGATTTCGACGGAGGCGATACGCTGCTCGGCGCGCTTCAAGCGCGCAACCACGTTGGCGATTTCCTTGCCAAGTGTGGTGGGGCTGGCCGGCTGACCATGGGTGCGCGACAGCATCGGCAATGCGGCATTGGCGTGCGCAATATCGGTCAGTTTCGCAATCACGCTCTGCAAGGCCGGCAGCAACACATCGTTGCGCGCCGCCTTGAGCATCATGCCGTGCGAGGTATTGTTGATGTCTTCCGAGGTGCAGGCGAAATGGATGAATTCGGATGCGGCGACCAGCTCCGGCACATCCTTGACCTTTTCCTTTAGCCAGTACTCGACCGCCTTCACATCGTGATTCGTGACCGCTTCGATCGCCTTGATGCGTTCGGCATCGGTTTCGCTGAACTCACTCGCCAGCTTGTCCAGCAGCGTGCTGGCCGCGGCCGAAAAAGGCTTGATCTCCGCGAATCCGGCAGCGGACAATGCCTGCAGCCATGCGATTTCCACCTTCACGCGATGGTGCATGAAGCCGGCTTCGGACAGGATCGGGCGCAGCTTGTCGGTCTTGGCGGCGTAGCGGCCATCCAACGGAGATAGGGCGGAAAGAGAGGAGAGCGACATGATAGTGAAAAGCGGAGAAGTCAGTAAAAAGGCGCGTTAAAGCGGCAAAACCATCGCGCAAACGCAGTGCAATCCGCCATTTTACCATTTGCGATCGGCCCGAAAAAATCGGATCCACGCAACAGTCGACCGTCCGAAAGCCGCGTCCAGCCGCCGTTGCGCGCTTCCTCAATGCTATAATCGCAAGCAATTCCTCACATACGCTTCTATGAAACTCATCGGTTCTCTCGCCAGTCCTTATGTCCGCAAAGTCCGCGTTGTAATGGCGGAAAAGAAGCTCGATTACGAGCTCGTCTTGGAAAATGTCTGGTCGCCCGACACCACGATTCAGCAGTCCAATCCGCTCGGCAAGGTGCCTTGCCTGGTCATGGAAGACGGCGGAGCGATGTTCGACTCACGCGTCATCGTCGAGTATCTCGACACGCTGACGCCGGTTGGCAAGTTGATTCCTCCCAACGGCCGCGAGCGTGCCGAGGTCAAATGCTGGGAAGCCCTCGCCGACGGCGTGCTGGACGCGGCCATCTTGGTGCGGCTGGAGCGCACACAGCGTCCGGAAACGCTGCAAAGCGCCGACTGGATCGAGCGCCAGATGGGAAAAGTCCATGCGGGGCTGAAGGCGATGTCGGCCGGATTGAAAGACACCCCTTTTTGCTGCGGCAATCATTACACGCTTGCCGATGTTTCAGTCGGCTGCGCGCTCGGCTGGCTGTCATTTCGCTTTCCGGAAATCGACTGGCGCAGCGAACACGCGAATCTTGCCAAGCTTTTCGACAAGCTCTGCGAGCGTCAGTCATTCAAGGACACGGTTCCGCAATAAATCTGCGGGCGCTAACGAAAAGGGCAGTCGAATGATCGACTGCCCTTTTTTCATGCGCGATGCTGCCTAGTTGCCCATCTGCGACTGCAGGTAATTCGGCAGGCCGACCTTGTCGATCAGTTCGCGCTGGGTTTCCAGCCACTCGATATGTTCTTCCGTATCATCCAGAATATCCTGGAGAAGATCACGCGACACGTAGTCGCCGGCGGCCTCACATGCGGCGATGCCATCCTTGACGGTCTGTTGCGCCATCGTCTCCAGCTTCAGGTCGCACTCCAGCATCTCCGGCGTGTTTTCACCGATCATCAGTTTGTGAAGCGCCTGCAGATTAGGCAGACTGTCCAGCATCAGGATGCGATTGATCAGATTGTCCGCATGCTTCATTTCGCCGATTGATTCTTCATATTCCTTCTTCGCGATTTTTTCCAGGCCCCAATGCCTATACATACGGGCATGCAGAAAATACTGGTTGATCGCGGTGAGCTCGTTGGTGAGCTGTGCATTCAGCAACCTGATGACATTGGGATCACCCTTCATGAAGACCTCTATGGTGGGATGTGATTAATCGGAGCGATTGATCCTGCGGATCAATCGGCCTGCGGTCGAATAATCATCATAGCGCACGGTGTTGTTTTTTCCATTACACCGATTGCATTTCCTTTTCCGTCAATCAGCGGTAATGGCTGGCCGCAGGCTGGCATGAATAGCGAGGAAAAAGGGAAGCAAGCGTGAACCGGCTTGCATTGGCCTGGAGAATGTCCTTGCGAATCCAGTGCCTAGGCTGCGATTGCAGTCTGCAACATCACGGGCTGTGCCTCGCGCACGCCGTCTTCGAGGCATTCGCGCAACACGGTTTTTGCGCAGGAATGGCATCTGCCGCAGCAGTTGCCGACGCCGAGCTCGGCGCGTAGTGCCGGCATCGTGCTGATTCCTGAATCCACCGCCTGGCGGATTTTGCTTTCGGACACATTGTTGCAAACACAAACAATCATTGATGCACCTTGTATGGCGAAATTCTGAAAAATTAGCTTGTTCCGTGCCGTGTCAGGCGGTCAGGATCAGCTTGTTCAATTGCGTCAGCCGGAGCCGGTAAATCCGTCCTTGGTGATCGATTTCCACCTCACGCTGCTGCCGGAACAGATCTTCGCTCTTGATGCGCGCGATTTCCCCGGTGGCGGATCGGGTGGGAGCATCCTCGGGGGACGCTTGCATACATTTTTGAGCAAGTCCGGTCATGATGTGATCATTTATGCAAATGAGAACAATTCGCATTTAGATTATGATCGATTCAAGTGGGGATTGCAAGGATTTTCCTGCGACTAGATGTATTTGCCGCAGCGACGTCCGGGCGCCGAATTGTCATGAACCTTGCTTAGGTCGCAAGCGATCACCGGCATCGGGTCATATTTTGCGCCTCGGGTGAGCCTGTCCGTTGAACAGGTCGAGGGTTGTGGGGCTAGTTAATCGCCCAAGGCGGCCACGGCACGGCGCCAGACCATCCAGAAAAGAACTGTGCCCGCGAGGACGGCGACCGGTAGCGCAAGCTGCTCAGGCGCTACCCCTTCAGTGAATATTCTTCGAAAGAAGCCACCAGCACCGTATCCGGCGGCGCAGATGCTCGCCGACCACAGGACGGCGCTGAAAAGATCCAGGACCAGGAAGCGCAGGGTTGAAATCCTGCTCATTCCCAAGGCCAGCAGGCCGGCAACGCGCATGCCGTAGAGGAAGCGCAGACACAGTACCAGCATGATGTGATGCTTGTGCATCAGACTTTCCACCCGCCTCTTCCTCTGCCGGAGCGAAGGAAAGCGTCGAAGGGCTCGTGCGCCATAGCGACGCCCCGCAAAGAAATATGGCAGATCGCCCATGAAACTTGCGACAGCAGCAATCCCCATGACTGCGGCGAGGGCAAGATGGCCATGGTAAGCAGCAAGACTGCCGGCGAGCAGAACCGCTTCCCCTTCCAGGAAGCTTCCCAAGGCCACGGCAAAGTAGCCGTAGGTTTGTATCAGGTGAGCAATATCCATGCGTTCAATATGTGGAATCCTGGCAGAAACGTTGACGGGCCAAAGTGGCTTCGCGATAGAGTTTGAAGCTGGATAAAAGTTGCAAGGACTTTCTTGACGCCGGGCAACTGAAAATGCCGATGGCTACAGTCACGCGACGCTTATCGGCACTTGCATGTGTTCTGGCAGATTCTCCAACTGCATGTTGTTTAAACAGTTTTCGAACACGGCATAGGTCGACTTGGCTCAAGCTGTCGAGATGCCGACCTGTCATATTTCACCGCAGGCAAACTTGACGTGGCAAATAATGATTTTGAATTCCATGGCGCATACCGGCATGCCGAAGTTGAGAAAGTGGATGCTTCTCGTCGGTCATCCATCAGTTCGGACCTGCCATGAGTGAGGAAATACTCCTCTCGCGCGGGCGCAGAACCGCTCTCATTTCGCTGTTAAGCATTCTCGCCTCAGCCGCCTGTGGTGATGGCTCGTCGCCGACTTCCACGCCTACTCCGGTGCCGGCACCCACACCGGATCCCACGCCGCCCGCACCGGCGCCAGTCGCGAGACTGACGCTAAGCGGCGCAAGCATGCTGGGAACGGATGGCTCGGCGGTTACGCTTCGCGGAATCAATGAAGGCACCTGGGGCAAGATGCGAAGCGATGACGCCGCAACGATCGCCGCCCAGGGAGGCAATGTCGTTCGCGTCCTCATTCGCTGGTGGGGACTATATGGCGTTACGGATGTCGAAAGTCGGGCCGATGCGGCCCCAGGCCACTTCAAGCCCGATCATCTGGCCCGGTTTCTGCAGGAGATTCAGTGGTGTCTGAATGCCGGGTTATGGGTCGTTCCGGTCGTTGACTCCAACTGCGGCCAGAACGGCCTTCAGGATGCATCCATGGTCCAGTACTGCGATCCAGACGGCGCCTATCCCGGTGGCCGCAACTTCTGGACTGATCTGACGCAGCGCCAGCGCTTCAAGGAAGCGTGGATCTACCTTGCCGGCATTCTCAAGGATTATCCGAAGATCGCCTTCTATGAACTGCTGCCTGAACCATTGGCTGGCAGGGACGCTTCCTATGGCGGCGATGTGTCCGCTTTTTATCAAGAGCTGATGGCGGCCATCGAAGACATCGCCGGGGACAAGCGGACGCCATTTCTGGTTGGGCCGCGCGACGCCTACAACATCAACCTGTGCGACGAAGCGTATATTGCGGCATCTCGATGGGCGAACCGGGTCGTATACACCGGTAATCTCTTCGTGCGGACCAACAAGACGCCGGCGGAAAACATCGCCGACCTGGAGACGCGACTCGCCGCACTGGTGAAAATGAAAGCATCGCGCAATGTTCCCGTATTCATTCAACAGTTTGGCGTGCGAACCGGTGACGATCTCGACGAGTTTTACCTGGAGGCGGGGCTGCGCCGGATGAATGCGGCCGGGATCGGCTACACCGGATGGCAGTGGCGGCAAAACACATCGAACCCTGGCGAATATGCGGTGATTGTCGAAGACTCGACGACCGGCGCCGATGTCGTCAAGGCCGACGTTCTTGCCGTGTATTCAAAGTACTGGAAGGGGTAACGATACCGCAATGTCCGCAATCGCAAAGCGAATGTTTTCGCTACGGGCGCGGCCGCACGATCGTTGCGCCGCCCCATGCAAAAAGCGCGGGGCTGCTGAACTGCGGCGATGTGCTTGCACCTGTGAAGAAGTCGGAACGATCAAGCGACGGCCGCCATGCCGGCTTGCCGTCCGCGACCGTCAGAAACGGTAATCGGCGTGAAAGCCGAGCGCACTGCGCTGATGCTCCGGCTGGGCGACTGTTCCGGTCGGGATCCCGTCTTTGTACAGCGTTCCATCGTCGCTGCGCCTGATTCGCATCCAGTCGAGGTCGAGCCCGAACGAGAGGTTCGGCAATGCGCGCGGAAATGCAGTCATCCCCAGGCGCAGTCCGATCGCCGGCTTGGTGGAAAAGCGTGCATCGTCATACAGCTGATTCTCGAAATGCACACGCAGCCGCTCGGGTCGCGCAAATATCATCATGCCTTTGAAGGTGAAGCTGGCGGCAGACATGCGAATCGCTGTCGTGGCGACCCCCGCCCGCAGGCGCCAGGACGAATAGCGTTCGTTGACCCCGGCCACGGTGCCGCGACCCAGCACATGGCGGTGCCATTCGTCATATTCCAGCCCGCCAAGGACCGAGGTATTTTCAGTTAATTTTCGGGACAGTTCGGTCGCGATGCGGCCTTGCGTCGTTGCGGTATCGGTCCAGAAAGACACGCCGTTTTGAAGACGCCCATCGTAGTTCAGGTCGGCGCCGTAAATTTCACCGGAAACGCCAATGCTCCACGCGTCGCGCCGATGTGTAGCATTCAGGCTGAGACCGGGAAGCCAGCCGTGTTCCCGCACCAGTTGCCGTCCGCCGTTGTCCGATTCGGTCATGCGTACATAGCGCAATCCGCCTCCCGCGGAATACTGCCATTCCGCACAGGCGGAAGCAGAGGCGAGGAAGCCGGCACCCAAGGAAATGGCGAACAGGAAAGGTTTCATTTCTGCATAGTATGCATCCGGGGAACAAAAAAGGGGCGCCGAGGCCCCCCTTTTTCGCCAGAAAGTTGCGTCAGGACAAACTGTCCAATTCCGACCACGTAGTCGTAATTGTTTCCTCTATGACACCATCGTTGTTCTTGTCGAGGCCCAGCTGAACTGTGTTTGTGTTGACAACGGTGAACTTGAGCGAGGAATTGTCGCCTGCCGTCACGGTCATGACGCCCTGCGACGGATACGAGCCGCGCTGCTGCTTGAAGTCGGTCGTGGTGTGCACAACGTAAGTCGCATTTCCGAGGCGTGGGAAGTTACCATTCACCGTGAAGTTTGCACGGTAGGTGTACAGATTGGCAGGAGTAACCGATCCGGAATAATCATAGGAAGTCAGCGTGTAGTCGGTGGTCGATGCCCCGTTCACGATGTGCATCTGCAATGAATTGCCGCTGCCGGAGAAGCTCGCGTTATTGAGCCCGGATTGGTTGTAGGTAAGCGCCAGGTCACCCGTTGCCGTATTCGAAGCACCGGTGAAATTCTCGGTGACCGAAAAGCCGGTAAAGGTCAGCCCCAATGCGGCGCTCCACGCCGATGTCATGGAGGGCGTGCCGGTGATGCTGTTGAAGACCATATGCAACGAGCCGTTCATCTTGACCGTGCCTTCCACGCAATTGCTGGTATTGATCGTCACCTGATCTCCAGCGGAGACCGTCGAGCTGTTGGCAGCAGTTGCGGTAAACGTTACGCTGCCGCCGCCACTGCAACTCGCAGTATCGGTGGCGGTGACGCTGACGGGCAGGCTGGCGGACTGATGTTCGAGCGCCAGATACAATTGCTGCAGCGCCGCGTCCAGCAAGCCGCTTCCGTTGCCGCTGGTGCTGACTGCAGTGACGATCCCCGGGGTGCTTGTCACCTGGTTATTCAATCCTTGCGAAGCGGAGTAAACCTGCGAGCTCACATCCTTGGAATTGGCTGAGGTGATCGCGACACCGGTCACCGGTGTTGAACTGCCCGTTCCCGAGCCGTTTGCCGATCCGGTGCTGCCGCCTCCGCCGCCGCAGGCCGCAAGCAAAAGCGTTGCGCCGATCAGTATCGCCTTCGTGGCGCGAGATGTCGAAATTGTCATGATTCGCCGTTCCCAGTGTAAAAAGGATGGAGTGGAGTTGCCGATACGGTTAATGCATTGCCAATTGGCAAAAGCATAACGTTGAACATGATAATCGGCTGCCGCAATTCTGGCAATTTCAACAAGAATGTCGCTTAGGCTGGCTGGATGGTGTGACCTGCAATGATCCCGCCGCCCAGGCAGATTTCGCCGTCATAGAGAACGGCGGACTGGCCGGGGGTGACAGCCCATTGGGCGGCCGGAAAGGCAAGCGAAAAGCCGTCCGCTCCGGCCGGTGAAAATGCACATGGCACATCCGCCTGCCGGTAGCGCGTCTTTGCATTCAGCATTTTGGACTGCGGTGGCTCGCCCGCTATCCAGCTGGCCTGTTCGGCCTCGAGGGACGACGACAGCAACCATGGATGATCATGTCCCTGGACGACGTACAAGGTGTTGTGTTCGATGTCTTTCCTGGCGACGTACCAGGCATCGCTGCTTCCTTCGGCATTCTGGTATGACTTCATGCCGCCCAGGCCGATCCCCTTGCGCTGGCCCAGCGTGTAGAAACTCAAGCCGACATGTGTTCCGACCGTGTTGCCCTCGGGGGTCTTCATCGGCCCCGGCTTGTATGACAGATAGCGATTCAGAAATTCGCGGAAAGGACGTTCTCCAATGAAGCAGATGCCGGTCGAATCCTTTTTCTTTGCGTTCGGCAGACCGATTTTCTCTGCGATACGACGCACCTCGGTCTTGGGGATTTCGCCGAGCGGGAAAAGCGTTTTCGACAATTGCGCCTGGTTCAGCCGATGAAGGAAGTAACTCTGGTCCTTGCTGGCGTCGAGCGCTTTCAGCAACTCAAACCGGCCGGACTCAGCTTGGCGCACGCGGGCGTAATGACCGGTTGCGATCAGATCGGCACCAAGCTTCATTGCGTGGTCAAGGAAAGCCTTGAACTTGATCTCCGCATTGCACAGCACATCGGGATTGGGCGTGCGGCCGGCCTGGTATTCACGCAGGAATTCCGCGAACACGCGGTCCTTGTATTCGGCGGCGAAATTCACCGCTTCGATATCGACTCCCACCACATCGGCCACGCTCGCCGCATCGATCCAGTCCTGGCGCGTCGAGCAATATTCCGAATCGTCGTCATCTTCCCAGTTCTTCATGAACAGGCCGATCACTTCATAGCCTTGTTCCTTCAGAAGCCAGGCTGACACGGACGAGTCGACGCCGCCGGACATGCCGATCACGACACGCTTCTTAGCCATGCAGCACCCCGGTGGCGCTCGGATGCGTGTAAAGCAGCGACAACGGGGCACGCTTGCCTTCGAGGTAATCGTCGACACACCGCAGCACGAGCGGGCTGCGGTGCTTGCTTTCGCATGCCAGCATTTCTTCGCGCGTCATCCACACGGTGCGGAGAATGCCATGGTCGAGCGGGCGGTCGTGCGCTGCGCCGAGTTCTCCGGTAAACGCAAAGCGCAGGTAGGTGACCTGCTGCCCGGTCCGCGATGACAGATAACGCGACATGTACATGCCCACCAGTGCGGTCGGCGTAAAGTCGTGAGCCGCTTCTTCGAGCGTTTCGCGCGCCACGGCGTCGATCAGCGACTCGTTCGGATCGAGATGCCCCGCCGGCTGGTTGAAACGAATGCCATCACTGGTCTCTTCTTCGACCAGCAAAAAACGGCCGTCACGCTCGATGATGGCAGCGACCGTTACAGAAGGTTTCCAGACTTCACTCATAGTATCCCTTGAAGAGGGCGCCATTTTACCGTGCATGGGCGGCTCGCGCCGCGCTCGCATCGACTGCGCTTGGCTGCCCGTGTTGCAAACAAGACTGCCAGGAAGCCGAATATTCAGCGTCGGTACGGAAAACTTCTTGATGTTGCACAATTTTTTCAAACAAGTTTCGAATGCGCGCTTAAAAAAGTCGCTAAATTCTTTTTTCGCCGCTTTTTTCATTTATCCTCTGTGGGAATCGGTGTAAACAAGAAAAAAATGCCGGCTTTGTGGCCCCGATCAACAAGAGAATAAAAAAGAACGATTGTGCTATTTTTTGGTTTCCGTGTAAGATCGGTGTAAGAATTGAACATGGGAGAAGCACGTGGCGATCGACATGCCTGCCGTACACCGGTCGGGCCGACTTCATGCTGCCATTTCCCGCCTATTCATCGGAAATCAAATTGCCGCAACAAGGCTTTGTCTGCGCGGCGTGGAATTGTGTAATTAGGAGAAAAAATGCAACGCATCATGCTTCGGTCGAAGATCCATCGAGTCACCGTCACACAGGCCGATCTGCACTATGAAGGATCCTGCGGCATCGACCAGAACTTGCTGGACGCCGCCGATATCAAAGAGTTTGAGAAGATCGAGCTCTACAACATCAACAACGGAGAACGCTTTTCGACCTACGCCATCAAGGGCAAGCGCGGCAGCGGCGAGATCTCGCTCAACGGCGCAGCGGCGCGCCGTGCCCACCTGGGGGACCTTCTGATCATTTGTACCTACGCGCCGATGAGCGACGCAGAGGTTGAGACGTATGTGCCGAAGATTGTTTTCGTCGATGAAAAGAATCAGATCACAGGACTTAAAAAGTCGCCTGCATGAGGGCAGAAGAAAAACCGCCCTGTCCAGAATAAAAGAAAAGGTGCGGCCGCAGTGCCGTTCCCTCCACATGAATATCCACTTTCATAACCACCAAGGGGAAAGCGTATGCCTCTGACTATCGGAGTACCACGGGAGATTTTCCCGGGCGAAAAACGTGTTGCAACCGTTCCCGACGTTGTTGAAAAACTGATCAAGCTCGGTTTCTCCATCACCGTCGAGTCCGGCGCGGGCGATGCGGCGAACTTCAGCGACGAGACTTATCGCGCTGCGGGTGCGCAGATCGTCGACAGCGCCGCCAAGCTGTGGGCGTCGTCCGATATCGTGTTCAAGGTGCGCGGGCCGAACCCTGACGAAGTTGCGATGATGCGCGAAGGCGGCACCTTGATCAGCTTCATCTGGCCGGCGCAAAACCCGGAAATGATGAAGCAGCTTGCTGCCAAGAAGGCGACCGTGCTGGCCATCGACTCGCTGCCGCGCACTCTGAGCCGCGCCCAGAAGATGGACGCGTTGACTTCCCAGGCAGGCGTTGCCGGTTATCGCGCCGTCATCGAGGCTGCCAATGCATTCGGCCGCTTCTTCAGCGGGCAAGTGACGGCAGCCGGTAAGATTCCGCCGGCCAAGGTCTTCATCGCGGGCGCAGGTGTGGCCGGCTTGGCTGCGATCGGCACCGCCGCAGGCCTGGGCGCCATCGTGCGCGCCAACGACACCCGTGCCGAAGTGGCCGACCAGGTAGTGTCGCTGGGCGGCGAATTCGTCAAGGTCGATTACGAGGAAGAGGGCTCCGGCGGCGGCGGCTACGCCAAGGTGATGAGCGAAGGCTTCCAGAAGGCTCAACGCGAGATGTATGCCAAGCAGGCGAAGGAAGTGGACATCATCATCACTACTGCCTTGATCCCCGGCAAGCCGGCGCCGAAGCTGATCACGGCCGAGATGGTGAAGAGCATGAAGCCGGGCAGCGTCATCGTCGACATGGCGGCCGAGCAAGGTGGCAACTGCGAACTGACTGAGCCCGGCCAGGTGGTGGTGAAGCATGGCGTGACCATCGTCGGCTATACCGATCTGGTCAGCCGCCTGTCGAAGCAATCGTCGACGCTGTACTCGAACAACCTGCTGCGGCTTACCGAGGAGTTGTGCAAGACCAAGGACGGCATCATCGACGTCAACATGGAAGACGACGCCATCCGCGGCCTGACCGTCATCAAGAACGGGGAAGTCACCTGGCCGCCGCCGGCGCCCAAGCTGCCGGCCGCACCGCCGGCCGCCAAGCCGGCTGCCGTTGCTCCGGCAGCGAAAGGTCATGGCCATGGCGCTGCAAGCGAACCGGCTTCCGGCTCGCGCATCGCGGTTCTGTTCGGTGTCGCTGCCGCGCTGTTTTGGTTGATTGGCGCCTTTGCGCCGGCGGCATTCCTCGGCCACTTCACGGTGTTCGTACTGGCTTGCTTCGTCGGGTACATGGTGGTGTGGAACGTCACGCCTTCGCTGCATACGCCGCTCATGAGCGTGACCAACGCGATCTCGAGCATCATTGCCATCGGCGCGCTGGTGCAAATCGCGCCCCCGCTCGCCGCAGGCATTGAACGCCCGGGCGACTTGATCCGCTGGCTGGCCGTGGTCGGTATCGTGCTCACCTCGATCAACATGTTCGGTGGCTTTGCCGTTACGCGTCGCATGCTGGCGATGTTCCGCAAGTAAAAATAAAGGGAGCCGATAAAAATGTCTGAAAGTCTCACAACAGTCGCTTACCTGGGCGCTACCATTCTCTTCATTCTCAGTCTTGGCGGATTGTCGAATCCGGAAACTGCTCGACGCGGCAATCTCTACGGCATGATCGGCATGGCAATCGCCGTGCTCGCGACGGTCTTCGGGACGCATGTCACGACGGCCGGCATTCCGTGGATCATTGGCGCCATGGTCGTTGGCGGCGCGATCGGCCTGTACGCAGCGCGGACGGTGCAGATGACCCAAATGCCGGAACTGGTGGCATTGATGCACAGCCTGGTCGGTCTAGCCGCAACGCTGGTCGGTTATGCCAGCTACGTCGATCCTGCCGCAAGCGCAAGCTTCAGCGGTGCGGAAAAGGCCATCCACGAAGTCGAGATCTACGTCGGTGTCCTGATCGGCGCGGTGACCTTCTCCGGTTCGATCATCGCCTTCGGCAAATTGTCCGGCCGCATCGGCGGCAAGCCCTTGCTGCTGCCCGGGCGCCACTTTCTCAATCTCGCGGCCCTGCTGATCGTGATCTATTTCGGCAGGCAATTCCTGCATGCCGAGACGGTCGGCGCAGGCATGACTCCGCTTATCGTCATGACCGTGATTGCCTTGCTGTTCGGTATTCACATGGTGATGGCAATCGGCGGCGCCGACATGCCGGTCGTGGTGTCGATGCTCAACAGCTACTCGGGTTGGGCGGCGGCGGCAACCGGTTTCATGCTGTCGAACGACTTGCTGATCGTGACCGGTGCACTGGTGGGTTCGAGCGGTGCCATCCTCTCCTACATCATGTGCCGCGCGATGAACCGCAACTTCATCAGCGTGATTGCCGGCGGTTTCGGCACGGAAGGCGGCAAGCCCGCACCGGCGGGCGGCGCGGCGCAACCGGCAGGCGAAGTGTCGCCGGTCACGGCTGCCGAGACCAGCGAACTGCTGCGTGAAGCCAAGAACGTGATCATTGTGCCGGGGTATGGCATGGCAGTGGCACAAGCACAGCACACCGTCTATGAGATCACCAAATTCCTGCGCGAGAAGGGCGTGAACGTGCGCTTCGGCATTCATCCGGTCGCGGGTCGCATGCCTGGTCACATGAACGTGCTACTGGCCGAGGCGAAGGTGCCTTACGACATCGTGCAGGAAATGGACGAGCTCAACGGCGACTTCGGCGACACGGACGTCGCGATGGTGATTGGTGCCAATGACATCGTCAATCCGGCTGCACAGGAAGATCCTTCCAGCCCGATCGCCGGCATGCCTGTCCTGGAAGTGTGGAAGGCCAAGACCTCGATCGTCATGAAGCGCAGCATGGCTTCCGGCTACGCAGGTGTCGATAATCCGCTGTTCTACAAGGAAAACAATCGCATGCTGTTCGGCGATGCAAAGAAGATGCTGGACGAAGTGCTGGTTTCCCTGAAAGCAGCCTGATCGAAAGGCCGCCTCGTTGTGTGAAAGAGCCGCGCATTGCGCGGCTTTTTTATTCCCGTTGGCCGAACAGCATTTGTTCAGCCAGCATTCGCTTCGCGGGGTGCAACGCGTCCACCATTGCCAGTGAGAATCCCAGTGCCGCTTGCGACAAAGCGCCGTCCGGCGCGCTGGCGAAGATGCGGGCCAGGGTATCGGTCAAGGTGATGGTGAGCTTGCGGTCCGATTGCCGCATTTGAATGAATCGCTGCAGCATTTCCGCTGTCGCTTCGCGCGCAAGCAGGCGTGCCAGCACGGCTGCATCACGCAAGCCGAGATTCATGCCTTGTCCGGCGACTGGATGCAGGGTCTGCGCTGCATTGCCGATGGCAACCGTTCTGGACGATATCGCGGCATGGGCATTCAGGCCGAGCGGATAGGTGACGCGCGGCGTGATGCCGGTAAACCTGCCGAGCCGACTGCCGAATACGCCCTCCAATTCGGCCAGGAATTCGCTGTCCGGCAATGCATGAAGGCGCGATGCCGTGGCTGGACGCGCGCACCAGACCATCGCATAGCCATCGTCTTGCGGCAGCAGGGCCAGCGGGCCTTCCTCGGTGAAACGCTCGAACGCGCGATGCGCAATTGGCTGGCTGCAGCTCACGTGCGCGATGATCGCTGTCTGCTGGTAATCGCGACTGATCGATTTGGTACTTTGTTCAGAGAACACGCCGCCCTCGGCTTGCACCATGATTTCCGTGGTGAGGGAGCGGCCGTTCGAACATTTCAACTCGACGGAATCGGCGCGTTCCAGCGACGAAGTGACATGGATCGGACGCAGTGTCGTAATGCCGTTTCGCTCTGCAAGCGCGGCCATTGTCGACACCAGGACGCCGTAACGCGCCACGTAACCCAGCGCCGGAATACCATATTCTTCGCGATCGATGATCGTGCGGCCAAAGTGCCCGCGCCGCGAAACATGGATTTGATGAATCGCGTCGGCCGGGATGGGCCATGCCCCGACTCCTTCCAGGATCTGGCGGCTGCCATAGGAAAGGGCAATGGAGCGCGGATCTCGCGACACCGTTTCCAGTGGCTTGGCGTCGATCAGGGCGACGCGGGCCGCCGGGGTGCCACGTTTGACGAGGTGCAATGCGAGCGCCAGGCCGACGGGGCCGGCGCCGCAAATGGCGATATCGAAATCCGTTGTTGCCATTGCTTCAGCGCTTCATCACGGCTTCAATGTCCGCGACGGTCTTGGGCGCTGCTTCAGTGATGATGTCGCAGCCGTTCTCCGTCACCAGCGCATCGTCTTCGATGCGAATGCCGATATTCCAGAATGCTTCCGGCACACCGGGGTCCGGGCGCACATAAATGCCGGGTTCGACGGTCAATACCATGCCGGGCTGCAAGGCACGCCATGGTTTTTCTCCGTCGAGCACCGTCGTCTCGCGATATTCGCCGACGTCATGCACGTCCATGCCCAGCCAGTGGCCGGTGCGATGCATGTAGAACTGGCGATACGCCCCTTTTTCAATCACATCGTCCAGGCTGCCGACCTTGTTCTTGTCCAGCAAGCCGGTGTCGAGCATGCCTTGCGCCAGCACGCGAACGGCGGCGTCGTGGCCGTCCATGAAGCGCTTGCCGGGACGGATTTCGGCGATCGCCGCGGCTTGGGACGCGAGCACGATTTCGTACAGTGCCTTTTGCGGCCCGGTGAACTTGCCGCTCGCGGGGAAGGTGCGCGTGATGTCGGACGCGTAGCTGTCGAGCTCGCAGCCGGCGTCGATCAGGACCAGGTCGCCGTCCCTGATTTCCGCGTCGCTCGCACGGTAGTGCAGTACGCAGGCATTGGCGCCGGTGGCGACGATGGATCCATAAGCCGGATATTGCGAGCCATTGCGGCGGAATTCATGAAGCAGTTCGGCTTCCAGATGATATTCGCGCAAGCCGGGGCGGCAGGTCTGCATCGCGCGGCGATGTGCTTCGGCGGAAATGGCGGCGGCGCGCTTCATGATGGCAATCTCGGCGTCATCCTTGATCAGGCGCATCTCATCCAGCAGCACATGGACGTCGTGGACAACCGCTGGGGCGGCAATGCCCGCGCGCGATTGCATGCGCACCGCCTGCAACCAGTCCTGCACTTGCCTGTCGAGTTTGCTGTCGCTGCCCAGGGCATAGAACAGGGCCGGTGCATTGGCGAGCAATTTCGGCATTTCGGCGTCGAGCGCGCTGGCGGCATGCGCCACATCGAAACCAAAGGCTTCGCGCGCCGCCTCCGGGCCATAGCGATAGCCATCCCAGATTTCACGTTCGAGATTCTTCTCGCGGCAGAAAAGAATCGATTGATTCTTCTCGCCCGCGATCAGCACGATCACGGCTTCCGGCTCGTCGAAACCCGAGAGGTAATAGAAATAGCTGTCGTGCCGATAGGGATAGTCGGAATCGCGATTGCGCATGACTTCCGGTGCGGTCGGGATGATGGCGACACCGCCACCCTTGGCCTGCATCTGCTTCATCAATGCCGCACGTCGGGCTGCGTACGATTTCATTTGCGCTCCTTTGCGTTCTTCTAGCCGTTCAGTTGCGCCAGGCGTTCCGGTGTGCCGACATCGGTCCAGTCGCCGCGATACACTTCGCCGCCGACCTGCCCGCGTGAAGCATATTCGCGCAGGATGGGTGCAATCTGCGCCGATTGGCCAGGCTCGACGGAATCGAAGATCTCCGTACGGTATACACCAATGCCGGAGAACGTGTAGCGCGGCTCGCCTTCATTGACCACGGAAAAACTGTGCAATCCGAAATCGCCTTTCGGATGATGCGGCGGATTTTTCACCAGGTAGAGCCAGGCGACATCGCGCTTGTCGCGCGGATGCGGATTGCCCCACATGTCATTGTCTTTCAGCGCATCCTTGACCTGCTCGAAATCGAAGTGCGGGCAATAGATGTCGGCGGCAATCGCGACAAAGGGCTCTTCGCCGAGAAGATGACGTGCCTTGGCTACGCCGCCGGCAGTTTCCAGCGCTGTGCCTTCGGCGGAATAGGCAATGCGCGCACCAAACCGCGAACCGTCTCCCAGTGTTTCCTCGATCATGTGGCCGAGATGCGCGTGATTGATCACGATATCGGTGATGCCGGCGCGTACAAGATTCAGGATGTGCCAGACGATCAAGGGCCGGCCGCGCACTTTCAGCAGCGGCTTCGGGCAATCATCGGTCAGCGGACGCATCCGCTCGCCGCGTCCGGCGGCGAAAATCATGGCTTTCATGCTTGCGAAATTCCGTTCATCCTTGCAGTCTCAGAAAGTGTAGCCGACCGATGGCGCCTTTTCTTCCAGCTCATCCAGCAACCTGATCAGTGGCGCCAGCGCGTTGTAGCGGCCGGCTGCCTTGCGGGTGTATTCCATCACCAGCGGCAGGTCCTTCAGATAGCCATCCTTGCCGTCGCGATGATAGAGCCGCGCAAAAATGCCGAGTACTTTCAGATGCCGTTGCAGGCCCATGAACTCGAAGTCGCGATAGAAGGCGTCAACGTCCGGATTGACCGGCAGTCCCGCGCGGCGCGCGCGTTCCCAGTAGCGGATCGCCCAGTCCAGCACCATTTCTTCGTCCCACTGGATATAGGCATCGCGCAACAGCGACACCAGGTCATAGGTAATCGGGCCGTAGACCGCATCCTGGAAATCCAGAATGCCGGGATTGCCTTGCCCCAGGACCATCAGGTTGCGCGAGTGATAGTCGCGATGCACATAGACCTGCGGTTGGGCGAGATTGTTCGCAAGCAGGGTTTCGAAGACCTTGTTCAGCACTTCGGATTGCTTGTCTGTCATCGTGACGCCAAGATGCTTGCCGACATACCATTCCGGAAACAGCATCAGCTCGCGGTGCAGCAGTGCGCGGTCGTATTCCGGCAGGATGTCCGGCTTGCTTTGCGCCTGGATCAGCACCAGGGCGTCGATTGCATCCAGATAAAGCTTGTGGGCCGTATCGTGGTTGAGTTGATTCAGGTAGGTGGTCGAACCGAGATCGGACAGCAGCAAAATGCCGCGCGCGACGTCCTGCGCGAGCACTTTGGGGACGGAAACGCCGGCATCGCCGAACACCTCGGCGACATGGATAAACGGGCGCACATCCTCTTGCGGCGGCGGAGCATCCATCACGATATAGGTGGCGCCATCGCCTGCATCGGCGCGGAAATAACGGCGGAAACTGGCGTCGGAAGAAGCCGGCCGGATCGATTCCGGAAGGACTTTGATGTCTGGCACCGTAGCCAGCCATTCTTTCAATTGAATTAGACGGAGATCAGCGGGAGTATTTACAGACATGAAACTACCTGAGGCCTATAGACGGGGAGTTCCCATATAATAAGGGATTCAACTCAAAAAAGCGCCAGTCAATCCTCTCTTTTCATGAACCGGCTCCCAGCATTTCCTCCATCGCAACGTTTGCTTCGCATCCTGACCGCCGCTCTCACGGTGGCGTCGGCGCCGACGCTCGTTTCAGCGCAAGCAACGGCGAAATCCTCGCTGGTGAAAGACAAGGACGAACCGGCAACCGTCAGCGCCGAACAGATGACCGGCCGGCCCGATCGGGAAATCAACCTGGAGCGCAATGTCGAAATCACGCGCGGCCCGACGGTCATCAATGCCGACAAGGCAACTTACCGGATTCCGGAAGATGAGGTCGAGGCGAGCGGCAACATCCGCATGCGCCGCCTTGGCGACGCCTATACCGGCGACGAGCTGAAACTCAAGATCGAGGCGCAGGAAGGGTATGTCCTGCATCCGACCTACCACCTCGGGCGCAACAATGCGCAGGGTCAGGCCGAGCGCATCAATTTCGAGGGTGAAGACCGCGCGGCCGTCGTCGAAGGCTCGTACAGCACTTGCGAAGGTCCCGATCCGGACTGGTACTTGAAGTCGAGCAAGCTCAATCTCGATGCCGGGCGCGACGAAGGTTATGCGCGGCGCACAACGGTGTATTTCAAGGACGTGCCGATCCTGTTCGCACCGGCGATGTCGTTTCCGCTGTCGGACGCGCGCAAGACGGGCCTTCTGCCGCCGACCATCGGCACTACCAACAAGGGCGGTCTGGAATTCACGCAGCCGTATTATTTCAATATTGCGCCCAATCGCGACTTCACGCTGTATCCAAAGCTCTATGCGCGCCGTGGTCTGCAGCTGGGCGGCGAGGCGCGCTATCTGGGCGACGGATACTCCGGTGCAACCAGGGCCGAGGTCCTGAACAACGATCACCGCACCGGAACCAATCGTTATGCGATCTCATCGACGCACTCGCAGGTACTGGCGCCCGGCTGGAGCTTCGGATGGAATGTCAACAGCGCCTCCGATAACGACTATCCGAGCGATTTCTCGCGCACCATCACGACGGCTTCGCAGCGCCTGCTGTTGCGCGATGTCGCGCTATCCTACGGCAGCAGCTTCTGGAACGCGACCTTGCGCACCTCGAATTTCCAGGTGCTGCAGGACCCGATCGTGCCGATTACCCGTCCTTATGATCGCATGCCGCAACTGTCGGTCCATGCCGGCCAGCTGGATGTGAACGGTTTCGACTGGACTGCCGATTCGGAGCTCACGCGCTTTACGCATCCGAACTCGACCTTCGTGGAAGGCGACCGCTTTCTGGTGAATCCGCGCATTGCGTATCCGCTCATTCAGCCCGGATATTTCTTCACGCCGAAGCTGTCCTTGCATGCGACCAAATACCATTTGCAGACGCCGACGCCGGGCGCGACAAACGACCTGACGCGTGTGTTGCCCACCCTGTCGATGGACGGCGGCCTGGTGTTCGAACGCGATGCGGCGTTCTTCGGCAGCAGCATGACGCAGACGCTGGAGCCGCGTCTGTTCTATGTGTACACGCCGTATCGCGATCAGAGTGCCTATCCCAATTTCGATACGGCGGAAGCCGATCTCAGCTTCGCGCAATTGTTCAGCGAGAACCGCTTTGTCGGCAATGACCGCATCAGCGACGCCAATCAGCTGACCGCTGCATTGATCACGCGTTACATTGAGCCGACCGGCGCCGAGCGCATGCGTTTCGCAGTCGGCCAGCGCTTTTACTTCAGCGAGCAACGGGTGACCCTGGGGCCGGTGCGCAACGAAAGCCGTTCGGACCTGCTGCTGTCGCTGTACGGGCAAATCAGTCCGAAACTGAGCATCGAAAACAATATCCAGTACAGCCAGTCGCTGCACTCGATGAGCCGCGCCAACTACGGCGTCCGCTGGCAGCCGGCACCCAAGCGCGTGTTCAATCTGCAATACCGCCGCGACCGGGTGAACCGGCTTGAACAGGTCGATGTGGCGGCGCAATGGCCTTTTGCCAATCGCTGGTACGGCGTGGCCCGTGTAAACTACTCGCTGCCCGACAGCAAAGTGGCGGAAGGCTTGCTTGGCGTGGAATACAAGGCCGACTGCTGGGTTTTCCGCATGGTCGGCCAGCGCATCCCGACCGCGACAGGCGAGGCGACCTCGGCCCTGTTTTTCCAGCTTGAGTTGAACGGACTGACCCGCCTCGGCTCCAATCCCCTTGATGCGCTGAGGGCCAGCATTCCTGGCTACCAGTTGGTGAATCAACCCAGTAACCCATAACGAAGCATGTCAAACATGAAAATTCTTTCGACCACGCTCAAGACTGCGAAATCCTTGTCCCGCTTCCGGTTCGCGGTCGCGCTGTGTGCCGCCATCAGCGTGCTGCCGCAGGCTGGCGCTCAGGTCAAGACGACGGGCGCGCAAGCCGAAAAGGCGCCGCGCATCTATCTTGCCGATGCGATCATCGCCGTTGTCAATAACGAGGTGATTACGCGCCAGGAGCTGGTTGAGCGCATGCGCGTGGTCGAGCGCCGCATGAAGAACCAGGGCATCGCCTTGCCGCCCCAGCCCGAATTCCAGCGTCAGCTGCTGGAGCGCATGATCGTCGATCGCGCGCAAATGCAGTTGGCAAAAGAATACGGCATCCGCGTTGACGACAGCATGCTCGATCGCGCCGTGGCGCGCATCGCCGAACAGAACAAGATGTCGCTGCAGGAGTTCCGCACCCAGCTCGAGCGTGAAGGCACGCCGTTCGCGAAATTCCGCGAAGAGATTCGCGAAGAGATCATCATGCAGCGTCTGCGCGAACGCGAGGTCGACAACAAGATCCAGATCACGGAATCGGAAGTCGACAACTATCTCGCCGCGGAACAGGGCGCGCAGGCGCAGCAGGAATATAAGCTGTCGCATATTCTAGTGCGCATTCCGGAGAATGCGACCGCCGAGCAGATTGCCGAGCGACGCAAGCGCGCGGAAGGCGTGCTCCAGCAAGTGCAGGCGGGAGGCGATTTCGCCAAGCTGGCGGCGACCTATTCCGACGCGACCGATGCATTGAACGGCGGCGATCTCGGCTGGCGCAATCCGGACCGCCTGCCGCAATTGTTCGTCGATACGATCGCCGGCATGAAGCAAGGCGAGACTTCGCAGCTCCTCAAGAGCTCCAATGGCTTCCACATCCTGAAGCTGGACGGCAAGCGCAGCCCTAGCGTGATGAAGGCCGGCGGCGCGGCGGCCGTGCAGCAGACGCATGTGCGCCACATCCTGATCAAGGTGAACCAGATCGTGTCGCCCGCCGATGCCAAGCGCAAGCTGACGGAGCTCAAACAGCGCCTGGACAACAAGGCCGCCAAGTTCGAGGATCTGGCGAAACTGTTTTCCAACGATCTGTCGGCCTCCAAGGGGGGCGATCTCGGCTGGATTTATCCGGGCGATACCGTTCCTGAATTCGAGCGCGCAATGGATGCGCTGCAGCCGGGGCAGATCAGCGAGCCGATCGAATCGCCGTTCGGCTATCACCTGATCCAGGTGCTGGAGCGCAAGAAAGATGACGTCTCGCAGGAGCGCCAGCGCCTGATCGCGCGGCAGGCGATCCGTGAACGCAAGCTGGAAGAGGCGACGCAGGACTGGCTGCGCCAGGTGCGCGATCGTGCCTACGTCGAATATCGCTTCGACGTCAGCGATACGCAATAAGCGGCCGTGAGCACCCGACCGACCATCGCGATCACCTGCGGCGAGCCGGCAGGGATCGGCCCGGAGATTTCCATCAAGGCGGCATGGGCGCTGCGCGACAGCGTGAACAGCGTGCTGATCGGCGACGCCGCGCTCCTGTCCATGACGGCATCCGACATCGATCCGGCGATCCGGCTGGTCGCGATCTCGACACTCGCATTCCGCAACAGCGGTCTGCCGCATCTTGCACACGAGCAGATCGCCGTGATCGATTGCCCGCTGAACGAACCGGCAGTGCCGGGCAAGCTGGATGCGCGCAACGGGCGCGCCGTTCTTCAAACCTTGGATGTCGCCATCAAAGGCGCCATGCAAAAGCAGTTCGATGCCATCGTGACCGCGCCTCTGCAGAAAAGCACGATCAATGACGCCGGCGTGCCGTTCACAGGACACACTGAGTATCTCGCGGAAAAGACGAACACGCCGCAGGTCGTCATGATGCTGGCCGGCGGAGAGCCCTTGCTTCGCGTCGCCCTGGCAACGACGCATTTGCCGCTGAAAGACGTGGCTGCGGCGATCACCTTCGACAGCCTGATGCGCACGATCGAGATCGTGCATCATGATCTGCAACGCAAATTCGGATTGCCCAATCCGCGCATTCTCGTCACCGGATTGAATCCGCATGCGGGTGAGGGCGGTTACCTCGGTCGCGAGGAAATCGATGTGATCACGCCGGTGCTGCAGGCTGCGCAGACAAAAGGCATCGACGCGCGCGGCCCCTATCCGGCCGATACCCTGTTTCAGCCAAAATATCTGGAGCAGGTGGATTGCGTGCTGGCGATGTATCACGACCAGGGCCTTCCCGTGCTGAAGCATGCGAGCTTCGGGCGCGGCGTCAATATCACACTCGGCCTGCCCATCATTCGGACTTCAGTCGACCACGGCACTGCGCTCGATCTCGCTGCGGCCGGACTTGGGCATGCTGACCATGGCAGCATGCTGGAAGCAATCAAGATGGCGGCGCAGATGGCGGCCGCTTCATCCACCAAGGCGCAATGAAACATATCCCACGCAAACGCTTCGGTCAGAACTTCCTGACCGATCAGTCGGTGTTGTATGACATCATTCGCGCCATCGACCCGAAAGCCGACGACACGATGGTGGAGATCGGCCCCGGCCTGGCGGCGATGACGCGCCTGCTGCTTGAGTCGCTGAAGCAGTTGCATGTGGTTGAGCTCGATCGCGATCTGGTCGCACGCTTGAAGAAAACCTTCGATCCCGCGCGTCTGATCGTCCACGAGGGCGATGCACTGCAATTCGACTTCGCATCGATTTCCGTCGAACCCGGGCACAAGCTGCGCGTGGTCGGCAATCTGCCCTACAACATCTCCAGCCCGCTGCTGTTTCATCTTGCGCAGATCGCGCCACAGGTGCAGGACCAGCATTTCATGCTGCAGAAGGAAGTGGTCGAACGCATGGTCGCCGCGCCGGGCAGCAAGACGTACGGCCGCTTGTCGGTCATGCTGCAGTGGCGCTATTACATGGAATTGCTGTTTGTGGTGCCGCCGAGCGCTTTCGATCCTCCACCCCAGGTCGACTCGGCCATCGTGCGCATGATTCCGCTTGCACAGCCTCTGCCGTGCGATGCATCGAAGCTGGAGCAGGTGGTGGCGAAGGCTTTCTCGCAACGGCGCAAGGTCATCCGCAATTGCCTCGCCGGCATGTTTACCGAGGCCGATTTGATCGACGTCGGCATCGACCCGCAGGCACGGCCGGAAGCGGTGCCGGTCGAGCAGTTCGTGGCATTGGCAAACAGCTTGCCCTGACGCCGAGAATGGGCGCGCCTGTCCGACTTAAACCAGTCCGAACCACCCGAGCAGTGCGCCGACGCCGAGCATCCACAGCAGTGGCATTCTGGTGCGCCAGATCAGCAAGGCCGCCACCAGCGTCAAAAGCCACAGCCGCCAATCTCTCGCCGGGTTGTCGTGGGCGCTGGTCAGAATCCAGCCGGTGGAAATCAGCAGCGCAATCACGATCGGTGCCAGGCCCAGCTTGAACGCGCGCACCGCGCGCAAACTGCGGTTGCGATGGCCCCATTGCGCGGCCAGGTAGGTGAGGGTCGTGCTGGGCAACATGATACCGACCATGGTGAGCAGCACGCCGAACAGGCCCATCCAGAGGCTGCCGGTATTGATGCCGACATGCCAGCCCATCAGGGCCACGAACAGGACATTCGGCCCGGGCGCCGCCTGGGCGATGGCAATCGATGCATTGAACTGCGGATCCGTCAGCCAGTGCTGCTCATCCACGAGGTAGCGGTGCATGTCGGGCGCCGTCGTGATCGCGCCGCCGACGGACAGCAAGGACAGCGCCAGGTAATGCACGAAGAGCTGAATCCAGTCGCTCCATTGCAGGGAAATCAAGGCGCCACTCACGGCTTGAGCTTTCGATAGGCCAGCACGTACGCAATCCCGCCTAGTCCCGGCAGCACATAGGTAAGCGGCCAGTGGAGCAGTGCGACCGCGATGAAGCAGGCGACGCTGAGCGCGATACAGAGCGGCATGCCAAGCGGGCTTGTCCTGAGCGCGGTGAGCAGCTTCAATCCGGCTGCCGTAATCAGGCCGGCAGCAACAGCGCCCATGCCGCGCAAGGCGCCGGCAAGCGCGGGATGGTCGGCGAATTGTGCATAGATGAAGGTCAGCAGCAACACGATGATCAGCGGTGCGGTCAGCATGCCCGCCAGGGCCGCGAGCGCTCCCCGCAAGCCGAAATAGCGGCCGCCAATCATCAGCGACAGGTTCACCACGTTGGGGCCGGGCATGATCTGCGCGACGGCCCACTCCTCCACGAATTCTTCCCTTGTCATCCAGCGCTTCTTTTCCACGATTTCGTGCTGGACGATGGCAAGTACACCGCCGAAGCCTTGTAGCGCCAGCAGGGAAAAGGAAATGAACAGGTCGCTCAGAGACTGAGGGCGCGGGTGGTCGCTTGTGGCAGGTGCTTCCATGAGTCGATCGAAGCCTTTATGCGGGCTTGCGCTCGATCAGCTCGATCTTGTACCCGTCCGGATCCTGCACGAAGGCGATCACCGTCGATCCGCCTTTGACCGGGCCTGCTTCGCGCGTGACGGTGCCGCCTTGCGCTTTCACGTTCTCACAGGTCTTGTAGGCGTCTTCCACTGCAATCGCGATATGGCCGTAGGCGTCGCCGAGATCGTACTTCTCGACACCGTAGTTGTAAGTCAGTTCGAGTTCTGCATGCTCGGGATTCTTGCCGTAGCCGACGAAGGCCAGCGTGTATTTCTGCTCCGGCCGGTCGGTCGTGCGCAGCAGATTCATGCCGAGCACCTTGGTATAGAAATCGATGGAGCGCTGCAGGTCGCCGACCCGCAGCATGGTGTGAAGAATACGCATGATGATTTCCTGTTGTTGTTCAGAAGATAGGCAGCGTTTCCGGCCCGCTCTCGCGCAATACCCGCTTGGCCGCCTGAAATTCCGGGAACACGGATTGCACCGTGGCCCAGAAGCGCGGGCTGTGATTCATCTCGCGCAGATGCGACAACTCGTGTGCAACCACATAGTCGATCATCGGCATGGCAAAGTGGATCAGCCGCCAGTTCAATCGAATCTTGCCCTCGGCGGTGCAGGAGCCCCATTGCGTTGCCGCCGACGACAAGGCGAATGACCGATAGCTGACACCGAGCTTTTCCGCATAGAGCGGCAGGCGCTCGGCAAAAATGCGTTTTGCTTCGGCCTGCAGCCATCCTTGGACACGATCTTTCAACTGTTGTTCGCCGGCGTCCGGCGGCAGGCAAACCGTCAGTTCGCGCGTGCTTGCATCGTAAGCAATGCCCGCCGACTGCGCGGCGAGTATGCGCAACTTCACGTCATTTCCAAGATAAGGCAGGATTGCGCCATCGCACCACTGCATGTGCGGCTGCAGGCGGCGCGCCGAACGTTCGCGGCGTTCGCTCAGCTTGGCAAGAATCCAGCGCTGCTTTTCACGGATCGCGCTTTCGATTTCCGCAACGGTAACCCAGCGCGGTGCGGTGATTCGCAAGCCGTCGTCATCGATCAGAAACCCGATCGAGCGGCGCTTGGAACGCAGCAGGCGGTAATCGAGGATATGCTGATCGACCTGAATGCGTCGTCTGCCTGTCTGGGGTGTGTTCGGAGGCGGTGTTCCCGGTGTCGGGGCCAATTCCAGCGGTTCGCGTTGCGGAACCAGTGCCGATCCCGGCGCCTGTTTCGGCGCCGGCTGATCGACCCTGGGCTGGGAAGAAAATTCTGGAGAAAAAAAGTCTAGCTGCAGCGCAAGCTGCTGTGGATCAGGCGGAGTCTGGCGTAGCAGCTTCAAGGGAGTCTGAGAGATTGTCTTTTGAATAAATTCCGGGCGAGGAAATGACTCGCATCTCAGATTCTATCCAATTTTCAACTTGTTGCATTAACTCAGGTGCGGTCAGCCCTTTTGGTGAGATCGGTTTGCCAATCGATACGGTGATGAGACCAGGCTTTTTGATGAAGGAATTCTTCGGCCAGCATTCGCCCGCATTCATCGCAATCGGCACCGCGACGGTGTTGGTTTCCACAGCGAGCCGTGCACCGCCGCCCTTGTACTTGCCCTTCTTGCCGACATGCGAACGCGTCCCTTCCGGGAACATGATGATCCACTGGCCATCCGCCAGCCGCTTCCTTCCGCGTTCGACCACCTGTGCAAACGCATCTCGCGCATTGCCGCGATCGATCGGGATCATGCGCAGCAGCGCAATGCCCCAACCGAAGAACGGGATATACAGCAGCTCTTTCTTGAATACGTAGACCAGCGGGCGCGGCATCGCATAGAGAAAGAAAATCGTCTCCCAGGCCGACTGGTGTTTCGACAACAGGATGGCCGGCGAATCCGGCAGATTTTCGTAGCCCTTGAACTGATACCGGATGCCGCAAATCGTCTTGGCGGCCCAGATCACGAAACGGTTCCAGAAGGAGGTCAGGAAGTAGCGCTTGTTATAGGGCAGCGGCGCGAACAGAAAGCACATCGGCGCCCAGATCAGCGTTGCGAGAATCATCAGCAACGTGAACAGGAGCGAGCGCAGGAACAGATTGAAGTTGGACATCGAGTCTCCAGTCATGGGAATACATTCCAGCGGCGCGAATCACGCGGCGGCAGGAACATCCACATTCGTTTTTAATAGATGGTCGACCACGGCGGCCAGATCGGGATAAACGGTTGTGCCCGGAGGCAGGCCGCCGGTGGCTTGCGTCTTTTTTCCTTTTCCGGTCAGGACCAGGTAGGGTGTGCAACCCGACACAAAGCCGGCTTGCAGATCGCGCAGCGAATCGCCGACCGTCGGCACGCCTTTCAAGCTGACATTGAACCGTTTTGCGATTTCCTGCAGCATGCCGGGCTTGGGTTTGCGGCAGTCGCAGTTGTCGTCGGCCGCATGCGGGCAAAAGAAGACGGCGTCGATCGTGGCGCCGACCTGCTTTGCCGTCGTGTGCATTTTTTGATGGATGCCGTTCAGCGTCACGATGTTGAACAGGCCGCGTGCAATGCCGGACTGGTTGCTGGCCACGATGACGCGATAGCCGGACTGATTCAGGCGGGCGATGGCTTCCAGAGAACCGGGAATCGGAACCCATTCGTCCGGCGACTTGATGAACTTGTCCGAGTCGTAGTTGATGACGCCGTCACGGTCCAGGATGATCAGTTTCATGCTCGCGTGCTCTGTTGGTATGCTCAGTCTGGCGCTCACGCTGCCAGCTTTGAAATATCCGCCACCTGATTCATCATGCCATGCAGATCGGACAGCAGCGCAAGGCGGTTGTTGCGCAGCTGCTCGTCTTCGGCCATCACCATCACGTCATTGAAAAAGGCGTCCACATCATTGCGCAAATGCGCGAGGGACTTCAAGGTGCCGGTGTAATCGCCTTTGGCGAAGGCGGCATCGACGCGTGGTTTCAGTTCGACGATCGCGGAATACAAACCTGCCTCCGCCGCTTCTTTCAGCAAGCTGCGCTGTACCGCGCCGGTGCCGACTTCGGTTTTCTTGAGGATATTGGTGATGCGCTTGTTGGCCGCCGCAAGCGATTCGGCTTCCGGCAATGCCGCGAAGGCATGTACGGCATCCAGGCGCTCGATGATGTTGTCGAGGCGGTCGGGATTTTGTACCACCACCGCTTCGATTTCGTTCTGTGCGTAGCCGCGTTCGCGCAGCAAGCCGCGCAGACGGTCCAGCATGAAATTCAGGACGTCCGCAGTGGAGTTCTTGAAGTTGGTGTTGCCGGCAAACAGTTGCGCGGCATCCCGCAGCAATGTGTCCAGCGACAATGGCAAGCGCTTTTCGACCAGCATGCGCAACACGCCGAGTGCATGACGCCGCAATGCGAACGGATCCTTGTCGCCGGTCGGCTGCAGGCCGATGCCCCAGATGCCGACCAGTGTTTCCAGCTTGTCCGCCAGTGCGACCACCGTGCCGGTTTGGGTTGCGGGCAATGCATCTCCCGCAAAACGCGGCTGGTAGTGCTCGGACGCCGCCAGCGCCACTTCCTCATGCTCGCCATCGTGGCGCGCATAGTAGGTGCCCATGATGCCTTGCAGCTCAGGGAATTCACCGACCATGTCGGTCAGGAGGTCGGTCTTTGCGAGCAACGCGCCGCGTTCGGCGAGTGCGACGTCGGCTTTCAGCGCCTGGGCGATCTTGCCGGCCAGCGTTTTGACGCGCTCGGTGCGCTGCGCCTGGGTGCCGAGCTTGTTGTGATAGACCACATTGGCCAGGCCGGGCAAGCGGTCTGCCAGTTTCTTTTTCTTGTCCTGCTCGAAGAAGAATTTTGCATCGGACAGGCGCGGGCGCACGACGCGCTCGTTGCCGCCGATGATGTGTTGCGGATCCGTCGTCTCCAGATTCGACACGATCAGGAAACGCGAACGCAGCCGGCCGTTCGCGTCGGTCAGTGCGAAATATTTCTGGTTGGTCTGCATCGTCAGGATCAGGCACTCCTGCGGCACGGCGAGGAAGCTTTCTTCGAAGTTGCACGGGTAGACCACCGGCCATTCCACCAGTGCGGCGACTTCATCGAGCAAGGCCTCGGGCATCAGCACCTTGTCGTGACCGGCTTTCTCGAGCAGAGCGGCGCGGATCTTTTCCTTGCGCGCGCCGACGGACGGGATCACTTTGCCTTGTACTTCCAGCGTCGTCTCGTACGATTCCGCGTTTGCGACAGCCAGTTCGCCCTGCGACAGGAAACGATGTCCGAGTGTCGACCGGCCGGCGGACAGGCCGAGGATCGCGACCGGCACGACTTCGCTGCCGTGCAGCGCGATCAGCTTGTGCGCCGGGCGCACGAACTGCACCGTGGAGCCGTCGGGGCGCTGGTAGCTCATCACTTTCGGAATCGGCAATTTGCCGACGGTTTCTTCCAGCGCGGCCTCGAGGCCGCTGTGCAAGGAAGAACCCGGTGCGGTGTAGGTATGGAAAAAGCTTTCTGCCTTGCCGTCCTGCGCGCGCTCAAGGTCGCTCAGCTTGAGGTCGGGGAATCCGAGCGCCGCCAGTTTCTTCGCCAGCGGCGGCGTGGGATTGCCTTCCTTGTCGAGCGCGACCGCGACCGGCAGCACTTTTTCGCGAATCGATTTGTCGGGCGAGCTTGCGCGCACTCTGGTAATCGAGACCGCAAGGCGGCGCGGCGTCGCATAGGAGGTCACGACGGAATCGGCTTCGACAAAATCACGCGATTTCAAGCCGTTGAAAATGCCGGCGGCAAATGCCTCTCCCAGCCTGGCCAATGCCTTGGGCGGAAGTTCTTCGGTAAGCAGTTCGACTAACAGTGTCTGGTTCATGTTTATTCTGCGTTCTTTCCGTTCTCACCCTCTCGCACAAGGGAAGGGTGACATGGGTTTGGGTTGATCAATCAGAAAACCCAGCCTTCGCCCAAGCGCCTCGTTGAAGAGGAGGAACCCGGTCGAAGTTATCGTTGTTCGATAAATTGCCGGCAGCTCAAGCTGCCTTGCGACCGTCCCCGCACATCGGGAAGCCCAGCTTCTCGCGGGAATCGTAATACGCTTGCGCAACCGCACGCGACAGGTTGCGGATACGTCCAATGTACGCTGCGCGCTCGGTAACCGAGATCGCGCCACGCGCGTCGAGCAAATTGAAGGTATGCGCGGCTTTCAAGATCATCTCGTAGGCCGGCAAGGCCAGCGGCACTTCCAGCAGGCGCTTGGCTTCGGATTCGTAATTGGAGAACAGCGAGAACAGGAATTCGGTGTTCGAATGCTCGAAGTTGAAGGTCGATTGCTCGACTTCATTCTGATGGAACACGTCGCCGTAGGTCAGGCGTTTGGTCACGCCATGCTCTTCCCATTCGGTCCAGATCAGGTCGTAGACGTTTTCCACGCCCTGCAGATACATCGCGAGGCGCTCGATGCCGTAGGTGATTTCGCCCAGCACCGGTTTGCAGTCGAGGCCGCCGACCTGCTGGAAATAGGTGAACTGCGTGACTTCCATGCCGTTGAGCCAGACCTCCCAGCCCAGGCCCCACGCGCCCAGCGTCGGGTTTTCCCAGTCGTCTTCCACGAAGCGCACATCGTTCTGCTTCAGGTTCAGTCCCAATGCTTCGAGCGAACCGAGATACAAGTCGAGAATGTTTTCCGGCGCCGGTTTCAACACCACCTGGTATTGATAGTAGTGCTGCATGCGGTTCGGGTTTTCGCCATAGCGACCGTCTTTCGGGCGGCGCGAGGGTTGCACATAGGCGGCACGCCACGGCTCCGGCCCGATGGCGCGCAGGAAGGTTGCGGTATGCGAGGTGCCCGCACCGACTTCCATGTCGTAAGGCTGGAGCAGGGCGCAGCCCTGCGCGTCCCAGTACTCCTGCAGCTTCAGAATGACTTGTTGAAATGTTAGCATCGTATGGTTGCCCTCCTGCGCAACTGCCCAGGATGAGGTGAATGGTGGAAACTCGCTAAAACCCTAGATTTTAGCGGTTTTTAGGGGGCTTATGCGCATTGTTGCGCTTGGCGCGCCCCAATAAACGGGCTGCGGCGAGCAGCAAAACCGCAGCCGCGACGGGGATGATATTGCCGAACCGGATATATGGCGTCAGTCCCTGGTAGCCCTGCACGCTGGCCGACAATACGCCGCGCTCGAAAGGCGGGAGGCGGGCGAGGACTTCACCCTTCTGATTGATGACCGCCGTCGCGCCGGTATTCGTTGCGCGCAGCATCGGGCGGCCGGTTTCCAGCGCGCGCATCTGCGATATCTGCAGATGCTGGGGCAAGGCGATCGAGTCGCCGAACCAGGCGATATTCGACAGGTTCAGCAGGATGCTTGCCTGCGGCATGGCGGCCGTTCCGCCCGCGGCGACCTGCGCTGCGATTTCCTCGCCAAACAAATCTTCATAACAGATGTTCGGCAATACCCATTGGTCGCCGACCGCATAGGGCGCTTGCAGCAGTTTGCCGCGGGTGAAATCGCCAAGCGGAATGTGCATCATCTCCACGAACCAGCGCGCACCGAGCGGAATGAATTCACCGAAAGGCACCAGATGATGCTTGTCATAGCGATATGCCGGCGTGGCCGCTTGTGGCGAAAGTCCGATCATGCTGTTGGCATATTGTCCCGGCCCATCGCTGACCGGAATGCCGAGCGCGACATGGCTTTTCGACTTGTCGACAAATGTCGACAGCAAATCAAGGTAGTCCGGCGGCAGTTGACTCGACAGCAGAGGGATGGCCGTTTCGGGTGTAGCGATCAGATCCGCGGGTTGCGCTGAAATCATGTCGTAATACATGGAAAGCGTGGCCTCGATCTGCTCGGGCGCGAACTTCATTTCCTGCGGTACGTTACCTTGCAACAGGCGCACGGAAATCGGGTGCCCGTGTGCGGAGGTCCAATCCACCGATTTCAATCCGAAGCCGGCGGCAAGCAGCATCGCGGCCAGGCCGAGCGGGAGCTTTTTCTCGGGCAGCAATGCGATACACCCTGCAAGCAGACCGGAAATCCAGGCCAGGCCATAGACCCCGACGATGGGCGCGAAACCGGCCAGCGGACTGCTTGTGTGCGCATAGCCGGAACTGATCCAGGGGAATCCGGTGAAGATCCAGCCGCGCATCCACTCGGCCAAGGTCCAGAGCGAAGGGAAGACAAACAACAACGCCACCCAATCCGGCAGGGACCAGCGTTGTTTGAGGCGCGTGCCGCCACCCATTGCGAGCGCGGCGAACAAGCTCAATGCGAAGGCAAGCAGGGCCACCGCGAGGACGGCCATCCATGCGGGCAAGCCGCCATAGCGGTGCATGCTGATGTAGAGCCAATGGAAACCTGCCGCCAGCCAGCCGAAACTGTAGGCCCAACCGATCAGCTGGCCTTGTCTGAATGAGCCGGCGCGTGCCGCCAGCCGAAATGCCAGCGCCAACGTTGCGATCTGCAGCGGCCAGATGCCGAACGGCGCGAAAGCCAGTACGTTGACGGCGCCGGCAATCAGGGCAAGGACGAAGATCAGCGGCGAAGAAGGGACGAAGGAGAAGGGCTTGTTCACGCGGTCGGGAGCGAATGCTTTTGTATTGTTATTGATTGGTCAGACGTTGGCGGGCCGGCCAATCGGCGCGCCGAATCAATCGGCACGCGCACCGCCCCACGTCAGGAAGCAGCTTCCGCTTCCTGCTCCGGAATTTTTTCCACGAGCAGCACATGCACCTGCCGCGCATCGGCGCGCAGCACTTCGAAGCGCAAGCCGTCGATATCGAACACATCACCTTTGCGCGGCACGCGGCCGAGATGATTGGCAACCAGTCCGCCTATCGTGTCGACATCCTCATCCGAAAAATGCGCGCCGAGCGATTCATTGAACTGCCCGATTTCGGTCAGCGCCTTGATGCGCCAGCGCAGTCCGCGTGCACCGTCGCGGACTGGAAGGATGTTGTCCTCTTCCTCGTCGAAATCGTACTCGTCTTCGATATCGCCGACGATTTGCTCCAGCACGTCCTCGATCGTGATCAGGCCGGCAACGCCGCCGTATTCATCGACCACGATGGCCATGTGGTTGCGATTGGCACGAAAGTCGCGCAGCAGCACATTCAGTTGCTTGGATTCCGGAATGAACACCGCAGGGCGCAGCATGTCGCGCACCTCGAAGGATTCTTCCGCATAGTAGCGCAGCAGATCCTTCGCTAGCAAAATGCCCACCACCTTGTCGCGATCACCGTCGATCGCCGGAAAGCGCGAGTGCGCGGTCTCCAGCACCGATGGCAGCCATTCCTCGATGGGCTTGGTGATATCGATGACGTCCATTTGCGGACGCGGCACCATGATGTCGCGCGCGGACAAGTCGGATACCTGGAACACGCCTTCGATCATCGACAGTGCGTCGGCATCGATCAGGTTGCGTTCATGCGCCTCGTGCAGAATCTCGAGAAGCTCGGCGCGATTTTCAGGTTCGGGGGAAATGAGTGCGGTCAGGCGTTCAAACAATGACCGGTGCGGTTTGGTGTCAATGAACTTGTTGGCACCACTAGGGTGATCTTGCATATGGCGGGAAGCCGTCGTTGGAGTTGGGTATAGCATACAACAAATGCGCGTCGAAACTCAAAAAAGCCCGACGCGCATCTTGTTCAAGATCCAATATCAATTGTAGGGATTGGCTTCGCCAAGGCTTGCCAGAATTTCAATCTCAAGCTGCTCCATTTCCGCCGCTTCTTCTTCTGTTTCGTGATCATATCCTTGCGCATGCAGCACGCCATGCACCACGAGATGCGCGGTGTGCGCTTCCACCGATTTCCTTTGTTCCGCGGCTTCGCGCTGCAATACATCGGTGCACAGAATGATGTCGGCCTGCGTTACCTCGCTGTCTTCATCTTCCGTGTAGGCAAAGGTGAGCACATTGGTGGCGTAATCCTTTTCCCGATAATCGCGATTGAGTACTCTGCCTTCTTCGGCATCCACAAAACGGATCGTCAGTTCCGCAGGCGCAAACAATGCGGCCTGCACCCATTGCCGCAACTTGTTGCGTGGAACGATTTCTTTCAGACGTGGATCCGGATACTGGACGGACAAGGAGAGTTTATTTTTGGGCGGCATTTCTGGGGGATGCGCTTTTGGGGGAAGCGGCGGCCTCGTAGGCGTCAACGATGCGCGCAACCAGGGGATGACGCACGACATCGGCGCTTGTAAAGTGAGTGAAGGCAATGCCGCGTACGTTCTTGAGAATCTGAACAGCATCGACCAGGCCGCTCTTCTGCGTGCGCTGCAGGTCGATCTGCGTCACGTCGCCGGTCACGACGGCCTTGCTGCCGAAACCTATGCGGGTCAAAAACATCTTCATCTGCTCCGGCGTCGTATTCTGCGCTTCGTCGAGAATGATGAACGCATGGTTCAAGGTGCGGCCGCGCATGTAGGCCAGCGGCGCGATTTCAATCACTTGCTTCTCGAACATCTTCTGAGTCCGATCGAAGCCAAGCAAATCGTACAGCGCGTCATACAGGGGGCGCAGGTAGGGATCGACTTTCTGGGTCAGGTCGCCCGGCAGAAAGCCAAGCCGTTCGCCGGCTTCCACCGCCGGCCGTGTCAGGACAATACGCTTGACTGCATCGCGCTCCAGCGCGTCGACTGCGCATGCCACGGCAAGATAGGTCTTGCCCGTACCGGCAGGGCCGACACCAAAGGTGACATCGTGTTCAAGGATGGATTTGAGGTACTGATTCTGATGCGGCGTGCGACCCCGCAAATCATGCTTGCGGGTCTTCAATGCAGGACCGACTTCCTCGAGCTCTTCTTCGGACGTTTCGACGTCGCTTTCCTGGCTTACCGCGCGTTGTTCAACCAGCGCCAGTTGAACGTCTTCAACTGAAATCGCCTTGTCGGCAATTTGATAAAAATTTTCCAGCAGCTCGACCGCGCGTGGCCCGTTGCTGCCGCTGATGATGAATTTTTCACCACGGCGAAAGATGGTGACGTCAAGTGCCGCAGAAATCTGGCGAAGATTTTCATCCATCGGTCCGCACAAGTGTGCAAGCCGCTTGTTATCCAGCGGTTCCGGAATGAAATGTTGTGGCTGGGCAGGAATTTTGGTTTTCAAAAGTTGAGTCGACTCTCTTCAGATTCACTGTTTGATGACAAGTTCTCCACGCAGGGAGTGCGGATAGGCGTGCACGATGCTCACGTCGAGCAACTGGCCGACAAGGCGTTTCGCATTCGGCCCGCCGTCGAAATTGACGACGCGATTGTTTTCCGTGCGTCCCTGCAGTTCTTGCGGGTTCTTCTTTGCAGGACCTTCCACCAGGATGCGCTGCACGCTGCCGACCATCTGCTGGCTGATTGCCAGCGTGTTGGCTTCGATGACTTCCTGCAGACGTTGCAGGCGCTTGAGCTTCACTTCATGCGGCGTGTCGTCCGGCAGGTTTGCCGCCGGCGTACCCGGGCGCGGGCTGAATATGAAACTGAAGCTGTGGTCGTAACCGATATCGTTCACCAGCTTCATCAACGATTCGAAATCCGCTTCCGTTTCGCCTGGAAATCCGATGATGAAATCGCTCGTGACAGAAATGTTCGGACGGATTTCACGCAGGCGACGAATCACGGATTTGTACTCCAAGACAGTGTAGCCGCGTTTCATCGCCATCAGAATGCGATCCGAGCCATGCTGCACCGGCAGGTACAGATGGTTGACCAGTTTCGGCACCTTGGCGTAAGTGTCGATCAGGCGTTGCGTAAACTCCTTGGGATGGCTTGTGACGAATCGAATGCGTTCGATGCCCGGAATCTCGGCGACATACTCGATCAGCAGTGCGAAATCCGCAATTTCTCCATCTGCCATTGCGCCACGATAGGCATTGACGTTCTGGCCAAGCAGCGTGATTTCCTTCACGCCTTGTTCCGCCAGGCCGGCCACTTCCGCCAGCACGTCGTCGAAGCGCCGCGAGACTTCCTCGCCGCGGGTATACGGCACTACGCAATAGCTGCAGTACTTGCTGCAGCCTTCCATGATCGAAACAAATGCGGTTGCGCCGTCGACTTTCGCGGGTGGCAGATGGTCGAATTTTTCGATTTCCGGAAAACTGATATCAACCTGTGCATGGCCGGTGGCCTTGCGCTGATGAATCAATTCCGGCAGACGATGCAATGTCTGCGGGCCGAATACCACGTCCACATAAGGCGCGCGCTTGATGATGGCTTCGCCTTCCTGAGAAGCCACGCAACCGCCGACGCCGATCACCAGCCCAGGCTTGGTCAGCTTCAGTTCGCGCAGGCGACCGAGATCGGAAAACACCTTCTCCTGCGCTTTTTCGCGCACGGAGCACGTGTTCAACAGGATCACGTCAGCCTCTTCCGGCGTATCGGCTTTGACGACGCCTTCGGCGGCATTCAGCACGTCTGCCATTTTTTCCGAGTCGTACTCGTTCATCTGGCAGCCGAAGGTTTTGATAAATACTTTTTTCGGCATGAATTATCGGGGCGGGCTATTCGTTTGTTTGGCGAGCGGCTGACGCGCTTCGTCAGCAGTCAGGATCCAGACACGATCGATTTCGCCCTGGTCATTCTCGGTGTAATTGACAACAAAGTTGCTGCCACGAAGCGATGCGGGCATCTGGATCAGGTTGTCCTCGTTCCAGATTCGCGCGCCGGGGGACAGCCGCCGTGCTTTACCCTCGATTTCGATTTGAGGATAGGGGGCGGGGCTCATCGTGCCGCGCTTGGTATTGGTCGGGAACGGTCGGTCAAACGCGAGCGCCGGGAGAGCCATGACAGCAGATAAAAATAACATGAGCAAGCGTCGATGCCGCATCTCACACCCTGTTTTGTTGCAGACGGGGCGGCCATTATAGCACCGGCACCCACCAGGCTTTCGGCGAAGGCGCGGAACTGGGTAGACGAAAACTTTCCTCCAGGCAAGCCGCTTGATACGCATCCACGACATCTCGTAGCGAGAAAAAGTTCGCACAAACGGTTAATCAATTGACAATTATCAAAAACAAAACTATCTTTGCTGCTACTTTTATTGTTTATTTTGCAATTTATTGCAACCTACCACGCCGCCGCACCATACCCCCCGACGGAGCAATTTGATGAAGCTGTTGCATCGACTCCTGCTGGTGTCACTCTCATTTCTGAGCGTCGCTCAAGTCGCGGCAGAACCGCAGGCGCTGCCCAGTAGCGACACGCAGGCCGAGAGGCGCGCATTGCAGGAAATGTATGGCGGTGTGGTCGTGAACCAGACGGTTACCGTTGCCGGCCAGGACTTTTACCAGCAATTCGTCGCGGGATGGCGCGACCGGGCGCTCAGCGAGCGTTATGCGATTTCCATCCACGAACGGCCCTCGGCACGGTGGGGAACCCGGATTTGGATCGAATACGCGCAGCGCCGGATATTTCAGGCCCAGCTTCCGACCGGGCGCGCCGGCATTCGAGCCTTGAGCGATCAAGCCGTGGAAATTGCATATCAGCAAGTGACTGACATCGATGTCGAGCGTCTGTTATTCCGCGACGCGGATCTCGGCGCCGATGAAATATAAAGAAGCGAGGGAGACATGAAGGGTAAGAAAATCGCGTTGCCGTTGGCGACGCATTCCATATTGCTTGCGTCAATCTTGTTGACACTTGGTTGTGCGCAGGCAGGTGAATTGGTCTATACACCGGTCAATCCGAGTTTCGGGGGCAGTCCACTCAACGGCTCTGTGCTGCTTAACGCGGCACAGGCGCAGAACAAGACGAAAGACCCGGACGCCCCTCCGCCGCCGAAGAGCACGCAGCAAAACTCGCTGCAACAATTCAACGATATTCTCGAGCGTTCCGTCCTAAGCCGCCTGGCATCCGCGGCAACCTCGAACATTATCGGCCCCAACGGCCAACTCGTTCCGGGAACGATTAACACCGGAAATTTCTCGATTGAAATTTCCGATCTCGGCGGTGGGCTGTTGCAGGTCACGACGACCGATCGGGTCACCGGAGCAACGACATCCTTCCAAGTGGGGCAGCAATGACGGCCCTACCTGCGAAGCGAAGCAGCAAATTCTGGCTGGTGGCGCTGCTGATGACGGCGTTTTTTTCCGGTTGCACCACGATGCAGCCTCCTTCCAATCCGGTAGCCAACGCCCAACTGGCGCCGGCAACCAAAATCACGCGTGACTTGTCGCGGCTGCCCGAGCCGAAAGGCAAGGTCGTCGCCGCGGTGTATGGCTTCCGCGATCAGACCGGGCAATACAAGCCTTCGCCTGACAGCTCGTTTTCGACCGCGGTCACGCAGGGCGCGGCATCGCTGCTGGTGAAGGCATTGAAGGACTCCGGCTGGTTCACGCCGGTGGAGCGGGAGAACCTGCAGAACCTGCTCACCGAGCGCAAGATCGTTCGTGCCTTGGAAACCCCGCAGGACAAGGGCAGTCCGGCGGTGCACCTGCCTCCTCTCATGCCGGCCACTGTTCTGATCGAAGGCGGAATCGTTGCATACGAAACCAACGTTCGTACCGGAGGTGCCGGCGCACGCTATCTCGGCGTGGGGGGAAAGACACAGTACCGGGTTGACCAGGTCACGGTCAATCTGCGGGCCGTCGACATTCGGACCGGACAGATTCTCAACAGCATTTCCACAACCAAGACGATCTATTCCTACGAGCTCTCCACCGGTGTATTCCGGTTCGTGAATTTCAAGGAATTGCTTGAGCTCGAGGCCGGATACACCCGCAATGAGCCTTCCCAACTGTGCGTAAGAGAGGCGATCGAGGCCGCTGTCGTGCACCTTACTGTGCAAGGCCTGAAAGACAAGGTGTGGGCGCTGAAAGATGAGAAGGATTGGAACTCGCCAGTCCTGCAGGCTTATCTCAAGCAAAACAACGACTACCTGAATCAGATTGAAGACGCGGGACACGAACAGAGCGCTACGGACAGGGAGGGCAAATCATGACAACACAAGGTGTGGCGACGATCCGGTCGTCTATTTTCGCTGCGGCGTTCTTGCTGATGTGCGCGCACACCGGCGCAATCGCGGGGGATCTCGCCCCGGGATCGGAACTGGGCGTCTCGGAACTTGCTGTAGCCGGTGCCAACGGCATGCAAGCGCGGATCGCGCAGACTGGAGAGCAGAATGAAGCGGCCATCAGGCAGCAGGGAGCTTCGCATTCCGGCCAGATTAGTCAAACCGGGATCGCCAACGAGGCGAACACCGTGCAGCTTGGGTACGGGAATCAGTTCGTCCTTACGCAATCCGGCAGCGGCAACGAATTTGAACTGACGCAGGCCGGCCGCGCGAATCAGGCCGTCGTGTCACAAGGCGGCGATGGAAATCACGCCTCCGTCGAGCAGCTCGGAAATTCCAATCTCGTGAATGTCCAGCAAGGTGCACTCAGTCCCAATCTCGCTATCCAGCAGCGCGGCAACGGTCTTGCAGCAAGAGTGATCCAGTATTAAGGGCACTGGATCGCACCAGTTTTTCCGCCCTTTTCTTTAGAGGAGAAAGTAATTGAAAACAAGACTGACAGCATTGGCATTGGCCATCGGTATGGCCTATGCAGCTTCACCGGCATTCGGACAAGCGGTCATCTCGTCGACCGGCACGGGCAATGAGGCCTACATCGAGCAAAACGCCTCTGCGGGCGCATTCGCATCGATCACGCAAACCGGCAACGGCAATATCGCCGGCGTTCCCGGCGCTACGCCGAGCGATCCGGCGGTCGCAACCGGCATCCTGCAAACGAACAGCAACGCAGTGAATGCGGTCGTCGAGCAAAGCGGCAACGCGAATACGGCGAGCATCACTCAAGACACAGCCACAAACAGCAATGCGGCTTCCAGCCAGTCCGGCAACAATAACCTGGCAACGACGTCGCAAACCGGCGCCACACAGAGCTCTCTGGTTATCCAGTCCGGCAACGGCAACAACGCCTCCGTGACGCAAAGCGGCGCGAATCAGACCGCATCGGTGAGCACCACCAATTCGACCAACGGCAGCGCGACAATCAACCAGACGGATGGCCTGACCACCGGTAACGCCGCTTCCATCACGCAGGACTGGGTATGGAATCAAGCCGCCACGATCAACCAGTCCGGCAACAACCAAAGCGCAACCATTACGCAAAACGTCGGATCGAAAGAAGGCAGCGCGACCGTGGCGCAGTCCGGCGAGGGGCATACCGCGAACGTTGTACAAACCAACACCTGGTTCAGCCATGCGTCGGTGACTCAAGTCGATTCCCAGAACACCGCCAGTGTGACGCAGGGTCCTCTGGCTGATGCCAGCACGGCGACCGTCTTCCAATCCGGTAATAGCCAAAATGCCACGATCGATCAGTCCGGCGGCACGGTATCCGCGGGCGGCGGCTCTATCCAGGGTGACTATCAGGCCACGATCACGCAGTCGGGTGGTTACAACAACACAGCAACCGTTGCTCAATCCAATGGCTACCACGACATCGCGACGATCAATCAAATCGGCACGCACAACCAGGTCGCCACCGTGACTCAGTCTGGCAATGAAAACAATGCTACCGTCACGCAAACCGGTGGTTCGCATGACGGCAGCGCGACGGTCACCCAATCCGGCCACAGCAATACGGCAAACGTGCTGCAAACGGATACGTGGTACAGCAATGCCTACGTAACGCAAGCGGGCTCGTTCAACAGCGCGAATCTCACGCAGGGCGGTCTTGCTGACTCCAGCACGGCAACGATCAACCAGTCCGGCAACAATAATGCTGCGACTGTCCAGCAAAGCGGCGGTACGGTATACCCGGGTGGCGGCTCTGTTCAAGGCCTGTACCAGGCATCTGTGACGCAAAACGGTGACAACAACACTGCTAACGTGTCGCAAACGAACGGCTATAACGATGTCGCAAGCGTGAGCCAGGATGGCATCTTGAATGCGGCATCGATTACGCAGAACAGCGCGTCCAACTCCCTGGCCCAAATCAGCCAGGGCGGGAACAACAACGAAGCGCTGATCGGCCAATCCGGCGGTAATGCCCTGACAGGCAACATCACGCAGACCGGTGACTGGAGCTATGCGAACATTGCCCAGGCTGGCAATGGCAGCCTGGCTACTATCGTCCAGAACGGTGACGGCACAAGCTTCGCTGCTCGTAACACCGCGGCAATTCTGCAGACTGGCAACGGCTTTGTGGCTTCGATCAGCCAATCAGGCAATACCAATCATGCGGCTGTCTGGCAGCACTAATCTTTTCTAACGCAGGAAAAGAGAAAGGCGGGCGAACTTTCGCTCGCCTTTCAATATCATTGAGTTCAAGGAGGCCGTGATGGCTGCTGACGCAAACTTGCAGGTTTGGCTCGATACACAGGCCAACATGGGGCAGACCCTTCTGGTTCCCTATGTGAAGAGTGTGACCGACAGGCAGATCAATTTCCGTCTTGACGTGATTCAGCGAGGCAGCGGCGGAACATCCCGTATCAGTCAACAGGGGCTGGTCAAGGCCACGGCGAAGGCGCCTACATCCCTGGGGCGCGTGGCACTGGGCGTGCAGGCCAATGCGGAATGCAGCGTCGAGCTCGAGTTAAAAGAGAACGGAACCGAACTCGGCGTCTACCATTTCGATTGCCCTCGTTAAGGCGTCTTGCGTTTCTCTTGATGTTCAACCTGAATCATATCGTTCGGCTGCAGTAACGCGGCTCGGCAAAGACGCTCCATCTCGAGAGCCCATTGTGCGGCGGCCACGCCCTGCTGGTCGATGAGCAGGAGATAGCGTCTTCCTCCCCATATGGACAGGTACAGCGCCCTCACGGTATCGGCACTGGTGCGCCGCGGAAGATCGGTGCACGCATCGATTGCCGCAATCCACTTTGCGGAAAGTTCGTCATATACGCGGCGATGATGCTTTTGCTCGGCAATCTGGTTTTCAAGAGCGAGCATTTCGGAATCGAAATAAGGCAATTCGGCGACGTCGATGCCGCAGGTGAGCCGTACCAGCTGTTGTATGCGCTGCTCCCAGGATGCTGTGGGAGGCGCGATGACTTGTCTGTCGATTTCCTCCAGCAATACATCGATGCAGTGACGCACATAACCCGAGAGCAGCGCATGCTTGTTCGGAAAATATTCGTACAAGGTCCCCACTGATACACCGGTTTCAAGAGCGACTGCGCGCGTCGTGACGCCTTCCCATCCGTGCTTGCACCAAATCCGAACAAAGGCGTCATAAATCGCCTGCACGGTGAACTTTGCCCGTGCCTGTAATGGTCGCTTCAGGGGCTTCACCCGAGTCTTTCGCCCGGCATTCTGGTTTCCGAACCCGGAGGAAGGGCGGCGCGGATACATTGGAGACATCGACCTGTAACTGAAAAAGGAGAACGAAATGTCGGATGCAATGACTGTAACACGACTGCTGACCCGCAAGGACGCCCTGAACGAAAGCCGGGTGGATTCGACCCGGATTCTCCTGCCGTTACTGGACGGGGAGGTGCTGCTCAAGATCGACCGCGTCGCGATCACGACCAACAATATCACCTACGCGGCGTTCGGCGACGCGATGCAATATTGGGAATTCTTTCCGACTCATTGCGAGGGCTGGGGACATATGCCGGTCTGGGGATTTGCCGAGGTGGTCCTGTCGGAAGCGGAGGGTGTAGAGGTTGGAGAGCGCTTTTACGGCTATTTCCCGATTGCCAGCCATATCAAGATGCAGGCCGATCGAGTTAGCAAGCGCGGATTCTATGACGTTTCGAAACATCGCCAGGCTCTGGTTTCGGCCTATAACCAATACACGCGTTGCAGTAACGATCCCGCCTATGTGCGAGAAAACGAGAATTACCAGATGATTGTGCGTCCCTTGTTCATCACCTCGTTCATGGGCGCCGATTTTCTGCAGGACAACAAGTTCTTTGGGGCCCGGCAGATTCTCATTTCCAGTGCGTCGAGCAAGACTGCATATGGCACCGCGTTTTGCCTGCATGAGAAATACGATGTCGAATTGATCGGACTGACTTCGCGCGGCAACCGGGCGTTTGTGGACAGCCTAGGGTGCTACCACCGCAGCGCGGTCTACGAGGAGGTGACCACGATGAGCAAGAACACGCCGACCCTGTACATGGATTTCTCTGGCAATGAAGCCTTGCGCGCGACGATACATCACCATTTCGGCGACGCGCTGACTTACGACTGCTTTGCCGGCTCCGCACAGAATACGAATTTTTTGCGCGACACCGCCTTGCCCGGCCCGAAGCCGCGACTCTACTTTGCGCCAGTGCAGATTCGCAAGCGTAACGAGGATTGGGGGCATGATGTCGTCAACCAGCGCTTCAACGAGGCCCAGCTCGATTTCGTCCGACGCGTCAGCGATCGGCAAAATCCCTGGATGGAAGTCACCGAGACCCGCGGCTACGCAGGCGCGCAAGCCCTTATCGCTGAAATGCATGCCGGCCGCATCGATCCCCGCAAAGGACATGTCCTTGTGCTTTGATTGACTTGGCGGGTCGGCGGATGGCCCCATGTAAATCTCCGGAAGAGGCACCTTCTGCCAAGCTTGTGATAATGGCATGCTTGTTTTAGGGGCATGCCCCCAAGCCGCCCCCTAAAATACCGGATGTCAACGAACTTGACTGGGCCTGGAAAAATGAAAAACCCGCATTCTCGCTTTGAGAGATGCGGGTTTTTTAATGTCCTTGGATTCCCAAAAACATGTATTTGGTGGGAT